>NZ_JBPEHL010000006.1:0-347129 GCF_051201095.1 Shinella sp. BE166 | reverse complement strand
CCCCTTTCAAAACCCCACCCCCCACCCCCGCCCGGGCGTAAAAACCCCCCCGCCCCCCCACCCCGCATCCCCCCGGCCCGCGGGGGCGGGCGGGGGCGGGGGGGGCCCCCCCCCCCGCCGGTCGCAGGCGTGTTCGGGGCGCCGGTTATGTCAGATCATTCGCCGGCAGGCTTCGCCACCGTTGCCATGCTCTCGTCGCGCTGGTTGAGATACTGCTTAAGCGCGAAGATGCCGGCGATCATGCAATAGCCGTAGACCAGCGGCATGGCCTGGGCCTGCGCGATACCGACCGTCGGGGCATGGATCACGCCCAAGAAGGTCAGCACGGCGCCGACAAGAGCCGCAAGCACGCCGGCAATCGGGCGGTCGGTGATGGCGAAGATCGCGATGCAGCCCCAGGTCATGCTGCTGAGCGGCGCGCCGTTGCCGAGGTTCGAAAGCCCCTGGTAATAGACGCCCTTGTGCGCAAGCGCCTCCACGCCCACCGTCTTGGCATTGGTTCCGGCCGCCGACAGCGTGTTGTTCAGAAGCGTCAATGCCCAGTTCGCGATCCACGGGAACATGGTGATGAAGATCACCGGCACTTCGTTCTTGGGCGATTCGCGCACCACCTGGTTGCAGGTCACCACGCCGATATAGACGAGGATCGGCAGCACCGCGACCATCGGGATGACCGCCAGTAGAAAGGCGCCGAGCCCGAACAGCGTGATCAGGAACATGCTGATGCCGGTAAACAGCGTATAGCCGGTGCTTGCACCGATGGATTTCCAGCCGGCATGGCCGATATAGACCGTCACCGGGAACGGATTGCCGAACATGGCGCCGATCGTCGAGGACAGGCCGTTCGCCAGCATCACCTGGCGGGTCGGATAGGGATCGCCGGCGGCATGCGCGCTCTCGATATTCTCAAGGTCGAACACGTAGTTGGCGAGGCCGAGCGGCACGGCCGAGGCAAGATAGGGCAGCGCATGCGGCAGGCCCTGGAGGAAGCTGCCGACATGCAGCGTCGGCGGATTGAAGCCGAAGGTGCCGAGCGATTCCGCCACCGCCGCCGGGTTCTGCAACCCGAAGGCCCAGGCCAGCACCGTGCCGGTTGCGAGCAGCAGGAAGCCAGTCGGAACCTTCGGCAGAAGCGGCTTCTTGCCGAACCAGTTGAGGAAGATGAGCACGAGGACGACGAAAGCGATGGTCGGCGTCTCGAAGGATTGCAGCATCGGGTTCATCGCCAGCAGCAGCAGGCCAAGCCCGGCAAGGCACGACAGCAGCACAGTGCGGGGAATGATCTGCCGGATCTTTTCGCCGAAGAAGGACCCGCCGGCGAGGATCATCGCCTCGACGACACACCAGACCAGGGCAATCTGCAGGGCGAATTCAGCATCCTTGGTTTGCAGGTAGACCGGCAGGATGACGAGGAACGTCACCGTGAAGATCGACGGCGAACTCGGCCCCGAAGGGAGCGCCGTGACATCCGTGCGTCCGGTGGATTTCACCAGGCGATAGGCGAAATAGGTGTACCAGAGGCTTGCGGCGAGAATTGCCAGGCCGAAGGCCGGCGCGATCCGTCCGTAGACCATGTCCTTGGGAAAACCGACGACGAAGACCAGAAGCGCGATCATCGTCAGAAGATTGGTCAGGTTGTTGGCAAGAAGGCCGAAGTAGCCGCCCCAGTCTCCCTTGCGCCAAATGAAGTTTCTATCCATGTCTCTCCTCCCCATATGCGCAGGTATCCGGCAGCCATGCGGACATGGCCACGCAAACCCGTTCGCGCGGTGAATACGGCCGGTGCCCCCCCAGAGCGCAGGCCAATGCCGATTTGTGGTGTCGCCTGCGGGCCTTAGCCGGCGAGGTCGATTTCCATGCCGACGCCCTTTTCGCGCGCTCTTGCGACAAGAAGCGCGCCGATCGCCAGGTCCTGGACGGCGAGGCCGACGGAATTGAACAGGGTGATTTCCTCGGTCGACGTCCGGCCTGAGGCAGCGCCTGTGATGACGTCACCGATCTCCGTGGACGCCTGTTCCTTGGTGATTGCGCCCTCGGCGATCGCCATCAGAAGATCGCCCGAATCGTGCATCGCCATGGGCAGACTGTCGAGGAAGACCCGCGCCCGCGCCATGCCGGCGGAATCGATCTCGCGATGGTCCGGCCGCGGCGGCGCGCCGACCGCGTTGATGTGCTGGCCCGACTTGAACCAGGCGCCCTCCACATGGGCCTCGCGCGACGGCGTCAGCGTGCAGACGATATCGGCCTGCGTAAACACATCCTGCGGCGAGGCGGCGGCCTCCAGCACGAGATTGGGAAAATCCTTGCCGACCCGTTCGATGAAACCGGCAACAGTGGCCGCCGATCGCGACCACACCACCACGCGCTCAATGGAGCGGACCTGACAGATGGCGCGCACATGCTCGACAGCAAGGGCGCCCGCGCCGATCAGTCCGAGCACGCGGCTATCGGGGCGCGACAGATGCCGCGTGGCGACAGCGCTCGCCGCCGCCGTCCGGATGCGGGTCGGGATCTGGCCGTGGAAGATCGCCACCGGTGCGCCCGTCTCCTGCGACACCAGCAGGGCCACGGAGCGCTGCATCGGCAGGCTGCGCGCCGTATTGTCGGGAATATCGGCCAAAAGCTTGACGACGGCGAGCCCTTGCCGGTCGGCAAGCGCCGGCATGGCCAGGAAGGCACCCGTGCCGGAAGGAAGCTTCATCGCGGTCGCCGCCGGCTGCGCGGCCGTACCGTTGGACATATCGGCATGCGCGGCTTCGACCACCTCGATCACCTCGGCCATGGTCACCAATCCTTCGATTTCGGACCGGGACAACACGAGGGTCGTGCGTGGAGTGAGGTGACGGTCGGCTCTGATATCGACATCCATCGGCGTTCTCGCTGGCTTCGAGTTATGTTGGGAATTCGGATCGTCCGAAAGGATTTTCCATCCTTTGGGAACTTCAGGCTACGATGTTTGTATGCAATGTCAAGAAATTTTGCTTACAAAAATTTACCACAAAGCACGCTGCCATTATGGAATGGCCTTGATGCCTCAAGGCTTACGTTGCGACTTTAATCGCCGCTTCGCCAAGCAACGCGATGCAAGCGCTTTCGACGTCGAATGGGCGATGACTTTCTTGGAAGAAGCGCTTGAGTTTGCCAAAATCGGCTTTTTTATAATACATAAAAACGCTTGACGTTTGCAAAAATTGAATACGATATATTGATATTATTGCGTACAATTCATGCAACATGATGGAGGGGGACAAAATGGATCGTTCACAAGTCTGCCTGTCGCGACGCGGCTTTATGGGAGGCGTTGGTGCGGGAAGTCTGGCGCTGGGGGTTGGTCTGGCGGGAAGCGCCGGCGCCGCGGAAACGGTGTCGGCGATCGATGTCAGCGTCGTCACGACCCCGGTCATCGACGTGGAAAAGTTGCCGGACGCCTACTATCTGCTCAATGTGCGTCTGGAGATTGGTTTCGTTGAGGAGAAGAAGCCGTGGCTCGATGCGCCGGTCATCACGCACACCAGCACCGAGCTGAAGACGCTGCACATCACCGGCGGCAAGATTGCCGGGATCTTGGACGCGAAGACGCCCGTTCCTGCGAGTGCCGCGGCTTATGACGCACAGGGCCAGCTGATGCTGCCGACCTTCCGCGACATGCACACCCATATCGACAAGACCTTCTACGGCGGCCCCTGGGAGGCGACGATCCCCACGCAGAACTTTCGCGTGGATCGCGTCGCGCAGGAGCGTGAGCTTCTGCTAAAACTCCTGCCGACGGCCGAGGAGCGCACGGCCGCGATCATCCGCCTCATGCATTCACGCGGCACCACCGTCTGCCGCACCCATTGCAACGTCGATCCGGTCAGCGAGCTGGCGAACCTTGAGCATCTCAAGACCTCGCTTGCGCGGTTCAAGGATACGCTCACGTCGGAGATCGCCATCTTCCCGCAGCATGGCCTGCTGGTTTCCGACAGCGTCGGCCTGATGCGCGAGGCGCTGCAATCGGGTGGCGTCAGCTATGTCGGCGGCGTCGATCCGGCCTCGTTCGATAACGACATGGAAAAATCGGTCGACACGACGGTTCAGCTCGCGATCGATTTCAACGTCGGCATAGACATCCATGTCCACGATCCGCGCGACACCGCCATTCCCACGTTCAACCGCATCATGGATCACATGGAGCAGAACAAGCAGTTGCAGGGCAACGTGACGTTCAGCCATGCCTACTCGCTGGCCGAGCTCTCCAAGCCGGAACTCAAGGACTTCGCCGCCCGCATGAAGGCGCTGGGTGTCACTTTCGCCACCGCGGTTCCGCTCGGCCGGTATGCGATGCCGATCCGCGACCTGCACGAGGCCGGGGTCGATGTCATCTGCGGCACGGACAGCGTGATCGACTGGTGGGATTCCTTCGGCAATTGCGACATGTTGCAGAAGGCGAACGAAATCGCCCGGATCGATTATTCCAGCATCGAATATGAGATCAACCGCACGCTGGGCTATGCGACCGGCTTCGTCGCGCCGCTCAACGACAAGGGCGAACAGGTGTGGCCGAAGACCGGCGACGACGCGAGCTTCAACCTCGTGCCCGCCAGTTGCTCGGCCGAGGCGGTCGCGCGTCTCCCGAACCGGAATGCCGTCGTCCACAAGGGCAAACTCGCCTACGGCGCCATCCCCAAAGTCGGCTAACCTCGCGCGGTGTTGGTCTTGCGCCGGCTGTCGGAATCTGACCCTTCAGACCGGTTCGGTTTGAAGGGTCCCTCCGGGCATTTGATCGAGGCGCTAGGCCTGCCTGCGCAGCGTGATCTTGACCGCCGATTTGCCGAAGAAGTGATAGCCCGACCCGCCCTCGGCGATGACGGCAAGAAAGGCGTCGGGATCGGTGACCTTGATGCCGCCGAGAATGTGGCAGCCCCGCTCGAAGAAGGCGTCGGGGATCATCGTGACGGTCGGGCCGACGACGACGATGCGGGCCGACGGTTTTGCCAGGGCGATCAGTGAACCAAGGGTGTCGTTCGCCAGCGTCGTGCCGGTGATGATCAGCACGTCCGCCTCGGGAACCACGTCCGGCGCCCTTTCGGCCTCCTTGAAATAGGGCATCTCGTGGGACTTGAGGGTGGACGGGTCCTTCTCCAGCACCCAATGCCGGGCGCCGATTTTCCGCAGCTCGCGCAGGAACGGCACGAAAGCACCGACCACGACGACGGTCTCGCCCGCTCCAACCTCAGCGCCGGCAAAAGCGTCCAGTCCCTCGACGATCTCAAAACCCTGCGGCGGGCGGTTTTCATTGACGATCTGCGCCAGCGCATTGAGCGTTGCGATGCCGACGCTGCGCCTGATTCCAACCTGTTCGACGGCCTCGTCGAGGAGGTCTGCGGCGCGACGGCCGCGCAGCTTGCCGGGAAACGGCATCGCCATCGCGGAACTGGGGCAACAGACGGCCTCCGGCATATCCTTGACCGGCTGGCGCAAGCCCCCGCATGCCCCGTCGACAGCTTCACGCCGGTGAAGAACAGTCCGATGGCGACACGGTCGATGGTAAGGTCGTCGAGCGCGGGACCGAGACGTTCACGCACGATCTCGACCGTTCTCCTGAGGATGGCGTTCGCCATGCTGGCCTCCTGCATCGGACGGCCGCAAGTGAGGTCCGCCGTCGTCGTTATATCTCTGTATAACCAACGCAGTCGGATAGGAACAGGGTCCAGGCCGCTCAGCGGCTCGCCGGTGCACGGCCGTAGAGCAGCAGCATGAGCACGATCACCAGGCCGTATATGATCTGGCGCCCGGCTTCCGGCATCTGCATGACGGAGAGGATCGATTGCAGCAGCGTGATGAGGATGACGCCGGCGACGGTGCCGAGATAGGTGCCTCGGCCGCCGAGGATCGAGGTTCCGCCCAAGACGACCGCGGCGATGGCCGGCAGCAGGTAGGCGTCGCCCATGGATTGCGCGGCTTTCGAGGCATAACCTGCCAGCAGCACGCCGCCGAAGGCCGAAAGGCCGCCCGAGACGGCGAAGGCGATCATGACGATGCGCCGGGTGTTGATGCCGGAGAGATAGGCGGCGCGCTCACGGTTGCCGATGCCGTAGACGGCGCGGCCGAAGCCGGTGCGGCCGAGCACGAAGACCATGGCCCCGCCGATCAGCGCCCAGATGAAGACGACGTTCGGGATGCCGGGGATGAGGCCGCCGGTGGCGAGGTAACGCATCGCCGCCGTGGCGGAATCCTGCGGCGAGAAGCCGCCGGTATAGACCACCATTACACCCTGCGCGACGGCATTGGTGGCGAGCGTCACGATCATCGAGGGGATACGCAGATAGGCGACCCCGATGCCGTTGACGACGCCGATGGCGACGCCGCAGAGAATGCCGAACGGGATGGCGAGTGCAACGCCGAAGGGACCATAGGCGGCAGCCGCGCAGGCCATCATCGCGCCCGTCGCCACGGCCCAGGGCACGGAAAGGTCGATCTGCCCGAGCAGGATGACGAGCATCATGCCCGTGGCGATGACGCCAAGGAACGACGCCACCTTCAGCTGCTGCAACAGATAATCCGGCGACAGGAAGTTGCGGGAGTACAGGCTGCCCAGCACAAGAAGCAGGATGATGCAGCCGAAGGCCGTCAGGACCGCCGGATCGAAGCGGTGGATGAAGCCCGGCTTGCGCCCCGTTGCACGCGTCATTGCCGTCTCGCTCACAGGAACCACTCCAACCGATTGCGCACCCTAAACAGCGCGAAAGCCCCGAGGCTGACCGCCGCAAGCAGGATGAGGCCCTGGAACAGCGGTTGCCAGAGCGGATCGAGATCAAAGACGAACAGCAGGTCGCCGATCGTGCGGAACGCCAGCGCGCCGAAGACGGCGCCGATCGCGCTACCCTTGCCGCCGAACAGCGACACGCCGCCCAAAACCACGGCCGCAATCGAAAACAGCGTATAGGCGTTGCCGCTCGCATAGGCCGCGTCGCCGGTATAGGTGAAGAAGGTGAGGAAAAGCCCGCCGATGGCCGCCACGAAGCCCGCAAGCGTATAGGCGAGGAACTTGCCGCGCCGGATCGGCATGCCGGACATGTAGGCCGCGGTTTCGGAAGAGCCGGCGGCATAGGCGGCACGGCCATAGACCGACCGGCTGAACGGCACCCATACCAGCACGACCACCGCCGCAAGCGCGACGAGGCTTGCCGGAACGCTGCCGAAAATCCGCCCCGTCAGGGCGTCTGCGAGGTCTTCGTTGACGGACCCACCCGGGAACGGCCGCAGCAACAGCGCAATGCCGAAATAGACGGCGCCTGTCGCGATCGTCGCCACGATGGGCTGGAGCCGACCGTAGATGACGATGGCGCCGTTGATCGCCCCGCAGAGCCCGCCGACGGCCAGCACGACGACCACGCCGAAGGCCGTCTCCAGCGGCGTGCCGACCACCAGCCAGGAGGCCAGGCAATTGGTGAGCAGGAAGATCATGCCGATCGACAGGTCGATGCCGGCGGTGATGACCACCAGCGTCTGCGCCATGGCGATAAAGGCGAGGAGCACGCCCTTGTTGGCCGCGGTCTGCACGACATTGGCCGTAAAGCCCGCCGGGTGGTTCGCCGTATAGATCACGAACATCACCACGAAGATCGTGAGCGCCGTCAGCGTGCCGCGTTGCTCGGCCAGCCGGTATTGCCAGTCCTTCATGACGCGGCTCCCTCGTGCATGCTCTCGACGGAGCGGATGTTGAGCGCGCTGGCGATCAGGGCGTGTTCGGTTATCTCCGCGCCCACCAGCTCCCGTTTCACGGCGCCGTCATAGAGCACGAGGACCCGGTCGCAGCAGCCGATGAGTTCGGCATAGTCCGTCGAGTAGAACAGGATCGCCGCGCCCTCGTCCGCCAGCCGGCGCAGGAGCTGATAGATCTCCTGCTTGGTTCCGACATCGATGCCGCGCGTCGGATCGTTGAGCAGGATGATGCGCGGCTGGCGCATCAGCCATTTCGCGATGACGACCTTCTGCTGGTTGCCGCCGGAAAGCGCGCCGACCGGCGCGTCGATGCTGCCGGCCTTGATGGCGAGCAGCGTCATCATGCGGTCGATGAAGTCCTGCTCCTTGGCGCTGTCGATGATGCCACCGCGGGTCAAGCGATCGAGGGAGGCGAAGGAAAGGTTGTCGCGCACCGTCATCGGCAGCATCAGTCCCTCGGTCTTGCGGTCTTCCGGGATGAGCGCCATGCCGATGCCCTGCGCGCGGGCCTGCGCCGGGCTGCCGATGCCGACCGGCTTGCCGTCCACATGCACCGTGCCGCGCAGCCCACGCAGCACGCCGAACAGCGCCAGCAGCAGGTCGCGCTGGCCCTGCCCGTCCAGCCCGCCGAGGCCGAGGATTTCGCCGGCATGCAGGGAAAAGGAAATGTCCTGAAGGCGGTCCGTCCAGGAAAGATTGCGCGCTTCGAGGACAGGCACCGCCTGCGGCGCGCGCTGCGGCTTCGGCGGATAGACGCTGTGATATTCGCGGCCGATCATCATTTCGATGACCTCTTCGTCGCTCCTGGAGCCCGCCGGATAGCTCGCGACCTTGCTGCCGTTGCGAAAGACGGTGCAGTCGTCGGCAAGTTCGGCGATCTCGTTCATGCGGTGCGAGATGTAGAGCAGCGCCAGCCCTTCCGCGCGCAGGCGCTTCAGCACCGCGAAGACCTTCGACACGTCGGCCGCCGTCAGCGCCGAGGTCGCCTCGTCGAGGATGAGGATGCGCGGCTTGCGCGCCAGCGCCTTGGCGATCTCCACCATCTGCCGGCGAGACAGCGGCAGGTCCTTGACCAATGCTAGAGGATGGATGTCGGCGGCGCCGGCGCGTGCCAGCGCCTCTTCCGCCAGGCGCCGCTGCGCCTTGCGGTCGATCATGCCGAAGCGCGTCGGCGGATTCGAGATGATGATATTGTCAGCGACGCTGAGTTCGGGGATCAGCGACAGTTCCTGGAAGACGCAGACTATGCCGGCATCATTCGCCGCTGCCGGCGAAGCGAAATCCACCGCCCGGCCGTCGAGCATCATCTGCCCCTCGTCCGGCGCCACCACGCCCGCCATGATCTTGATCAGCGTCGATTTTCCCGCGCCGTTCTCGCCCAGGATGGCATGGATCGCCCCTGCCCTTACCGACAGGTCGGCCTTTTCAAGCGCCCGGACGCCGCCATAGCGTTTCGATATGCCTTCCATGCGAAAGAGCGGTGCGGCACTTTCCATTACTCTCCCCGAAAACCGTTTTGCCGAAGGGGGCATCGCGCGATTGCGCGATGCCCGATCTTGCCAAGGCCTACTGGTTTTCCTTGCTCTGCCCCATGATCTCCTGCGCGGTGAAATTGATGCCGCAGCTGGGGAAAGCATTGCCGACGAAGAAGTTGTCGGATTCCGCCGGGAAATAGTCCTGCCCGTCCTTGAAGTCCGGATCGGACGTGATGGCGAGCGGCAGCTTGACCTCCTGCGGCACGACCTGGCCTTCGAGTGCGGCGATCGCGGTCTTGATCGCAACCGCGACCTGCGCCGGGCCGGAGCCTGCCGAGGTGCATTTCAGCCCTTCGGAGGCAAACTTGGCGCAGAACTTGCGGAAACCATTCTCCGTCTCGCCGCCAAAAGGCACGAACGGATGTTTGGCGTCGATCATCGCCTGCACGATGCCGGTGTCGCCGCCCTGGCCGGTAATGCCGTCGAACGGGCCGCTGGTCGCAATGGCATCCGCCGTCACCTTCTGGGCCACGCCGTCGTCCCATTTGCCCATGACCTCGGTGACATCGAAGGTCTTGCCCGATGCCTTGAGCTTTTCATGGATGCCCTCGTGTCGGTCGGTATCGACCGACGTGCCGGCGACGCCGCGCACCTCCAGCACCTTGCCGCCTTCCGGCAGGTGCTTGACCAGCCAGTCGCCCCACAGTTCGCCGAGACCCTTCTGGTCAACATTGACGTTGATGGCGTCCTCGGTGTCCAGGATGTTGTCGAAGGCGACCAGCACGACGCCGGCTTCCTTCGCCCGCTTGATGACGGGCGCAAACGCGGTCGGGTTCTGGGCGTTGACGACGATGGCGTCATAGCCGGAATCGATGAAGTTGTTGATCGCCGAGATCTGGGCGGGCACGTCCTCACCCGTCGAGACGACCTTGAACTCCTTCAGCTTGGCGGCAACGTCGGATTGCGCGGCGTAAGCCTTGGCGGTCTGCACCATCTGGATGCGCCAGGTGTTGGCGATGTAGCCGTTCGCCAAGGCTATGCGATAAGGCCCATCCTTCTTCGGAAATTTGAGAAATTTGGTCTCCGCGGACCAGGGTGCAAAACACTCTGGCTCGGCGGACGGTCCCGTAACGATCTCGGGCTCGGCATAGGCCGCGGATCCGAGCATCAGGAATGCAGTAGCGGCAACGATGCCGCCAGCGAGTGACTTCACCATCGACATTTCCTCCCTTTTGGCGCGCGCCTTTTTCGGCCGTCGGTCCGAAGGCGGAAACAGCACGAATAGCACCGGCATCGGCACGCTGGATGCCCGGCTCAACCCTTGACGAAGCGTCCTGGTTCTCCTCCCGAAAACGCCGCTGTCCTTCATTTGGTTAGCGCTACCATGATAAATTGTAAAGGAATTTTTGTGGGTCGAAAAGCGTGACGTATCGGCCATTATCAGTGAATATTCGCATTCAAATAGCATGCATGCAGAAAAGCTATTCACTTCACATATGATAGCGCTATCATAAATCCATGAGGGGGAGATACCATGTCTGACGATTTCGAAATTCTGGACCGGCGCTTCGCCCGTCTGGTCAATCACAGCGCCCGGGTGGAGCAGCTGCACACGGGATGCCGCTGGGCCGAAGGCCCGGCCTACTTTGCCGCGGGGCGCTATGTCGTCTGGTCGGACATCCCCAACGACCGCATGCTGCGCTATGACGAGACCGACGGCCATGTCAGCGTCTTCCGCCAGCCGTCGAACTTTTCCAACGGCAACACCACGGACCGGCAAGGCCGGCTTTTGACCTGCGAGCACGGCGGGCGGCGGGTGAGCCGAACCGAGCACGATGGCAGCGTCACCACGATCGCCAAGCACTGGAACGGCAAGCGGTTGAATTCACCCAACGACGTGGTCGTGCGCTCGGACGGTTCCATCTGGTTCACCGATCCCGCCTATGGCATCGAGACCGACTATGAAGGCCACAAGGCGGAAAGCGAGATCGGCGCCTGCCATGTCTACCGCGTCGACCCGGCGACCGGCGAGATCACCGCGGTCATCACCGACATGGTGCGGCCGAACGGCCTCGCCTTCTCGCTCGACGAAAAACAGCTCTATGTCGTCGATACCGGCCGCACACACGGCCCGGAAAACCCCGCGCATATGCGCGTCTTCGACGTCGACGCCGCAGGCAAAATTTCGGGCGGGCGCGTCTTTGCCGATTGCACCGTCGGCCTGTTCGACGGTTTCCGGCTGGATGACGAAGGCCGGATCTGGACCAGCGCCCGCGACGGCATCCATTGCTACCACCCCGACGGCACGCTGATCGGCAAGGTGCGGGTTCCCGAGATCACCGCAAACTGCGTCTTCGGCGGACCCAAACGCAACATCCTCTACATCTGCGCGACCAGCTCGCTCTATGCGGTGCGGCTTATGGTCAACGGTGCAAAACTCTATTGAGGCGGGAGGCTCGCAATGCCATTTGTGCGCATCACCATCGTGCGCGAGACCCTCGCGGACGATCCTTCAGGCAAGAAAGCTGCGATCAGCAGCAAGATCGCGGCGGCGATTGCCGAGGCAACCGGGCTTCCCGAGCGCGAAATCTCCATCGTCTTCGATGAGGTCGACGCCCGGAACTGGTATGTCGGCAGCACGGATGTCGAGACCTTGCGTTTCCGAAGTTAGAGCCGTTTATGCGCAGCGGATTTTTGTTCAGAATGGCGCAGAAACAAAGAGATAGAGCACTCTGCTAATCCTGTTTCACCGGGAGTGCTCTGGCAGGAGCCGACGTGGCAGACGACATCATCTCCAAGGACCGGGGCCGCAGGGCAAGCCGGCGCGGCAGCGGCCGGCCGACCATCGCCGACGTCGCCAAGCTCGCCGGCGTCGCCGCGATCACGGTGTCGCGCGCGCTGCGCGATCCCTCGCTCGTCTCCGCCGAACTGCGCGCCCAGATCGACACGGCGGTCGTCCAGCTCGGCTATGCGCCCGATCCCAATGCCCGCGCGCTCGCCTCCTCGCGCGCCGACGTGATCGGCGTCCTCGTGCCGTCGCTGACCAACATCGTCTTCGCCGACACGGTGCGGGGCATCTATGACGAGCTTGGCGAAAGCCCCCTGCAGATCCAGATGGGCAACACCCACTATTCCCCCCGGGAAGAGGAACGCCTGGTCCGCATGTTCCTGAGCCAGCGGCCATCGGCGCTGATCGTGTCGGGCATCGACCAGACGCAGACCACGCGAAAACTGCTCGAAACCGCCGGCTGCCCGGTCGTGCAGATCATGGAACATGGCGAGGATCCGGTCGACATGCTGATCGGCTTTTCCCATTTCGAGGGCGGCAAGATGGCGACCAACCATCTGCTGGAGGCCGGCTATCGCCGCATCGGCTTCGTCGGCGCCCGCATGGACCCGCGCTCGCAGCGCCGCCTTGCCGGCTATCGCTGGGCGCTGGAAGAGGCGCAGCTCTTCGACCCCAGGCTGGTGACCACAACGCTAACCCCGTCGAGCGTATCCCTGGGCGGGCAATTGCTGGCGGATGCGCTGGCGAAGGCGCATGACCTCGACGCCGTCTTCTGCAACAATGACGACCTGGCGATGGGCGTGCTGTTCGAATGCCAGCGGGCGGCGATCGCCGTGCCGCACCGCATGGGCATCTGCGGCTTCAACGACCTCGACATGATGCGCGTCGCCTATCCGCCGCTGACCAGCGTGCGCACGCCCCGCTACGAGATCGGCCGGCGCTCCGTGCAAATGGTGCTCGACCGCCTGGCGAACCGCCCGGTTTCCCCGTCGATCATCGACCTCGGCTTCGAACTCCAGGTGCGTGAAAGCACGATGCGGTAGAACAGTTGGTCGGCAATCAAGCGAAGATGGCTGTTGCGCCGATGACGAACAGGATGGCGGACGCAACGACGATGATCACGACCTTCTTGCTCTTCGCCAGTGCGGCGGTGCAGAGCAGCCCATAATAGATCAGGTTCATGCTGGCCCAGATCGCGGTGTCCGATAGGGGCCACGGCGTGGTGAATGCGGAAATCGCATTCGGGATCTGAGTTATCAGGTTGCTGGCCAGCACGCAGAAGACAACGACATGCCGGTGCTCCATGATGTGGTTGTCGAGCGTGTCCTTCTCCGTCGCCTTCGGAAAAACCTGGGTGGCGGCGAAATAGTAGAGCAACGCGACCAATGCGACGACATATGCCAACATATAGTTGACCTCGGCCAGCTCACGATAGGCCCAGGCATTCATCCAGAACGTGATCAAGTCTAGAAGAAGAAGGATACCGAAAAGGGGCGCGACGATGCCCATTCCTCGGGTTTGACGTTCGTCATAGGCGCGTGAGAAGCCGGACGCGACCTCGGCAACGGCAAGGCCGAGCAGCAGGCCGTAAAAGCCGAACATGAAGGCGAATGCTTCGCTCACCAAATACTCCCTCGCAGGTCACAAGGCTTATAGCCGATCGATCGCGTCGACCTTTACAGGCGGGGAAATGCGTTGGAAAGTCCGTTTGAAGCCACCAGGAAAGAGAGGCCGAGCCCCCTTCAGGATAGGTTTCTGATCCACGGCCGCAGATCGAAGCTCGATCCGCTGTCGAAACTCGACGGCGCGGTTCGTCCCTGTTTGCGGAATTCGGCGGGCGTCATTCCGAACCGGCGGCGGAAGACGCGGCTGAAATGGGATGGATCGGTAAACCCGCAAGCGGCGGCAATGATGCCGATATGCCGCGTGTCCTCGGCGTCTCCCAAAGCCTTTCGGGCATAGGCCAGGCGGCGATCAAGGATGAAGCTGGTGATGCCCTGATAGGGTTCAAAAAGGCGATACAGCGTCGCGCGCGACAGCGCCATGTCGGAGGCGAGCGTTTCGGCTCCCAGCTTTGTATCGCCGAGGCGATTTTCGATGATGCGGCGCGCGCGCTGGAACTGCGCGTCTTTGAAGGGCACCGGCGCCAGATCCCCCATTTCGTCCATAGGCTCAAGGGCTGCGTGGTAGAGCGCCAGCGTCGCGTTGGCCACCGCGGCACCGATGGAGCGATGGATATTCGGCAACCTGTCGCGCAGGGAAACAAGATGATCGACCATCAGTCCGCCGAGAATGGCGCCACGTGGGCCTTGTGACATGTGCCCATGGGGTATGTCTCTCACTTTGAGCAGGTCGCGCGGGATCATGACCGTGATATTGTCCGACGCGACCGAAACAGTGCGGGTTTCGCGCGCCATGTCAAGCGTCACGAGATCCCCACGCCTCACCGTGATGGGACGATCGTCCAGCAGGCCGGTGTAGCCACCCGCCGTGTAGACCTGAACCAGGGCATGATCGACGCCATCAGTCAGCGCCTTCTGGCGATCCCGCGTGAACAGGGTCGCATCGAAACTGCCGATGCCGATGAGAATGTCGCCGAGGTGATAGGTGTCGTACTTCGCCGCGAACTTCGCCGCCGGATTGACGGGCGCGACATCGAACACAGGAGCAACCACCTGTTGCCATCCGGGAAAGGATTGCTGCGGATCCACTTCAGATGAATCGAAATGCTGGCGGAGCAGCAACGGTTCGTCCGTTTCAGTCATCTTGCAGTCCCGTATCGCCTACCCTAAAGCCTAGATGAGACAGCTATACCAGAGATGAGATCGTACGCTCATCACGAATGCGTCGGGCCGCGCTAAATACAGAGAATTCATTGACGATCTGGGATTCGGGAAACCACATGATGAAAACCTATGCGTTCTGGCGAACGGCGGTCAGGGTCTTGCCGTTCAGCCTGCTGGGCTTCATCACGAACGGCGCTTTTGCACAGAGCGCCTGGGAAACACAGGAATACAAAAACGGCTGGCAGCTGGACGCCGTCAATGCCGCTGATGCCTATGCACTCGGCTATACCGGACGTGGCGTCAATGTCGGCGTGCTCGATAGCGGCCTAGACACGCGGCACAAGGAATTCGACGGCCGCGTGCTGGACGGCTACGACTTTACCAACAACCAGAAAATCACCGGCAAGGCGAATTTCGATACCGACACCCATGGCACGCATGTCACCGGCATCATCGCCGCCGACAGGGACGGCGTCGGCATGCATGGCGTGGCGTTCGATGCGAAGATCACACCCGCAATCGTAGACCAGAACACCAGGAACCAGGACGCCGTCTATGCCGGTTCGTGGCGCTTCCTGGCGGACCAGGGCGTATCGATCATCAACAACAGTCTCGGCATCAACGATTGCGCCGCGGTGAACACGCCGCCTTGCAATGTCACGGACTACAAGCCCGGCGAACTCGAAAGAAATTACGCAGACACCATCGCGGCCATGAAATACACCGCCGAAAAGGACATCCTGATGGTCTTCGCGACCGGCAACGAAGGACAGTCCTCACCGGACGCGCTGGGCGGGATGCCATACTGGATTCCAGAACTGCGCGATAACTGGCTCGTCGTCGGCGCCGTCAATTCCGATGGCGAGCTTGCGGATTTCAGCAACCGATGCGGCGTCGCTGCCGAATGGTGCCTTGTCGCTCCCGGTGTGGATGTTTACTCGACTATGCCCCTCGGCACCGGCTGGGAACTGGATCCCGACTATGCGCTGGAAGATGGCACGTCGATGGCGACACCCGTCGTTTCCGGCATCGCCGCCCTGGTCAAGGAGGCCTTTCCGTTCTTCAGCGCGAAGGATCTGCAGCAGACGCTGCTGACGACCGCGACCTATATGGGCGACCCGGAACTCTTCGGCTGGGGCGTGGTCAACGCAGGAAAAGCGGTCAAGGGCTATGGCAGGTTCGTGTCCGACGTTGTCATCGATACGAAGGGATATGACGGCACGTTCGCAAACGATATCGACGGCGCGGGATCGCTTACCAAAACCGGTGACGGAATTCTTGCCCTGACCGGCAAGAACACCTACCTCGGCGGCACGCTCGTTCATGGCGGCACTTTGTCGGTCAACGGCACGTTGAGTTCGCTGGTTGTCGTGGGTGTCGATGGAACGCTGCGCGGCACGGGCACGATCGATGCGCCGCTGAGCGTTGCCGGCCTGCTGGCACCCGGCGATTCGCCAGGTACGCTGACGGTGAACGGTCCCGTGGCGCTGCAGGAAACAGCCGTGTCCCGGTTCGACATCGACGGAACGGGCGCCGGCAACTATTCCCGCCTCGTCACCACGGGCGACGCCGGCGTGATCGGCCTTGCAGGCAGGCTCGACCCGGTCCTGCGCGGAATTTCGGGCGATGCGACGAACACCTACGTGGCATCACTGGGCGCACGCTTCAACATCATCCATTCGAGCGTCGGGATCATCGGCAGCTTCGACGCCTTCACGCAGCCCGGCACGGACGAACTGGCAAAGGGAACCCGCCTCGATATTCTCTACCAGACCACGGACGTGTCGCTCGCCGTGACGCCGCAGGCCTATGGAGATCTGGCATCGCACGGCCTCAGCACCACGCGCAACGTGGATGCCGTCGGCAAGGCGCTGGACGAAATCCGCCCCGACCCCGGCCCGCGTACAAACGCACTTTTCACAGGCCTTTACGGGACGGATGCAGACCGGCTCGCCAATGCGCTCGGCCAGCTCTCGGGCGAGGCGCACGCATCGGCCAATACATTGCATGTCACCCACGCCAACGCGACGCAGGACGCGATCGCACAACGTATTCGCGTCGCCTTTGCAGCGGACGGCCTCGATGATCGCGCAACGTTCTGGTCATCAGCCAATGGCGGCTGGGGCGCGGCAGATGGCGGGGGCGCCGAAACATTCGACTGGGGGATGGCAAACATGCTGTACGGCCTGGATGCAGGCATTGGCAATTTCGGCCGTTTTGGCCTTGCCGCCGGCTTGGGTCACAGCAACGGCGATGTGGGAAGCCAGAATGCCTCCGTCAAAGCCACCCATTACGACATCGTTACCTATGGTTCGACCGCGTTCGGGTCCTTCGACGCCAGCATCGGCGCGTCCTACACCTGGTCTGACATGACGACCCGGCGCACGCCGGCATTCGGAGATTTTGCCGAGACGCTGACCGCCTCCTACGACACCAAGACCGCGCAGGTTTTTGGCGAAATCGGTTACAGGGCAACGGTCGGAGAGTTTGATCTCAATCCCTTCGTTTCAGGTGCTTATCTGAGTGTAAAGGGGAGCAGCTTCAAGGAAAGCGGTGGCTCCACAGCGCTCTCCGGCACAACCTCGCCGAGCGATATCGGCGTAACCGTCATCGGTACGCGCATCTCCACCGATTTCGAGGTCGACGCCGCCACGTTCTCGGCAAGCGCCCTGCTCGGCTGGCAACATCTTTACGGCGACGTGCAAGGCACGGCCGATGTTCGGTTCCCGGGTGGTACGCCCTTCAAGGTCGTCGGTGCAGCCCTAGCGCGCGATGCTGCACGCTTGGACCTGAATGTAGACTACATTCTAGACCCGAAAACGAAAGTAGGCCTCGGATATCGCGGCGTGTTCGCGGACACGTCGCATTTCTCGTCGATCAAGGGTTATCTCAGCGTGGCCTTTTAGGCTCGCGTTGTGCCCGGTCAACGCACGTCCTACCACGCGTCGTATCGGGTTTCAGAATCGACATAGAGTGCGAGCAGCACCGTCTATAAGGCGCCGCCTGCGACGTCGTGAACCATTCGCTCGGGATCTTGCACAGTCAGTAAAGCTCACTATATACCTTTAGTAACTTACCAAAGGTATATAGTGAGCAATTTTACCTGCTGCCCGCGGTAACACTGACGATATCGATATTCAGAGGATTCCATGCACGCGCTCATCGTCGTTTCACACCCCAAACCGGGCTCCTTCACCCATTCCGTCGCAAACCAAGTCGCGGAGGGAATTGCAGCCTCCGGCGCGCATTCCTTCGAGATCGCGGACCTTGCCGCGGAGGGATTTGATCCCCGTTTCTCCGGGCAGGACCACGCCTTTTTTGTCGGTGAGGGCAAGCTGCCCGCCGACATAGAAGCCGAGCAGGCGCGGCTTGACCGGACCGATGCGCTGGTTCTGGTCTATCCGGTCTATTGGTGGTCCTTTCCCGGATTGCTCAAGGGCTGGATCGACCGGGTTTTCACGAATGGCTGGGCCTATTTGGAAGAGCCGGATGGCAAGATCGTGCGAAAACTCGGCCGGCTTCCGGTCCACCTGATCGCGGTCGCCGGGGCCAACATGCGGACCTATGCGCGGCATGGTTATTTCGGCGCGATGAAGACGCAGATCGATCATGGCATCTTCGATTATTGCGGCGCGCCTGTCGTAAGGTCGGAATTGGTGGTGCCGGATGAGAGGTCCCACGAAGCCCACCTCGATACGATGCGCACCATCGGCCGGACCCTTTTCGCGGGTTGAAGCCGGGCTTTCTCAGCTCTTCTTCTTGCTCTTCGCCTTGGCCTTGCGCTGCTCCTCGCTCTCAATGAGTTGCAGCGTCTTTTCCGGCGGCGTGACGAGGCCGACGGAAATGATGAGCTTGGCGGCGTCCTCGGCGCTCATGTCGAGCGGCACCAGCTTTTCACGCGGCACATAGACGAGGAAACCTGCCGTCGGGAACGGCGTCGGCGGCAGGAAGCAGGCGACCATGTCCTTGCCCATCGACTTGAATTTCGCGGCGATCTCGCCGCGCGCATCCGTCGCCACGAAGACGATCGCCCAGAGGCCGGGGCTGGGATATTCGATCATCGCCGCCTTGTTGAAGGACGTGCCCTTGTCCTTCAGCACGGTCTCGAAGATCTGCTTCAGGCTCTTGTGCACCGTGCGCACCAGCGGCGTGCGGTTGAACAGGGAATCGCCGAACTCGACGATCGTGCGGCCGATGAGGTTCTTGCCGAGGAAGCCGACCAGCGTGATCAGGATCAGCGCGGTCAGGAGACCGAAGCCGGGAATGGCGAACTGGAGGTAGTTTTCCGGATTGTACTGCGCCGGAATATAGGGTTTCACCCAGCTGTCCGCCCAGCGGATGAAGGTCCAGGTCAGCCATATGGTGATGGCGATCGGCGCGCAGATCACGAGGCCGGTCAGGAAATTGTTGCGCAGCCGCGTGGCAAGCGACTGTCTCGGGACGAGTTCGGTCATCGGGTATCCAGGGTCTGGCAAGCGTGGGAGGGCGCTCAGCCGTAGAAACCCGGATGATAGGAAACGGTTCCGCCGCCGTAAACCTGTGAAAACGCCACACGCATGAAATACTCCGGGGGCACCCCGTCCAGCGTCAGTTTGGGATCCGGCGCAAAGCCGAAACGGCCGTAATAGGCGGGATTGCCCAAAAGCACGCAGCCGCTCGCACCCAAGGCCTGCAATTGCGCGAGCCCTTCGCGCACCAGATTGCTGCCGATGCCCTCGCCCTGGCGGGTGGGATCGACGGAAATCGGGCCGAGGCCGTACCAGTCCGTGCTGCCATCGGAGACCGTGACCGGCGAAAAGGCGACATGGCCGACGACAACGCCATCCGCCTCTGCGACGAGCGAGAGCTTCAGGGCACCGGCCGCGCGCAGGCGGTCGATGATGATATGTTCCGTGCCGTCGGCGTAGGGCGCGGTCTTGAAGGCGGTTTCCGTCAGCGTGCGGATCGCGTCCACATCGTCAGGTCGTTCCGGGCGCAAGACAATCATTCGACCGTCACGGATTTTGCGAGGTTGCGCGGCTGGTCGACGTCCGTGCCCATGAAGACGGCGGTGTGGTAGGCGAGAAGCTGGATCGGCAGCGAATAGATCATCGGCGCGATGATCTCGTCGACATTCGGCAGCACGATCGTCGCCATGGTTTCCAGCTTCGAGGCGGCGGCGCCCTTCTCGTCGGTGATGAAGATGATCCGGCCGCCGCGCGCCGCCACTTCCTGCATGTTCGAGACGGTCTTGTCGAAGAAGCGGTCATGCGGCGCAATCACGATGACCGGCATGTTCTCGTCGATCAGCGCGATCGGCCCATGCTTCAGCTCGCCGGCGGCATAACCTTCGGCGTGGATATAGGAAATTTCCTTGAGCTTCAGCGCGCCTTCCATGGCGAGCGGATAGCTGGTGCCACGGCCGAGATAGAGCACGTCCTTGCACTTGGAAAGCTCGCGCGAAAGCTGCTCGATCGACGGCTGGATGGTGTTGAGCACGCCCGCCATGATGCGCGGCATTTCGGCGAGGTTGCGCACCAGCGCCTTCTCCTCGGCCTCGCTGATCGTGCCGCGCGACCTGCCCGCGCCGACGGCGAGTGCCGCCAGCACCGCAAGCTGGCAGGTGAAGGCCTTGGTGGAGGCGACGCCGATTTCAGGGCCGGCGAGGATCGGGAAGACGGCGTCCGATTCGCGGGCGATCGACGATTCGCGCGTGTTGACCACGGCGCCGATCTTCAGGCCGTTTTCCTTGCAATAGCGCAGCGAGGCCAGCGTATCGGCGGTTTCGCCGGACTGCGAGATGAAGAGCGCGGCCGATGCCGGGTTCAGCGGGATCTCGCGGTAGCGGAATTCCGAGGCGACGTCGATCTCGACCGGCAGGCGGGCATAACGCTCGAACCAGTATTTGCCAACGAGGCCGGCGAGATAGGCCGTGCCGCAGGCGGAGATGGCAAGGCTCGGCACCTTGGCGAAATCGATCGCCGAAGCGATGGGGCGGACCGTATGCGCGAGGAAATCGACATAATGGCTGAGCGCGTGCGAGATCGCCTCGGGCTGCTCGTGGATTTCCTTTTCCATGAAGTGCCGGTGGTTGCCCTTGTCGATGAGATAGGCGGCAGCGGAAGACACCTGGCGCGGACGCTCGACGCGGTTGCCATCGAGATCGAAGATATGCGCGCCGTCACGGCCGATCACCGCCCAGTCGCCATCGACGAGATAGGTGATCTCGTTGGTGAAAGGCGCGAGCGCGATCGCATCGGAGCCCAGGAACATTTCACCCCGGCCATAGCCGATGGCGAGCGGCGGGCCGCTGCGGGCGGCCATGATGGTCGACGGATCGTCTTCGAAAATTACCGCGAGCGCATAGGCGCCGGTGACGCGGCGCAGCATGGCATGCATCGCCTCGCGCCGGCCGAGACCGTCGCGGCGGTATTTCGCCACGAGCTGGGCGACGACCTCGGTGTCGGTCTGCGTGGCGAAGGTGGCGCCTTCGGCGATCAACTCGTCCTTCAGCTCGGAAAAGTTCTCGATGATGCCATTGTGCACGACGGCGACGCCATCGACGAAATGCGGGTGGGCATTGGCTTCCGTCGGCGCACCGTGTGTTGCCCAGCGGGTGTGGGCGATGCCCAGGGTGCCGGCAAGCGGCTCTTCGGAAAGGCGCTTTTCCAGGTTGAAGAGTTTGCCTTCGGCGCGGCGACGCTCAAGCTTGCCATTAACGATGGTGGCGACGCCGGCGGAATCGTAGCCGCGGTATTCAAGGCGCTTCAGCGCATCGACAAGCCGGCCGGCGACAGGCTGGTTTCCGACGATACCGACAATTCCGCACATGGCCCGCTCCGCGCTTTCGAAAAGTTTCTACTGCGTTCTTTTCGTAGTGGTTTTTTGCTGCGGCGCAACTCGCCGGCACTCACTTTCGATTGCAAGCGTTAATGCTGGCTGGGCCTATTCGGCGGCCTTCTTCTTGGCATCCTTGATCGCCTGGTTGCGCTCGCGGATGAGGACCGCCCGGCCCTCCTTGTTCTCCTGCCGGGCACGGGCGAAGGCGACGGCGTCGTCCGGCACATCCATGGTGACGACGCTGCCGGATGCGATATAGGCACCGTTGCCGATCGAAACCGGGGCAACGAGCGACGAGTTGGAGCCGATGAACGCGTGGGCGCCGATCTGCGTCAGGTGCTTGTTGATGCCGTCATAGTTACACGTGATGGTGCCGGCGCCGATATTCGTCTTTTCGCCGATGATGGCATCACCGATGTAGGTAAGGTGGTTGACCTTGGCGCCCCGGCCGATCTCCGCCTTCTTCACCTCGCAGAAATTGCCGACCTTCGAGCCTTCGCCGAGATTGGCGCCCGGACGCAGCCGCGCATAGGGGCCGACTTCGGCATCCGCCGCGATATGCGCACCCTCGATATGCGAGAAGGAATAGATGAGCGCGCCGCTTTCGATCGTCACGCCCGGGCCGAAGAAGACGTTCGGCTCGATCGTCACGTCGCGCTCGATCTTCGTGTCATAGGCGAGGAAGACGGTTTCAGGCGCGATCATCGACACGCCGTCCAGCATCATCTCCAGCCGGCGGCGCTGCTGCCAGAGACGCTCGATGACGGCGAGCTCGGCGCGGGTGTTGCAGCCGGTCAGCTCCTCCTCGGGCGCCTCGACGGCGATGGCGTGGCCGCCGGAGGCGCGCACCACCTCGACGATGTCGGTGAGGTAATATTCGCCCTTGGCGTTGTCGTTGCCGATTCGGTCGATGAGGTCGAGGGCCTTGCTTCCGTCGATCGCCATCAGGCCGCCGTTGCAATAGGTGATGGCGCGCTCGGCCTCGCTCGCGTCCTTCTGCTCGCGGATCGCGACCAGTTCGCCGTCTTCCACGATCAGGCGACCGTAACCCGTGGGATCGGCCGTCTCGAAACCGATGACGACGACGTCGATGCCTTTAGCGAGGCCGTCGCGCGCGGCCTTCAGCGGCGTCTCGGTGATGAGCGGCGTATCCCCGAAGACGACGAGCACGTCGTCATACCCCTTCGCGATCGCGTCGCGGGCGGCAAGCACGGCGTGGGCGGTGCCGAGGCGTTCGGTCTGGATATGCACGGAGTTTTTCACGGCAGCATTCTTCGCCGCCGCCTCGACCTTGTCGGCATCCCGGCCGAGCACCAGCGCGATATCGGAAATGCCGGCCTTCGCCAGCGCATCCACCACATGGGCGATCATCGGCCGGCCGGCGATAGGGTGCAGCACTTTCGACCGCGAGGACTTCATCCGCGTGCTTTCGCCGGCGGCCAGGATCACGGCCAGGCAGTTGCGCTTCGTCCGGTCTGCAGTCATGGGAATCCCTCGTTCACGCCAAATCGTCGCCGATCCTTAGCAAAAAGCCTTGGGGGCAGACAAAGGGATTTCTCAAACCCCTCCTTCGTCATGGTCGGGCCTGACCCGACCATCCACGCTCCGTGCAAGCCGGTGGATCCTCGGCTCAAGGCCGAGGATGACATCGCGGGTGAAGGAGTCTCTCAATTGGCGCTGCGCAGGCGGCTTTCCGTGAGCAGCCCGCTTTCGTCGAGGATCGGATAGGCGACGGAGACGAGATGCGCGTTGACGCGCTTCAGGTCGCGCAGCATGTCGAGATGCAGCGAGCTGGTCTGGAGGCTGTCGAGCCGCCCGTCGCGCAGGCGCTCCAGGTGCCGCTCGGAGGATTGTTTCTCCATGCGCCGCACATCGACCTTCACCTCGACCAGCTGGCGCGCCAGCCCCTCGTCCCGCGTGACGAAGATCGTCTGGGCGATGCGCAGGTTCTCGATCGTCAGGTTGAACAGGTTGGAAAGCTCCTTGTAA
The DNA here is from genome assembly GCF_051201095.1 of Shinella sp. BE166. Taxonomy (NCBI): domain Bacteria; kingdom Pseudomonadati; phylum Pseudomonadota; class Alphaproteobacteria; order Hyphomicrobiales; family Rhizobiaceae; genus Shinella; species Shinella sp. BE166. Next base: position 323,568 of record NZ_JBPEHL010000006.1, on the reverse strand, counting down.
CCGTCGTCGGAGAATTTTAGCCCATTGACGATCTTCTTGCGCACCTGCTCCTGCAAGCCCTTCTCGATAATGTCGCCGACATGTTCGAGGTTGATCGCATAGTCGATGATGACGATCGAGCGCGCGGCACTTTCGCCGGTGATACCCTGCCGGCCGAGGCGGGAGAGGTAGATCTTCACCTCCTGCTGCAAGGCATCGACCTGCCGCTCCAGTTCGACGATCTCGCCGAGCGGCGCGAGGTTGTTGTCGTTGAAGGCGCGCATCGAGCGGATCAGCATGGATTCGATGAGATCGCCGACGCGCAGCACTTCCCGCGTCGCGCCGGACAGCGCGATGAGCGGGGTGGAAAGCGCCGAATCGTCGAGATATTTCGGCCCGGTTTCCGGCAGCTTTTCCTCCGGAACGAGCTTTTCCATCAGCCGCGACACCAGCCCGGACAGCGGCCAGAGCACGAGCGCCACGACCAAATTGAAGGCAAGATGAACGTCGACCGGCAGTTTGGAGGCCGGGATGGGCAGCAGCGCGAGCAGATCGGCGACCTGTCCGGCGAAGGGCAGCACGGCGAGGCATCCGACGCCCCGCACGATCAGATTGCCGAGCGTCACGCGCCGGGCGGAGGCCGCCGCCTTCAGCGTCGCGATGACCGGCGGCACGGCGCCGCCGAGATTGGCGCCGAGCACGAGGATGACCGTCAGCGCCGGCGACAGGATGCCCATCGCCGTCAGCGACAGGATGAGCACGACCACCGCAAGGCTCGACGAGGCGATGATGGCAAGCACCGTCGAGAAGGCGAGCGCGACCGGCCAGGCGCCGTCGAGCAGCGTCAGGAAGGCGGCGAGTGCCGGCGACTGGCGCATCGGCTCCGTCGCCAGGCTCAGCAGATGCAGCGACAGCAGCATCAGCCCGATGCCGACCAGCGCGGAGCCGAGGCCCTGGCGTGCCGTCGAGCCGCTCGACTTGTAGAGCACGACGCCGACGAGGATGACCAGCGGCGAGACCGATTCGATGCCCGTCGCCACCAGCCAGGCGGTGACGGCCGTGCCGACATTGGCGCCGAGCAGCACGATCTGCGCCATGCGGGCCTGCACGAGCTTGCGCTCGACGAAGGAGGCGGTCATCAGCGCGGTCGCCGTGGAGCTCTGGAGGGCGATCGTCGCGACGAAACCGGCGAAGAAGGAGCGGAACGGCCCGCGCGTGCCGAGCGCCAGCCCGGAGCGCAACCGCACGCCGAAAGCCCGCGTCATGCCGTCCTTCACCTGTGCCAGCCCGAACAGGAGCAGCGCGACAGCGCCGAAAAGGTTGATCATGACAACAGTGGATTCCACGTCGGTGCACCTCCATCAAACCGGTAAAACACCGGACTCACCGGCTTAATCCCGCATCCGATCACGAAGTCTCGCATCGTGATAGGGCAGAACAGCGAAATTCCGCCAATAATTTCAGAAAACTTTCGTTTGCCGGCAAAGGAAATCGGCAGCCACTGACACATTTGCGTCAGAGGTCGTTTTCCCTGCATTGCGAAGCGCCAGCATACTTCAATTCCCGCGAACTTTCCGATAAGAGACGGTTTCCGGCCGCATGGCCGCCGATATTGAGGAAATTTAGACGATGCTCGAAGCCCTGAGACGCTCCTCCCAGACCTGGGTGGCAAAAGCCCTGCTGATCCTGCTGGTCGGCTCCTTCGCTGTCTGGGGCGTTTCGAGCTCTCTCGTCACCGGTACGGCGAATTCCGTCGTGACCGTTGGCGACGTCAGCGTTTCGCCGACGGATTTCCGCCTCGCCTATGAGCGCCAGGTCGCCACCATGTCGCAGCGCTTCGGCATGCGGCTGAATGCCGAGCAGGCGCGCGCCTTCGGCATCGAGAACCAGGTCTTCGCCGAACTGGTCGCAGGCGCCGCCCTCGACCAGCTGTCGCGCGACATGAACCTCGGCCTCTCAGAAGGCCGCCTCGCCCAGCTGATCGCCGACGATCCGGCCTTCCGCGGCGTCAACGGCCAGTTCGACCGCCTCGCCTTCTCCTCGGTGCTGCGCAACGCGGGCCTGCGTGAAAACGACTATATCAACAACCGCAGCCAGGTGGCGATCCGCACCCAGGTCGTGGAAGCGGTTTCGGACGGCTACAAGGCGCCGGACGTGCTGACGGAGGCGCTGCGCCAGTACCGCAACGAAGCGCGCACCATAGATTACCTAATCCTCAGCAACGCCAATATCGACCCGGTCAAGGCGCCGGCCGACGACGTGCTCGCCCCCTGGTTCGAGCAGAACAAGGCGAGATACCGCGCGCCGGAATACCGCAAGGTCGTCTATGTCGCGCTGGAGCCGAAGGACATCATGGACGCGGCCGCGATCACCGACGAGGCGCTCCAGGCCGACTACGACAAGACCAAGGAAAAGTACCGCACGCCGGCAACGCGCACGATCGAGCAGCTGACCTTCCCCGACCGCGCCGCGGCCGATGCCGCCGCCGCCAAGCTCGCCTCCGGCACAACCTTCGACGCGCTCGTCACCGAACAGGGCAAGACGTCGACCGACGTGCTGCTGGGCGACTTCACGCAGGCGAACGTGCCGGACCAGAAATTTGCCGAACCCGCCTTCGCCGTTGCCACGGACGGCGGCACGACGCCGGTCATCGACGGCACCTTCGGCCCGATCATCCTGCGCGTGACGAACATCAAGCCGGAAAACCTGAAGACCTTCGACGAGGTGAAGGAAGAGTTGCGCAGCGAACTGGCGCTGAGCGAAGCCGCCGACGGCATTCTCGCGGTGCATGACCGCATGGAAGACAGCCGCGCCGAGGGCCTCGGCCTTGCAGAGGCGGCCGCCAAGAACAACCTGAAGGCCGTGACAATCGACGGGATCGACGCCCAGGGCAACGACCAGAAGGGCGAAGAGGTCAACGGCCTGCCGGAAAAGGCCGCCCTTATCGGCGAAATCTTCAAGACGGATGTCGGCACGGAAACCCAGCCGATCAATGTCGGCCGCGAAGGCTATGCCTGGTTCGAAGTGCTCGACGTGATCCCGGACCGCGACCGCACGCTCGACGAGGTGCGTGACCGCGTCGTGGCCGACTGGACCGCCGAGCAGCAGCGCCAGACGCTCGCCAAGAAGGCGGAAGAGCTGGCCGAGCGCGTGCGCAAGGGCGGCGATCTCGCCGCGATTGCCGGCGAACTCGGCATGGCGGTCGAAAACAAGGCGGGCCTGCACCGCAGCGCGCAGGATCCGGTGCTGAGCCCGGCCGCCGTTGCCGCCGCCTTCGCCGGCCCGGTCGGCCATGTCGCCAACACGCCCGGCGTCGATGGCGAAGGCCAGATCCTCCTGAAGGTCGCGGACGTTGCCACCGATTCGGCGACCGACGCGCTCTCGAACGAGGACCAGCAGATCGCTGCCGTCGCGCGCGCCAGCGGCGACGACATCCTCGACCAGATGGTGAGCTCGCTGCAGACCGCCTATGGCGTCTCGATCAACCGCACGCTCGCCGAACAGAGCATCGCTCGATAGAGGAAGACAGGAACCGCATGTCCGACCTGAAATCCTATATCGCCAAGGTCGCCGCCGGCAACGCGCTCGACCGCGAGGACGCCCGCGGCGCCTTCGAGATCATCATGTCCGGCGCCGCCACGCCCTCGCAGATCGGCGGCTTCCTGATGGCGCTGCGCGTGCGCGGCGAAACCGTCGACGAGATCTACGGTGCCGTCGGCTCGATGCGCGCCCGCATGCTGCCGGTCACGGTTCCGGCGGATGCCATCGACATCGTCGGCACGGGCGGCGACGGCACGGGCACCTACAATATCTCGACGCTCGCCGCGATCATCACTGCCGGCGCCGGCGTGCCGGTCGCCAAGCATGGCAATCGGGCGCTGAGCTCCAAGGCGGGCACGGCGGATGCGCTTTCTTGCCTCGGCGTGAAGCTCGATATCGGCCCCGCAGAGATCGCCCGCTGCGTGCACGACGCCGGCCTTGGCTTCATGTTCGCGCAGCTACACCATCCGGCGATGAAACATGTCGGCCCGTCGCGCGTCGAGCTCGGCACGCGCACCATCTTCAACCTGCTCGGGCCGCTCTCCAACCCCGGCGGCGTCAAGCGCCAGCTCCTCGGCGTTTTCGCGCCGCAATGGCTGGTGCCGCTGGCCGAAGTGCTGCGTGATCTGGGCTCCGAGAGCATCTGGGTCGTGCACGGCTCCGGCCTCGATGAAATCACCACGACCGGCACCACGCAGGTCGCAGCGCTGGAAGACGGCAAGATCCGTACCTTCGAGCTGACGCCCGCCGATTTCGGCCTGCCCCAGGTGACGCTCGACGACATCCGCGGCGGTGACGGCGCACACAATGCCGCCGCCCTCCTCTCTGTGCTCGGCGGCGCGCACATGCCCTATCGCGACGTGTCGCTCGCCAATGCCGCGGCCGCCCTCCTCATCGCCGGCAAGGCGGAAACGCTGAAGGACGGCATGGCGAAGGCAACCGAAGCGCTGGAAAGCGGGCGCGCCCGCACGGTACTCGAACGCCTCGTTTCGGTTTCCAACGAAGGCCATGCGGAGTAGGATTGGCCATGACCGATATCCTGAAGACGATCGAAACCTACAAGCTGCAAGAAATCGCCGCCGCCAAGGCGCGCGTGGCCCCCGCCGAACTTCGCGCCCAGATCCGCGACCAGGAGCCGCCGCGCGGCTTCTTTGCGAGCCTCAAGGCCAGAAAAGCCGCCGGCAGTTTCGGCCTGATCGCCGAAATCAAGAAGGCAAGTCCCTCCAAAGGCCTCATCCGCCCGGATTTCGATCCGCCGGCGCTCGCCAAGGCCTATGAGGCCGGCGGTGCCGCTTGCCTCTCGGTGCTGACGGACACGCCGAGCTTCCAGGGCGCGCCCGAATTCCTCACCGCCGCCCGCCAGGCCTGCGCGCTGCCGGCTCTGCGCAAGGATTTCATGTTCGACAGCTACCAGGTGCTGGAAGCCCGCGCCTGGGGCGCTGACTGCATCCTCATCATCATGGCGTCGCTCAGCGACGACGATGCGAAGATGCTGGAGGATGCCGCGTTCTCGCTCGGCATGGACGTGCTGATCGAAGTGCACGACGAACCGGAGATGGAACGGGCGCTCAGGCTGAAATCCAAGCTCGTCGGCATCAACAACCGCAACCTGCGGACCTTCGAGGTCGACCTCGCCGTGTCGGAAAAGCTCGCCGGCATGGTGCCCGACGACCGCCTGCTCATCGGCGAAAGCGGCATCTTCACCCATGCGGATTGTGAACGCCTCGGCAAGGTGGGCATCTCCACCTTCCTCGTCGGCGAAAGCCTGATGCGCAAGGACGACGTGGCCGCCGCCACCCGCGAATTGCTGACCGGTTCCGCCGGCATGCTGGCGGCCGAATGATGGCCGAAAAGGCCGCCACGCTGACCCATATCGATGCCTCCGGCGAAGCCAACATGGTGGATGTCGGCGACAAGGCCGAGACGGTGCGCATCGCCGTTGCCGAAGGTTTCATCCGGATGGCACCCGCGACGCTGGACCTCATCCTCAAGGGTGACGCCAAGAAGGGCGACGTGATTGGCACGGCCCGCCTTGCCGGCATCATGGCCGCCAAGCAGACGTCGAGCCTCATCCCCCTCTGCCACCCGCTGATGCTCACCAAGGTCGCCGTCGAAATCCGCGAGGACCATGCGCTGCCCGGCCTGCGCGTCGAGGCCATGGCGAAGCTCACCGGCCGCACCGGCGTGGAAATGGAGGCGCTCACCGCCGTCAGCGTCGCCTGCCTCACCATCTACGACATGGCGAAAGCCGCCGACCGCGAAATGGAGATCGGCGGCATCCGGCTCGTCGAAAAATCCGGCGGCCGCTCCGGCGACTACAAGCGGGCAAACGCCTGATGTCGCTCCTCCCCGTCGCCGATGCCCTCGACCGCCTGCTTTCCCGGGCCAAGCCGACACAGCGGACGGAGACGGTTTCCCTGCATGAAGCGCAAGGTCGCGTCCTCGCCGAAGACATCGCCGCACGCCTGACCCAGCCGCCCTTCGACAATTCCGCCATGGACGGCTACGCCGTCCGCCACGCGGATATCGCGACGCTCGGCGCCATCCTGAAGGTCGTCGGCCTCTCCTCCGCCGGCCACGCCTTCGAAGGCTCTGCCGGCCCCGGCGAGGCCGTACGCATCTTCACGGGCGCCCCGTTGCCCGCCTTCGCCGATACCGTGCTTCTGCAGGAAGATGCGGAGAAGCTGGACGACGGCCGCATCCGCACGACCTTCCTCACGCCAAAAGGCCGCCATGTGCGCCCGCGCGGGCAGGATTTTTCCGAAGGCGAGACCGTGCTGAAGGCCGGCGCCGTGCTCGATGCCGGCCGCCTGACCGTCGCCGCCGCGATGAACCATCCGACACTTGCCGTCTACGCCCGCCCCCGAATCGCGGTGCTTGCGACCGGCGACGAGCTCGTCCCGCCCGGAACACCGCCCGGCGCCAGCCAGATCATCGCCTCCAACACCTACGGCGTTTCGGCGCTCGCCCGGGCGGCCGGCGCGGAGGTGATCGACCTCGGCATCGTCGGCGACGACAAGCAGGCGATCCTGGCGGCCGTGCGCAACGCACTGACACTCGACATCGACGTGCTCGTGACGCTCGGCGGCGCCTCCGTCGGCGATTTCGACCTCGTGCAGCCGGTGCTCGGCGAGGCCGGCATGGAACTCGATTTCTGGCGCATCGCCATGCGGCCGGGAAAGCCGCTGATGGTCGGCCGGCTGGGGGATATCCAGGTGCTGGGCCTGCCCGGCAACCCGGTCTCAAGCCTCGTCTGCTCGCTGCTCTTCCTGGAGCCGCTGGTGCGCCGCCTCGCCCGCCTGCCCGCGAAAAACCGCCGGCACCCGGCCGTCGCCGCCGTGCCGCTCAAGGAAAACGACCAGCGGCAGGACTATATCCGCGCCCGCATAGCGCGGGGACCGGCCGGCGATCTGCGCGTCACCCCCTTCGGCAAGCAGGATTCGTCGATGATGAAGGTCTTCGCCGAATCGGAAGGCCTGCTGATCCGCCCGCCGCACGCCCCGGCCGTGCCAGAAGGCGATACTTGCGAAGTACTCCTCCTGCGCGAACCCTCCGCCTGAACAATATTATTATTTCCAAGGCCTTGCGGAACACATATGGAACAGATAGTGTCTGTTCTGGATTTGTTTCACGATTCTGGATTGTTTCAAGATTCTCGGTGGAGGGGCCATGCTCACGCGGAAACAACAGGAACTTCTCCTGTTCATTCATGAACGGATGAAGGAGTCCGGTATTCCTCCCTCCTTCGACGAGATGAAGGATGCGCTCGACCTCGCCTCCAAGTCCGGCATCCATCGCCTCATCACGGCGCTGGAGGAGCGCGGCTTCATCCGCCGCCTGCCCAACCGGGCGCGGGCGCTGGAAGTGATCAAGCTTCCCGAAGCCTATTCGCCGAGCCTCCAGCCGCGTCGCGGTTTTTCGCCGGCCGTCATCGAGGGCAGCCGCGGCAAGCAGCCGGTGCCGGCCGCCCCCGTGCAGCGCACGCCGCAAGCGGACATGTCGTCTTCGGTCTCCGTGCCGGTCATGGGACGCATCGCCGCCGGCGTGCCGATCTCCGCCATCCAGAACAACACCCATGAAATCATGGTGCCGGCCGAAATGGTCGGCAACGGCGATCATTATGCGCTGGAGGTCAAGGGCGACTCGATGATCGAGGCCGGCATTCTCGACGGCGACACCGTGATCATCCGCAACGCCACCACCGCCAATCCGGGCGAGATCATCGTGGCACTCGTCGACGACGAGGAGGCGACGCTGAAGCGCTTCCGCCGCAAGGGCGCCTCCATTGCGCTCGAAGCCGCAAACCCGGCCTACGAGACCCGCATTTTCGGCCCGGACCGCGTCAAGATCCAGGGCAAGCTCGTCGGCCTCATTCGCCGCTATCATTGAGCGCCGTCTCGGCCTCGAAGGTGCCGCTGCGCCAATCATAGGTGCGGTGGCGGGACCAGGGCCGGTCGAGAGTTTCGACGGCGGGCGTGATCTCGGCTTCAGAAAGTGTTGAAGGGGCCTTTTCGGCGCCGGGCTGGATTTCCAGGGCGCCTGTGCGCCGCAGATGGCGGGCCGTCATCAGCCGGGCTCCGGAGCGGCATGCCTCCAGCCGCAGGGCCTGCGGCACGACGACGAGATCGGCGGCATCGCAGGCGGTTCCGAGGAAGGCGAGGTCTTCCAGCGTGACGATCCGCCAGCCGCTCGGCGAAACCGCAGCGCAGAATGCCTTTGTTTCGCAGATGAAGCCCGTGCCTTTTCCAGCCTCCGCCAGGGCGGATGCCATGGCGTCCTTTGCCTTCTGCCGGTCCGCCTTGCGGCGCGGTTTCCTCTGCTTTTCAGTCCCTTCAGCGGGTGCGGCGGCATCCTCTACCGTCAGCCCTTCGCTCTTGCGCATCTCCGGCTTGACGAGATCGCCGAGCCGCAGAGCGCGCCGCCATTGCGCATAGATGAAATCCGGCGGCCTTGCGCGATTGGTCGCAACGGTTTCACCCCGCCGGATCGCCACGAGACGGCCGTCTTCCGAGACCAGCACTTCCGGCGCACGGCGTGCGTCTGGCCAGCAAGCTATGACGATCCCGAGCGCGACGAGCAGCGTGCCGGCATGGCGCAGCCGGGTGCGCAGGATGCAGGCCAGGCCGCCACCGAGACCGATCAGCAGGAAAGCGGACTGCGGAATCTGACCGGTGACGATTTCGCCTTTCCAGCTTGCGACCCAGGTCGAAAGCGCGATCATCCATTCGATGCCCTTGCCCATGATCGCGAAGGGGATGGCATCGAGGCCGAACGGCATCAGCAGCACGGCGATGAGGCCGAAGGGCATGACGATCGTGCTGATCACCGGCATCGCCAGAAGGTTGCCCGCGAGGCCATAGGCGGGGATGCGATGAAAATGGCCGATGGAATAGATCAGCGTGGAAAAACCGCCGATCAGCGAGGAGAGCATGAGCCCGCCGAAAAAGCGGCCGAGCGAACCGCCGAACAATTGCAACGGCCCTCCCCGGCTCTCCCGCCGCATCGGCCGCTCGCGCCAGGCCGCGTAGCCCGCGACAAGCCCCAATGTCGCCGCATAGGACATCTGGAAACCGGGATTGGTGACGGCCGACGGCGTCACCAGCAGGATGAGGATCGCCGAGAGCGCGACATTGCGCAGGCTGATGGCCGATCGCCCGAAGAGCACGGCGACAAGCATGACGCAGATCATGATCCACGATCGTACCGCCGAGAGCGCGCCGCCCGAGACGAGAATATAGAGCGTCACCATGATGAGCGCGCCGACGGCGGCGATCTTCTTGGCCGCATAGCGCTCGGAAAAGCCCGGGATCAGCGCCATCAGCATGCGCGCACCGACGAGGAAGGTGCCGGCCGCTAGCACCATATTCAGCCCGGAAATGGCCAGCACATGCGCAAGCCCCGCCTGCCGAAGCGCCTCGACCGTGTCCGCGCCGATCGCCCGCTGTTCCGCCGTCACCAGTGCCGCGGCGATCGCCCCCGCATCGCCGCCGATGCGGCCCCGAATATGCTCGGTCAGGTTGTTGCGCCAGCGCGCGATCTCTTGCCGAACCCGCCCTTCCAGCTTCGCCTCTCCGGCCGCAACAGCTTTAGGCGCGCTGTAAAAATAGCCAACAGCGCCGGTGCCGGCGAAATAGGCATCGAAGGCGAAATCGTTGAGGCCCGCCAAGGCCGGGCCGGACGGCGGTCCGAGGCGCGCACGCCCCGTTATGCCCGCGCCGATCGCGATCGGCTCATGACGGCTGCGGGCAAGCAGCGTGACGACGCCGGGCGGCCGCTTCAACACCGGATCGCGCGTTGCCTCCAGTGCGATACGGTAGCGGATCGCGCCCCGCTCATCGCTTTCGCGTGACAGTACCCGGCCACTGATCTGCGTTGTGACTGGAGTATCCAGGATGACCGTATCGAGCCGCGCACTTTCCATGGCTGCAAGCAGCATGCCCACGGGAACGAGAAAAGCGGCACCCGCAGCGAGCGCCACCCAGTCCTCCCGATACCGCAGCCGCCAAGCGGGCCAGAACGTAACGCAGGCAAGAAGCAGCAGGGCATAAATTGGTGGATCGGTAGCGGCGGCAAACCACAATGCAGCGCCGATGCCGAGGAAGACCGGCACGAACAGGAAGAAGTGGCCGTGCGCCCGCTCCTCGGCGAAGGCGGCATCAATTCTCTGGCCGGCAAGGCTTTCCCGAACCCGGCCGACGGCGCGCGCATAGGCGGCAAGCGTGGCCCCGCGACGGCGCGCGGGCAGAGCCGGTATCGGCAGCGAATCGCCAGCCCGCGCGACGCCCCAGGCCTCTGCCTCGCGCGCCGCCTGCTTCTCCGCGATGTCGATCCTGGCCATGCACTCGGCCCCGCCGGTTCCCCTGGCGATTATGCAACCCGGCGCGAGAATCTTCAATCAAAAGTAGGGTTAATTAATACTAAGCCAAACAGAAAGCATGCGCCCTCCGCAACGCGAAAACCACCCTCAGAAGTTGCTTGCAACTTGCCGGAAAGGGTAGATATTGCGTTGCCGGAAAGCCCGTTATCGCAATGCACAATTTGCCTTTGGTATCGCTTGGCAGCGCATCGTAAATGGGCTAGCAAAACGAGCATGTTCATGGTGCGGCACGAAACTGTGCCACCATTTGAAACAACGGAGGATCGTTATGACAGGAACAATCGCGGATGTATCGTTCGGTGGCAAGTCGGTCGAGCTGCCGACGCGATCCGGCACGATCGGTCCCGATGTGATCGACATCGGCACGCTGTACAAGAATACCGGCGCCTTCACCTACGATCCCGGCTTCACCTCCACCGCCTCGTGCGAATCGAAGATCACCTATATCGACGGCGACGAAGGCGTGCTCCTGCACCGCGGCTACCCGATCGAGCAGCTTGCCGAACACGGCGACTTCCTCGAAGTGTGCTACCTTCTGTTGTACGGCGAACTGCCGACCAAGACCCAGAAGGACGACTTCGACTACCGCGTCACGCACCACACCATGGTGCACGAGCAGATGAGCCGCTTCTTCACCGGCTTCCGCCGCGATGCGCATCCGATGGCCGTCATGTGCGGCTGTGTCGGCGCGCTGTCGGCCTTCTACCACGACTCGACCGACATCACCGATCCGCACCAGCGCATGGTCGCCTCGCTGCGCATGATCGCCAAGATGCCGACGATCGCCGCCATGGCCTACAAGTACCATATCGGCCAGCCCTTCGTTTACCCGAAGAACGACCTCGACTACGCCTCGAACTTCCTGCGCATGTGTTTTGCCGTGCCCTGCGAGGACTATGTGGTGAACCCGGTTCTGGCGCGCGCCATGGACCGCATCTTCATCCTGCATGCCGACCATGAGCAGAACGCCTCGACCTCGACCGTTCGCCTCGCCGGCTCTTCGGGCGCCAACCCGTTCGCCTGCATCGCGGCCGGCATCGCCTGCCTCTGGGGCCCGGCGCATGGCGGCGCCAATGAAGCGGCGCTCAACATGCTGGCGGAAATCGGCTCGGTCGAGCGCATTCCGGAATATGTCGCCAAGGCCAAGGACAAGAACGACCCGTTCCGCCTGATGGGCTTCGGCCACCGCGTCTACAAGAACTACGACCCGCGCGCCCGCATCATGCAGAAGACGACGCACGAGGTTCTCGGCGAGCTCGGCATCAAGGACGATCCGATGCTGGAAGTCGCGATGGAGCTCGAGCGCATCGCGCTGACCGACGAGTATTTCATCGAGAAGAAGCTCTACCCGAACATCGACTTCTACTCCGGCATCACGCTGAAGGCGCTGGGCTTCCCCACCACCATGTTCACCGTGCTCTTCGCGCTCGCCCGCACGGTCGGCTGGATCGCCCAGTGGAACGAGATGATCGAAGACCCGGAACAGCGCATCGGCCGCCCGCGCCAGCTCTATATCGGCGAACCGAAGCGCGATTACTTGCCGGTTTCCAAGCGCTGATTTTTCGGCAGAACCACAGGAAAAAGCCCGGTCATTTTCGACCGGGCTTTTTTGTTGCGAGGAGATCGAGGATGACGGCCGCGCCGGTCTCGCCGGGCGGGCGCTCGGTCTGCATGCGCTCGTAGACGAGGTCATATCCCTCCAGCATGGCGCGGCGCTCGATCGTGTCGGCGGAAAGCCGCTCGAACCAGCGCGCGAGAGCACCGGGGCGTACCATGTCATTAAGATATTCCGGCACAACGGCATAGTCGGCGATGATGTTGGGGATCGCCGCGGTCCAGACCCGGATCCGCCCGAGATAGAGGTTCGCCAGCCAGTCGAGCCGGTAGGTGGAGATGACCGGGACGCGGGCGAGCGCAAGCTCCAGGATGACCGTGCCGGACGCCGCGATCGCGGCATCGGCGTCGGCAAAGGCCTGCCATTTTTCGACGGTGGAGAGGGTGACCCGCGGCTTCACCGGCCAGTCGGCCGTCAGCTTGCGCACAAGCGCCTCCTGCCGCGGCAGGGTCGGCAGCAGGAAACGCGTGCCGGGCGTGCGGGCGGTCAGCTCCCGGGCAGCCTCGCCGAAGGCCGGCAGCAGGCGGCTGATCTCGGTGCTGCGCGAGCCGGGAAGCAGCAGGCAGATGGGTTCGCTGCACGCCGGCCGGGCGAGCCTTGCGGCGCGCACGCGCTGGATGTCGGGATCGCCGATCAGCCGATGGCCGACATAGGTGGTCGCGGGGCCGCCGAGGCGCGCCATCACGGCGGGCTCGAAGGGCAGCAACGCGAGCACATGGTCGACATAGGCGCGCATGCGCGGCGCGCGCTCTTCCTTCCAGGCCCACACACTCGGGCAGACATAGTTGACGACCGGCAGGTCCGGCAGCGCCTTGCGCACGCGGCGCGCGACACGGTGGGTAAAATCCGGGCTGTCGATGATGACGAGCACGTCCGGGCGCGCAGCGATGATGGCTTCCGCAGTCTGGCGGATGCGGCGCAGCAGAGACGGCAGGCGCTTCAGCACCTGCGAAATGCCCATGATGGAGAGTTCGGAGAAATCGAACAGCGATTGGAGCCCCTGCCCCTGCAACGCCTCGCCGCCGACGCCGATGAGGTCGATTTCGCCGGCATGGGCTTTGCGCAAGGCCGCGATGAGGTCACCACCAAGGAGGTCTCCGGACACTTCGCCGGCGATGATGCCGATTTTCAAGGGGTTTTCCGTCATCGCCGCGCCTCCGTCCGTTCCGGCACGATGCCTATGACGAAGAGGCCGTGCGCATCCGCCTCGGCCACCAGTGCCGCGCGCTCCAGCACCAGCGAGCGCCCGGCCTCCACCGCAATGCCGGCAAGCCCGGCGGCATGGGCGCGGCGCAGGGTTTCCACGCCGATCGACGGCAGGTCGGCGCGCAGGTCCTGTTCCGGCTTGCAGAGCTTTACCAGCACGCCTTTGCGACGCGTGGAGATGCGGCCGGCGGCACGAAGACCCGCCACGCGCTCCAGCATCGCATCCGTGCCCTCCGCGCCCTCCAGCGCCACCACGCGGCCACCGAGCGCAACGGCGCCCTGCCCCACATCGAGCCGGCCGAGCGCGAGTGCGGCGGCAGCGGCGGCGGCAATGTCGGCCCTGGCAGCCTCGTCCGGCGCGACGGCGCCGAGCGGGCCTTCGCTGCCGAGGAGATCCGGTACGATATCCTGCGCGCCGACGACGCGTACACCTTCGGCCTCGATCAGGCGGATGACCATTTTCAGCACCGTGTCGTCGCCGCCCTTCAGCAGCGTGCGCACCACGGACGGGAGGGCCGTCAACGCCTTCAGCGGCGCACGGATGTCGCGCCATTCCGGACGGCGGCGCACGGAACCGGACAGCACGGCGCGGCCGATACCCTCAGCGCGGAAGGCCGCGCCGATGCCGGCATAGTTGCCAATCGAGATCACCTGATGGTCGAAGTCGGACCAGTCCTGCACGGACTCGTCGGTGAGGGCCAGAATGTAGGGATTTTCACCGCGCGCTCGCGCCGCGTCCGCGACGTAGCGCGGCAGCAGGCCGCCACCGGCGATGATGGCCAGCCGGTCGCGCGCGAGGGGCCGGCCGGCCGCCATGCCGCTCAGCCCTTGCCGCGGTTCGGCGAGGAGAGCGCGCGGTCGCTGTCGGCAGCGATGAAATCGAGGATATGCATGACCGGCAAGCAATCGGCATATTCGTCGCGGATCGCGGCGGCGTTGACGCGGATGGAACCCTCGCCGTCGAAGATCTGCTTGAAGGCGCGGCGGACCTGGTGGATCGTCGCCTTCTCCATGCCGGCGCGGCTCATGCCGACGACGTTGAGGCCGCCGAGCACGCCGGGATTGCCGTTCAGCATGCCGTAGGGAATGACGTCGTAGGAGACCGCCGAAAGGCCGCCGATGAAGGCCTGGCGGCCGATGCGAGTGAACTGGTGCACGGCCGAGCCGCCGCCGAGGATCACACGATCCTCGACCGTCACATGGCCGGCGAGCATGACATTGTTCGACAGGATGATGTGGTTGCCGAGCTGGCAATCATGCGCGACGTGCGAATTGGCGAGGAACAGGTTGTTGTCGCCGACGACCGTCCTGCCGCCGCCCTCGGTGGTGCCGGCATTCATCGTCACGCCCTCGCGGATGACGCAGTTCTCTCCCACGGTCAGCGTCGTCTCGGCGCCGTCGTGGTGTATGCTCTGCGGATCGCCGCCGACGACGGCATTGGCGAAGATGCGGGTGCCGCGGCCGATATCCGTGCGGCCGGTGACGACCACATGCGTCAGAAGCTCCACGTCATCGCCGAGAACGACCTTGGCCCCGACATGGCAGAAGGGGCCGACGACGACGTTCTCACCGACGACCGCCCCGTCCTCGATGACGGAGAGCGGATGGATCTTCGCGCTGGCGGCAATCATTTTCAGGCGTCTTCCTTCTTCACGATCATCGCGCCGATATCAGCTTCGGCGACAAGTTGCCCATCAACTTTTGCATCGCAATGAAACTTCCAGATATTGCCGCGCTGCTTCTGCTTCACGACATGGAACTCGACGCGGTCGCCGGGCACGACGGGCTTGCGGAAGCGGGCATTGTCGATGGTCATGAAGTAGACGAGGTTGGAGCCGGAGCGCGATTTGCGCGCGCAGATGGCGCCCGCGGTCTGCGCCATGCCTTCGATCAGCAGCACGCCGGGCATGATCGGATGATCAGGGAAGTGGCCCATGAAATGGGGCTCGTTCACCGTCACGTTCTTGATGCCGATCGCCCGTTCGTCACCGTCGATCTCGATGATTTTGTCGACGAGGAGGAAGGGGTAGCGGTGAGGAAGTAGCGTCAGGATTTCACGCAGGTCAGCCACGCCAAGCGTTGCCTTGGTCTCTTCACTCATCATTGCCCCCCTTCTTCTGGACTCGAGTGCTGGAACGCATGGCGATCTCCGCCATGTCGCGTAGGAAGTCGCGCATCGGCCGAGCCGGAACGCCACCATATTTCTCGCCTGCCGGGATATCGGCAACGACGCCGCTCATCGCGGCGATCTGTGCGCCGTCACCGATGGTAATATGGCCATTGATGCCGGCCGCCCCCCCGATCATCACGCCATCGCCGATGCGTGCGCTGCCGGCAATGCCGACGCCGCTGACGATGCCGCAATGGCGGCCGATGCGCACGTTGTGGCCGACCTGGACCTGGTTGTCGATCTTGGTCCCCTCGCCGATCACCGTGTCGTCCATCGTGCCGCGGTCGATCGTGGTGTTCGCGCCGATCTCCACATTGTCCTGGATGATGACGCGGCCGATCTGCACGATCTTGATCATGCCGGGCTTCAGGCCCGGCGCATAGCCGAAACCATCCTGGCCGACGCGCACGCCGGGATGCAGGATGACATTGTTGCCGACCAGCGCGCATTGCACCGTGGTGCCGGCGGCAATCGAGCAATTGCGCCCGATGCGCACGCCCGCGCCGATGATCGCGCCGGGGCCGATATGCGTACCCTCGCCGATCTCCGCGCCCTTGCCGATCACCGCCATCGGTTCGATGGAGACGCCGGGCTCGATGCGCGCTTCCGGATCGACATAGGCGCCGGGCGCAATGCCCACCGTGGATGTCATCGGCTCCGGCCGCATGGCAGAGCCGTGCAGCAACTCACCGGCGAGCGCGAAAGCGGTGTGCGGGCGCGTGGAAAGCAGGACGGCGACATGCGACGGGACGAGCGCTGCAAGCGATCGATCGCAGAGGATGGCCGAGGCCGCACAGGTCGCGAGCTCGCCGCGAAATTTACGGGAGAGGATGTAACAGAGGTCGCCCTCTTTCGCCCGGTTGACGGGCGAAACGCTGCGCACGACACGGTCGGCATGCGCAGCATCGGCAAGTTCCGCCCCAAGCGTCGCCGCAAGATCACCCAGACGAATGCCGTCATGGGGCGGAAAAAACCAGTTATGCTCCATCGGCATGACTCCAGAACGTCCGTTTTCTCGCAGTTCTGGACTGCCTATATCAGAACTGCGTCGCGATGCCGAACTTGAAGCGCTGCACTTCGTCGAAGTTTTCCTTCTTGACCGGAACCGCATAGTCGAGACGCAGCGGACCGAACGGCGAAGCCCAGATCACGCTGGCGCCGACCGAGGCGCGGATGCTCATGCTTTCGCCACGCACCCGGTCAGCTGCGACCGTCTTGACGTCGTTGCCGTAAAGCGTGCCGGCATCGGCAAAGAAGGCGCCGCGCAGGCCCGAATCCCGCGAGATGAACGGCAGCGGGAAGGACGCTTCGGCAGAGGCCGTGAAGTAGGTCTTGCCACCGAGTGCGTCGTCCGTCGACGTCGCGCGCGGGCCGATGCCGCCCGATTCGAAGCCGCGGATGTCGCTGGCCGAAAGCGTGAACTGGTCGAACACCTTCGTGTCGCCGCGACCCCACATGTGGCCACCACTGACCGAGAGCGAGCCGATGACATCGGCATCTTCGAGCAGCATGTGGAAGTAACGTGCCTTGCCCGAAATCTTGTAGTAGTCCGAATCGCCGCCGAGGCCGGCAAATTCCTGGGTGATCTGGGCAAACATACCTTCACGCGGCAGCGTGCGGTCATCGATCGTGTCATAGGTCACGCTGTGCGAAACCGAGGAGCGAACCCAAGGACCTTCGGTGACCACGTAACGGTAAGGCGACGACAGTTCGTCGAGATCGCCGGAATTGTAGTCGAGCTTCGTGTAGCTGTAGCGCAGCGACGTCGACAGGTCTTCCGTGATCGGCGCCGTCACGCGCAGCGTGAAGCCTTCCGTGTTGACGCTGTAATAATCTTCGCTCTCGTCTTCGTTCTTGAAGACATCGAAGCCGGCAGCCAGGCGGTAGCCGAGGAAATAGGGCTCCGTGAACGACAGGCTGTAATCGCGCGAGTTCTCGCCGCCACCGGCAGCCACGCGGATATACTGGCCGCGACCGAGGAAGTTCTTTTCTTCGACCGACGCTTCAAGCTTGATGCCGCCGTTCTTGCCCGTTTCGTAACCGGCGCCGATACCGAACGAACCGGTCGACTGGTCCTGAACATCGACCACCAGGACAACGCGGTCGGACTGGCTGCCCGGCGCGGTCGTGATGTTGACCGTGGAGAAGTAACCGAGGGCCTCAAGGCGGCGCTTTGCGCGCGTGATGACTTCCTGGTTGAAGGCATCGCCTTCACCGATGTCGAACTCGCGGCGGATGACGTAGTCACGCGTGCGGGTGTTGCCGCGGATTTCGATGCGCTCGACATAGGCGCGCTCGCCCTGGTCGACGAGGTAATCGACGGCAATCGTGCCGTTGCCGAGGTCGCGGTTGCCGCGCGGCGTCACGCGGGCAAACGGATAGCCGTTGGCCGCAACGCGCTTGGAGATTTCCGACATCGTGTCCTGCACGTCGCGGGCACGATACGTGCTGCCCGGGCGCGATTCGACGAGGCCCTGAAGCTCCGCGCCATCGATGCCTTCGACCGTCGATTCGACGTTCACCTGACCGAAGTCGTAGCGCTGGCCTTCTTCGACCGTGAAGGTCACGACATATTCGTTGGAGGACTCGTCAAGCACGGCTTCCGACGAAATCACGCGGAAGTCGGCATAGCCGTTGTTGAAGTAGAACTGGCGCAGCGACTCCTCGTCAGCGCGCAACTTGTCTTCGCTATAAACGTCCTTGCGGGTCAGGAAGGACAGGAAGTTCGACTTCTTGGTGACGATAACGGCGCGCAGACGGCTGTTGCTGTAGGCTTCGTTACCGACGAAATTGATCTGAGAGATCTTCGTACGGTCACCTTCGTCGACGATATAGGCGAGGTTCACGCGGCCATTGCCGAGCGGATAGACCTGCGTCGTGACGGTTGCGTCACTGCGGCCGATCGCGGCATAGGCGTCGCGGATCGCCTGCTTGTCGGCTTCGACGGCGGTCTCGCTGTACGGACCGAGCGACTGCGAGCGAAGAACGCCCTGCAGCTTGTCGTCCTTGATCTTGCGGTTGCCGTTGATGACGACCTGATTGATGAGCTGGTTTTCATCGACCACGACGACGAGCGTGCTGCCGGAAACCGAGATCTTCACATCGGAGAAGTAGCCGGTGGCAAACAGGCGGCGCACGGAGGCGTCGATATCGGCGTTGGAAAAGGCCTTGCCGGGCACAATGGTGACATTGGCCTTGACCGTATCGGCGCTGACACGGTCAGCGCCATTCACCTGGATGCTGCGGATGACGGCGGCCTCGGCGGCCGTGGCGGAGACAAGCGTGGCAAAAGAGCCGCCCGTGACAACCATCGTGGCCGACAATGCAACGGCCGACACGGCGTTCAAAAATTTTGAACCAGCTTTCATCTTCACTACTTACCTTCGTTTCAACGTCCCGGCAGGCGCGTACGCCCGATTCCGGTCACGTTTGCCGTTTTAACCGCTTTTGCCATCTAAGCAAGGTCACGCGTTAATTTCTGTTTACTTCAATTCCAACCGTGGCCCGAAGGTCACTACATCCGTTTCATTACGGTAAACAGAGCGTTAGCACGACTGCGTCGGCGAGAGCGGCACCCCTTTTGATTCCCTGCCGGCAACGCCGGCATTCACTGCCGGTAGCCCGGCAAACCTCAGCCAAGAAGCATGGATATGTCGTTCCAGGTCGCAAAGACCATCAGCATGAGCACCAGCGCCATGCCGATGCGAAATGCGATCTCCTGCGCCCCGGGCCCGACAGGCCTGCCCCGGATAGCCTCCACCGCATAGAACATCAGATGGCCGCCATCAAGTACCGGAACCGGCATCAGGTTCAAAAGTCCAATGGAAACAGAGAGAACGGCAGCCAGCTGCAGCAGAGCGGCAACACCCAGCGTCGCCATCTGGCCGGAAGCCTGCGCCACGCGGATGGGTCCACCGAGCTGATCGGCCTTCATGCGGCCCGTGACGAGGTTCGCGAGATAGTCGAACGTGCCCGTCACGATATGCCAGCTTTGCAGCACGCCCTGTCCCACGGCCTCGACCGGGCCATATTCCACGACGCGGAAATTGCCGGTTTCCTGGTTGGTGACGATGCCGATCAGGCCGAGTTCGATCTTGTTGCCGAACTGGTCGGTGATCTCGGTGCGCTTGGGCACCATCGGAAGGACGAGATCCTGGCCGTCGCGGCGCACCGTCACGTTGATCGTCAGTTCCGGGCGCACGCTGACATAGCGGCGCACGTCGTCGAAGGTGGTGACCGGATTGCCGTCAAGCGCCACGAGCAGGTCGCCGGGGAGCACGCCCGCCTCTGAGGCGGCGCTGTCCGGGCGAACTTCGGCGACGATGGGATCGGCGATCTGGCGGCCGTAGATGGTGAACATCACCGCGAAGATGGCGATGGCGAGCACGAAATTGGCGATCGGGCCGGCAGCGACCGTCACCGCCCTTTTCCACAGGGCAGCACCGAGGAACGTGCGCTTGCGCACCGCCTCCGGTAGTGCTGCGACCGCGTCATAATCCGGAATGGAGGCAGGATCCTCGTCGCCGAGGAACTTGACATAGCCGCCGAGCGGGATGGCGGAGAGCTTCCAGCGCGTACCGTGGCGGTCGTTGAACCCGAAAAGTTCCGGGCCGAAGCCGACGGAAAAGGCGGTGATGCCGATGCCGGACCAGCGGCCCGCCAGGTAGTGGCCCATCTCGTGCACGAAGACGATGAGCGTCAGCACGACCAGGAAGGGAATGATATAGCCCGTCACGAACCCAACGGAGCCAGCCAGCATTTCCATGAGCAATCCCCAATGTGTCGCGATTACGGGCCGAAAAGGAACACGCCGGCCGGCGTGTTCGCGGTGCCCGACACGATCGCATCGCCAAGTGCAATGAGGAACGCGGCGAAGCAGGCAAAAACAAGGCCGTCAACCCGGTCCATGACGCCGCCATGTCCCGGAATGAGACGGCTTGAGTCCTTCACGCCGAAACGGCGCTTGATGAAGGACTCGAAAAGATCACCAACCTGGCTGAAAACCGAAAGCACCAGCGCCATGACGGGCACCCACAGGCCGTTCAGCGAAAAGAAGGCCATGTGCACCAGCGTGCCGGCGATGACGGCGGAAATCGCCCCGCCGATCGCCCCCGACCAGGTCTTTCCCGGTGAGATCGGCGGCGCGAGTTTTGGCCCGCCGATGGCGCGTCCCACGAAATAGGCGAGAATATCCGTCGCCCAGACGACGGCGAAGATGAACAGCATGGCGGCAAAGCCATGCGCCGTATCGCCGCGGATGGCGGCGAGCGAAATCGCCGTCAGGCCGGCATAGACGATGCCGCCTGCAAGCCAGCCGCTGCCCTGGAGGGCGAAGGCATAGACGATGCCGATCAGCGTCGCGCCGATCAGCGCGGGCATGGCGAATTCGTCGATGCCGAAGACCACCAGAAGCGCGATCACGCCGACCGACAGCCAGCCGAACGCATTGGCGCGGAAATCCGTTTCCGGCAGGCGCGTGATCGTCGACCATTCATAATAGATGAGGAGCGCTATGGCCGAGGCGAGCACGCGAAAGGCGAAACCGCCGAGCCAGGTCGCGACGAGCACGACGATAGCCAGCACGATGCCGGAGAGGATGCGCAGACGCAGTTCACTCTGCATCAGGAGCCCACCGCAAGCGTCTTTGCGGCCTGCAAGCCGCCGAACCGGCGCTCGCGCATGGAATAGCGCGACAGCGCGGCAAGGAAGGTCTCGCGCGAAAAGTCGGGCCAGAAATCGGGAACGAACATCAGTTCGGCATAGGCCGCCTGCCAGAGCAGGAAATTCGACAGCCGCTCTTCGCCGCTGGTGCGGATGATGAGGTCGGGATCGGGAATGCCGGCGGTATCGAGCGATGCGCCGATGCGCTCCGAGGTAATCTCGGCCGGATCGAGACGCCCGGCGGCGACCTCGGCGGCAAGCGTGCGCACCGCCCGGGCGATCTCGTCGCGCGAACCGTAATTGAAGGCGATGACCAGCGTGATGCCGCTGTTCGCCCGCGTCGTGTCCTCCGCTTCCAGAAGCAGCGGCAGGATGTCGCTCGACAGGTTCGACTTGTCGCCGATGACACGGATGCGCACGTTCTCCCGGTGCAGCACCGCAAGGTCGCGCCGGATGAAGGTCTTCAGGAGGCCCATGAGATCGGTGATCTCGCTCTCGGGCCGGCTCCAGTTTTCCGAGGAGAAGGCGAAGAGCGTGAGGTAGCGCACGCCGCTTTCGGCGGCCGTGCGCACAGCCTCACGCACGGATTCGACACCCTTGCGGTGTCCCATGGCACGCGGCAGGCCGCGCGCACTCGCCCAGCGTCCGTTGCCATCCATGATGATGGCGACGTGTGCCGGTACGGTGCTGGGCGAGAGTTGGTTC
Source organism: Shinella sp. BE166 (assembly GCF_051201095.1). Taxonomy (NCBI): domain Bacteria; kingdom Pseudomonadati; phylum Pseudomonadota; class Alphaproteobacteria; order Hyphomicrobiales; family Rhizobiaceae; genus Shinella; species Shinella sp. BE166. Next base: position 301,815 of record NZ_JBPEHL010000006.1, on the reverse strand, counting down.
ATGAGCGATCCGGAATGGAGAAAAGATGCGAGGCGGGCGCCTCAAACCTGCATGATTTCCTTTTCCTTCTCGGCAAGCAAGCGATCGACGTCCAAAATCGTCTCGTCGGTCATCTTCTGCACCCTTTCGGATTGGCTGCGGCTCAGATCCTGGCCGATATCGCCATCCTTTTCGGCTTTCTTGAGGTCGTCCATGCCGTCGCGGCGCACGTGGCGGATCGCCACCTTGGCCTTTTCGGCATAGTCATGCGCGACCTTCACAAGCGACTTGCGGCGCTCTTCGTTGAGCTCCGGCAGCGGGATGCGCAGGTTCTGGCCATCGATGATCGGGTTCAGGCCGAGATTCGATTCGCGGATGCCGCGCTCGACGGCGCCGACCATGCTCTTGTCCCACACGGAGACCGACAGCATGCGGGGTTCCGGAACAGAAATATTGGCGACCTGGTTCAGCGGCACGCGCGAGCCGTAGGCTTCGACCTGCACCGGATCGAGCACGTTGGCCGAGGCGCGGCCGGTGCGCAGCGACGCAATGTCGTTCTTGTAAGCGGAAATCGCGCCATCCATGCGGCGTTTCAGTTCCTTCAGGTCAATACCTTCACTCATCGGAATACTCCCATTTTCACGGAACGGCTGCACGCATCGGGCGTGCTCGCCTCTTGAGAATCAGTTGTCGGTTACGATGGTACCGCGTCCGCCACCCGTCAATATTTCGGCGAAACCGCCCTTTTCATGGATGGAGAACACGATGATCGGGATGTGGTTTTCCCGCGCCAGCGCCACGGCGGCGACGTCCATGACGGCAAGGCCCCGCTCCAGCACTTCGCTGTGCGTCAGGCGGTCGAAGCGGGTGGCATGCGGGTCCTTCTTCGGATCCGCGGAATAGATGCCGTCGACCTGCGTGCCCTTGAAGATCGCCTCGGCGCCCATTTCGGCGGCGCGAAGCGCTGCGGCAGAATCGGTCGTGAAGAACGGGTTGCCGGTCCCGCCCGCGAAGATCACCACGCGGCCGAGCGACAGGTGATAGAGCGTCGCGCGCTGCGAAAAGCTCTCGCAGATTTCCGGCATGGCGATTGCCGAGAGAACCACGGTGTCGATATCGAGCTTGCGCAGCGAGGTCGCGAGCGCCAGCGCGTTGATGACGGTTGCCAGCATGCCCATATGATCGCCGGTCACCCGGTCGCCGCCCTTGGAGGCCACCGCCACCCCGCGGAAGATATTGCCGCCGCCGACGACGACACCCACTTCCACGCCGAGCGCGCGGGCTTCGGCGATGTCGGAGGCGATGCGATCGGCGACCGCGACATCGATGCCGAAGCCTTGCGAGCCCATCAGCGCCTCGCCGGAGGCTTTCAGCAGAACACGTTTATAGATTGGGTTGGCCGTCATGGTCGCTCCTGAACTCGTGAACCTGCTCACCCGATCGGGCAGCCGGCCAGAACCGGGAGCGGTTCGGCACAGGGCAACCCTCGCCGCAGAAGAAAATTCGGGGCAGGCATTTCGGCAAGCCGGATACACGAAGGGCGCCGCGTTGTCACGCGGCGCCCTGTTCTTTTCCCAATCGGTATTAAGAAAATCAGCCCTTGGCCACAGCCGCGACTTCCGCAGCGAAGTCCGTCTCTTCCTTCTCGACGCCTTCGCCGAGCAGGAGACGGGCCATGCCGACGACTTCGATCGGCGCGCCGACGGTCTTTTCAGCTTCCTTGACGGCAGCGCCGACGGTGATGTCGGGGTTCATGACGAAGGCCTGCGACAGCAGGGCGACTTCTTCGAAGAACTTGCGCATGCGGCCTTCAACCATCTTCTCGATGATGTTGTCCGGCTTGCCGGAAGCGCGCGACTGCTCGATGAAGACGTTGCGTTCGCGTTCGGCAACAGCGGCATCGACTTCTTCGGCGCGGATGGCGAGCGGAGCCGTTGCAGCAACGTGCATGGCGACTTGGCGGCCGATGGCGTTGAGGGCTTCCTTGTCGCCGGTCGACTTCAGCGCCACGAGAACGCCGAGCTTGCCGAGACGGTCGGCAGCAGCGTTGTGGATGTAGGTCGCAACAACGCCGTCTTCGACCGACAGCAGGACCGAGCGGCGCAGGTTCATGTTCTCGCCGATGGTGGCGATGGCGTCCTTGATCGTGTCGGTGACCGACTTGCCGGTTGCCGGGTAGGTGGCGGCGCCAACGGCTTCAACGGTGCCGTCAGTGGTCAGCGCCACGTCGGCAACGCCGCGCACGATCGTCTGGAAGGCATCGTTGCGGGCAACGAAGTCGGTTTCCGAGTTGACTTCAACGACGACGGCCTTGGTGCCGGAGGTGGCGACGCCGATGAGGCCTTCAGCGGCGGTGCGGCCCGACTTCTTGTCGGCCTTGGCGATGCCCTTGGCGCGCAGCCAGTCGATCGCTGCTTCGATGTCGCCGTCGTTTTCAGCCAGCGCCTTCTTGCAGTCCATCATGCCTGCGCCGGACTTTTCGCGCAGTTCCTTCACCAGTGCAGCGGTGATTTCAGCCATTGTGAGCCTCTTGTCGGTTCTTGTTGCGTGCCGCCGAGAAACCCCGGCGAACTCAAGGTTTTGGGAACGAATGTACCCGGAAATATGACAGGGTGATGAAGATCACCTCCGACCTGCCGCCTTAACCACGACCCCGGGGATCGTCGGCAGACAGGGTCTTCAAACAAGCCGAGGCCAGGGATCGTCTCTCTGGCCTCGGTTATCTCAGATAAGCGGGAGCGAATGTTTCGCTCCGACCTTGGCCTTACGCTTCGGCTTCGAGTTCCGGCTCGACCGGAGCCTCGGCAGAGGCGCCAAGGTCACGGCCCGATGCACCCTGCTGGCGCGCGATGCCGTCGATGGCGGCGCGGGCGATCAGGTCGCAGTAAAGGGCAATAGCGCGCGAGGCGTCGTCGTTGCCGGGGATCGGGAAGTCGATCGGGTCCGGATCGCAGTTGGAGTCGATAACGGCGACGACCGGGATGCCGAGACGCTTGGCTTCCTGGATCGCGATCGATTCCTTGTTGGTGTCGATGATGAACATCAGGTCCGGCGTGCCGCCCATGTCGCGGATACCGCCGAGGGCCTTTTCAAGCTTCTCGCGTTCGCGCTCGAGGGTCAGGCGCTCCTTCTTGGAATAGCCGGAGCCTTCCGAGTTCAGGATCTCGTCGAGCTTGCGCAGGCGCTGGATCGAGTTGGAGATCGTCTTCCAGTTCGTCAGCATGCCGCCGAGCCAGCGGGCGTTGACGTAATACTGGGCCGAACGCTTGGCAGCATCGGCGATAATGTCGGACGCCTGGCGCTTGGTGCCGACGAACAGAACGCGGCCGCCGCCGGCAACCGTGTCGGACACGACCTGAAGGGCGCGCGACAGGAGCGGAACGGTCTGTGCCAGGTCGATGATGTGAACGTTGTTACGATCGCCGAAGATATACGGCTTCATCTTCGGGTTCCAGCGGTGGGTCTGGTGGCCGAAGTGAATACCAGCTTCGAGAAGCTGGCGCATAGAGAAATCGGGCAATGCCATGCCTTGTTATCCTTTTCCGGTTGAACCTCCGCAAGGCGAACAGCATCCCCTTGGGGAATGCCACCGGGCGGAACGGTCCGGATTTCTCCCGGACGATCCCATGCCTTACGTGTGGAATGGCTGCCCCATACCCTCAGTTTCCGGGCAAATCAAGGGCAGCGGGTTAAAAAATGCGTCGCGGGCGTTCTTACTTGCACTCCTGCTGCTTGAACATCTCAAGCTTGGCGAGCTTTCCGGTCAGCGAGAACTCGCCATAATCCATGGTGAGGTCGCGGGTGATGCCGTTCTCGTAGAGCTTGAAGGACATGCGGTAGACCGGCAGCGCGTCGCCCTCGCTGGTATCGTTGTAATAGGCGATCGACACCGGCCAGAACGCATCCTTGGAAAAATCGCCGGCCTTGGCGGCGTCGAGGTCGCCGGCCTTCGGCGTTTCCTTCTTGCCGACCACGGCGGTGGTCAGCAACGTCTTGTCGCCCGCATCGGAGCCGTCATAAATGCGCGATTCGAAGAAGCGGTCGCCCTTCTTGGCGTGATCGATGACTTCCAGCATGTGTTCGGTCGGAAAGCGGCTGGCGGCAAGCTCCACCTGGCGGTTGTCGGGCGCCGTCAGGTCAACGCTGACGCCCTGCTTCTCCTCGCGGGCGGAGCCGCGCACTTCCTTGTCCAGCTTTTCGTCGGTGAAGGAGCGCGTCAGGAAGCGGAAGCTGCCGTTCTTCAGGTCCTCGTAGGTGGTCGTCTGCTGGTCGGTGAGGCGCGTCTCCTCACCGGTATTGACCTGCGTGACGAAACGGAAGCTCACCGTGTAGCCGTCGCAGGGGCTGCCGTTGAACTCGTAGACCATGCGGCCATACATGCCGGCGATGCCCGAGCGCTCGGTCGCATCCTTGAGCTGGAGGTCATAGACGGCACGGTGCGGCGCAAGCCCGGTCGCCGGCGTGGCAAAGGCGCTCGAGACGCCGCTGCCGGCGAAGCATGCCCCGGCCATGGCGGCCGCGACAAAGGCTGAACGAAACATCCGTTTCCTCCTGTTGAAGTCGGTCGCGATGTTATAAGAACTCTTCCGGCAAAAGCGAGGCAATATCCGCGCGCTGCCCTATTCATTTCGATATCGCGACGGCAGGCCCGAACGCGAGCAACGACGGAGACCGCAATGTCCGCTGAAATCGAGAATCGCGTCAAGGAACTGGGCTACGAAATCCCCGTGGCGGCGGCCCCCGCGGCTAATTACGTGCCCTTCGTCATCAGCGGCAACGTCCTCCACATTTCCGGCCAGCTGCCGATGCTCGACGGCAAGCTCGCCGTCACCGGCCATCTCGGCAGGAACGTCGACGTCGCCGGCGGCCAGAAAGCGGCGGAATTGTGTGCGCTGGGCCTGCTTGCCCAGGCGAAGGCAGCCCTCGGCGACCTGTCGCGCATCAAGCGCATCATCAAGATCAACGGCTTCGTCGCCTCCGCCCCGGACTTCGTCGAGCAGCACCTCGTCATCAACGGCGCCTCCAACTTCCTCGTCGGCGCATTGGGTGACGCCGGCAAACATGCCCGTGCCGCCGTCGGCATGGCCGCGCTGCCGCTGAACGCCGCCGTCGAGATCGACGCCATCATGGAAATCGCCTGATGCATAAATTCAACTGGCTGACCGAGAGGCCGATCGCCCATCGCGGCTATCACGACCTCAACCGGGCCGTCTGGGAAAACACGCTTTCCGCATTTTCGCGCGCGGCCGACGCCGGCTTCGCCATCGAATGCGACCTGCAATATACCGCCGATGCCATTCCCGTCGTCTTCCATGACGATGACCTGAAGCGCCTGTGCGGCATCGAGGGCGACGTGCGGGCGCGCACCGCCGGTGAACTCGGCCTGCTGCCGATCGGCGGCACGGCGGACCGCATCCCGACGCTCAACCAGTTGCTCCACCTCGTGAAGGGCCGCGTGCCGCTGGTGCTGGAACTCAAAGGCCGCAAGGGTGACGACGAAGGTTTCGCCGTGGCGGTGCTCGACGCGCTCGAAGACTATGAAGGTCCCGTCGCGCTGATGAGCTTCGACCACTGGCTTTTGAAGGACCTCAAGGCTCTCGGCACCACCCGTCCCGTCGGCCTGACGGCGGAAGGCGCGCGGCCGGAGAATTTTGCCGTGCACGAGGAGGCGATGCAGCTCGGTCTCGATTTCATCTCCTACCATTACGGCCACCTGCCGAACGCCTTTGTCAGCAAGGAGCGCGACCTCGGCAAGCAGATCATCACCTGGACCGTGCGCGACGACGAAGCGCGCACGATCACGGCGCTCAACGCGGACCAGATGACCTTCGAAGGTTTCGATCCGCGCGAGGCATTGACGGCCTGACATGGTCGAGCCCGTGCGCATCCGCGTCGAAACGAGCTTCGCCGATATTGCGGCGGACCAATGGGGGCGCCTTGCCGGCGCCTCCAGGGGCGACGCGCACATGCCCTACAACCCCTTCGTCAGCCACGCTTTTCTGTCGTCGCTCGAAGAGTCCGGCTGCGCCACCGCCGAGACCGGCTGGCTCGGCCAGCACCTTCTGCTGGAGGGCGACGACGGCGCCATCCTCGGCGCCCTGCCCGCCTATCTCAAGAGCCACAGCCAGGGCGAATATGTCTTCGACCACGGCTGGGCCGACGCTTTCGAGCGCGCCGGCGGGCGCTATTATCCGAAGCTGCAGGCCGCGATCCCCTTTACGCCCGCGACCGGCCCGCGGCTGCTGCACCGCCCCGACCAGCCGCTGATCGAGACGCAATCCGGGCTCGCCGAAGGCCTGAAGGAACTCGCCCGGCGTCACGGCGCCTCCTCCGCGCATGTCACCTTCGTGCCGGAACAGGAAATGCCGATCTTCGAGGCGGCGGGCTACCTGCACCGCACGGACCAGCAGTTCCACTTCCTCAATGCCGGTTACGGTTCGCACGACGATTTTCTGGAGACCCTCGCCTCACGCAAGCGCAAGGCGCTGAAGAAGGAGCGCCGGGCGGCGCTGGAGCATGGGATTTCGATCGACTGGCTGACGGGTGCAGCCCTGACGGAAGAGGTCTGGGACCAGTTCTTCACCTTCTATATGGACACCGGCAGCCGCAAATGGGGCCGGCCCTACCTCAACCGCGAATTCTACAGCCTGATCGGCGAGCGCATGGCCGACGACATCCTGCTCGTCATGGCGAAACGCAACGGCCGCTACGTTGCCGGCGCGATCAATTTCATCGGCGGCGACGCGCTCTATGGCCGGCACTGGGGCTGCATCGAGGACCATCCCTTCCTGCATTTCGAGGTCTGCTACCATCAGGCCATCGACTTCGCGATCGAGAAGCGGCTGGTACGCGTAGAGGCGGGCGCGCAGGGCGAACACAAGCTCGCGCGCGGCTACCTACCGGCCATCACCCATTCGGCCCATTTCATCACCCATCCAGGCCTGCGCCGCGCCGTCGCCGACTATCTGGAGCGCGAGCGCCGCGATGTGGAGACGATGGGCGAATATCTTGCCGAACACGGCCCCTTCCGCCGCGGCGAAAACGAAAGCGACTAGAGCAATTCCAGAAAAATGCGTGAAAACAAAAAGATAGAGCGTTTTCGCGATTCGAATAAAAGCGAAAATGCTCCAAGCATCATCGGGAGACGAGCATGAGCACCTACGACACCAACAACATCTTCGCCAAGATCCTGCGCGGCGAAATCCCCTCGCACCGCGTCTACGAGGATGAGCATACGGTCGCCTTCATGGATGTGATGCCGCAGGCGAACGGGCACACGCTCGTCATCCCCAAGGCGCCGTCGCGCAACATCCTCGATGCCGATCCTGAGACGCTTTCGCGGCTTTTCCCGGTCGTGCAGAAGGTTGCCGTCGCGGCCAAGGAGGCTTTCGAGGCCGACGGCGTGACGGTGATCCAGTTCAACGAGCCGGCCGCCGGCCAGACCGTCTACCACCTGCATGTGCATATCATCCCGCGCGTCGAGGGCGTGGCCCTGAAGCCGCATTCGGGCACGATGGAAGACCAGGCCGTGCTGGCGGCAAATGCCGAGAAGCTGCGCAAGGCGCTGGCGGAGGGCTGATCACACCCCGAGAATGGCAAGACCCGCGGCCAGGAAACCGATGGCCGCGGCGATGCCGGCGATCTGCCGGAAACGCCCGCCCACGAAGAAGCACAGGCCGCCGAACACCACCGACCCCAGCCGCAGCCAGAGCGGCGAGGCCTCCAGCGTGCCGGTCGGGAAGAAGATCAGCTTGGCGATGACCGCCGCGACGAGCGCGGTCGCGACCGCCTTCACCCAGTTCAGCACCTCCGATTTCTCGTCGATGCGATTGCCGGCGAGCACGCCCGCCCACCGCCAGAGATCGGTCGCGAGCCATCCGGCGACGGCGATGAAGATATAGGGCCAGAGGCCATCGAAGCTCATGACCGCGCCTCCCGCTGGCGCAGCATCCGCTCACCCCACCAGGCGAGCGTGCCGCCAATGACGCCGGCAAGCAGGATATCGTATTCCGGCGCGACGATGGCGAAGAACCAGCCGAGCGCCAGCCCGATGCCGAGCGCCCAGTAGATCACCCGGTGGCGCGCGGAAATCCAGATCGAGGTCAGGAAATAGACCGGCGTGAGGAAGAACAGGCAGCCCGAAACGATCGGCGGAAATTCCGAGACCGCGCCATAGACGAGCCCGACCAGCAGGATGTTGAGCAGCGTCAGCGTGATGCCGAAGCCGGCGAAGAACGCAACGCGGCCGTCGCGCGGCACGCCGTTCACCCGTTCGATGGCGAAAACCCAGGCGGTGATGGCGACGAAATGCGAGAGGAACAACAAAAGCCAGGTCGGCGTGCGGCTGGTCCGGATTTCCGGGATCAGCGCCGCCACCATCGGCATCATGCGCACGGAAGAGAGCGTCACGGCGATAAAGGCCGTCAGGATGTGCGCGCCCGACAGCATGGAGCCGACAAGGATGACCTTGGCCGGCAGCGCCCAGACCATGCCGGTCATGAACATCACCTGCTCGACCGGGATCTTCGCCTCCGCCGTAAACGCCGCGAAGCCGACGAAGGACAGCATGAGGATGATCGCCGGCAGGCTGAAGATGCCGCGCATGCCGAGCAGGAACCAGTGGGTCTGGGATTGAGGGTCTGGCGCAGTCTCGGCCGTCATTAACGTCTCGGGTCTTCAACAAAAGAAAGCCGGGCAGTGACCTGCCCGGCTCATGGGATTTGTAAAGCCGTTATTTCTTGCGCGGCACCTTCGGCACGGCGCTGGAGGCCTTGCGCGGCGGCTCGTCCTTCGGCTCCTCGGCCTTGGGCTCAGCCGCCTTCTTGGACGACTTGGCCTTGGCCGGCGCAGCCTCAGCGGCAACCGTTTCCTTCGCCTTGCGCGGCTTCGCCTTCTTGGCGGCCGCTTCCTCGATTTCGGCCTTCGGCTTGATCGGCGCGGTTTCCGGCACGGCATCGAGGATCAGGCCGTTCGAGCCATCTTCCTTGGTGCCGACGGAGACGCGCACGACGCCGCCCTTCTTGAGCTTGCCGAAGAGGATTTCGTCGGCGAGCTTCTTCTTGATGTTTTCCTGGATGACGCGCGCCAGCGGCCGCGCACCCATCTTCTCGTCGTAACCCTTCTCCGCCAGCCAGGCGATTGCTTCCTGCTTGAGGTCGAAGGTGACGTTGCGTTCGGCAAGCTGGGTTTCCAGCTGCATGACGAACTTCTGCACGACCTGATGGATGACCGGCGTCGGCAGCGAGCCGAACGGGATGATCGCATCGAGACGGTTGCGGAATTCCGGCGTGAACAGGCGGTTGATCGCCTCCATGTCCTCGCCTTCGCGCTTCGACGAGCCGAAGCCGATGGCGGCCTTGGCCATGTCGGATGCGCCCGCATTGGTCGTCATGATCAGGATGACGTTGCGGAAGTCGATCTTCTTGCCGTTATGGTCGGTCAGCGAGCCGTGATCCATGACCTGCAACAGGATGTTGTAGAGGTCCGGATGCGCCTTCTCGATTTCGTCGAGCAGCAGCACGCAATGCGGATGCTGGTCGACGCCATCGGTCAGCAGGCCGCCCTGGTCGAAGCCGACATAGCCGGGAGGTGCACCGAGCAGACGGGAAACCGTGTGCCGCTCCATATATTCCGACATGTCGAAGCGCAGCAGTTCCACGCCGAGCGAGCCGGCGAGCTGTTTTGCCACTTCCGTCTTGCCGACGCCGGTCGGGCCGGAGAACAGGTAGCAGCCGATCGGCTTGTTCGGTTCGCGCAAGCCAGCACGGGCAAGCTTGATCGCCGACGCAAGAGCCTCGATCGCCAGATCCTGACCGTAGACCACGGAACGCAGTTCCCGCTCCAGGTTGGCGAGCACCTGCTCGTCGTCCTTCGACACGGTCTTGGGCGGAATGCGGGCCATCGTCGCAACGGTCGCCTCGATTTCCTTTTCGGTGATCAGCTTGCGGCGCTTGCTAACGGGCAGCAGCATCTGGGCCGCACCGGTCTCGTCGATCACGTCGATCGCCTTGTCCGGCAGCTTGCGGTCGTTGATGTAGCGCGCCGAAAGCTCGACGGCCGATTTGATCGCCTCGTTGGAGTACCGGAGCTTGTGGTACTCCTCGAAATAGGGCTTGAGGCCCTTCATGATCTCGATCGTGTCATTGATGGTCGGCTCGTTGACGTCGATCTTCTGGAAGCGGCGCACGAGCGCCCGGTCCTTCTCGAAGAACTGGCGGTACTCCTTGTAGGTCGTCGAGCCGATGCAACGGATCGCGCCGGAGGAAAGCGCCGGCTTCAAGAGGTTCGATGCATCCATCGCGCCGCCGGAGGTGGCACCCGCGCCGATCACGGTATGGATCTCATCGATGAACAGCACGGCGCCCGGATAGTCTTCCAGTTCCTTGACGACCTGCTTCAGGCGCTCTTCGAAGTCGCCGCGATAGCGCGTGCCGGCAAGCAGCGTGCCCATGTCGAGCGAGAAGATCGTCGCGTCGGCGAGCGCTTCCGGCACCTTGCCTTCGACGATGCGCTTGGCGAGGCCTTCGGCGATGGCGGTCTTGCCCACGCCCGGATCGCCCACGTAAAGCGGGTTGTTCTTGGAGCGGCGGCAGAGCACCTGGATCGTGCGGTTGACCTCGGCGTGGCGGCCGATCAGCGGATCGATCTTGCCGTTCTTGGCCTTCTCGTTGAGGTTCACGCAGTAAGCGGTGAGCGCGTCCTGCTTCTTGGCAGCCTCTTCCTGTTCGCCTCCGCCATTGCCGCGCTGCTGCTTCGGCTCGCTCTCGGCATCATCCGAGCCGCGCACCGGGCGCTGCTCGGTGGAGCCGGGGCGCTTGCCGATGCCATGCGAGATGAAGTTGACGGCGTCGTACCGCGTCATCTCCTGCTCCTGCAGGAAATAGGCGGCATGGCTCTCGCGCTCGGCGAAGATCGCGACGAGCACGTTGGCGCCGGTCACTTCCTCGCGACCGGACGACTGGACATGGATCACCGCGCGCTGGATGACGCGCTGGAAGCCGGAGGTCGGCTTGGAATCTTCTTCGTAACCCGTCACCAGGTTGGCAAGGTCGTGGTCGACATAGTCGGTGACGGTCTTGCGCAGCACGTCGAGGTTGACATTGCAGGCACCCATCACGGCAGCCGCGTCGGCGTCGTCGATGAGGGCGAGCAGCAGGTGCTCGAGCGTCGCATATTCGTGATGGCGCTCGTTCGCGTAGGTCAGTGCCTGGTGGAGCGCCTTTTCAAGGCTTGCAGAAAATGTTGGCACGTTCGTTCCTCATTTCTTTTCCATGACACATTGCAGGGGATGCTGGTGCTGGCGGGAGAAATCCATCACCTGTGTCACTTTGGTTTCGGCAACCTCGTAGGTGAACACGCCACACTCGCCTACGCCATGATTGTGCACATGCAGCATGATCCGCGTGGCCGCTTCGCGGTCCTTCTGGAAGAAACGTTCCAGAATGTGAATCACAAACTCCATGGGCGTATAATCATCGTTGAGAAGCAGGACGCGATAAAGGCTCGGCTTCTTCGTTTTAGGTTTCGTGCGGGTAATGACGGAGGTGCTGCGACCGGGAGTGTCGCCGCCGCCTTCCCCATCCTGCATTCGAACCCGTCTCACATCCATTCGTGTTCATTCCCTTGATTTCGGTCGCTTCCTTTGGGCGAACCGTTCAGCCGAGGCTGCCTTCTGGACCTGTTATCTAATGTCTCGTCACACGATTGTAAGAGCCTCGCTTCGCACTGCAATCATAATCACCGGTCATCCGAAGGAAATAGCGAAATTTGCGCCCGCTCCATCAGCCTCGCGCAATCCCCGCAACGCGCAAAGGCCGGCTGCGGTTGCCCGCAGCCGGCCTCTAAACGCTATACGCGTACGCAGTACTGAAAAATCAGGCGGCGACAGCAGCCTTGGCAGCAGCCGTGGTCTTGGCGACCGGCGCTTCGTAGGACTTGTAGGCGCCCTTGGCGAGGTCGGCGTACATTTCGGTGAGCTTCGTGGCTTCGGCGACGAAACCTTCATAGGCGGACTTCACGAAGGCCGTCTGCAGTTCGAGAGCGGCTTCGACGCTCTTGACGCCCGAGAGCTTTTCGAAATGGGCGACGTTGTTTTCGAAGGACTTCTTCGAGTAGTCGGCCGTTTCGGTGGCGATCGCCTGGAAACCCTGCGCAACGGTCGTGTAGCTCTTTACGAACGTGTCCACGGCTTCCTTGCTCTTCTTGTTTGCGTCGTCGAGATTGAACATCGAAGTCTCCTTTGGATCCCGGTTTAGGCCCGAAATCTATATGCGCCGCACAAAAAAGTCAATAATCATGCTGCAATGCAATATTTCACAAACAAAGCAAGACCTTGCGCAATAGGTATGATCATTGGGACAGAAAAAGACGAATTTGTCGCAAAACGATAATAAAAAAGCCCGGCGCAGAGGCGGCCGGGCTTTTTTCTGGAAATAATACCGACGATCAGAGATCGATGTCGAGGATCGCCATGGAGAAGTTGTAGGAGAGTTCCCCATCTTCGTCATCGCGGAAGATGACGCCCAGGAATTCATCCGCGAGATAGACTTCCGCCGATTCATCCTTGCGCGGACGGGCCTTCACGACAATCTCCTTGTTGATATTGCGCTTGAAGTAGGCCTCGAGCTTCCTGATTTCTTCCGGCTTCACGATATGTCTCCGTCGTCGATTGATTTGCCGCGCTTCTCGCACCTGCTCCGGGGCGTGTAAACCCTCGATTTCCACGAGAAAGCGACTTTCCCCGCGTTGGAGTCTTTCCCGCAACGCCGCACGCAAACCGCCTCGCGCTTTTGCCGGCGCCGCTTACAGATCGTAGTCGAAGGCCGCGAGAAGCTGGTCCATGGCGCGCGAGGGCTCGTTGCAACCGGCTTCGCCGATGACCTTCGCCGGCACGCCGGCGACCGTCGATTTCGGCGGCACGGGCTTCAGCACGACCGAGCCGGCGGCGATGCGCGAGCAATGGCCGATATGGATGTTGCCGAGGATCTTTGCGCCGGCGCCGATCATCACGCCGTCGCCGATCTTCGGATGGCGGTCGCCGCCCTCCTTGCCGGTGCCGCCGAGCGTGACGTTGTGAAGGATCGAGACATTGTCGCCGATCGTCGCCGTCTCGCCGACGACGAAGCCGGTGGCGTGGTCGAGGAAGATGCCCTTGCCGATGCGCGCGGCCGGATTGATGTCCGTCTGGAAGACGCTGGAGGAGCGGCTTTGCAGGTAGAGCGCGAGGTCGCGCCGGCCCTTGTTGTAGAGCCAGTGGGCGACGCGATGGGTCTGGATGGCGTGGAAACCCTTGAAATAGAGCACGGCATCCAGGAACCGTAGGCATGCGGGGTCGCGGTCGTAGACGGCCTGGATGTCGACGCGCAGGATGCCGCCCCATTCCGGCCAGTCTTCCAGCATCTCGTCAAAGATCTGGTGCAGGAGGTTCGCCTGCAGATCCGGATGGTCGAGGCGCTCGCAGACGCGGTGGATCACGCTTTCTTCCAGCGAGCGGTGGTTCAGCACCGTCGAATAGAGGAAGGCCGCCAGCAGCGGCTCGGCCTGGGCGGCAACGCGCGCTTCCTCGCGCAGGCTGTCCCAGATCGGATCCATGGCCTTGAGATTCTCGCCGGCCCGCAGTTCGTTTGTCGCGACCATCGCCGCACTCCTTATGGTCATTCCCGTCCATATATAAAGCAAAGGGCGCCGGAGCGAAATGGCCCGGCGGCCGTTGTCGTAAACGCCGCGTCAGCGGCCGTCGATCTCCGCATAGAACTCCAGAACGGCGCGTTTGAAAACCTTGTCGCCGACGGCGAGCATATGGTCGCGACCGGGAATGTCGAGCGCGCGCGCATTCGGCATCAGGTCGGCGAGCGGCTGCGGCGCGCCTGCAATGTCGTCCTTCGTGCCGACGCCGATCAGCGCGGGCACGTCGATACGGCTCATGTCCTGCGGCGTCAAAAGGTCACGCGAGGTCATGATACAGGCGGCGAGCGCCTGTCGGTCGGATTTCGTCTGGTCGGCGAAGGCGCGGAACATGCGGCCGCGCTCGTGCGTCACCACATCGAGCGACGGGGCGAGCAACGCGTCAGCGATCGGATCCCAGTCGCCGACCCCCGTCACCATGCCGATGCCGAGACCGCCGAAGACCACGGAGCGCACGCGATGGGGATGCGCCAGCGCCATGAAGGCGGTGATGCGCGCGCCCATGGAGTAACCGAAGACATGCGCTTCGGGGATCGCCAGGTGGTCGAGAAGTGCGGCAGCGTCGCCCGCCATGAGCGGCGGCGTATAGACCGCGGGATCATGCGGTTTAGCGCTTGCACCATGGCCGCGGTTGTCGAGCGCGATGACTCGGTAGCCTGCGTCCCCCAGCGTCTTCAGCCAGCCGGGAAACACCCAGTTGACGTTGGCGCTGGAGGCAAAGCCGTGGATCAGCAGCACCGGATCGCCCGACGGGTCGCCCTCGTCGAAGAAGGCAAGCTCGAGGCCGTCATGCGCGAAACTGGAAAAGGACGGAGCATCGAGGTTCATCGCGGGCCTTCTTTCGTTTTCATGCCCTGCTCTTAATGCCGTTTGATCGTCGAGAAAACGGTGGCCACGCGGATTTCTCGCCGGGCGCGACGGTTTTGCATCTACACATTCGCCCGGAAGGCGATTATGGTCCGGCGCAGAAAACAGGCATTCCCACGGAGCATGACATGGCTGGACACGGCATTCCTCATTTCCAGAACGACGGCGGCCATCGCACGATCGAGATCGGCGTGAAGGAATTCATGTGCGTCGGCGCCTCCGTGCCCTACGACCATCCGCACGTCTTCCTCGACATGGGCGACGACAACGAGAAGGTCTGCCCGTACTGCTCGACGCTGTTCCGCTACAACCCGACCTTCAAGGCCACCCAGACCGATCCGGTCGGCTGCACCTTCACCAACCAGGTCGCGGCGTAACGGCCGAAAGGCCGGCACCAGCATGTCCTCGACAAAATCCGCAACCATCGTCGGTGCCGGCATTGCCGGCCTGACGGCGGCCCTGGCGCTCGCCCAGAAGGGCATCGTCTCGCATATCCTGGAGCAGGCCCCCGCGCTCGAAGAGGTCGGCGCCGGCCTGCAAATCTCGCCGAACGCCTCCCGCATCCTTTCGGATCTCGGCCTCCTCGACGCACTCAGCGCCCGCTGGAGTGAGCCTGACCACATCCTGCTTTCCTCCGGAAGCTCGCTTTCCCCCCTCGCCTCGGTTCCCGCCGGCAAGGCGGCGCGCACCCGCTGGCGCGCGCCTTACGGCGTGCTGCACCGCGCCTCGCTGCACGCCGTGCTGATGGAGGCCGTGCGCCGCGAGCCGCTCTGCACGCTGACGACGGGCCAGCGGATAGAGACCGCGCAGGATGCCCTCGCCATTGCACCGGCAGATGTGCTGATCGGCGCGGACGGCGTCTGGTCGCGCCTGCGGCAGGCGGTGCCCGGCGCCCTGCCCGCACACTATTCCGGCAATGTCGCCTGGCGCTTCCTCCTGCCCTACGCCGCCGCGCCGCCCTTCCTCAACCCGCGCACCGTGACCGCCATCCTCGGCCCGCAGGCGCACCTCGTCGCCTATCCGCTTGCACAAACCCAGTCATTCAACATCGTCGCCATTCACCAATCGGCGGAAGCGCCGCCGGAAGGCTGGTCACGAACCGGCGATGCCGCCGCGCGAGCGCGCCTGCTCGGCGCCTTTTCCGGCTGGCACAAGGATATAAGACGACTGCTGGACGACGCGCGCGAGCCGCTGATGTGGCCGCTCTTCGAATGCCCGGACGGCGCCTGGACGAATGGCAGCAACACGGTGCTGATCGGCGATGCCGCGCACGCCATGACGCCCTTCGCGGCCCAGGGTGCCGCGATGGCCATCGAGGACGCCGCGCTGCTGGCAAACCGGCTCGCCGGCGCGAACGACGTCGGACAGGCGCTGCGGCAATTCGAGACGACCCGCCGCGAACGCGTCGCCCGCGTGCGCAGCCGCGGCGCCTTCAACCGCTTCGCCTACCATGCGCGCGGGCCGATCGCGCTCGGCCGCAATCTGGTGCTTTCATTGCGCCGGCCGGAAAGCCTCGCCGCGGATCTCGACTGGCTCTACGGCTACCGCACACCGGATTGAGCCGTTAAACCGCCCGCGCCGCGGCAAGCCCGCGTTCGATATCGGCCCTGATGTCCTTGACGTCCTCAAGACCGATCTGGAGGCGCAGCACTGGACCTTCCTCCGGGGCCTTGGCGACGCGGCGGTCGTTGAGATTGACATGCACCGCGAGGCATTCGAAACCGCCCCAGGAATAGCCGAGGCCGAAGATTCCGAGTGCATCGAGGAAGGCGTGCGCCTTGGCCTTGTAACGATCCGGCGAACCGCCGTTGAGGACGATCGAGAAAATGCCGCTGGAGCCCTTGAAGTCGCGCTTCCAGAGATCGTGCCCCGGGAAGCTCGGCAGTGCGGGGTGCAGCACGCGCGACACATCGTCGACGCCTTCCAGCCAGCGCGCCAGTTCCAAGGCGCTTTCCTGGTGGCGCTCCAACCGCACGCCCATCGTGCGCAGGCCGCGCAGCACCTGGTAGGCGTCGTCCGGCGAGGCACAGGTGCCGAGCGCGATCTGCGTGTCGTGCAGCTGCTCCCAATGGGCGGCATTGGCCGAAACGGTGCCGAACAGCACGTCCGAATGGCCGGCCGGATATTTCGTCGCCGCGTGGATGGAGACGTCGACACCGAAATCCAGCGGGCGGAAGTAGAGCGGCGTCGCCCAGGTATTGTCCATGGTCACGACCGCGCTGTGCTTGTGGGCGGCGGCGGCGATGGCCGGGATATCCTGCATTTCGAACGTATTGGAGCCCGGCGCCTCGGTGTGCACCAGCCTGGTGTTCGGCCTGATCAGCGTCTCGATGCCGGCGCCGATCATCGGATCGTAATATTCGACGGTGACGCCGAGGCGTTTCAGCATCGTGTCGCAGAAATGGCGGGTCGGGTGATAGACCGAATCGACGATCAGCGCGTGATCGCCGGACGACAGATAGGCCAGGAACGGCACGGTGACGGCCGCAAGGCCCGAGGGCAAGAGGATCGTGCCGGCCGAGCCTTCCAGCTCGTCGATGGCGGCACAGAGCGCATCCGTCGTCGGCGTGCCGCGCGTGCCATAGGTGTATTTCTGCGCACGGCTTTCCATCGTCGCGGCATCGGGGAACAGCACGGTGGAGGCATGCACGACGGGCGGATTGACGAAACCATAGTAGTCGGCCGGGTCGTTTCCGGCATGGGCAAGGCGGGTGTTCACGCCGGCGCCAGCGAGGATTTCGTCTCTGTTTTTCATGGATCTGTCCGAAGCAATGCGAGGGGTTTTGGTGACGCCGACTTTTCGCCAGCGGGACCGGCAGGTCAACCCCCATACGAAACGATGAGCAAGCGTCCAAAGCGCTTCAAGTCCTCCCAACGCGGAAATTTTGTGCGATTTACTGCACAAGTCCACGGTTTTTTGCCCAAAAACCCATCAACTGCCGACAAATTTAGGTTACCGAACGGAAAATGGTTCGGATCACTTGACCCTGCGAAATTTTGAGCATGAGATAAGCAACCTCGCGCCGGGAGGGTGGCGAGTTTTCGTGGGCGCGCCCGTCAGGGGTGCGGGGCCTGCGGACAAAACAAAGACAACAGAAAAAGGTTGTAAAAAAATGGCAAAAAAAATCATGGCTGCGCTCGTCGGCGCTGCCGTACTGGGGCTTGGCGCAAATGCAGCACAGGCGGACACGCTGACTGACGTGAAGGCAAAGGGCTTCGTGCAGTGCGGCGTGAACGGCTCGAACCTCGCCGGTTTCGGCGCACAGGATTCGGCCGGCAACTGGTCCGGTCTCGACATCGACCTGTGCAAGGCCGTGGCCGCTGCCGTCTTTGGCGACGCCACCAAGGTGAAATACACGCCGCTCTCGGCCAAGGACCGCTTCCCGGCCCTGCAGTCCGGCGAAATCGACATTCTCGCCCGCAACACAACCTGGAGCATCAGCCGCGATTCGCAGCTCGGCTTCGATTTCCGCGCCGTGAACTATTATGACGGCCAGGGCTTCATGGTGAAGAAGGAGCTCGGCGTGAAGTCGGCGCTCGAACTGTCCGGCGCTTCCGTCTGCGTGCAGTCCGGCACGACGACCGAACTCAACCTCGCCGACTTCTTCCGCTCGAACAACATGGACTTCAAGCCGGTCGTCTTCGAAGCGCAGGATGAAGCCGACGCCGCCTACAATGCCGGCCGTTGCGACGTCTACACGACGGACGCCTCGGGCCTCTACTCGATCCGCCTGAAGATGGCGAACCCCGACGACCACATGGTTCTGCCGGAAATCATCTCCAAGGAGCCGCTCGGCCCGGCCGTTCGCCAGAACGACTCCAAGTGGTTCGACATCGTGACCTGGTCGCACTACGCGATGGTGGCCGCCGAAGAATTCGGCATCACCCAGGCGAATGTCGAAGAGATGAAGAAGTCGGCCAACCCGGACATCAAGCGCTTCCTCGGCGAAGAAGCTGACAGCACCATCGGCGCCGACCTCGGCGTGCCGAAGGACTGGGCCGTGCAGATCATCAAGGCGGTCGGCAACTACGGCGAATCCTTCGAGCGCAATGTCGGCGAAGGTTCCCCGCTCAAGATCGCCCGCGGCCTGAACGGCCTGTGGACGAAGGGCGGCCTGCAGTACGCACCGCCGGTTCGCTAAGCGATCATCCGCACCACTCCGGGAGGGCAAGCGATTGCCCTCCCTTTCAAACAAAACGCCCGGAAAACAGGGCGACAACAATGTCAGGGGAAATGCATGGCTCTTGCGGATGCCCGAACAGGGTCCGGCGAACCGCCGAAGGTATCTCTTCTCTACAATCCGGCGCTGAGAAGCACTGTCTACCAGGTCGTGACGATCATCGTGATCGTCTCCGCCGTCTGGTATGCGTGGAACAACGTCGTCCAGAACCTTGCCCGCGCCAACATGTCGGCGGGCTTCGGCTTTCTGAACAGCCGTGCCGGCTTCGACGTCGCGCAGTCGTTGATCGCCTATAGCAGCGACTCGACCTATTTCCGCGCCCTTCAGGTCGGCCTTATCAACACGCTCGTCGTCGCCGCCGCCGGCATCGTCACCGCGACGATCGTCGGCCTGCTCGTCGGCATCGGCCGCCTGTCGCACAACTGGCTGATCGCGCGGCTGTGCACGATCTATGTGGAGATCTTCCGCAACATTCCGCCGCTGCTCGTCATCTTCTTCTGGTATCTCGGCGTTCTCGCCCTGCTGCCGTCGATCCGCACGATCTTCCAGCATGTGAAGGACAATCCGGACGCGATCTTCTTCATCTCGAACCGCGGCATCTACATGCCGGCGCCGGTCTTCGGCGAGGGTTTTGGCGTGGTGCTGGTCGCCTTCCTGATCGGCGTCGTCGCGGCGATCGCCTTCACGGTCTGGGCCAATGCCCGCCAGCGCGCGACGGGCATCCGCCCGCCGGTGCTCTGGATCAATCTCGCCCTGATCGTGCTGTTCCCGCTCCTCGTCTTCATCGTGATGGGCAGCCCGCTCTCGCTCGACTATGCGGTGCCGGGCTCGTTCAACATGAACGGCGGCATGGTGATCGGGCCGGAATTCCTGGCGCTCTACCTTGCGCTGTCCCTCTACACGGCCTCGTTCATTGCAGAGATCGTGCGCGCCGGCATCCGGGGCGTCTCGAAGGGCCAGTCGGAAGCCTCCTATGCGCTGGGGTTGCGTCCCGGCCAGGCGACACGCCTCGTCGTGTTGCCGCAGGCGCTGCGCATCATCATTCCGCCGCTCACCTCGCAGTACCTCAACCTTATCAAGAACTCCTCGCTCGCGGTGGCCGTCGGTTATGCCGATCTCGTCGCGGTCGGCGGCACCATCCTCAACCAGTCGGGCAA
Organism: Shinella sp. BE166; assembly: GCF_051201095.1. Lineage (NCBI taxonomy): Bacteria > Pseudomonadati > Pseudomonadota > Alphaproteobacteria > Hyphomicrobiales > Rhizobiaceae > Shinella > Shinella sp. BE166. Next base: position 281,948 of record NZ_JBPEHL010000006.1, on the reverse strand, counting down.
GTCGATCGAGATCATCTCGATCTGGATGCTGATCTACGTCTCGATCAGCCTCATCACTTCGCTGTTCATGAACTGGTTCAACGCCAAGATGGCATTGGTGGAGCGCTGATATGGCTGAAAGCATTACCTACGTCCGCAGCCAGTTCCTTGAGCCGGAGAAGGCGCCGATGTCGGATTCCTCCGCCATCGGCTGGGTCCGCAAGAACCTCTTCGCCTCGTGGAAGGACAGCATCCTGTCCCTCGTCGCGCTGGCGGCGATCCTCTACTTCATACCGGGCCTGCTCAACTGGCTGTTCGTATCGGCCGTCTGGACCGGCGCAGACCGCACGGCCTGCCTCACCGTCGATCAGGGCGGCCAGCTTCCCGCCGGCTGGAACGGCGCCTGCTGGGCCTATGTCGGCGACCGCTTCGTCCAGTTCATGTTCGGCTCCTATCCGCGCGACGAACTCTGGCGGCCGCTCCTGGTCGTCGTCATGTTCGTCGGCCTGCTCATCCCCTTCCTGATCCCGAAGGTGCCGCGCAAGGGCCTGAACGCCCTCCTTCTCCTGATCGTGCTGCCGGTCGTCGCCTTCTTCCTGCTGCTTGGCGGCGTGTTCGGCCTGCGGCACGTCGAGACCTCGCTCTGGGGCGGGCTGATGGTGACGCTCATCATCTCCTTCGTCGGCATCGTCGTCTCGCTGCCGGCCGGCATCCTGCTGGCGCTCGGCCGCCGGTCGACCATGCCGGTGCTGAAGACGGCCTGCGTCGTCTTCATCGAGTTGATCCGCGGCGTCCCGCTGATCACGGTCCTTTTCATGGCGAGCGTGCTGCTGCCGCTGTTCCTGGAACCCGGCAACAACATCGACAAGTTCCTGCGCGCGCTGATCGGCGTTTCGATCTTCGCGTCCGCCTATATGGCGGAGGTTATTCGCGGCGGTCTCCAAGCCATTCCAAAAGGGCAATATGAAGCGGCCGACGCTCTTGGTCTAAACTACTTCCACAAAATGACCTTCGTCGTGCTTCCGCAGGCCATCAAGCTCGTGATCCCCGGCATCGTGAACACCTTCATCGGCATGTTCAAGGATACCTCCCTCGTCACGATCATTTCGATGTACGATCTGCTCGGCATCGTGAAGGCAAGTTTTGGGGATTCGGCCTGGATCACGCCGGTCACACCGCTGACGGGCCTGATCTTCGCCGGCTTCGTGTTCTGGATTTTCTGCTTCGGCATGTCGCGCTATTCGGCCTTCGTGGAACGCCGGCTCGACAAGGGCCACAAACGATAAAAGAGAGGAAACAAGAATGGCCAACCAAGCCCAGGCGCAAAAGCTGGCGGTCTCCACGACGGATGTCGCCGTCGAGATCACCAACATGAACAAGTGGTACGGCGATTTCCACGTGCTGCGCGACGTCAATCTCAAGGTCATGAAGGGCGAGCGCATCGTCATCGCCGGCCCCTCGGGCTCCGGCAAGTCGACGATGATCCGCTGCATCAATCGCCTTGAAGAGCACCAGAAGGGTCAGATCGTCGTCGACGGCATCGAGCTCACCAACGACCTCAAGAAGATCGACGAAGTGCGCCGCGAAGTCGGCATGGTGTTCCAGCACTTCAACCTCTTCCCGCACCTGACGATCCTGGAAAACTGCACGCTGGCGCCGATCTGGGTGCGCAAGATGCCGAAGAAGGACGCAGAGGAAGTGGCGATGCACTACCTGAAGCGCGTCAAAATCCCCGAACAGGCCCACAAATATCCGGGCCAGCTTTCGGGCGGCCAGCAGCAGCGCGTGGCGATCGCCCGCTCGCTCTGCATGAAGCCGAAGATCATGCTGTTCGACGAGCCGACCTCGGCGCTCGACCCGGAAATGGTCAAGGAAGTGCTCGACACCATGGTGTCGCTCGCCGAAGAAGGCATGACCATGCTCTGCGTGACGCACGAAATGGGCTTTGCCCGTCAGGTCGCCAACCGCGTCATCTTCATGGACCAGGGCCAGATCGTCGAGCAGAACTCGCCTGCCGAGTTCTTCGACAACCCGCAGCACGAGCGCACGAAACTCTTCCTCAGCCAGATCCTGCACTAGGCGGATCCGGGCGGCACAGCGAAAAGGCGGGCCAAGCCCGCCTTTTTCATTTGACGCGCAGTTCCGCCCTGAGCTTCAGCGGGCTTGCGCCAAAATGGTTGCGAAAGGCGCGCGAGAAGGCGGAGAGGCTGTCGAAGCCGCTACGCAGCGCCACGTCCTGGATCGACAGCGGCGTATCGCGCACCATCCGCTGCGCCGCCGTCAGGCGCAGGCGCAGGTAATACTTCCCCGGCCCGATGCCAAGGCCCGTTGCAAACAACGTCTCCAGCTTGCGCGTCGAAAAGCCGAGCCGCCGGGCGAGTGCTGCAATCGTCAGCGGCCGGTCGATCGTGCGCTCCATCAGGCGGATGGCGGCCGCCAGCTCCGGCTGATGCTCCCCAAGCCGCCCGAGCGAGACGAGCGGCTGTGCGTCCGTCGCCGCATGGGTCTCGTCATAGACGAAGACGCTCGCCACATCGAGCGCCACCGCCGAGCCGAAACGCTCGCGCACCAGATGCAGCATCATGTCGAAGGTCGGCGAGGCACCGCCGGACGTCCAGAGCGGCCCGTCGGTGACAAAGCGGTCGGCGCGCACGTTGAGTGCGGGAAAGGCCGCCGCGAAATCCTCCAGCTCCTCCCAATGCGCCGTCGCATCGCGCCCGTCGAGCAGGCCCGAACGCGCCAGCAGCCAGCAGCCCGATTCGATGCCGGCGACCACCCCGAAGCGGCGCGCCACCTTCTTTAGCCGGGCAACGAAATTGCGGTCGGCATGGCGATCCTGGTTGAAGCCGGCAATCAGCAGCAGCGCGTCGCCGCTGGTGACATCGGCAAAATCGCCGTCCACCCGGATCTCCACGCCGCAGGTCAACAGGACCGGCCCGCCTTGCGGCGACAGGATCGTCCAGCGGAACACCGGCTCCGGCACCACGCGGTTTGCCGCGCGCATCGGGTCGAGCACCGAGGCTAGCGACATGATCGACGACTCGGGCAGAAGGACGATTGTCACCTCGAGCGGCCCCTGCCGCAGCTCTTTCTTACGCATGTGGAAATTGTCAAAAAAGATGCGGGTTATGTCAATCGAGAAAAGCGCATTCGGGCATGATCCGCCTTACAGGAGATCTGGAGATGCAGCCGGATTGTGGTGAGAGCCCCTGTAACCCCGAACACCCTGATCCGCATTTTACCGGAACGGGTTGGCGAGCCGACCAGGCGGACCAACCCGTTTTTTTTGCCTCTGAGACACGGCCTTTCGTGATGGCGGGGAACAACCGGGTGACTGCCGCGTTCTTCCGGCAATCAAGCACGAAAGGTTCTATCATGTTGAAGCTCAAGACCGGTTTTGCCGCGGGCGCATTGTCCATCGCCATTGCGCTCACCTCCATCGTCCCGGCCCAGGCCGTGACATTCGCGAGGGTTCCGGTTCCGGAAGCCTCGAATGCCGAGCAGGTCCAGTATCGCTACGAGCGCCGCCGCGACCGCTATGAACGCCGTGCGGAACGCCGCTGGCACGGCCACCGCGGCTACCGTGACCGCCGCGCAGGCTATCGCCGCCATTCCGACGGCTGGTGGTATCCGCTGGCAGCGTTTGGTGCCGGTGCCATCATCGGCGGCGCGATTTCCAACCAGCCGCAGGCGGGCAGCGGATCGCACACAAGCTGGTGCGCCAACCGCTATCGCTCTTACCGGTCCTACGACAACACGTTCCAGCCCTACGGCGGCCCGCGCCAGCAGTGCATTTCGCCCTATTCGTGATAGGTCGCATTCCTCAAGCAAAAAGGGCAGCCCATCGGCTGCCCTTTTTGTATGAAAAGTCTTGGCGACCCCTGCAGGGCTCGAACCTGCGACATTCTGCTTAGAAGGCAGATGCTCTATCCAGCTGAGCTAAGGGGCCGGGACTGGCGGCGCCAGTAGAACCTCAGTGGGTCCAGGGCTGCATGCGGTTGAAGCGGAAGTTATCCGGATAGGCGACGCGCTTGCGGGTCGCTTCCTTCGGCTCGATCACGCGGTATTCGATGCCGTTGCGTTCCGCGTAAGCAATCGCCTCTTCGCTCGTCTCGAAGGTGAGCTTGACCTGCTGGTACATGTCGCCCGAACTCGTATAGCCCATGATGGGGTCGATCGTCCGCGGCTTTTCGGCATCGAATTCCAGAACCCAAAGGTGGGTCTTGGCCTTGCCGGATTGCATGGCGGTCTTGGCAGGACGATAGATCTTCGCGGTCATCGAAGCGGCTCCAGAATTCTCGCAGACAAGCACGCCGTTCCGCCGGCGCGCGTTCGAGCATGCATAACCCAGATTCCGTAAAGGGGGAATGACCGGTCGCGCATTTGCAATCGAAACGCCCGTCGAAGATGGTCGGAGTGGAGAGATCCTAACCCCATATACCGTTGAACCCCAACGGTATTTCCACTCTTTTGCAACCTTGGCCAGCTTGCCTTTTATCGCTAATTTTCTGTGTCCCTATAGCTGCGAAGAGAGCGGCTTGCAATATGCCGCGTCATAGCGCCTCAATGCTTCAGCACACGTGCGAGGAAGGAACGGGCGCGGTCGTTCTTCGGGTTGTCGAAGAAGTCGTCCGGCTTGCCGATTTCGAGGATCGCGCCCTGGTCGATATAGACGATGCGGTCGGCGACTTCGCGGGCGAAACCCATTTCGTGGGTGACGATCATCATCGTCATGCCGTCGGCAGCGAGTTCGCGCATGACGTCGAGCACTTCGCCGATCATTTCGGGGTCGAGCGCGGAGGTCGGTTCGTCGAAGAGCATCAGGTGCGGTTCCATGGCGAGCGAGCGGGCGATGGCGACGCGCTGCTGCTGGCCGCCGGAAAGCTGGCCCGGATATTTGTAGGTATGTGCCTTCAGGCCGACGCGCTCCAGGAGCTTCAGCGCCGTCGCCTCGGCTTCGTCCTTCGATTTTTTCCGCACGCGCATCGGCGCGATGGTGATGTTTTCGACCACCGTCTTGTGCGGGAACAGGTTGAACTGCTGGAAAACCATGCCGACGCCCTTGCGGATGGCGACAAGCTCCTTCTCGCCGCCCAGCAGCCGATCCTCCTCGACGGGCATCTGGTAGCCGTCGACCAGCAGGCTGCCGTTCTGGTACATTTCAAGCCCGTTGACGCAGCGAATGAGTGTGGATTTGCCCGATCCGCTCGCGCCGATCACCACCACCACCTCGCCGCGCGATACCGAAAGGTCGACGTCCTTCAGAACGTGGTGGCTGCCGTAGAACTTGTTGAGGCTTTTCATGTCGACGATGGTGTTCATCGGAGCGGCTCCTGGAGAATTGGCGTCGGTCATCGGCTGCCCCGGGCGAGATGGGCCTCAAGCTTGCGGGCGACGAAGGTGATGAGCGAGCCGACGAGGAAATAGGTGAAGAACAGGAACGAATAGACTTCGTAGGTGCGGTCGCCATATTGCGGATTGGCGAGGATCATCTGCCCGGCGCGCAGAAAATCCGTAAGCCCGATGATGAAGACCAGCGGCGCGGCGTTGAAGATATCGAGCACATTGCCGACGAGCGGCGGCACCACGACGCGCAGCGCCTGCGGCAGGACGATCGACCGGTTGATATCGAACTCGCTCATGCCGAGCGAACGGGCGGCCTCGGTCTGGCCGCGCGGCACGGCCTGTAAGCCGCTGCGCACATATTCGGCGACATAGGCGGAATAGAACAGCGTGAAGCCGACCATGCCGCGCACGACATCCGCCAGGTTGAGTTCGGGTGTCAGCACCAGCATCAGGATCCGGATCCAGTAGACGACCAGGATCAGCGGGACCGAGCGCATCACCTCGATATAGGCCGTAGAGATCATTCGAAGGCTGGAAAAGCGGCTGCGCCGTCCGAAGGCGAGCAGGATGCCGATGGGCAGGGACAGGACTGCTGTCACCAGGGTGAGCAGAACGCTGAGCAGCAGGCCGCCCCAGAGCCCGGCTCCGGGCGGCGACATGACCGCGAAGATGGCGATCAGCCCGGTAAAACTCGCCGGTATCAGCACCTTGCGCGACATTGGCACATGCGACGTCAGGCTCCAGGCACCGGCGAAAGTGGCCAGAAGCAAGGCGAGCGTGAAAAGGTTGCCGAGGCCCGTCATCGACACTAGGACGGCGAGAACCAGCGCCAGGAACCCGGCATGGCGAGTCCGGAAGGCGAAGACGCATCCGAGGGCGGCGCCCAGCAGCGCCGCGATGATGGCAACCGCCACCCAGGAACGCCAGGCCTGGTCCGCCGGAAAAATCCCGATCATCAGCACGCGAAGGCTCTGCGGGATGATATCCCACTGTGCCGTCGCCAAGGCCCAGGTCGCGGCCTGGTAGATCAGCCAGAGAGTGCCCGGAATGACCGTGAGGGACAGCAGAACGTCGAAAGGCTTGCCGAAAAGGTTGTGGCGGGACCACATCAGGGATCGTGCGATCATCGCATTGCTCCGGGATTGCTCAGGCGGCGGTCGGCCCAGCTGACGGCCGCGCTGATGATCCAGCTTAGGATCAGGTAGGACACCATGACGATGACGATGCCTTCGAGGCTGTGGCCCGTCTGGTTGGCGATGGTGCCGTAAATGTTGAACAGTTCCGGATAGCCGATCGCGATGCCGAGCGCCGTGTTCTTCGTCAGGCTGATATACTGGTTGCCGAAGGACGGCAGCACGACCCGGAAGACCTGCGGAAGGATGATGTCGTTGACAGTATCGCGCCGGCCAAGGCCGAGCGACGCCGCCGCTTCCCATTGGCCTTTCGGCAGGGCATCGATGGAGCCGCGCACGATCTCGGCGATATAGGACGCGCTGTTGAAGACGATCGCCAGAAGCAGCGCCGCCATTTCCGGGCTGATGCTCGTGCCGCCGCTCGCCTGGAATTTCGAGGCGACGGGGAAGTCCAGCGCCAGGATGCCGGTGGCGAGCATCAGGGACGGCAGTGCGACGAGCGCGCCGAGACAAATCCAGCGGGTCGTCCTGTGCCTGTCGAAAATCAGCCCGAGCACGGCGACCCAGCAGGCGCTTGCGAGCGCGATCGCCACCGCAGAGCCCTCGCGCCGCCATGTGAGCGCCGGAACATAGAGGCCCTGCTGGCTGATGATGACGCCGTAGAATTTCGCAGCGGCGGCGATCGGCGGGAAATGCAGCACGACGGCGAAGTACCAGAAGACGAGCTGGATCAGGAGCGGCGTGTTGCGAACGAACTCGACGCACCAGAAGGAGAGGTTGCGGACCACCCAATTGGTCGAGAGGCGGCCGACACCGAGCAGGGTTCCGAGCACCGTGCTGAGCAGGATCGCAAGCACCGCGACCTTGATCGTGTTCACGATGCCCGCGACGAAGGCCTGGGCGATCGAGCGGTCCGACGTGAATTCGTTGAAAACAAGCCAGAATCCGCTATCGAAGACGAAGGTCTTGCCCTCGCTGATGTCGAAGCCGGCCGCATCCCAGAGGAACGAGAAGCTGAACTTGATGCCATGCCGCGCCAGCCCCTCCTTGACCGCGACGGCGAAGAGCACGACCAGGGCCAGTGCCGCAGCGACCACGGCAAGCTGCGTGGCGTGATATCGGATCCGGTTGCGCCGCCGTCGCGCGACTGTCAGGTCACGCTCGACCGTGGGGCCGGTCGCGTTCGTGTGTTCCAGGGTCATATCGCAGTTCCAGATGCTCGAAAGACAGCCGAGGCAGAGAGGCTCCGCCTCGGCTTACGCGGCAGAGGGATCAGTTCCAGAGGGGCGAATAGATGGCGCCGCCCTCGGTCCAGAGAGCGTTCGGCGTGCCCTTGCGGTCGAGGAACATCCTGGTGTCCGGGCCGAGATTGCGCGCGTAGATCTCGCCATAGTTTCCGACGGCCTTGATCGCCTGCGCCACGAAGTCGTCGGGCAGGCCGAAATCCTTGCCGTAACCGCCGCCCACGCCGAGGAATTTCTGGACGAAGGGATCCTCGCTCTTCAGCTTCTCATCGAGATTGCCCTGCGAGATCCCGGATTCTTCTGCCTGGAACAGGCCGTAGGAGGTCCAGCGCAGCGCGTTGCGCCACTTGGAATCGTTCGCCACGACGAAACCGCCGAAGGGCGACTTGTCGAGCGTATCGGGCAGGATCAGGTAATCGGCGGGCTTTGGCGAGTTGCCGGCCCAGGCGGCCAGCGCCGACTTGTCCGTGCTCATGGCGTTGCAGCGACCGGAATTCAGCGCGGCGAAGAGCTTTTCGAGGTTCTCGTAGGTCAGCACTTTGGAGGCCGTCCAGCCGCGCGCCTTGAAGGCGCTGGTCAGCACCGTCTCGGTCACCGAGCCCTGCGTCGTGCAGAAAGTGGCGCCGTCGAGGTCGTCGAATTTCGCGACGCCCGACTCCGTCTTCACCATGACGCCGGTGCCGTCGTAGAAATTGATCGGCAGGAAATCGATGGCGATCGAGGATTCGCGGGCCGGCTTGATGGTCGTGTGTGCGAAGACGACATCAACCTGGTTGGTCAAGACTGCGTCGAAGCGGCTCTTGTCCGTGACGGTGACGAACTTGACCTTGGACGCGTCGCCGAGAACGGCGGCGGCGATCGCCTTGCAGAAATCGACGTCGAGCCCTTCCATCTGGCCCGTCGTGGTGTTGAGGTAGCCGAAACCGGGCGCCGTGTTGTCGGTGCCGCAATTCAGCGTCCCACGCTGCTTGACGGAATCGAGCACAGAGGCCGAAGCGTGGCTCGCCACGAGGGCTGCGCCGGCAAAGGTGCCGGCCATCAGTATGTGTTTGAAATTCATTGTATTCCCCTGTTCTATCGCGAGTTGGCCTGCGTGAACGCGCAGGACAGCCGGTGTTGCCGAGACGTGCTTGGGCGATAGGGCAACAGCGGCTCTTGCCGTTCTGAAGCTGATGTTCCGTCGTTTGCTTGAGGTCGCTGCGGCTATCCGATGCGCGGCCCATATCAATCGACAGGGGAACGATAGGAGGGGTGTTTATACAGGTCTACTTAATTCTACTTTACATACCACTTAGAAAAACTGTTGATTTACTCATGCTTCGGTGCCGTCAACCGCCCTCTCCATTTGCCGTTTGCTCCGCGACGGAGGTTGGCCGGCGGCGCCCGCTGACCCGCTGGTTGACCTCGGCGATGAAGGCCTGCACGGCCGGACTTTTCTTCTCGCCCTTCCGGAAGGCGAGAGAGATCTTGCGCCGGATTTCCGGCACCACCTTGCAGACCCAGACGTCCTCCAGGTCATAGCTTGCGCGTAGACCCGGCAGGATGGAGATGCCGTATCCCTCGCGAATGAGCGCGATCGTCACTTCGAAGCCCTTGCAGCGCGCGACGATGTTCGGCGTAAAACCCGCCTCCTGGCAGGCATCGGAAATCATCCGGTTGTAGGTCGACGACGCCGTGTCGAGCGCCCAGCGCTCGTTCCGCAATTGGTGCAGCATCACGGTCGGCTGGTTGGCGAGCGGGTGCGTCTGGGAGACCATGACGTTGAAGACGTCCTCCATCAGCGGGATCGTCTCGATGTTGGGGTCCAGCGCCCCCGGCGGCACGTTGAGATCGTCGATAAAGGCAAGATCGGTCTGCCAGCTGCGAAGGGCGGCTAGGCTTTCCGCAGGCTCCATTTCATCGAACTGCACGGTCAGGCGGGGGTGGAGACGGTGGAGGTCCTGGATCGCTCCCGCCACCAGCGCCGCCGCGATGGAGGGAAAGGCGGCAACCCGCAACTCGCCGGCAATGACCTTCTTCAGCTCCGCAATATCGGCACGCGCCGATTCCAGCTCGATGAGGATGCGCTCGGCCCGCTCGACGAGCTGCTTGCCGGCCGGCGTCAGCTCGACGCCACGGCCGCGGCGCTCGATCAGGTCGATGCCGACCTCCTGTTCGAGCAGCGCGATCTGCTGCGAAACGGCCGAGGGCGAGACGTAGAGCGCCTCGGCGACCGCGGCCATCGTCTTGCGGATCGACAATTCTCTGAGTGCGCGCAACCGGGCGAGGTCCATCATTCGTCTCCCTGACGTGAAACTAAATGATTAGCAAATCAGAACGTATGTGCAAATATTATTAACTTTTTCTGGAATGAACGCCCGACTAGCTTTCCGGCGAACCCAATACAACGGTATTCGCCCGGAGACAGGTCATGACCGAACAGACACAAGCCTATTTCAACGCCTCGGTTCACGAGCGCGATCCCCTCGTGGCCGAGGCGCTCGACAACGAACGCCAGCGCCAGCAGGATCAGATCGAGCTCATCGCGTCGGAAAACATCGTCAGCCGCGCCGTGCTCGACGCGCTGGCGCATGAAATGACCAACAAGACGCTGGAAGGCTATCCGGGCAATCGCTTCCACGGCGGCGGCCAGTTCGTCGATGTCGTCGAGCAGGCTGCGATCGACCGCGCGAAGGAACTGTTCGGCTGCGCTTACGCCAATGTCCAGCCCCACTCCGGCACCCAGGCGAACCTCGCCGTCTTCTTCCTGCTGCTGAAGCCGGGCGACAAGGTGCTCTCGCTCGATCTCGCCGCAGGTGGCCACCTGTCGCACGGCATGAAGGGCAACCTCTCCGGCCGCTGGTTCGAATCGCACAACTACAATGTCGACCCGCAAACCGAAGTGATTGACTACGACGCGCTGGAGCGTATTGCCGAAAAAGTCCGCCCGACCCTCCTCATCACCGGCGGCTCGGCCTATCCGCGTGAACTGGATTTCGAGCGCATGGGCCGGATCGCCAGGAAGGTCGGCGCCTGGTTTCTCGTCGACATGGCGCATATCGCCGGCCTCGTTGCCGGCGGCGCCCATCCCTCGCCATTCCCCCATGCCGACATCGTCACCTGCACGACGACCAAGACGCTGCGCGGCCCGCGCGGCGGCCTGATCCTCACCAACAATCCGGACTGGTTCAAGAAGCTGCAGGCCGCGGTGTTTCCCGGTGTTCAGGGCTCGCTGCACAGCAATGTGCTCGCCGCCAAGGCGATCTGCCTCGGCGAAGCGCTGCGCGACGACTTCAAGGTCTATGCCCAACAGGTGAAGGCCAATGCGCGTGCGCTTGCCGAAACCCTGATCGAACGCGGCATCCGCATCGTCTCGGGCGGAACCGACACGCATATCGTCCTGGTAGACCTGTCGAGCAAGGGGCTCAACGGCAAGCAGGCGGAAGACCTTCTCGCGCGCGCCAACATCACGGCGAACAAGAACCCGATCCCGAACGACAGCCCGCGCCCGCCCGAATGGGTCGGCATGCGCCTCGGCGTCTCCGCCGCCACCACGCGCGGCATGAAGGAAGACGAGCTGCGCACGCTCGGCACCATCATCGCCGACCTCATCGAGGCGGAAGCCGCCGGCAAGGCCGACGACATCGTGCCCGGAGCCAAAGCGAAGGTCGCAGACCTGACCCAGGCCTTCCCGGTTTACGCCCACTGAACATCGGGGAACAACGATGCGAATGGACAGGATCGCCGGCACCGCCGTCATCGATGGAAAACGGTTCGCTGCCGGGCTGCTCGAAAACATCAAGCTCAGAGTGGAAAGCGCCAGGCAGAGAACCGGCAAGGTTCCGGGGCTCGCCGTCGTGCTCGTCGGCACCGATCCTGCGAGCGCCGTCTATGTCGGCGCGAAGCACCGCCAGACGGTGGCCGCGGGCATGCGATCGTTCAAATACGAGCTGCCCGCCGACACCGGACAGGCCGAGCTGATGGCGTTGATCGGCAGGCTCAATGTCGCTCCGGACGTGCACGGCATCCTGGTTCAGCTACCGCTGCCGGCCCATCTCGATGCGGCGGCGGTCATCCAGGAAATCAACCCCGACAAGGACGTCGACGGCTTCCACATTTCCAATGCCGGCCGTCTTTCAACCGGCCAGCCGGCGCTGGTGCCCTGCACGCCGCTCGGCTGCCTGATGCTGCTGAAGGATCAGCTCGGCCAAAGCCTGTCCGGCCTGCACGCCGTCGTCATCGGCAAGTCGAACATCGTCGGCAAGCCCATGGCGCAGCTTCTCCTTGCGGAAAATTGCACGGTGACGATCGCACATTCGCGCACAAAAAACACGCCGGAGCTCTGCCGGGCGGCCGATATCCTGGTCGTCGCGGTGGGACGCCCCGGATTGGTTCGCGGTGACTGGATCAAGCCGGGCGCCGTGGTAATGGACGTCGGCATCAACCGCATCGAGGTGGACGGCAAGTCGCGCATCGTCGGCGACGTCGCTTTCGAGGAGGCCGGCCACGCGGCCGCGATCACGCCCGTGCCCGGCGGCGTCGGCCCCATGACGATCGCCTGCCTGCTCTCCAACACCCTGACGGCCTTCTGCCGCCTGAACGCTATCAGCGCCGATTGACCGGCGCAGCCAGAGGATTTCCAGCCATGTCCACCCACCGATATGCGCTTCGTGTCGCCTGCCCTTCGATCCGGGGCGTGACGGCAGCGATCGCGAATTATCTTTCCACGAACGGCTGCAACATCTCCGATAGCGCCCAGTTCGACGACAAGAGCACCGGTCGGTATTTCATGCGCGTCAGCTTCCATTCGGAAGAAGGACGCACGCTCTCGCAACTGCGCGAGGGTTTCGCTGAGATCGTCGAACGATATGAGGCCGATGCCGAATTCTTCGATGAGACGGCCAAGCGCAAGGTCGTGCTGATGGTCTCACGCTTCGGCCATTGCCTGAACGACCTGCTATACCGCTGGCGCATCGGCGCGCTGCCGATCGACATCGTCGGCGTCATCTCCAACCATACGGACTATCAGAAGCTCGTGGTGAACCATGACATTCCGTTCCAATGCATCAAGGTGACGAAGGAGAACAAGCCCGCGGCCGAAGCCGAACAGATGCGGATCGTCGAGGAATCCGGCGCGGAACTCATCGTGCTCGCGCGCTACATGCAGGTCCTTTCCGACGAGATGTGCCGCAGGATGTCCGGCCGCATCATCAATATCCACCACTCCTTCCTGCCCTCGTTCAAGGGCGCCAATCCCTACAAGCAGGCCTTCGAACGTGGCGTCAAACTCATCGGCGCTACCTCGCACTATGTGACCGCCGATCTCGACGAAGGCCCGATCATCGAGCAGGACACCGTTCGCGTCACCCATGCGCAAAGCGCCGACGACTATGTCAGCCTCGGCCGCGACGTGGAGAGCCAGGTCTTGGCACGCGCCATTCATGCCCATATCCACGGCCGGGTCTTCGTGAATGGCAACAAGACGATCGTCTTCCCGCCATCGCCGGGTTCCTATGTCTCCGAACGCATGGGCTGAGTCGGTAAGATCAGCCGCTACGATTAAGCCGCAACCAGAATGGAAGCCGCGATGACATTTCAGCCGCCGAACGACCCCGCCCGCGCGGATGTACTTGCCGCCCGCCCGACGCTCTGGACCAATTCGCTGTACCGCGACAACGCGATCGGCGACGCTTCCCTGCCGCTCAACCCCGACCAGGTCGACGAGTCGCAGGCGAACTGGATCCGGCTGGCACCGCTGCTTGAAACCTGCTTTCCCGAGTTAGAGGCGACGGCGGGAGCAATCCGCTCGAACCTGATCGAGCTGGAGGGGCTTCGGGATGCCCTCGGCTATGGCGGCGCCGAATTCGGCCGGGTGTTCGTGAAGGCGGACAGCGCGCTGCCGGTCGCCGGATCGATCAAGGCGCGCGGCGGCGTTTATGAGGTCTTCGTTTTCGCCGAGGCGCTCGCCAGGCGGGAAGGCCTCCTGAAGGACGGTCAGGATATCCGCGATCTGGCCGGCGCCGCGGCGAAAGCTCTGTTCTCCCGCCACACGATCGCCGTCGGCAGCACGGGAAACCTCGGGCTTAGCGTCGGCGTCGCCGCCCGCGCCCTCGGCTTCAAGGCCACCGTTCACATGTCGTCCGATGCCAAGGCCTGGAAGGTGGAGCGCCTGCGGAGGCTCGGCGTGGAGGTAGTGCAGCACGAGGCGGACTACACCACCGCCGTCGAGAATGCCCGCATTATCGCGGAAAGCGACCCATCCATCTATTTCGTCGACGACGAACAATCCCGGCAGCTGTTCCTCGGCTACAGCGTCGCGGCGCTGGAACTCGCAGAACAGCTCAATGCGCTGAGGATCGTCGTCGATGCCGAGCATCCGCTGTTTCTCTACCTGCCATGCGGCATCGGCGGCGCACCCGGCGGCGTCACCTACGGCGCCAAGAAAGTTTTCGGCGACGTTGTGCATTGTTTCTTCGTAGAGCCCGTCCAGTCGCCCTGCGCGCTCGTCCACATGATGAGCGGCTCGGATGATCTCGTCTCGGTTTACGACGTGGGCCTGAGCAACAGGACCGAGGCAGACGGCATGGCGGTCGCCCGCATGTCGGCCTTCGTGGCACGCGTCATGCGCAACATGCTTGCCGGCGTCTTCACGGTCGACGACATATCGCTCTTCCGCTGGCTGCTTCTCGCCCATGAGACCCAGGGCTTGCGCCTGGAGCCATCAGCGACCGCAGGCTTCGCAGGGCCGGAATTCGTCGTGAAACATCCGCAGGGACGTGCGTTCTGCGAGCGGCTGAACATCGCCGATCACCTGTCGCAGGCGACCCACATCGTCTGGACGACCGGCGGATCCTTCGTGCCTCAGGAGCAGTTCGAGGCCTTTCTGGAAATCGCCAGAAAACTCTGATCACCCGACCGCGCATCTGCGCCGGATCATTCCGGCGTGGAAATCTGCGCCGTGCAGGAGCCCTTCATCGTTGAAATCGTAGGTGGGATTGTGCAGCGGCGCCGACTCCCGGCCGTTGCCGAGGAAGACGAAGCAGCCGGGCACATGGGCGAGGAAATGCGCAAAGTCCTCCGACCCCGTCATCGGTTCGGCCGCGAGCCGGACGTCATCGGGCCGCAGGATGCCGCGTGCGACGGCGAAGGCTTCCTCGACGAGCGCGGCATCGTTCAAAAGCGGCACTAACTCCCTCGTATAGGCCACCGTCGCGGTGACGTTGTGCGCCAGCGCCGTGCCCTCCGCGATGATGCGCATCTGCTTTTCGATGGAAGCGCTCACCTCCGGCCGGAAGCTGCGGGCATCGCCCAGCACGCGCGCCAGCCCCGGCAGCGCGTTGCGCGTGCCGTCGGTGATGAGTTCCGTGACCGAGACGACGCCCACATCCGTCGGGCTCAGCCGGCGCGAGACGATGGTCTGGAGACTGGTGACCAGCGCGCAGGCCGCGACGAGAACCTCGTTGCCCCAGTGCGGCCGCGCGGCATGGCCGCCCACGCCTTGAAGCACGATCTCGAAATTGTCTTCCGCAGACATGAAAGGGCCGGGCCGCGTCTCGAAATGCCCGACCGGCAGGCCCGGCATATTGTGAATGCCGTAGATCTCGTCGAAGGGAAACCGCTGCATGAGGCCATCGTCGAGCATGGCGAGTGCGCCCTTGCCCCATTCCTCTGCCGGCTGGAAGATGAAGCGGACCGTGCCATCGAAACCGCCCTCCTCCGCCAGCATCTTCGCGGCGCCGAGCAGCATCACCGTGTGTCCATCATGACCGCAGGCATGCATGACGCCGGGGTTTTGCGAGCGATAGGCCTTGTCGCCCTGCTCGGGAATCCTCAACGCATCCATGTCCGCCCTGAGCGCGACGGCGCGATTGCCCGCTCCGCGCCTCAGCGTTCCGACAACACCCGTGCCGCCGACACCTTCCACCACCTCGTCAAGGCCGAATTCGCGAAGCTTCGCCGCGACGAAGGCCGCGGTGCGTTTCTCCTCGAAGCCGAATTCGGGATGGGCGTGTAGATCCCGCCGCCAGGCGGTCATTTCGGCGTGAAGCGCCGTCCTGTCGGTGGTCATGCCGATTCTCCTTCAGTGGCCAGGTGGCGAACGACATCGAGCAGGATGTTGGCCCCGGCGACAAGGTCGTCGTCTGCGGTATATTCCTTGGGATTGTGGCTGATGCCACCGGCGCTTGGCACGAAGATCATGGCAGCCGGTGCAATGCGGGCGATCATCTGCGCATCGTGGCCGGCACCGGATGTCATGCGCTTGCAGGAAAGGCCGCGCTCCCTCGCCGCCGCCGCGATGTGCTCGACAATCCCCCGGTCGAACGTTACCGGCTCGAACCGGGCCAACCGCTCGACGGAAACCGACACCCGCTCTTCCACCGCCAAAACGTCGAGGAATGCGGCAAAGGCGGCCTCCTCCTCCATCAAGCGCCCCTCGTCCGGATCGCGCAGGTCGACCGTGAAGGTCGCGCGCGACGGGATGACGTTGATGGCGTTGGGCTCGAAGCGCATGCAGCCGACAGTGGCAACCGTCGGCGTATTGGCGGCCACCGCGCGCTCCCACAGGAAGGTCACGACGCGCGCGGCCGCATGGCCGGCATCGCGGCGCATCGACATCGGCGTGGTGCCGGCATGGTTGGCGTCGCCCTCGATCGTTACCCGCTGCCAGGAAATCCCCTGCAGGTTCTCGACCGCACCGATCGAGATGCCCTCGCGCTCCAGCACCGGGCCTTGTTCTATGTGCAGTTCGAGATAGGCATGCGGCTTCAGGAAGCCGGGTTCATAGCCGCCGGCGTAGCCGATACGGGCGAGTTCGTCGCCGAGCACCGTTCCATCCGTCCCGACCGATGCGAGCGCCGCATCGACATCGAGCCCACCCGCATAGACCAGCGACCCCATCATGTCGGGTGCGTAACGCACGCCTTCCTCGTTGGTGAAGGCGGCGACGACCACGGGGCGCGATGGCCGAAAACCCTCGGCCTTTAAGGTCTCGATCACCTCCAGCCCCGCAAGAACCCCGTAACATCCGTCATAGATGCCGGCGTCGATGACCGTGTCGATATGGGAGCCGAGCATCAGCGGTGCCGTATCGTCCAGGCCTTCCGGCCGCCAGATGCCAAAAATGTTGCCGATGCGATCCACGGCGACATCGAAGCCGGCTCCCTCCAGCCAGGCCACGAACTGGTCGCGCCCCAGCTTTTCCGTACCGGAGGCGGCAAGGCGCACAAGCCGGCCTTCGGCATCACGCCCGATTGAACCGAGGGTATGGATACGCCCTAGAAGCCGCTCCGCATTGATCGATGGATGGCTCATGCACCGGCGCCCCTGTGGTTACGTGCCGCGACGACCGCTGGCGAAAACCCGACGATTTCCGCGTATTTGCCGGGGTCCGTGGCCCCCTCCGTGTTCACGAGGAAGATGCGCGACCGGGCATCGAAACCCAGCGCGGCCTTGACCGCCGGATCGGCCATCGCACGCATCAGGCCCGCAAGTCCGACCCCGCCGCTTTCGCCCGCAACGATGGCGGGGTCGCCATCCACCGGATTGGCGAGCTGCCACATCACCGCAACCGCATCCTCCTCGTTGACGGTCATGAACGCATCCGCGACGCGCGACAGGATACGCCAAGCGATGAGCGACGGCTCGTAACATTCGAGCATGGCCATGACGGTCGGCGCGCCATGTTCGATCGTCACCGGATGGCCGGCCCGCGCCGTCTCGAAGAGGCAGGCGGCGCGGGCCGGATCGACGACGGTGAAGACCGGGCGGGCTTCGCCGAATTCGAGCGCGAGGTGGCCGGCAACGGAAGCGGCAATGCCGCCCACGCCCGACTGGATGAAGACATGGGTCGGAGGCTCCGGCAGTTTCCGCAGCGCCTCGCGCACGAGCGCGGTGTAGCCCTGCATCACCAGACCGGGAATGCGCTCATAGCCGGGCCAGGACGTGTCGGAGACGATCGTCCAGCCCCTTTCGGCTGCCACGCGCGCCGCCTCGCGGACAGAATCGTCATAGGTGCCCTCGACGCGGACCATCTCCGCACCGAAGCGGGCAATGGCGGCCACCCGTTCATCGCTGACGCCGGAATGCACGAAGATCGCCGCCCGCGCGCCCACGAGCTCAGCGCCCTGCGCGACGGACCGGCCGTGGTTGCCATCCGTGGCACAGGCGACCGTCATGCCGCGCGCGACGGCCTGCACCTCCGGCGCATGAAGCTCGGATATGTCAACGATCCGGCCAAGCCGCTTGCCGGCTTCCTCCAGAACGAGCCGGATCACCGCATAGGCCCCGCCAAGCGCCTTGAAACTGCCGAGCCCGAAACGGTGCCCTTCATCCTTGATGTGGACCGCGCCAATGCCGAGTTTTTCCGCCAGCCCCGGCAGCGCTACAAGCGGCGTCTCCGCGTGGTTGTCACGGAAGGAGAGATAACGTTCGACCTCTGCGGCGGCGGCAATCCCAAGGGTCTCGGCATCGCGCGGATCGAGCGGCGCGCGATAGTCGGCATGGGAATTCTTGAGAAACATGGGCGGCCTCCTTCGATGTGACTGCTGAAAGATATTGCAACCCCATCGAAATGAGCGCTGATATTCGGCCTCCGTTTTGCAAGTTTGTTTCGTCTGGAGACCCATTCGTGCGCCTTGATGCCTTCGACCGAAAAATCCTCGCGATCCTGCAGCAGGACAATATGACGCCGCAGCGCACCATCGGCGAGGCCGTCAATCTCTCCGCACCCGCCGTCCAGCGCCGCATCAAGCGCATGACCGAAGAGGGCGTCATCCGGGCGAACGTCGCCGTCGTCGATCCGGTCGCCCTCGGCCAATCCATCACCATCTTCGTGGAGGTGGAGGTGATCAGCGAGACGGCGGCGCAGATCGAGGCGGCCAAGCAAGAATTCGCCGCCGCCCCGGAAATC
The DNA here is from genome assembly GCF_051201095.1 of Shinella sp. BE166. Lineage (NCBI taxonomy): Bacteria > Pseudomonadati > Pseudomonadota > Alphaproteobacteria > Hyphomicrobiales > Rhizobiaceae > Shinella > Shinella sp. BE166. The sequence goes on along the minus strand of NZ_JBPEHL010000006.1, from coordinate 263,358 downwards.
CAGCAATGTTACTACGTCACCGGCGAGGCCGACTTCATCCTCGTCGTCGTCGTTCCGGCGATGGCCGACTACGAAGCCCTGACCCGCCGCCTCTTCTTCGGCAACAACAACGTCAAACGCTTCCGCACCTTCGTCGCGATGGATCGCGTGAAGGTGGGCCTGGGCGTTCCGGTCGAGGGCTAGGAGCCCGGCCGCATCTCATTGCTTTCATCAATCCGCCCTTGCCGCCGGGCCTAGACGTCCGATGCGCGCATCAGGTGATCGTCGTGGACGGCCTCGGTCAGGAATTCCAGCACCGCCTTCGTGCGCAGCGGCATGTTGCGCCGTGAGGGATAGACCACGCTGATCGGCAGTCGGGTGGGCCGGAAATCGGGCATGACCTCGACAAGCCGGCCGCTTTGCATGTCCGGCAGGGCGAGGATGTGGGAGAGCACCGAGAGGCCTGCGCCTGCGACGGTCGCGCGATGAACCGCGACGGCATTGTGCGCAATCAGCCGCGGCGTGATGCGAACCGCGAAGTCGCACGCCCCATCGGAAAAGGACCAGGCGCGATTGTCGCCCGCCCGTTGGTAGCAGATACAGGCGTGGTCGGTGAGGTCTTCGAGTGCGCTTGGGGGACAGCATGTCGCAAGATAGGCGGGAGAGGCGACGAGAAAAGCCGTGGTCCATCCGATCCGTCGACAGATCAGGCCATTGTCCGACACCGGGCCGATCCGCACCTCAAGATCGATCCCATCCTGCACCAGGTCGGAAGCGTCCTCCCTGAAGATCAGCTCGACCGAAAGCCCGGGATGGCGCGCGAGCAGGCTTTCCACCCGGTCGGCGAGAAAAAGCCCGAGCGGCGCCGGGACGCTGAGCTTCACATTCCCCATCGCCGTTGCGGCATCCTGACCGAGGCTGTCGCCAAGCTCGTCCACGGCTTCCAGCACGCGCAGCGCCATCGGGATGATGCGCTCCCCCTCGGCCGTCAGTGCCAGTGCGCTGGTCGTACGGTGGAGAAGGCGGACGTTGAGACGCGCCTCCAGGGCGGAAATCTGCCGCGATACCGCGGGCTGCGTCAGGTGGAGATCCTGCGCAGCGGCCGAGAAGGAAGAGGTCTCCGCCACACGCAGGAACGTGCGCAACGCCGATACGATGTCCATCGCCCCGCCTCATACTCTTCGACATAAGACTTATACGCGGAGCTTATGCCGTTTCGGCTTTACAGTCCAGCAATTAAGGATATCTTGTATCCATAAGGATATAAAACATCCTTAATTAAGGAGAGCGAATATGACCCAACGCCTGAACTACGCCCAGCAGTCCCCCGAACTGTTCAAGAAGATTTCCGATCTGAGCATGGCGCTCGCCGGCAGCGTCATCGAACAGAAGATCCGCGACCTGGTGAACATCCGGGCCTCGCAGATGAATGGCTGCGCCTTCTGCCTCGACATGCATGTGAAGGAAGCCAAGATCCACGGAGAAAGCGAACTGCGCGTCCATCACGTCGCCATCTGGCGCGAATCGACCCTGTTCATCCCGCGTGAGCGCGCGGCCCTTGCCTGGACGGAAGCCCTGACGAAGCTGCCCGAAGGTGGCATTCCGGACGAGCTTTACGAGCGCGTGCGCGGCCAGCTTTCCGAGAAGGAAATTTCCGACCTCACTTTCGCGATCATGGCGATCAATGCCTGGAACCGCGCCAGCATCGCCTTCAAGTCCGTGCCGGGCTCGGCCGACAAGCTGTACGGCCTCGACAAGGCCGGCCTCAACTAATCCGCAGCGATCATCACGAACACTGGAACCGTGGCGCTACCCAGCGCCGCGAAGGGAGACCTATCATGAAAATCGTCATCATCGGCGGCACCGGCCTCATCGGCTCGAAGACGGTGGACCGCCTGCGCCCGAACGGCCACGAGGTCATCGCCGCCTCGCCCAACACCGGCGTCAACACGATCACCGGCGAAGGACTGACTGACGCGCTTGCCGGCGCCGACGTCGTGCTCGACCTCGCAAACTCCCCCTCCTTCGCCGACGCGGATGTGATTGCGTTCTTCGAGACCTCCGGGCGCAACCTCCTTGCCGCCGAAAAGGTGGCAGGCGTGAAGCATCATATCGCGCTCTCCGTGGTCGGCACGGAGCGCTTGCAGGAAAGCGGCTATTTCCGCGCCAAGCTCGCACAGGAAAAGCTGATCAAGGCGTCCGGAATTCCCTATACGATCGTGCATTCAACGCAGTTCATGGAGTTCGTGAGCGGCATCGCGCAGTCGGGAACGGTCGGCGATACCGTCCATCTCTCCGCCGCCTACGTTCAGCCGATCGCCTCGGACGACGTCGCGGATGCGATGGCCGACGTGGCGCAGGCCGCGCCGATCAACGGCACGATCGAAATCGCCGGCCCGGAGCGCTTTCGGCTTCACGAACTGGTCGCGCTCTACCTCCAGGCCATGAACGATCCCCGCAAGGTCGCAGCCGACCCCGAAGCCCGCTATTTCGGCGCCCGGCTCGAAGACGGCTCGCTCGTCTCGGACGACAACCCGCGCCTCGGCAAAAGCACCTTCAAGCAGTGGTTCGCCACCGCCCCGCGCCGGTAACCGCGTGTCGCCATGGTGCGACACGCCCTTCCTTCCCACCATAAGGAGCACTCAGATGACCAGAACATCCCTCCTCTTCGCAGCACTCGCCGCCACAATCGCCACCGCCAGCCCTTCGCTTGCCAGCGAGGCCGCGAAGGTGACGCTCGTCTACGAACACGAGCTGCCGAACGTGCCGGGCAAGAGCATCCGCAGCGTGTTGGTCGAATATGGGCCGGGCGGCTTTTCCGAAGGTCACACCCACCCAACCTCGGCCTTTATTTATGCAACAGTGCTCGAAGGCGCGATCCGCAGCCAGGTCAATGGCGGCCCGGTCAAGGTCTATAAGGCGGGCGAAAACTTTTCCGAACTGCCCGGCGACCGCCACGGCGTCAGCGCCAATGACAGCACGACTGACCCCGCCAAGCTACTCGCGGTCTTTGTGGTCGATTCGGCGGAGAAGGAACTCGTCTATCCGATGAAATAAGATTTCCAGCCGGCGGCTCCACAAGGGAGACCGCCGTCGGCCGCACACTCGACAATGCGGAGCACGCTGAAATCGTCTGCAATGAGCGAATCAACCAGATCCAACTGATTCGCGCGATCGGGGAACAAATTATGAACCCCGGCAGTTTGCCGGGGTATTTTTTGAGTTGAGACTAAAAGCAGTAAAATATTTTGCTCGGCTATCTTACAATTACTCAATCAAAGGTTGCTTAAATTAACACAGAGCAATCCTAAGAAAATCCTCAAGAAATGCCAAAAAACTACAATCTTTCGCGCATTTTTGCAACTTGGCGATCCACTAATTGGCCTTGGGTTGTATTTTTGATTTCTGGACAACCAAAAAATAGCACCTACCCTTGCGAGCATGTCTCAAAGGGAGGAAATCATGAGGCGTGGGGGCAAACGGACAATCGGCGACAGGTGGAAAATTCATAGAGCGGAAACGGGCTGGCACTGGGAACATAGAGCGGCAAATGGGCACCTGATCGGGGCCTCTATCAAAGCCTATGCCAGCCGTCGCTCCTGCATTCAAAATGCGATCAGCAATGGGCTGCAAATGCACCACAGCATTGAAGGATTTGTGGGAGAAATAGATCACGTCCCGCTAGAGAGGCGATGCCGGTCCGGTGCGCGGCGAAAGCAGCGGAATCGGCTGAAAGACATGCGGACGAATTGCGGTTGGCTATCCCCGCTTCAGTGGCCTAAACCGAAACGGGAGCGTCGCACTACGGGCTTTCGGGAACCGTGCTATGCGCCTGGGTTCCATTCCAAACCTGCGCGACGGATCTGCGTCTATATTTTGGAATCGAGCCGCAACGGAGCGCTCTACGTTCGTGTCGCGCACGATCTGACGAGCCACGCTCTGGGGTGGCCCGATAGTCGTATTTCCGAAGTCATGTCGGTTCACGGCGCGACAAGGATCGTGTGGTTCGAGTTTCACAACACCATTGAAGGCGCTGTGTCGCGCCAAGAATCGATCAGGAACTTGCCGCGTCAGTGCAAGGTGAATCTCATTGAGGCGGCAAATCCGAACTGGATGGATCTATCGGGGCATTTGCGCAGAACGTGATGCGCAAACACGATCCCAAGCCTCACGCGTCCAGCATCTCCCGCACCGCTTCCGCAAGCTGCTTCAACGAGAACGGTTTTGGCAGGAAGCCGAATTTGGCGTCGGCGGGGAGGTTGCGGGCGAAGGCATCTTCGGCGTAGCCGGAGACGAAGATGAACTTCATGTCGGGATAGCCTTTGCGCAATTCGCGCAGCAGCGTCGGGCCGTCCATTTCCGGCATCACGACGTCGGAGACGACGATATCGACGGCGCCGTTCAGCTCTTCCATGATGTCGAGCGCTTCGACGCCGGAGCCGGCCTCGTGCACGGTATAGCCGCGGGTTTCCAGCATGCGTTTGCCGCCGCGGCGCACCGCCTCCTCGTCCTCGACGAGCAGCACGACGGCCGAGCCGCCGGTGAGGTCGCGCGGTTCCTTCTCCACCGCCGGCACGGCGGCGACCGGCTGCTTTTCGCCGGCCTGCAGGGCGGTCGCATCAACCGGCAGTTCTTCCTCGGTGTGGCGCGGCATGAGGATGCGGAAGGTCGTGCCCTTGCCGACTTCGGAATCGAGATAGATGTAGCCGCCGGACTGTTTGACGATGCCGTAGACCATGGAAAGGCCGAGACCCGTGCCCTTGCCGACCTCCTTGGTGGTGAAGAAGGGCTCGAAGATCTTGTCGATGATTTCGGGCGGGATGCCGGTGCCCTGGTCGGCGACCTCGACTTCTACGTAGTCGCCCTCCGGCAGGTCGCGCAGATTGCGGGCGGCGGCCTCCTCGGCCTCCACGTTGCGGGTGCGGAAGGTGATCGTGCCGCCCTCCGGCATCGCGTCGCGGGCATTGACGGCGAGGTTGATCAGCACCTGCTCGAACTGGCCGAGATCGGTCTTCACCGCCCAGAGGTCGCGGCCGTATTCGACCTCGATCTTGACATTCGTGCCGGTCATACGGTCGACGAGCATGCGCAGGTCGCCGATGACGTCGGTGAGGTTCAGCACGGTCGGGCGCATCGTCTGCTTGCGCGAGAACGCGAGCAGCTGGCGCACCAGCACGGCGGCGCGGTTGGCGTTGCGCTTGATCTCCATGAGATCGGCGAAACTCGCATCCGACGGGCGGGCGGAGAGCAGCAGGTGGTCGGAGGACAGCAGGATCGCCGTCAGCACGTTGTTGAAATCGTGCGCGATGCCGCCGGCGAGCGTGCCGACCGCATTCATCTTCTGCGTCTGCGCCATCTGGGTTTCGAGCGCCTTCTGCTCGGTGCTCTCGACGGCATAGACGATGGCCGCCTCTTCCGGCGCCTCGTCGCTCTGGTCGATGACAGCGTTCACATAGAAGCGAAAGTGCCGGGTATCGTCGGCCGGATGCAGCGAATCGAGCGGCGGGATATCGCCCTGCCGATCCTTGGCCGCATCGAGCGCCGATTGCAGGCGCAGCCGGTCCGTCTCGTGCACGATGGTTTCCAGCTTGGCGCCGTGGTCGATATCGTCGCGCGAGACGACGGTGGAAAACAGTTTCAGGAACGGTGCGTTGGTGCGCAGGATCCGGCCGTTGCCATCGACGGAGGCGATCGCCATCGGCGTGTTGTTGAAGAAGCGCGTGAAGCGCATCGAGGCGATCGAGGCGGACTGGTCGCCTTCGCCGCCTTCTTCGCGGGCAAGCACGATGGTGCGGCTTTCGCCCGGCGCGCCGTCGCGCATCGAGGTGACGCGGTGCACGATGCGGACTGGAAGGCTCTGGCCATTGGTCTTGCGCAGGTCGAGGTCGAGCATCTCGGTGCGCTTCAGACCAGGCTCGGCCTGCACGGACTGGATGAGGGCCAGCCCCTCGCCCGCCACGACATCGGCAATGGAAAGTGCGCCCGGATGGAATTTTGCCAGATCGATGCCGAGCCATTCGGCAAGCGTGGCGTTCAGGTAAACGATCTCGCCCTTGCGGCCGGCGGAGAAGAAGCCGGCGGGCGCATGGTCGAGATAGTCGATCGCGTTCTGCAATTCCTTGAAGAAGCGCTCCTGGTCGTCGCGCTCGGAGGTGATGTTGGAGACCTGCCAGATATAGAGCGGCTGCTTGGCCTTTTCGCGGTTCGGCAGCACGCGGGCCTTGAGGCGATACCACTGCGCGCCGGAACCGTTGGCGGCAGACGGGTTGAGCGGCTTCTGGACGCGGAATTCCTCCGCCCCCTCCTTGCCCTCGTGCAGGCCGTTCGTCAGGCGGTAGACGGCCTCGGTGGCGTCGCGGTTGCGCGACAGCAGCGTTTCGAGCGTCTGCACCTCCGCCTCGCCGTTTGCCCCCGTCAGCGCGCCATAGGCGGCATTGGCATAGACGATGCGGCCCTTGCGGTCGGTGATGACGGTGCCGTCCGGGTGCGAATCGAGGAAGGCGCGGGCGAGATCGTCGGAGCGCGTCGCCTGCGGCATGATCTCGATGAAGCCGATCAGCGCCGAGACGACGAAGAAGATGCCGGCCATGGCGAGCACGCCGAGAACGCCGAGCACGAGCTCGTTGTCGAGCTGGTTCTTGAACACGATGAACGCGCCGGCCGAGGCCGCGAGCACGATCGCCAGCAGCACGACGCGAAGCGCCACCGCCGGCCGCACACCGCGGTCCACGATCGGCAGATTGTCCTCGCCCGGCCGCTTCATCGTCGTCATCAATCCCTCGTCTGCATCCGTCCGGCCTTGCGCTTGGCCGGGACCCGATGCGAGAATCATGTTTATCCGCACGAGGGAAGCGCAAAAAGCCATCGAGGGGAAGCAAGGCCGCGAATTCACAGGGAATATTCCCGGCTCAAACATCGCAATTTTCGTAATCTGCCATACTTACGCGACGATGACGACGGCATTCGGTGCTGGACAAGCGCGGCGAAGCGCTTGTAGGACCCCGTAAAAAGCCGTCAAATACAGCAATCTGCCCAAAAAGGGCAAATGCCCGAAGGAGTGACCGCGCCATGTTCCAGGAGATTCTCGCAGAGAACGGCACGAAGTTCGTCATCGCCGCCGTGGTGGTGCTGCTCGGCCTGCTCTGCCTTGCACTGGTGCTGTGGATCATCCGGGGCCGTCCCTCCTCGCCCTTCATTCGCGGCGGACGCAACCGCACGCCGCGGCTTGCCGTGCTCGATGCCGCCGCGATCGACACGCGCCGCCGCCTCGTGCTGGTGCGCCGCGACGACGTGGAACATCTCCTGATGATCGGCGGCCCGACCGACATCGTCATCGAGACCCGCATCGCAAACGCCTCGGCCGAAACTGCCCAGCCAGCCGACAAGGCAACCCTGGCCGTCGAAAAGGCAACCCAGACCATCGAACGCGCCGAACCCGCGCCCGTCCTGCGCGAAACGCCGGTCAAGGCCGTCGAGACCGCTGTCGCCGCACGCTCGGCAGCCTCCTCCAGCGCCGCCACCACGACGGCAGGTGCCGTGGAACGCCGCGCGGTCGCAACGCCGGAAGGCGTCTCCGCCATGGCCAAGGTGCTCTATGCCGGTGACGACGAGGGTGCCGCACGCGCCGTGCCGGTGCGCACGGTCACCCAGCCGGTGACGACGAACCAGCAGGCGCAGGCGAATGCCGAGCAGCGCTCGTCGGAACGCCGAATCGAGGATGTGCTGGAGCAGAGCCGCCAGCGCGTGCTGAGCCCGCAATCCGTGGCGACGACGAGCGGTCAGGCCACCACCGGCCAGGTTGTACAGCGCCCGGTGACGACGCCGGTGCTCGCGAAACCCACGACCAACATCGCCGACAATCCGGCGCTCGTCAGCGAATTCGAAAAGATCCTCGAGGCCGAAATGGCCAGCAACGCCGCAGCGAGCAGCGGCGCCCACACGAGCGCCCAGCCCACCTCGAACCCCACGCAGACCGCAGCGATGAGCGGACAGGCGAGCGCCAAGAGCCGCGAAGAAACCGAAGCCGAAATGGCCCGCCTGCTCGGCGAAATCGCCGCCAACCGCAAGGCCTGAGTCGGCTTACGCGGCGTGAGGACAGAAAAAAACCGTTGGAAGAAAGGCTTCCAACGGCTTCAATTTTTGACCCTCTCGATGCCGCGCAGTAAAAAAGCTGCCGGCACCGGAGATCTCCGGTGTTCGATCGTCGTCAACGCCGCCTGCGGAAATCCCGCAGAAAACGCTTACTCGTCGCGATACACCTTTTCCCGACGCTCGTGGCGCTCCTGCGCCTCGATCGAAAGCGTGGCGATCGGTCGGGCGTCGAGACGCTTGAGGCCGATCGGTTCGCCCGTTTCCTCGCAATAGCCGTAGGTGCCTTCGTCGAGACGTTGCAGCGCCGCATCGATCTTGGAGATCAGCTTGCGCTGGCGGTCGCGTGCGCGAAGTTCAATGGCACGATCGGTTTCCGAAGAAGCCCGATCCGCGAGGTCCGGATGATTTGCGCTTTCTTCTGCCAGGTGGTCGAGGGTTTCGCGCGCTTCGCGCAGGATGTCGTTTTTCCAGGCGTTCAGCTTCGCTCGGAAGTAAGCCCGCTGGTTGGCACTCATGAATTCATCGTCCTCATTGAGGACGAGATTGCTAAGATCGATCTTCTCACTCAACGCGATTCTCCTGAAGAACATCTCAAGGCGCGCTGTATATCCCCACGGGTTGCGTGATTCAAGCCTGCCGGGACTTACCCACGGATTTTCGCGCCTGCCTTTGTTTTGAACCTTGCCAGACTAATATTTCATCAAGATTACAACGAGATGGCAAAACCGGCCGGTAAAGGCCCGCAAACCATTCCGCACTCGGGGGCCGCAATGGCCCGTCCGCCATGCCATCCTGCCGCAAATATAGGCACAAGCATTCGGTATACGAGGAAGAGTAGGACAATTTTCTTTCGCGAAACTGTCTCGCCTGTGGATTCAGACTTATTTTAGCAACTCGTGCTTTTCTTCCCGTAAGGGCAGGAGCACGCATTGATGTTCAGCAGGGCAAAGGCCGTTCTCACGATCGAATCCGGCAATCCGGAACTCGTACAGGCGCAGCTTGCCGCTTTTACGAAGCAGGTGCCGCTGCTTTACTTCATGCTGGTCACCAATACCGTTGCCCTCACGGTTACGCATTTCCAGGCGGCGCCCGCCCTTCTCACCCTCTATATTCCGTCGATGCTCTACGCCGTCAGCGTATTCCGCCTGGTGCACTGGTGGTTCAGCCGCAACCGGACCTATACGCATGAGGAAGCGACCGGCCGGCTGCGCTCGACCTATCGACTGACCGCGCTGCTCGGCGCCGGCTTCTGCGCCTGGTCGCTCAGCCTGTTTTCCTACGGCGATGCCTACCAGCAGTCCCATGTCGCCTTCTACATCGCCAACACGGTGATCGGCTGCATCTTCTGCCTGATGCATCTGCGCGCGGCCGCCCTTGCACTGACGGCGATCGTCCTCGGGCCGTTCACGATATTCTTCGGCACTTCGGGCAACCCGGTCTTCACGGCGCTGGCGCTCAACGTCGCGCTCGTCACCGTCGCCATGGTGTTCATTCTGCTGACCTATTACCGGGATTTCGGCGCGCTCATCCAGTCGCAGAAGGATTTGACCGAGCGCCAGGCGGAAACCCAGCGGCTCAGCGACGAAAACCATCGCCTCGCCAATCTCGACAGCCTGACCAACCTGCCGAACCGCCGCCAGTTCCGCGCCGAGCTGGAAAAGCGGATCACCGAGGCGGAGAAGAACGGCGCGGGCCTCGCCCTCGGCCTCATCGACCTCGACGGCTTCAAGCCGGTCAACGACGCGTTCGGCCATGGCATTGGCGACAAGCTGCTGATCGAAGTGGGCGAACGACTTTCCGGCTTTTCCGGCGAGGGCGTGTTTCCCGCCCGGCTTGGCGGCGATGAATTCGGCGTCGTCTTCGAGGGCAGCCCCTGCCCCGACCGGCTGCACGGACTGGGCGAAGAGATCTGCGCCGCACTCCAGGAGCCCTATGTCTTCAACGGCCAGACGGCACGGGTTTCCGGCTCGCTCGGCATCTCGATCCTGGGGGACGCCGGCACGACGGCCGACCGGCTGTTCGATCGCGCCGATTTCGCCCTCTACCTCGCCAAGCAGAATTTTCGCGGCACCGCAGTGGTCTTTTCCGCGGAGCACGAGGCCGAAATCAACGAGCAGGGCCGCATCCAGCAGGCGCTGCGCGCCGCCGACTTCGAGAGCGAAATGTACCTCGTCTTCCAGCCGATGGTCGATGCGGATACCAATGGCATCTCCGCCTATGAGGCGCTCGCCCGCTGGGAGAGCCCCACGCTCGGCCTCGTACCCCCGGCCGTCTTCATCCGCGCCGCCGAGCGCGCCGGCATCATCGGCCGCCTGACGGAGACCTTGATGCGCAAGGCGCTTGTGGCGGCGAAAAGCTGGCCGGACCACATACGCCTCTCCGTCAACCTGTCGACCCGCGACGTCGTCTCCAACAAGACCGTCGACAACCTGCTCGACATCATCGCGGAAAGCGGCGTCGATCCCGCCCGCCTCGACATCGAGGTGACGGAAACCGCCGTCATGCGCAATTTCGCGCTGGCCGCCGAAAACATCCGCCGCCTTGCCGAGCGCGGCATCGGCATCGCGCTCGACGATTTCGGCACGGGCCATTCCAGCCTCAGCTACGTGCACAAGCTGCCGCTCACCAAGATCAAGATCGACCGCGGCTTCATCGTCGACATCGCGACGAACGAACTCAGCCGCAGCATCGTCAAGACCATCGTCGACCTGTCGCGCAATATCGGCTGCGTCTGCGTCGTCGAGGGCATGGAAACGCATGAGCAGATGGTGGCGCTCCGGGCGCTCGGCTGCCGCATGATGCAGGGTTATTACTTCGCAAGGCCGCAGCGGCTGGAAGACACGCTCGCCTACCGGGCGGTTTCCGACACGATCGTGAATGCCCCCATTCGCAAAACCGGTTGATCTTTCCGGCGAGGAAAGACATGAAGTCGGAAGCGGCGCGGATCATCGGCCGTGAGGCGGATGGAGGACAGACTTGGCATCTCTCGGTACGCCGGCATTCCGGCTCTATCTGCTTCGCCACGCCCGCGCCGCCTGGGCCGAGCCCGGCCAGTCGGATTTCGACCGCTCGCTCGACGATGACGGCTTTGCCGAAGCGGAGGTCATCGCCGAGGAAGCCGCCGACCAGGGCTACAAGCCGGCCCTCATCTTTTCCTCCACCGCAGCACGCTGCCGGCAGACCGCCGAACCGTTCCACCGCTCGGTCAGCCAGGATTTGACGATCGAGCATGTCGACCAGCTCTATTCCGGCACGATCGATGCCTATGCCGCGCTCGCCTTCGCCAACCGCCAGGAAAACTCGGTGATGATCGTTGGCCACAATCCGATGATCGAGGAATTCTTCCACCGCCTGGTCGGCAAGGAGATCGCGGAGGCCGCCGCCCCGTTCGGCTACCCGACCGCGGGCCTCGCCATCCTCGATTTCGACGAGCGGCCGAGCGAGGATGCCTATGCCGGAGCCTGCCTTGCCGGCTTCATGAGGCCGCGGCCGGCGCGCTGATCATAGGGCGACCTCTTTTCCCGCCGGATTTCGTTTCCTATATCGCTTTCGATGCTGGAAAGAGACCTTGCCCCCTAGCCTGACCTCCTTCACCGACGAAGCCCTGCTCGCGCTCGACGCCTTGACCGGGCGCGCCACCAATCTCGTCAACCCGTCGATCCGCCTCGGCGTGACGGGGCTGTCGCGCGCCGGAAAAACGGTCTTCATCTCCTCGCTCGTGCACAATCTGCTGAACGGCGGCCGCCTGCCGCTGTTCGAGGCCGGACGCTCGGGCCGCGTGTCAAAAATCCGGCTGGAGCCGCAGCCGGACGACGCGGTGCCGCGTTTTCAATACGAGGACCATATCCGCGCGCTGGTCGCCGATCGCGTCTGGCCGGATTCGACCCGCGCCATCTCGCAGCTTCGCATCACGCTCGATTATGAGAGCGCGTCCGGCTGGGGCCGGCTGTTCTCGCCCGGCAACCTATCGATCGACATCGTCGACTATCCCGGCGAATGGCTGCTCGACCTGCCGCTATTGGCGCAGGATTTTCGCACCTTCAGCGAGAATACCGTAGCGCTCGCCGGCTCCGGCATCCGCGCGGAACTGGCGCGCGACTGGCTGGCGTTATCCGCCACCGTCGATCCGGCGGCGAGCGGAGAGGAGGCGACCGCCCGCGCGCTCGCCGACGCTTTCACCGCCTATCTGAAGGCCTGTAAATCCGACGAACGTTCGCTCTCGACGCTGCCGCCGGGCCGCTTCCTGATGCCCGGCGATCTCGAAGGTTCGCCCGCGCTCACCTTCGCGCCACTGGCGAACCTTCCCAAGGGCAGCCCCGCCAAGGGTTCGCTGCATGCGATGATGGAGCGGCGCTACGAGGCCTACAAGACGCATGTGGTGCGCCCGTTCTTCCGCGAGCATTTCGCCCGGCTCGACCGGCAGATCGTGCTGATCGACGCGCTGCAGGCGATCAACCGCGGCGCGGAGGCCGTGCACGACCTGGAGCGCGCGCTTGGCGACGTGCTCGACTGTTTTCGCGCTGGCTCCAACAACTTTCTGTCGTCCTTCGTGACGCGCCGCATCGACCGCATCGTTATTGCCGCCACCAAGGCCGACCACCTGCACCATGAAAGCCATGCGCGGCTGGAAGCGGTCACGCGCCGGCTCGTCGAACGCGCCATCGCGCGCATCGGCATGAGCGGCGCCGGCATCGAGGTGATGGCGCTCGCCTCCGTGCGCGCCACCCGCGAGGCGACCGTGCCGCATGACGGACAGGTGCTGCCGGTCATCGTCGGCACGCCGATGGCGGGCGAGCGGATCAATGGCGAGGTCTTCGACGGCGAACGCAAAACAGCGATATTTCCCGGGGACTTGCCGGAGAATCCGGATTCACTTTTCAAAGCGCTTGACGCCGCGCCCGAAGGCGAACCGCCGCATCTCCTGAACTTCGTGCGCTTCCGCCCGCCGCATATCGAGGAGACGGGCGGCGGTCTGAAATTGTCCGTGCCCCACATCCGGCTCGACCGGGCGCTGCAATATCTGATCGGAGACCGGCTCGCATGAACGACCGTCCGCGCAAGCCCGCCGCCTTCTCGCTGCCCGCCGATACCACGCCGGAACGCGCCAAACCGCGCGCGCCCGCCGCCTTCGACGAGGCCGTCCGGCTGACGCCGGATGCCGAGGACCCCTTCATCGCGACGACGGCCGACGTGCCGGAGCTTGCGACCCCGGTCGCCACCCCGCGTCGTCGCCGCCTCACGCTCGGCCGCATCGCCTTCGGCGCGCTTGGCCTGCTTGTCTCGCTTGCGATCGGTCTCTGGGTCGATTCGCTGATCCGCGATTTGTTCAGCCGCAACGACTGGCTCGGTTATCTGGCGATCGGTGCCGCGGCCGTCGCCGTCCTCGCCGTCCTTGGCCTCGTGCTGCGCGAACTCATAGGCCTCAGGCGGCTGGCAGCCGTGCAGGATCTGAAGCGCGACGTTGTAGACGCCACCCTGTCGCCGACGCCGTCGGTCGGCCGCGCCATCGTCGCCCGGCTGGTGCAGCTACTCTCCGCTCGACCGCAAACGGCGCGCGGCCGGGCGCGGCTTGTCGAGACGGAGGGCGAAATCATCGATGCGGTCCATCTTGTTGACCTCGCCGAACGCGAACTGATGGGCCCGCTCGACCGCGAGGCGCGCGCCCTGATTCTTGGCGCCGCCAAGCGCGTCTCCATCGTCACGGCCGTTAGTCCGCGCGCGCTGGTCGACCTCGGCTACGTCATCTACGAAAGCAGCCGGCTGGTGCGCGGAATGGCCGAGCTATACGGGGGAAGGCCCGGCAAGATCGGCATGCTGCGCCTGATGCGCGATGTGGTCGCGCACCTCGCCGTCACCGGGTCCATCGCCATGGGTGACAGTCTGGTGCAGCAGGTGCTGGGCCATGGGTTGGCGTCAAAACTCTCCGCCCGGCTCGGTGAGGGCGTCATCAATGGATTGATGACGGCACGGATCGGCATTGCCGCCATGGACCTCTGCCGCCCGATGCCCTTCCGTGCGCTGAAACGCCCCGGCATCGGCGATTTCATCGGTGATCTGACGCCAGGCACCTCGGCCAGCCGCCGCGACGAGGCGTGACCTCGCTGCAACACCCCGGTTTTCAGGGTGTCCCATCCCATCAAATGACGAAGGGCAAGGCTGACGGAAACCGTCCATTAACCATTTTCGCGCAAATCTCATCGCACATCAGCAGGCCAGATGGCCGTCGCCCATCAAGGATCGTTCATGTTCTCGCGCACCTCTTTGATCGCCCGCGCCTCCGTAGCGGCCTTCCTCGCAGCCACCACCGTCGCGGTTCCGGCGTCCGCCGGCTCGCGCGACAAGGCCTTCTTCGAGCAGGTCACCGGCAACTGGCAGGGCAAGGGCGAAATCGTCGCCGGCAAGTACAAGGGCACAAAATTCTCCTGCGACCTGACGGGCGACACGGCACCCGCCAAGGGCGCCGGCATCCAGCTTGACGGCTTCTGCCGCGTCGGTGTCTTCAAGCAGCCGATGTCGGCGCTGATCAGCAAGGCAGGCAGCACCTACAAGGGCAAGTTCCTCGACGGCGCAGCCGGCAAGGGCCTCGACATCACCTCGGGCCAGGTCAACGGCAACAAGGTCGTCATGGGCATCAACCGTCAGAAGCTGAACGGCGCGATGATCGCGCGCCTCGAAAGCGACAACAAGCTGAACATCACCATCTCGGTGAAGGTCGAGAACAAGATGATCCCGGTCATCGGCGTCTCGCTCGACCGTAACCTCGACGACATCGCCGTCGGTTCGATCAAGTAATCTTCCACCAGCCGGCGCCGGCACTCGCGGGCTCGATACCCGCGACATCCGCATCCTTCAGCCAGGATTCGACCGTGCGCCCCTGCACCTCCAGCGCAGGCGCGACGTCGGCGAGCGGCATCAGCACGAAACCGCGGCCTGTCATGCGCGGATGCGGCAGTTCCAGCCGCCCACCGGCCTGCGCGACACCCTCAAACGTCAGAACGTCGATATCGATGGTGCGCGGGCCCCAGCGCTCCTTGCGCTCACGCTTCATGTCGCGCTCGATGCCGAGGCACGTATCGAGCAGCGGCTCGGGCTCCAGCAGCGTCTCGACCAGCGCGCAGGCATTGAAGAACCAGTCTTGGTCCGTCTTGCCCCAGGGCGGCGTACGATAGAGCCTGGACACGGCCGTGACGCGGCAGTCGGGCCGCGCATCGAGCGCCTGGAGCGCTTGCGCCATCGCCCGCACCGGATCGCCTATATTGCCGCCGAGGCCGAGCGAGGCCTGGCGGAAGGGTTCAGACGGCATGGTCGACCGTGACCTGCACGTAATCGAGCACGCCGGGCACCGGCGCATTCGGCTTGCGCACCGTGATGCGCGCGCGCGAAATCTGCGGGAAGCGGGCACAGAGCACGGTGGCGATCTCCTGCGCTAGGGCCTCGATGAGGTAGCGGCGCTGGCCGGTGACGATCTTCTCGATCTCCTGGAAGGCCACGCCATAGTCGACGGTCGATTCGATCGCATCGTCGGAAAGCGGGCGCAGCGGCCGCACCTCCAGCTCCGCATCGACGAAGAATCGCTGGCCCAAAAATTCTTCCGCGTCGTGCAGGCCGTGGCGGGCGAAGAAGGCGCAGTTCTTGAGCGTGATCGTGTAGGTGGTGGTCATGATCTTTCCTGTCTGGCCGGTTCTGCGACGCGCGCCTCGCGCACCTTCACCGTGCGCCCTGCGGCGAGCATAGCATCGGCAATGGCGAGCGCATCCCTGTTGATTGCGACATCGTGCACCCTGAAGACCGCAGCCCCTGCGACCCGCAGCAGCGCCGTCGTCGCGGCGGTGCCGACATCCCTGTCGGCCGCATCGCGCCCCGTGACCGCGCCGACGAAGCGTTTTCGCGAGGTGCCGGCGAGAATAGGCAGCGCAAAACCGTAAAGCTCGCCGAAACGCGCCATCAGTTCGAGATTTTCGTCGGTATCCTTGGCAAAGCCGAAGCCCGGATCGAGCACCATCGCCTCGCGCGCCACGCCGGCCTCGCGGGCGATCTCCAGCGAACGGCCGAGGAAGAGATACTGGTCCTCCACCACATCCGGCCGTTTCTCGCGGTCGCGGCCCGTATGCATGATGCAGAGCCCAGCGCCGCTTTCCGCGGCCACCCGGGCAATGTCGGGCTCGCGCTGCAGGCCGTGCACGTCGTTGACGATATGCGCGCCGGCGGCAATGGCGAGCCGGGCCGTCTCGGCGCGAAAGGTGTCGACGGAGAGGATGGCGTCCGTCGTGCCGGCCAGCGCCTCGATGACCGGGAGGATACGATCCTGCTCCTCGGCCGCCGTCACGGGGGCGGCGCCGGGCCTGGTCGATTCGCCACCGATATCGACGATTTCGGCGCCCTGTTCCAGACAGAGGATCGCCTGCGCCACTGCCGCGTCCGCGCTGTCGAATTTTCCGCCGTCGGAGAAAGAATCGGGCGTCACGTTGACGATCGCCATCAGGATGCCGCGCGGGCCGAGCTCCAGAAACCGGCCATGGGCGAGCGCCCAGCGGAACGGATCGAACGGCGAGAACATGGCGGTTTCCTTCCGCAATTAACCAGCGCCGGGGAAAGAGTGTTGCGCTTGCCGAGCCTATGCCCCAAGCTTAAGGGAAGTTCAACCGGCGCCGTCCGCCGGCACTGCATCGGGCACACCCGATGGCGAAAGGAATACGGAACCGAATGAAGACCATCGCTCGCCTGATGGCCGTTGCCGCCCTCACCTGCCTCGCTCTTCAGCCGGCCGCCGCCCAGACGATCACGTCGAAGACCTTCGCCTATTTCTCCGTCGGCGGACATACCGCCGCGGAACTCGATGCGGAACTGTCGAAGCGCGGCCCGATGATGAAACACAGCGGCGCGCGCCATCCCGGCGCCACCAAGATCAAATGGGGCGGCTCGGTCACCTATGTGCGCCGCGGCAGCCGTTGTGCGGTCGGCGAGGCGAAGGTGACGCTTTCCACCCAGATCATCCTGCCGCGCTGGAAGAACCGCAACCGCACGACCGCCTCGCTCGCCCTCATCTGGGATACGCTGGCAAGCGACATCCGCCGCCACGAGGAGCGCCATGCCGAGATCGCCCGCCAGCATGCCCGCGGCCTGGAGCGCGATCTGAAAAAGCTGCGCCCCGAATCCGACTGCGAGCGCATGCAGGCGCGTGTCGACCGGGTGACGGCCGATGCCGTGACGAAACACGATGCCGACCAGGCACGGTTCGACCGCGTCGAATCGAAGAACTTCAACGACCGCATGATGCGGCTCCTTGTGCACCGGCTGAAGAACCGCGGCGAGTAAAAGCCGGCGGCGCATGTATTTCTTGAAAGAGTTTTAATGGATTCGGACCGGGGCAAGGCCCGGGTGCCTGCGCATGCATGAAATTAATGGTTAGTTTTAGCGATAGCGCAAATCCGCAAATCACCGTATCTTCATTTCAACAGTGAACGGGAAGACGATTTTCCTTCCCGAAGTTGCATGAAACGGTTTGTAACAGGTTCTCCTGGCGCGTCCTTATCTTAACAGCAGGTGTCTCCTCCCTCTCCTGTCTGCGATGCGCCCTCCTGGCCTCGCTCGTCCTTATCGACCGGCGAGGCTCTTTTTTTGTCCCTCTATTCTTTCCGGCCTGCAGAACAACCGATTCTCTTCTTCACGCGTCGAGAAGACACCGTATAGCCGTGCGCCGTCCTTCTGCCGGAAGGGCAGATGCGAAAAAAGAACTCCAGCGAAAATGGGAGATGTCAGGCCTGGCGTTCCGGGACGTGAACCACGAGCCCGTCAAACGCATCCGACATCTTGATCTGACAGGAGAGCCGCGAGGTCGGGCGGACGTCGTAGGCGAAGTCCAGCATGTCCTCTTCCATCGCTTCCGGCGGGCCGACGGTGCCGCTCCACGCGTCGTCGACATAGACATGACAGGTCGCGCAGGCGCAGGCGCCGCCGCATTCGGCCTCGATGCCGGGCACGGAGTTGCGCACGGCATTCTCCATGACCGTGGAGCCGTTGGCGACATCCAGTTCGTGGCGCGTGCCGTCGAAGGCGACGATGGTGAGTTTGCTCATGATGGGTCCGGATCCTGTAGGCTGCCCGAGGAGGCGAAAGACTGGCCGGCGAAGGGACGGTGCCGAACCGCCGGTTTTCCGGCGGTTGTTTCCAACAAAACCCCTTCCCAGTCAACATCGCGCGCCCGGCAGGGCCATGGCAGGTCCGGACGCGCCATCGGCTTTGCCCACCGCGCCACGTCCGGGCGGCGAGCCTGCGACGATCAGCGGCAGAGTTTGAGGATGAAATTTTCCGCTTCGACGACGGCGGCGGCAACGGCGGCAAGCGCGATCGCATCGGCCGGGTTTGCCTCCAGCGCCTCGGCAGCCTTGCTGACGACGGTGGCGCCGACCGACTGGGCGGACCCCTTCAGGCGATGCGCGACGGCGGCGCGGGCCTCGCCTTCGGAGGCCGCAAGCTCCTTCATGCTCTCGCGGGCGGCCCGCGCGAACATCTGCAGCACTTCCAGTTCCAGTGCCTTGTCGCCCATGGTCTGGCGCGCAAGGTGTATCAGATCGATCGGCCGTCCCCCGGAATGGGACATGCCGCCTGCATTGTCGGGCGCCTCGAATGCGATGTTGAGCGCTGCCATTTGCCAATATCCTTATATACGCTACGTACGCTTGTTTCGTTGTGATGCACGCAGATGTCGAAGCGGTCCGGGCGCCTGGCCTGCAACCGGCAGGGACATGGACCGCCATTCTGCGTGGCCGGCGCGCCTATCCGATTAAAAGGCGGCGCAAAAGGGGCATGAATCGCAAACTATGGTTAACGGCTGAAAAATTGCCTTTTTCATAACTATTCCATCGCGATACAAATCTGTGGAATGTTAACTTCCTGTTAAGTTTCGACCTAAGGGAGATGGCAATGAATTGTGTGATACAGGCTAATGTGTCACTACGATACGACCGGATAGTGCCGGTGGATAAGCCGTGGGCGGAGATACACCGCTTCGCCTTTTCGGTCTATCGAGCGAATTGGAATGAACGGCGGTCCGGACGCTGCTTGCCATGAGGGTAAGCAGCAAGACCGGCCACCAACCGGACGGTTCGAATGCGCCTGAGCAGCGGCAGCGCGTATGAAGCCCGATCCCGGACATGGTAACGAGGCGTAACCGCATGGCGACGAACAAGTCCACCGAGTCGATCGACGACAAGGCCTTTCAGGCCCTCGAAGAGGCACTTAAAATCGACTTTGACGATCTAGCGCCGGAGACGCCCTCGAAGAAGGACGCTTCGGAGGCCCATGTGTCTGAACCAGCAAGTCGCATTCCGAACAAGACGCAGGAAAAGCCCGCCACGCGCCCGGCCTCCGGCGAGACGGCGCGCAGCCTGACGCCTGATCCCGCACCGAAGACACCGACCTTCCAGCCGGCCAATGACGGTTCGCGCAAGACGCCCGCCGCGATTCTCAAGTCGCTCGACGTGCGCTCCGGCCGCACTTCGATCCGCATGGCCATCCTGATGTCCGTTCTCTGGGTCATCGGCGGCCTCGGCGTCGCAAACTTGCTTTATGCACCGCAGATCTGGCAGATCCGCTCGGTCGCCGACCTCGTGGCGCTGCCCGGCGCCATCGGCATGCTCGTCGCCATCGTTATGCCGATCATGCTGTTCTTCGCCTTCGCCATCATGATTTCGCGCGCCCATGAGCTGCGCAGCGCCGCCCGCTCCATGGCGGAAGTCGCCCTTCGCCTGTCCGAACCGGAAACCGTCGCCACCGACCGCATCATGACCGTCGGCCAGGCCGTGCGCCGCGAAGTCTCGGCGATGAACGAAGGCATCGAGCGCACCATCGCGCGCGCCACCGAACTCGAAACCCTCGTGCATTCCGAAGTGAACGCGCTGGAACGCAGCTACGCCGACAATGAAATGCGCGTGCGCACGCTCGTGCAGGAGCTCGGCTCCGAGCGCGAGGCGATCGTCAGCCATGCAGAACGCGTCCGCTCGTCGATTTCCGGCGCGCACGAACAGTTGAAGGATGAGCTGGCAAGCGCCGGCGAGAGCATCACGAACCGCCTTGCGACGTCGGGCGAAGCCTTCGCCTCCATGCTCGACACCCGCGCCGCCATGCTGATGGAAAAGTCCGACAGCGCGACGCAGACGATCGGCGCCATGCTTTCGGCCCGCACCGACAGCCTGCTATCCACCCTCTCCTCCTCCGGCCTCGCGCTCGCCCAGGAGTTCGACACCCGCCTGGACCACCTGACCAAGAGCCTCGATTCGCGCGGCCGGGACCTGCTGAACCAGTTCGAGACCCGCGCCACCTCGCTCGACACCAACACGGAGAAGCTGAACGCGGCGCTGAACGAGCGCGCCAAGCAGCTCAACGAGACGCTGATCGCCCGCACCCGCGAGATCAGCGAAAGCCTGTCGATCGGCCAGCAGGCCGTCACCGGCGGCCTCGACCATGTTCTCGAATCGATGAACGCGGCCCTCGACGAAAAGGGCGCGCAGTTCCGCCAGAGCCTGAAGAACGCCGCCGACGACACGGTCATGGACCTCGACCTGCGCTCCGGCTTCTTCGACGAGCGCATGCAGGCGACCGTCGGCCAGATCGCCAGCGCCTTCGACCAGCGCGTCGAGGAATTCGCCACCGCCTTCGACCAGCGCGCCGGTTCGCTCGATTCCAAGCTGATGGAAAGCCTCGCCCGCATCAACGAGACCGTCGCCAGCGGCCATGAGGCGATCGACGGCATTCTCACGTCCAGCATCGACCGCCTCGGCAACACGCTGACCGACCAGTCCTTCGCGCTTGCGACGACGCTTGGCACCGGCCAGGAAGTCTTCGAAAGCGCCGTGACCGGCCACGCCGACGCCATTACGAATGCCGTCACCGGCGCGCATGAGCGCATGAATTCGGTGCTCTCGGAAAAGTCCGCAGCCCTGCTCGGCGGCCTCGCCGACGTGCAGAACCGCATCGAAACCGGTTTTGGCGCCCGCGCAGAGGCACTCGCCGAAAGCGTCTCGGGCAGCGAGCGCCGCCTGACGGAAGCGCTCGACAGCCGCGGCACGGCCATCGCCACCGATATCGAAGCCGCCCAGGCACGCATGGAAAACGCCCTTGGTGCCCGCGCCGAAGCGCTGGTCGAAAGCATTTCGAGCAGCGAACGCCGCCTGACGCAGGCGCTCGACAGCCGCGGCACGGCCATTGCCACCGATATCGAGGCCGCCCAGGCCCGCATGGAAGACGCGCTCGGTGCGCGCGCCGACCAGATCACCTCCACCATCGCCGCCAGCCACGGCCGCATCGACAATGCGCTTTCCGAGCGCACCGCCGCTCTCTCCTCCATGCTGAACGAGACCGGCAACCAGCTCGAACAGTCGGTCGGCTCGGCCGCCAGCCGCGTCGAGAACGCGCTGACCGGCGCCGCCCGCCAGATCGACGAGGTCATCACCGGCCGCACGGCCAACCTCGCCTCGGTGCTGTCCAACAGCGCGGGTTCCATGCAGTCGTCGATCGACGCGGCTGCAAACCGCGTCGAGACAGTGCTGTCCGAAGGTACCCAGCAGCTTGGCGGCGTGCTGCACGGCCAGGCGGCCGAATTCGCCGAAGCCTTTTCCGGCCGTGCCGCCAACATCGCGGAAGCCTTGTCCGGCCGTGCTTCGGAGCTTGCCGGCTCGCTCGTCTCCACCCAGGAGCAGATTCGCGCGACGCTCGACGACCGCATCAACGCCATCAACGTCGCGATCACCGAGGGCCGCAACCAGCTGACCGAGACGCTGAACGACCAGGTCACCTCGATCGGCACCTCCATTGCCACCAGCGCAGGCATGCTGGAAATGTCGATGGAGCAGCTTTCCGGCCGTGCCTCGGAGCTGACGGGTTCCCTCGTCTCCACGCACGACCAGATCCGCGCGACGCTCGACGACCGCATCGACGCGATCAATGCCGCGATCACCGATGGCCGCAACCACCTCAACGAGACGCTGAACGACCAGGTCACCTCGATCGGCACCTCTATTGCCACCAGCGCCGGCATGCTGGAAATGTCGATGGAGCAGCTTTCCGGCCGCGCCTCCGAGCTTGCCGGTTCGCTGACCTCCACCCATGAGGAGATCCGCGCGACGCTCGACGACCGCATCAACGCGATCAACCTTGCGATCACCGAGGGCCGCAACCACCTCACCGAGACCCTCAACGACCAGGTCACCACGATCGGCACGTCGATCGCCACCAGCGCCGGCATGCTGGAACTGACCATGGAGCAGCACGAGGAAGCACTGCGCCGCACCATCGACGGCAGCGCCGCCGTGCTCGACCAGCGTGTGCGCGAAAGTGCGGGTGTCGTCGCCGAACGGCTCATCGAAAGCTCTTCGAAGATTGCCGAGGCCGCTGTCACCTTCGGCAACCGCATGGAACAGACCGTCGACAGCGTCGCCACCCGCTTCGACACGACGGGCAGCCGGCTGGAGGAAAACCTCGGCAAGCTCGAAGCCCGCATCGAACACAGCGTCGACAACGTCTCCGGCATCGTCGATACGGCGGCGCTGCGCATCTCCGATACGTTGTCAGAACGCCTTTCCGATCTCGACCGCGTGGGCAGCGATGTGTCGCTGCGCGTCTCCGACGCCCTCTCCCGCCCGATGGCCGAGGTCGACCGCATCGGCGACGAGACGACGGCGCGCATCGCAGCGACGCTCGCCGGCCGCGTTACCGATATCGAGCGCGTCAGCGCCGATGCCGCGCTGCGCATCGAAGGTGCCCTGTCGGGCCGCATCACGGATATCGAACGGGTGACCGGCGAAGCCGCCGACCGTATCGACGGTTCGCTCGCCAACCGCGCCGAACAGATCGCCCGCGTCACCGGCGAAGCCGCCGATCGCATCGACGGTACGCTTGCCAGCCGCGCCGAGCAGCTCACCCGCGTCGCCGGCCAGGCAGCAGACCGCCTTGAGGAGACCCTCAACGGCCGTGCAGACCAGATCGAGCGCAGCGTCAATGAAGCTGCCGAACGCATGGATGGCGCCCTCGTCACCCGCGCCGGCGAAATCCAGCGCGCTGTCGGCGAGGCCACCTCGCTGATCGACGGCACGCTTGCCGCACGCGGCAGCGAGATCGCGCGCCTTGCCGGCGAAGCGGCCGAACGCATCGATGGAACGCTCGCCGAACGCACCAGCCAGATCGAGCGCGTCACCGACGAAGCCGCCACGCGCATCGGCGTCACCATCGACGAGAAGACCGGCCGCATCGAGGAACGCCTCGGCACCATGGACCGGGCGCTCACCATCGGTCTCGACAGCGTCAACCGCACGATCGACGGCAAGGCCGCGGGCCTCGCCCACACGCTGCGCGAAGCCGTGTCACAGGCCGCGCAGGACATGGACGCAGAAGCGATCCGCTCGGCCCAATCGCTTGCCAAGACCGGCGAGGAATTCGCCAGCCTCAGCTCGTCGCTGCGCGGCGCGGTTTCCCGCGCGGCCCAGGACATGGGTGCGGAAGCCCAGCGCGCCGCCGAAACCATCGCCCGCACGGGTGAGGAATTCGCCGGCAACCTTTCCGCCCGCAACGAAGCCTTCACGCGCGCCGTGGACGAAACCACCACGGCCGCCGTCGCCCGCTTCGCCGAGACCGAAAACCGCCTAGCCGGCCAGGCGCAGTCGCTGCGCACCGGCCTCGGCGAGGTCGAGAAGGCGCTGGAAGCCCGGGGCGCGTCGATCCGCTCGACGCTCGACGAGCGCACGCGCGAACTGAACTCCATGCTGGCCAGCCGCACGGAAGAACTGTCGCGCCTGATCAACGAGGAAGCCCGCCCGGTCATCGACGACTATGCCGCCGTCGGCCGCGAGGCTGCGGAAAGCATCACCGGCGTCGCCCGCGAGGCTGCCGAGCGCTTGAGCGGCGTCGCTCAGGAGAGTGCAGAACGTCTGAGCGGTGTCACCCGCGAGGGGGCCGAGCGCCTCAGCGGCGTTGCCCGCGAAAGCGCCGACCGCATGCGCAACGAGAACGCCGCGCTCATCAACGCGATCTCCGCCCGCACCGCCGATACGCTCGCCGCCATCTCCAGCCGCACGGAAGAAGCCGCCGGCCAGATGCGCGAGATCGAAAGCGGCCTGCAGGCGAATGTCTTGAGCCTGATCGCCCGCCTCTCGGAAAGCAACGGCGCGATCGCCGGCCTCGTCGATGCCGCAAGCCAGACGCTCGGCGCCGTCGACGAGCAGCTGACCACGACCACCGAGCGCTTCTCCGCCTCCGCCGACCGCGCGGCCGACATGGTTGCCACCACGTCGCGCCTGCTCGAAGGCAAGGTCGATCGCCTCTCCGACATCTCCTCCGGCACGCTGTCGCAGATCGGCGGCATCGTCGGGCGCTTCGAGGATCACTCGAAGATCCTGTCGCAGGCCTCCGACCTGCTCGCCGCCGCCCAGTCGAACCTCGTCTCGACGCTGGAAGAACGCCAGGACGCGCTGCGCTCGCTCTCCGTTGGCCTCGTGCAGCGCTCGGAAGAGATCGAGAAGACCATGCAGTCGCTCGAAGGCATGGTCGAGGGCGTGTTCAGCCGCGCCGAGGAACGCTCCGGCCTCATCGCCAGCAACCTGCGCGGCGGCATCCAGAGCTCGTTTGCCGATGTCGGCCGCATTCTCGGCGAGACCGAGAAGCGCGCAGAAGCCACGGCCACAGCACTGCGTGATTCGATGGTGAAGGCCGGCGAGGAAGCAAGCCAGTCCGTCGAGGGCGCATTCAACCGTGCGGAGGAACGCACCAAGGAAGTGGCGAACCGCCTGCGCGGCAGCGTCGGCGCCTCGCTCTCCGATGTAGATCGCCTGCTCACCGAATCCGGCAAGAAATCCGACGCCGCCACGACCGTCATGCGCGAAACGCTGCGCCAGGCCGTCGAGGAAGCCGTCGGCAAGTTCTCTGGCGCCACCGAGGAAATCCGCCGCGCCGCCACCGATATCCGCAAGGAACTCGACCAGACGCGCGGCGAACTGAAGCGCGGCGCCTTCGACCTGCCGGAAGAAGCCAAGGAAAACGCCGCGCAGATGCGCCGTGCCGTCAGCGAGCAGATCAAGGCGCTGCAGGACCTTTCCGACATTATCGGCAAGTCTTCCTCGGCGCTGGAAGTCTCGCGCCCGGCCGTGGTCCAGGCCAAGGCCGTGCAGCAGCCGGTGCAGGAAACCCGCGCAGAACCGCGCCGCGAGGAGAGCGTGCCGCTGCGCGGCAGCCTCGGCCTCGAGCGTGCGGCGACCGCCACGGTGCCGCAGCGCGCCGCAGAGGCGGAAAACAAGACCGCTGGCGAAGGCGGCTGGATGCGCGACCTGCTGCGCGGCGCCGTCTCCCGCGAGGAAGCCCAGTTCGCCCAGCCGCGCGGCGACGCCCAGGCGGCCCGCCCGGCCGACACCCGCAACCCGCGCCACGTCGTCGAATCGCTGAACTCGCTCTCCGTCGATATCGCCCGCGCCATCGACCACGATGCCTCGGTCGACCTGTGGCGGCGCTACCAGCGGGGCGAGCGTGACGTCTTCACACGCCGCCTCTATACGCTGAAGGGCCAGCAGACCTTCGACGAGATCAAGCGCAAATACGAGCGCGAGCCGGAATTCCGCACTGCGGTCGACCGCTACATCTCCGATTTTGAAAAGCTGCTCGCCGACGTCGCCCGCAACGACCGCGACAAGGTGATGACGCAGACCTACCTCACCTCCGACACCGGCAAGGTCTACACCATGCTGGCGCACGCGGCAGGCCGCTTCAGCTAAGCATTTCCGGCCGAAGCGCATCGCTTTGGCGAAAAAACGAACAGAGACGGCCGCCTCCGGGCGGCCGTCTCGTTTTTGTGAACGATCACGGCGTCTTTTCGCGGTCAAAACCCTTAAATTCCGCGCTCTTACCCTCTATATGCGTTTCGACGCGCCGGTCGGCGCATGGGAAGAGAGACGGAAATGATCTTGATACAGGGCTTTGCACGGTTTCTGGCGACGATCGCGGTGGCGGTCATGGTGATGATGACGATGGTCGACTTTGCGGAAGCACGCCGCGCCGGCGGTGGTTTCGGCAGCCGCGGCACCCGGACCTTCCAGACGCCCTCGACGACGCGCACCGCGCCGCTGGATGCCCAGCCGATCGACCGCACCATGACGCGCCAGCAGTCCGCCCAGCCCTCGGCAAACCGCACCACGACGGCCAATGGCCAGCGCCCCGGCCTGTTCGGCGGCTTCGGCGGCTCGCTCATCGGCGGCCTGATGCTCGGCGGCCTCGTCGGTATGCTGCTCGGCCAGGGCCTCGGCGGTGGCATCGGCTTCCTCGGCCTCATCCTGCAAGTGCTGCTGATCGCCGGCGTCTTCCTGTTCCTGCGCCGTATGTTCGCGCAGAAGAACGCGCCCGCCTATGCCGGCCCCGGCAATGCGCAGGCCCGCAACGCCTATCAGACTGGCGGCTCGGATTTCGAAATCCCGCGCATCGGCGGCGGCAATCGCCAGGCGGCAGCAGCGGCGGTGCAGCCGAAAGCCGGCGGCGACGAGATCGGCGTCAAGCCGGAAGACCTCCAACAGTTCGAGGGCCTCCTGAAGGAATTGCAGGCGGCCTATGCCGCGGAAGATTTCCGCACGCTGCGCCAGATCACCACGCCGGAGGCGATGTCCTATCTCGCCGAAGAGCTCAGCGACAACGCCACGCAGGGCCTGAAGAACGAGGTGCGCGACATCCACCTCGTGCAGGGCGACGTTGCGGAGGCCTGGAGTGAAGGCGCGGACGATTATGCGACGGTGGCCATGCGCTACGAGAGAATCGACGTGATGCGCGACCGCGCGACCGGCAAGCTTGTCTCCGGCGATCCAGACAACCTTACAGAGGCCGTCGAAATCTGGACCTTCGTGCGCCGCAACGGCGCCGAGTGGAAGGTCTCGGCCATTCAGGGCGTGCAGGGCGCCTGATGTGACAAGGCCGTGCGCTGCGATCCGCAGCGCACGGCCTTTTTTGATTCTCACGAATGCATGATCAGATCGCGGCGAGCGTCCAGCCCACGATGTCGGCGGTGACCGCGGCGAAGGCCGCAT
This sequence comes from Shinella sp. BE166, assembly GCF_051201095.1. Lineage (NCBI taxonomy): Bacteria > Pseudomonadati > Pseudomonadota > Alphaproteobacteria > Hyphomicrobiales > Rhizobiaceae > Shinella > Shinella sp. BE166. Next base: position 236,239 of record NZ_JBPEHL010000006.1, on the reverse strand, counting down.
CGAGCGCCTTCACGAAGGCCGTGTTTCCCGTTCCGCCAACCGGCACTGCCGCGCGAAAAACCTTTTGCGCCCGAACCGTGCCGTTACGATCGTTGAGCAGCTTTGCGGAAATCTCCACCACGGCGGTATCCGCGCCGGCGGTCTCCACCTCGAAGGTGCGGATATCGGTGGCGACCTGGTAGTCGATCGCCAGGCCCTCGCCCGGCTTGCCGACGCCGCCGACAAGGCCGGTATTTTCAAACGCCTGCACGAGCTTCGCCTGCACCATCTTGGTCAGGCTGTCGCTCCATTGAGCGCCGGCGAGATACTGGATTTCCGAGGGGGACGGGCGGATGACGATCTGCCCGCTGTCGAGCGCCTTCAGCGCGGACGGCTGCGGCACGAGGATCTGCCTGTTCTTGGCCGACGGGCCTTGCACCGAAGCGGTGGAAGAGAGCGCGTAGGTGTCGTTCTTGGCCTGTGTGCTGCCGCAGGCGGCAAGCGTGGCAGCCAGAACGGCGATCAGCGCGGCGCGCGCCGCAGTCCCGTTCCGCAACAAACCCATACCCGATACCGTCATGTCGTCCTCAAACCCTTACGCCACGAATCTGTATCAGGGGCATGGCACGCTGTCACGGTTGCGGAGGCGGACAAAATCGCGTCCGGCATCCGGCTGTTAACCATTGTGGAGATAGGGCCACACTTGCGGGCGAAATCAACGCCTTGTGCGGCCGTCATACTGCTTGACCGTCTCGCCGCCGAAGAGCAGGCGCTGCGGATCGCGCTCGAAACCGGAGATCGCGCTGTCGAGATTCTGGATCGTGCGCCGCGTATCGAGCACCAGCGCCTCGACGTCACGCAGGCCGGAGCCGGAGAAGCGTTGCAGCCCGTCGGCGATCGGGCCGATCCGGCCGTTCAGCGTGTCCGCCGCCTGCTTGATCGATTGCAGCGTCGCCTTGGCTTCCGCGAAGAGCGATTCGGAATCGCCCTCGCCCAGGAAGCCGTCGAGCTTGGCGAGCACGCCGTCGACGCGCGTGGAGGCGGCGTTCAACTTGTTCGACATCTGCTGCACGTCGGTGATGATCTGGTCGATATCCTCTTTGCGCGCGCCAATGCGGTCGGCGACACCCGTCACCGAGGCGATGGCCTTGCGCGCATCCGCGGTCGCGACCGAGATATTGTCGATCGCGCCACCGACCTTCTGCGGGTCGACTGCGGCGATCAGGCCATCGACCTTGTCGAGCGTCGTCGTCGCCCGCTTGCCGAAGGTGTCGAAGGTCTCGGCCGTCTTGCGGAACCCTTCGACGGTGGTCTTGATATCGCCGGAGGCGTCCGCAATGTCCTTGCTGATCTTGTCGACATTGCCGACGAAGTCTTCGACCTTCTTGGGATCGACCGCCTTGATCAGGTCGTCGACGGAGGCGAGCGTCGTATCGAGCCGGGTCGAAAGATTGCGGAAGGTTTCAGACAGGCCGCCGACGCTTTGCAGGAATTCGTCGATCTTCTCGCCGTTGCGGGCGAGCGAGCCGGAAAACTGCTCGGCATTGCGGATCGTCGTGGTAAGCGGCCCGCGCGCATCGGCGACGAAACCCTGGATATCGGTAATCGCCGTGTCGGCGCGTTTCAGGATCTTGTCGGCTGTCGACAGGATGTTCGTCACGCTCGACTGTTCGGCCTTGAGAACCGCCGGCACTTCGCTGTCGAAGGCCTGGCGAAGGATGTTCTCGTCGCCACCATTGCCGCCCGAAAGCTCGATGTAAGCCGCACCGGTCAGCCCCTGTACTTCCAGAACCGCCGTCGTGGACTTCTTGACCGGCGCGCTGGTCGAGACTTCCGTCATGGCGACGGAGAAACGCGGGTCTTCGGCATCGATCGCGAGGCTGCGCACCGAGCCGACGGGGATACCGTTGAAGCGCACCGGGGAGCCGATGCTGAGGCCGTTCGCGGAGCCCGGAATGCGGATCGCGAGCTGCGCCATCTCGCCGCCGCGGCCATATTGCGACATCCAGTAGACGAAGGCGAAGGCGGCGGCCATGACGAGCACGGTGAAGAAACCGACAAGGGCGTAGTTGGCTTTCGTTTCCATGCGTTCCGGTTATCCTGCTCGCAAATCCATCCACCGGGGCGAAAAAGCCCCGGACACTCCTTCACGCATTGCGGACGATCGACCGCGCGCGTTTGCCCTGGAAATAGGACTGCACCCACGCATCGTCAAAGGCCAGCATGTCCTCGATCGTGCCTTCGACCATGACTTTCTTGTTCCCGAGAACAGCAATGCGGTCGCAGACCGAAAACAGGCTGTCGAGATCGTGAGTCACCATATACACGGTCAGTCCCAGGGTGTCGCGCAGTTTGGCGATCAGCTCATCGAATTCGGCCGCGCCGATCGGGTCGAGACCGGAGGTCGGCTCATCGAGGAAAACGAGGTTTGGATCGAGCGCCAGCGCACGCGCCAGTGCCGCACGCTTGATCATGCCGCCGGAAAGTTCGGACGGATATTTGTCCGCTGCTTCCGGCGCGAGGCCCACCAGCTCGATCTTCAGCCGCGCCAGCTCGTCCATCATCGCCTGCGGCAGGTCGAGATATTCGCGCATCGGCACCTGGATATTCTCCTTGACCGTCAGCGCGGAAAACAGCGCACCGTGCTGGAAAAGCACGCCGAGCTTCATGTCGAGCCGGAGCCGCTCCTCTTCCGTCGCCTTGTCGAAGTCCACGCCGAAGATGCGGATGGCGCCGGAGCGGCGCGGCAGCAGGCGCAGGACCGTGCGCATCAGCACCGACTTGCCGGTGCCGGACGCGCCGACGAAGCCGAGAATCTCGCCGCGATAGATGTCGAGGTTGAGCTCATCGAGCACGACATTGCTGCCGAAGCCGACGGTCAGGTCCTTCACCGAAAGCACCACGTCGTCCTGTTTTGCCGAAACCTGATCCATCAGTGTCCTCAGAAGTCGATTGCGGCGTAGAACATGGCGAAAAGGCCGTCGACGAGGATGACCACGAAAATGGACTTCACCACGGCGGCCGTGACGTGGCGGCCGAGCGATTCGGCGCTGCCGCCCACCTTCAAGCCTTCCACGGAGGCGACGATGCCGATGATCAGCGCCATGAAGGGCGCCTTGATCATGCCGGAAACGATCGTCGAAAGGTCGATCGCCTCGCGCAGCCGCGACAGGAACGTATCGAAGGTGATGCCGGAATAGGACCAGGAGACGAAGGCGGCCCCCAGCAGCGCCGCGAAGTTGGCGATAATGGTGAGCAGCGGCAGCGCAATCGTCAGCGCCACGAGCCGCGGGAACACCAGCACGCCGATCGGGCTGAGGCCCATGACCTTCAGCGCGTCGATCTCCTCGCGCATCTTCATCGAGCCGATTTCGGCGGTGATTGCGCTGCCAGAGCGGCCGGCGATCATGATGGCGGTGAGTAGCACGCCGATTTCGCGCAGCTGGAGAATGCCCACGAGGTCGACGACGAAGACTTCCGCGCCGAAATAACGGAGCTGGAAGGCCCCCTGCTGCGCGATGATCGCGCCGATCAGGAAGGACATCAGCAGGATGATCGGCACGGCGCGCACGCCCATGCGGTCGATCTGGTGGACGATCGCCGCCGGCGACAGGCCGCTCTGCCGGCCAAGCTTGAGCTGGGCGCCGCGCACCGCCGAGCCGAGGATGAACATGGCGGCGACCGTGTCGTCCCACACCTCCACCATGACACGGCCGACAGGTTCGAAAACGCGCTCGAACAGCGTCTTGCGCTCGCCGTCACCGTCGCCGGGCTCGGCGAGCTTTTCCGGCAGGGCGGAGATCAAGTCGGCGTAGTTGGCGCCCTCGCGGTCGGTGAGGCTCACATCGGCGCCACCGGCCTGCCGCTCGGTGATCGCGCGGCGCAGCAGCCAGGCACCGGCGGTATCCATGGCCGCGACACCGCTGAGGTCGATCTCCAACGCGCCGCCCTGCCCGCGGCCAAGCTCCGCGAGCCGCTTGCTGGCGGCAACTGCGGACGCGTTCACCCATTCGCCGGTGAGACGCCAGATCTCCCCGCCATTGCCGGGCAGGCTTTCGGTCGCGATGTCGAGTGAGGTACGGGCAGCGGCGGTCAAGTCTCTTGCATCTTCCCGTGTGCTGGGGACAACATGCGCCTGTCTTATCGGCTCGTCGCCCCTCTGTCACCGAACGAACCGGCAAAAGCCGCGCCACGCCTCGATTTTTTCGGGGACCATGCCAGGATCGACACAATGCACCGCACCTTGCTCGCCACGCCGGAAACCTTCCCGATTGCCGGAACCTTCACCATTTCGCGTGGCGCAAAGACGATGGCCGAGGTGGTGACCTGCACGATCGGCGCTTCAGGCCTTATCGGCCGGGGCGAATGCGTGCCCTATGCGCGCTACGGCGAATCGGTCGCCGGCGTGCTCGCGGCCATCGAAGAGATGCGCGGCGCGGTCGAGGACGGCATCGGCCGCGAGGAACTCGCCCGGGTCATGCCAGCCGGGGCGGCGCGCAACGCGCTCGACTGCGCGCTCTGGGATCTCGAAGCCAAACTCTCCGGCGTGCCGACCTGGCAGGTGATCAACACGAGCGCCCCGCAAAACCTCGTCACCGCCTATACGCTCTCGCTCGGCGAGCCCGAAGCCATGCAGCGGCAGGCGGCGGAACAGTCCTGGCGGGCGCTGCTCAAGGTAAAGGTCGGGACAGCGGACGATGCCGCGCGCATCCGCGCCGTGCGCGCCGGGGCGCCGGAAAGCGCCATCATCCTCGATGCGAACGAGGGCTGGACGGCAGAAAACCTCGCTCATCATTTTTCGATCTGCGCCGAGGCGCGCATCGCGCTGGTCGAGCAGCCGCTTCCGGCCGGCGATGATTCGGCCCTGCGCGGCCTCGCCCGTCCCATTCCCGTCTGCGCCGACGAGAGCGTGCACCGCACCGAGGACGTGGAGAGCCTCGTCGACCGCTATGACGCGATCAACATCAAGCTCGACAAGGCGGGCGGGTTGACGGAGGCGCTGGCGCTGCGCGAGACGGCAAAGCGGCATGGCCTCAAGATCATGGTCGGCTGCATGGTCGGCACGTCGCTCGGCATGGCGCCCGCCGTCCTGCTGGCGCAGGGCGCCGATTTCGTCGATCTCGACGGCCCGCTGCTGCTTGCCAAAGACCGGGAGCCCGGCCTGCACTACGAGGGCTCCTCCGTCTATCCGCCGGAAGCGACACTCCGGGGCTGAGCATGCGGTGCGACGAGCCGGCCGGCAATGACCGAGACGAGGCCTGCCGCTGCGACGAGCGACATGAGGTAAAAACCCTGCACGCCGTACCAGCTGAAGGCATAGCCCGACAGGAAGGTGGCGAGCGCCGTGAAAATGCCGGTGTAGAAGAAATAGAGCCCCTGGGCGGCCGCCTCCTGCTCCTCCGCCACGCGCTCCACCAGCCGGCTCTGCACGCTCATGTGGATGATCGCGTAAGTGAAGGCATGCAGACATTGCAGCATGAAGTAGCCGGCGAAGGACATTTCCATCGGAAAGAGGATCCAGCGGGCGACGGCGACCGTGCTGCCGAAGATCATCATGGACCACAGGTTGAAGCGCCGCCGAAGCTGGACGGCAAAGAGGAAGAAAACCACCTCCGCCAGCACGCCGGCGCTCCACAGGATGCCGACGTCCACGCCGCTGAAACCCATCTTCTGCCAGTAGATCGCCGAAAAGGCGAAGAGCATGGCGTGGCTGGCATTGACGAGGGAGACGCCAATCAGCATGAGCTGCACATCCCTTTGGCGCAGCGTGCTCGTTCGCGGCACTTCGGCAATCGCAGTGATCGGCGAAGGCCGGCGCGGCTTGCCGATCCTGGGGGCGATCACGGCGCCGAGCACCGTCAGCACGAAGGCGGCCGCCATCGCCGGCAGCACCATGGCGCCGCCATAGAGCCCGGCAAGCCAGCCGCCGATCATCGTCGCGACGATGAACGCGAGCGAGCCCCAGAGCCGCATCTTGCCATAATCGAAATTCCAGCGCCGTACGCCGGACAGCATGATCGCCTCGGTGATCGGCACATAGGGTGAATAGACCGCACCTTGCAGCGTGTAGAGCAGCAGCACCGGCCAGAAGGAGCCGGTTGCAAAGAGCGCGATCGCGGTTGCAAGCGAAAGCAGCGCCGACCAGATCAGCACGATCGAGCGCTCGCCGATCCGGTCCGCAATGATGCCGGCGACCGGCGCCGTGAAGACGCGCACGAACAGCGGCACGGCCAGCACGATGCCGATCTGGAAATCGCTCATCGACAAGGTTTCGAGCCAGACCGGAAAGAACGGCAGCGCAATACCGTTGACCATCATCGGCGCACAGAAAACGAGGGCGATGCGCGCGGCGAAGAACGGCGGCGCGCCTGAGGTCACGGTAAACCCGGAAGGGGCAGTCATTGGCGGGAAACCTGCGTTGGGAGACGCTCCGGGCTCTAGCACGCCGATGTACTTACGCCAATCCGCTATTTCTACCGGACGCCATTGCGGCCGAAATCGGCGGCAATACGGGAACGCCGCGTCAGGCGGCTTCCGCCCCGGCAGGCTCGATGGCGCCGATGTTGCGCGAGGCGAGCGCGACCGGCACGGTCGAGGTCGAAATCTTCTGCCAGGTGATCAGTTCCATTTCGCCGTCATGATGTTCGGCGATCGCCGTGCAGCTTTCCACCCAGTCGCCGCTGTTGATGTAGCGGATGCCGTCGATCTCGGTGATGACGGCATGGTGGATGTGGCCGCAGATCACGCCGTCGGCATTGTTGCGCCGTGCCTCTTCGGCCACCACCTTCTGGAACTCGCCGATGAAGTTGACCGCCGATTTCACCTGCTGCTTGGCCCAGGAGGAGAACGACCAGTAGGGCAGCCCGAGCCTCCGGCGCACCGCGGCAAAGACGACGTTGATGGCGATGGCGGCGTCATAGGCCCAGTCGCCGAGATAGGCGACGACGCGGGCGTGGCGCACCACGACGTCGAACTCGTCGCCATGCAGCACGAGGTAGCGCTTGCCGTCGGCGCCTTCATGGATGATGCGCTGCGCCACCTCGACGCCGCCGAAATGCGTGCCGGGGAATTCGCGCAGGAATTCGTCGTGGTTGCCGGGGATGTAGATGATGCGCGTGCCCTTGCGCGCCTTGCGCAGGAACTTCTGCGTGACGTCGTTGAAGGCCTGCGGCCAGTACCAGTTGCGCTTGAGGCGCCAGCCGTCGACGATGTCGCCGACGAGCACGATCGTCTCCGCTTCATGGTGACGCAGGAAATCGATCAGGAAATCCGCCTTGGCCGCTTTCGATCCCAGATGCACATCCGAGATGAACAGCGTGCGGAAATGACGGACATTCGGGTCGGCGAGGGTCGCAGTCATGCCTTGGTCTCCGGGTGGCCGGCCGCCGCAAACATCTTCATAACGGGCGGCTTTGGCTCCGTTGAAAACCAGACTCCTGTTTCAAATTGATGACACACCTATGCATTTCCTGTCCGCAAATAGGCATTGCACAGGTCGCTGATTGCGGCTTTATGGAATGTTCCGGAAACTTCACGTAGCGGCGGTTTCATGGCAGAAAGAGCCGCAACGAAAACAGCATATGACAGGGAGCACCATGAGCACGGGCGATAAATCGAGGACGCAGGACGGACCCGCAAGCGGCGATATCGATCAGCAGGCTCTCTTCTTCCACCGCCATCCCCGCCCCGGCAAGCTCGAGATCACCCCCACCAAGCCGCTCGGCAACCAGCGCGACCTGGCGCTCGCCTATTCGCCCGGCGTCGCCGCCCCCTGTCTCGCCATCCGCGACGACCCAAGCACGGCCGCTGATTATACGGCCCGCGCCAACCTCGTCGCCGTCGTCTCGAACGGCACGGCCGTGCTCGGCCTCGGCAATATCGGCCCGCTCGCCTCCAAGCCCGTGATGGAGGGCAAGGCGGTGCTCTTCAAGAAATTCGCCGGCATCGACGTCTTCGACATCGAGATCGACGCGCCGACCGTCGACGAGATGGTCAATGTCGTCTCCGCCCTGGAGCCGACCTTCGGCGGCATCAACCTGGAAGACATCAAGGCGCCGGAATGTTTCGAGGTCGAGCGCGAGTTGCGCGAGAAGATGGACATCCCCGTCTTCCACGACGACCAGCACGGCACGGCGATCATCGTCGCGGCCGCGGTGCTGAACGGCCTGGAGCTTGCCGGCAAGTCGCTGCATGAGGCGAAGATCGTAGCCTCGGGCGCCGGTGCGGCAGCGCTCGCCTGCCTCAACCAGCTCGTCGTGCTCGGCGCCAAGGTGGAGAACATCTGGGTGCACGACATCGAGGGCCTCGTCTACAAAGGCCGCGAAGCGCTGATGGACCAGTGGAAATCCGTCTATGCGCAGGAGACGGACAAGCGCCAGCTCTCCGAATCGATCGACGGCGCCGATGTCTTCCTAGGCCTGTCGGCCGCCGGCGTGCTGAAGCCAGAACTGCTCGCCCGCATGGCCGAGCGCCCGCTCATCATGGCGCTCGCCAACCCGACGCCGGAAATCATGCCGGAAGAGGCGCGCGCCGCGCGTCCCGACGCGATGATCTGCACCGGCCGCTCGGATTTCCCCAACCAGGTCAACAACGTTCTCTGCTTCCCTTACATCTTCCGCGGCGCGCTCGATTGCGGCGCGCGCACGATCAACGAGGAGATGAAGATGGCGGCGGTGCGCGCCATCGCGGCACTCGCCCGCGAGGAAGTGTCGGACGTCGCCGCGCGCGCCTATTCCGGCGACACGCCGAGCTTCGGCCCGAACTACCTGATCCCCTCGCCCTTCGATCAGCGCCTCATCCTGCGCATCGCGCCGGCCGTGGCGCGCGCGGCGGCGGAAACCGGCGTCGCGACACGCCCGATCACCGATTTCGACGCCTATCTCGACCAGCTCAACCGCTTCGTCTGGCGCTCCGGCTTCATCATGAAGCCGATCTTCGCCGCCGCGAAGAACGCTGCCAAGAAGCGCGTGATCTTCGCCGAAGGCGAGGACGAACGCGTGCTGCGCGCCGCCCAGGTGCTGCTGGAGGAGGAGATCGCCAAGCCGATCCTCATCGGCCGCCCGCATATCATCGAGACGCGCCTCAAGCGCTACGGCCTGCGCGTGCGCCCGCATGTGGATTTCGAGGTGGTGAACCCGGAAGACGATCCGCGCTTCCGTGACTATGTCGACGACTATTTCCGCATCGTCGGCCGCAAGGGCGTGATCCCCGAAGCCGCCCGCACCATCGTGCGCACGAACCAGACGGTCATCGGCGCGCTCGCCGTCAAGCGCGGCGAGGCGGATGCGCTGATCTGCGGCGTCGAAGGGCGCTATGCCCGCCACATGCGCGATGTCAGCCAGATCATCGGCAAGAAGGGCGGCGTGCTGAATTTCTCCGCCCTCAGCCTGCTGATCTCGCAGCGCGGCGCGACCTTCTTCACCGACACCTACGTCACCTGCGAGCCGACGGCTGCGGAAGTGGCGCAGATGACGGTGATGGCCGCCCAGGAAATCCGCCGCTTCGGCATCACGCCGCGCGCCGCCCTCGTCTCGCATTCGAATTTCGGGTCGCGCGATTCGGAAAGCGCCTTCAAGATGCGCAAAGCCATGGCGCTGGTGCGCGACATGGACCCGACGCTGGAAGCGGACGGCGAAATGCACGGCGATGCCGCGATCTCCGAGGCGCTGCGCCATCGCGTCATGCCGGATTCGACGCTGACGGGCGAAGCCAACCTGCTCGTCTTCCCGAACCTCGACGCCGCCAACATCGCGCTCGGCGTGGTGAAGACCATGACGGACTCGCTGCATGTCGGCCCGATCCTGCTCGGCGCTGCGCTTCCCGCCCATATCCTGTCGCCGTCCGCCACCTCGCGCGGCGTCGTCAACATGGCAGCGCTTGCCGTGGTGGAAGCCTCCTACCCGGTCTGATCGGAAATCCTTGCACCTTATGAAACGGCCGCCGCCTCGGTAGCCGTTTTCGTTTGCGCGACCGGGCGTGCCGCGTCGTGCGCCTCCCACCAATCGCCCAGCGCATCGACCAGCGGCATCAGCGTGTGGCCGGCGGGCGTGAGATCATATTCGACGCGCAGCGGATAGCCGTCGAAGACGGTGCGCTCGACGATGCCGGCCTGTTCCAGCTTGCGCAGTTCGAGCGTCAGGATGCGGTGCGAGACCGTGGGATTGTCGCGGCGAAGGTCGCTGAACCGCTTCGTGCCGTCCTTCAGATAGTAGATCAAGAGCGTCGGCCAGCGGCCGCCGAGCACCTGCATGACCTCCTCGATTGGGCAACGGGAAACGAGATCCTTCATGGCGGGCTCCGGCGTGGTGACAAAAATGTGCGTAATTTACATGGGGGCGGAGAGCGCTTAGGTCCAGTGTCGCTGCGCAGCGTGGTCAACAGAAATCACGGAGAACACCATTGGAACCGATCCTCATCTACGGCTTCCCCGCCGGAAGCTCCATGGGCCTCGTCTCGTCCCTCGAATGGCTCGGCAAGCCCTACAGGCTCTGCCGCGTCGACATGCTGGGCGAAATGCGCGACCCGTCCTATGCCCACCTCAACGCCCGGCACGAGACGCCGGCGCTCGTCACCGACGACGGCCGGGTCATCACCGAAACCATGGCGATCGCCCACTGGTTCGCCGCCCGCGATACGGAACGACACATCAGCTTCGATCCCACGTCTCCCGAAGCCGACCGCATGCACCAGCTGATGGCCTATCTCAACACCGGCTTCACCGGCGCCTTCAGCCCGCTCTGGTCGGCACTCGAGATGGAGACGCCGGACCCGGTGTTGCAGCAATCGCTGCGCACATGGGGCCGCAAGGCCGTCATCGAGCGGCATGACAAGCTGGAAGCCATGCTCGGCGACACGCCCTACCTTGTCGGCGACCGCCCCACCCTCGCAGACGGCGTCCTGATCGGCGTCGCCCGCTGGCTGGACTACCACGAGGTGGCACCCGCCAGCCGCTGGCCCCGCATCGAAGCCATCCGCCGCCGGCTGGAGGCAGACCCGGCGGTGCGCTTTGCAACAGCCCTCGAAGACGGCGAAACCCCGGCCGGCTCCGGCGCGTTCAAGGGGCACATACCGCTCGCCGAAGTCATCGAACGCTTCGGCCGCGCCTGACGGTGGAGGGCGGGGCTCAGCCCGGTTCAGATCGCCGCCGAGCCTCCTCCCCACTCTCGTCATCCTCGGGCTCGACCCGAGGATCCAGGCGGCGCCCGCTGCGTGGATGGTCGGGTCAAGCCCGACCATGACGGAGGAGAGGTGCACCCAAAAGCTCCAGCCGCCGCGTGATGCCGATCGCCTCCAGGAACGGTTCGTCATGGCTGACGACCAGCAGCGCGCCGTCATAGGCGCGCAGGCCCGCCTCCACCGCCTCGATCGAGTCGATGTCCAGATGGTTCGTCGGCTCGTCGAGGATGAGCAGCGGCGGCGGTGTGGCACCGCCGAGCACGCAGGCGAGGCCGGCGCGCAGCAACTGGCCGCCGCTGAGGCTGCCGACGCCCTGCAAGGCGGCATCGGCGCGGAACATGAAGCGCGCCAGCGCCGCCCGGCAGGCGTTTTCATCGGCATCCGCGTTGATCCGGCGAAAGTTGTCGCGGATCGACAGCGCCGGATCGAGCAGGCTCACGCGCTGGTCGAGCATGGCAAAGTCGGTGAAGCGGCGCACGCTTCCCTGCCAGGGCTGGAGGTCACCGGTGACGAGCCCTAGAAAGGTCGTCTTGCCGGAACCGTTCGGCCCCGTCACGGCGACCCGCTCCGGACCGGTCATGGCGAAGGAGAGGTCACGGATAACGGGCCGCTCCGGCAGATAGCCGGCCGTGGCGCCCTCCATCTTCAGCACCGATTTGCCTGCGGAGAGATGGGTCGGCGGCACGCTGACGGTCAGCGGCTGGAGGATTTCGATGCGCTCGCGCGCCGCCATCACGGCAGCCGCCGCCTGCCCCTGCCGGCTTTCGGCAAGCCGGGCGTTCGCGCCGCTGGTCAGTTCGCTGCGCTCCTTCATCGCGCCCAGCATGATGCGCGGGATGTCGCCCCTCGCCTTCTTGCGGCGTCCGGCGCTGTCCTTGCGCGCCTTGCGCTCGGCGATGGTCTGCATGGTGCGCGCCACCTCCGCGGCCTGCTTTTCCGCATCCGCAAGGTCGCGATGCGCGGCGGCGAGCTCCTGCGCCTTGCGGGCGCGATAGGCGCTCCAGTTGCCGCCGTACCTGTTAGCGCCAAGCGTGGTGAGTTCGACGATCCCGTCCATGGTTTCGAGCAGCTCGCGGTCGTGGCTGACGACGATCGCGCCGGCCCGCCAGCCGGCCAGCATGTCGATCACCGCCCGCCGCCCGTCGCGGTCGAGATTGTTCGTCGGTTCGTCGAGCAGCAGAAAATCCGGCTCCGCGAAGATAAGCGCGGCAAGTGCCGCCCGCGTGCGCTGCCCGCCGGAGAGCGACGCGAGCGGCGTGTCCGGCGCGGCCTCCAGCCCGACACGCGCCAGCGCCGCGCTGAGCCGCGTCTCCAGCGGCCAGTCGGCGTCGGCGAGTTCATGCGCCTCCGCCTCGCCGCGCTCGGCGCGGGCGAGCAGATCGAGCGCATCGACGATGCCGAACAGGCTGGCGATGGTCTCGTTGGCAAAGACCTGCACGCTCTGGCGCAACAGGCCTATCGTGCCGTCGACGGTGACGGTGCCGGCCTGTGGCACCAGATCGCCGGTGACGAGTTTCAGCAACGTCGTCTTGCCGACGCCATTGCGGCCGATCAGGCCGGCGCGCTCGGCGCCGAAGGTCAGGTCGAGATCGGAAAGAAGGGTGTGGCCGTCAGGCGTGGACCAGGTGATTTTGGAAAGCGTGATGGAATGCGGCATGGACGGAAAATTCCCCGAGGACAAAACGACGTCGATTTGTGGTCGGGTTGAAATCCATGGTGCACCATCCGGTCGGCATTGACGATGCCGGACATTTAGGGCCGGACCGGCCGCCTTGCAAGGGCAGCACGGCCGATCCGGCAATTCGTGAGGGTCAGGCCGAAGGCTGCTTCAGCCGCTTCGACCATTCATCGGCCTTGCCCTTGCCGGCATCCTTCCAGGGCGAGCCCTTGAGGCCGAGCTTGGCGCGAAAACCCATCGCATTGATGATCAGCCGGTTCATGCCGGACGCGATGAAGGGCAGCGAAGCGATGTGCAGGCCGGTGAACGGCAGGAACGGATTGCGGCGCAGCGATCCGTAGATCTCGATGCGCGTCGTCGTCTTGTAGCTCGGGCTGCGGGCATGGAAACCATGCGTATCGGCGACGATCAGCGTGTTGGCCTTGACCGTCATCTTGACCGGCTGGACATAACCCAGCGCCGAAAGCTCGTCCGGCATGATGCGCAGCGAGCCGCGGGCGGAGTATTTGTTCTCGATGGAATCGGCGTTCTCGCTGATGCGGCGCTCCCAGGCGAGGCGCTGCGGCGTCATCTCGTGCGAGCCCGGCACATAGGAGAACGGACCGTCTTCCTCGCCGACATCGCGCAGGAACAGCCAGGCCTTGGCGGTCGGCTGGAACGTATCGCTGTGCAGCGCTGTCTGCGGGTCCGTCGAGCCCTGCGTGACGACCGACGGCAGCGCCATCACCACCTGCACGACGAGCAGCGGCTGGCCGTCATGTGAGGAAACGTAGCGCAGCAGATTGGTCACGCGCGGATCGTTGCGCGCGGCCTTGAAGCCCGGCAGGCTTTCCAGATCGCTGTCGTCGATGATGGCGCGGCGGGTGACGGTCTCGCCCTGCAGCATGTCGTAACGCTCGAAATCGCGCTCGGCGATCTCGCGGGTGACAGCGGCAAAAACCTCGGGCGACAGAAAGTCTTCGATCTTCACGAAGCCGTTTTCGGCATATTGCCGGCGGTATTCCGGGGCAACGAGCTTTTCCAGCTTGGTGCGGCGCCAGGCCGCTATGCGCATGGCGAGCGAGACGCGCTTCTCGTGCAATCCCTTGCGGTTCAGCCATTTGCTGCCGATGACGGGATTGTCGGCGAAGGATTTTGCGCCGGATGCGAGCTGGAGCGCGTAGAATGGGCTCAACAAAACTGACGAAATCCGCATGTTCACCTGCCTGTGAAGGGCCGGTCTTCCGCCGAACGGCGGCTGCGCGGCGAAGGGCGCATAACCGGCTGTTGTATGTGCGCAGAGTGCTACACCAAGCCCCCGACGAGATCAATTGCGGGCAGCAGGCAAAAAGATGAATACGCAACTCATATTTTCCCGCGCGCATTAATCACAAATGCGGGAGCACGTTGCGCTTCCCTTCATGCAGCCTATGATAGGATATGCTTATGCGGCCGGATCGCGGCCCCGACAGTTTCACAGGATCGTCAATTTGAAAGGTTTGAGCCGCCTTCTGTTTGCCGTTGCGACCGGCTTACCGCTTCTGTTTTCAGGCGGCACGGCGGCAGCGGCGGTGTGCGAGCAGATCCAGGCGGAGCTTGCGAACCTGCCCAAGGTGGTGGTCGATACGGCGAGCGCGCGCAAATATGCCGGTGCCATCGCCCGCCAGAACATCCAGCTTCGCAAGGCCAAGAGCGACCAGCGCCGGCTCGGCTGCTCGGGCGGCAGCATCATCGTCGTCGGCGGCGCCAATGCGGCGGCCTGCGACACGCTCTCGACGGTCATCGGCAAGATGGAGCGCAACCTCGACATCCTTGACAAGAAGCGCCGCGAATTTGCCGGCGGCACCTCGTCGCAGGGCAAGCGCACCCGCCTGACCGCGCTGCTCGCAAGCAACGGCTGCAATGACGAAGCGAAGGTGGTGCCGATTGCGGCGACCGAAACGCTGCGCACGCTCGATGAAAAACGCACGCTCCCGCTCGGCACCACGCCGGAGGGCAGCGAGCGCCTGCAACTGCGCTCGCTCGGCGGCGGCTCCGGCCATGGCAACCTGCGCACCGTCTGCGTGCGCACCTGCGACGGCGGCTTCTTCCCGATCTCGTCGGGCGCAACCCCGCTCGATTTCCGCCGCGACCAGCAGGTTTGCGCGATGATGTGCCCCGAGACGCAGACCGAACTGTTCTACCAGTCGATGACGAACGGCCAGGAGACGGACCAGATGACCTCAACGGTCACCGGCCGGCCCTATTACGAAATGCCGAACGCCTTCTCCTATCGCACGCGCGACCTCTCCAAGCCCGGCGCCTGCGGCTGCAACCTCTCGGCCTATTACCAAGAGATGATCAAGCGCGAGAAGGCGCTGAAGGGCAACGAGACAGCGAACACCGGCAGGGATAGCGACGAGCAAGGCGGCTCGATCACCACCATCCACACGCTGCCGAAGAAGGACGAGACGCCGGCCAAGCTGCCGGTGAAGGTCGAGGAACGCGACTACGACCCGGCGAAGAGCAAGGTGCGCACGGTCGGTCCGGTTTTCCTGCCGGCCAACGAATCCGCCATCGACCTCGGCCGCCCGGCCGATGCCGGCGTCAACTGACGCCCGCGTCCGGCCAGCGCTCCTCAAACACCAGGTCCTCCAGCGGCAGGCGCTGCCGCCATCCCTTCACCGCAAGCTCCGGCTCGGCATAGAGGCGGTCGACCAGGCCGACGCAGAGCCAGGCGACGATCTCGACATGGTCTGGAATGCCGAGGATGTTTCGGATGTCGCTGTCGTGGAAGATGCTGACCCAGCCGACGCCCACCCCTTCCGCCCGCGCCGCAAGCCAGAGGTTCTGCACCGCACAGACCGTGGAATAGACATCCATGCGCGGATTGTGCGTGCGCCCCAGAACGACGGTCCCGCCGCGCGTCGGGTCGCAGGTGACGCAGATCGACAGCGGCGCCTTCAGGATGCCTTCGAGTTTCAACGCACGATACTGCGTCTGGCGGTCGCCGTCGAACATCGCCGCCGCTTCCGCATTCGCCTTCAGGAAGGCGGCATGCACCGCGCGCCGGGTCGCCTCGCTGCGCACCAGCAGAAAATTCCACGGCTGCATGAAGCCGACCGAGGGCGCGCTGTGGGCGGCGTGCAGCAGGCGGCCCACGAGATCGTTCGGCAAGGGATCGGGCAGAAACTGGTCGCGCACGTCGCGGCGCGTTTCGATGGCATGGTAGACGGCGGCCTTGTCCTCGCTGGAAAAGGCGCCCGCCCCGACCAGACGGTCGCACGGTTCGGCTCGCATCGTCATCTCCCCAACAATGCGCACAACCTTCCGCCGTCCGCGCGGTTCGGTCAATCTTGCCAGGCCGGTCTTCTGACTTCGGGTCACGCGCCCCGCACCTGCCTTCCCGGTTGAACAACCAGTGGCAAAAGCCTGAATCGATTCAAGCTTTTACGGTGCGAACCATCCCCGTCACAGCGCTGGGCACGTTCCGGACTTGAGGCTCTCGCCCGCACCGGATTCCCGATTCTCCTGCGAAACGCAGGCACCTGACGGAAACGATATGCGCATGGCTTGGCGGCGCGATCAAGCCTGCCCGCGCCGCGCACCGGCCTGTCAGCGCCCTATATCAGGCCGCGCGCGCCTCGCCGGCCTCGATAATCATCTCCTGGCCGACATGATCCGCATGGACGGCGCGGTTTCGGCCGGCGTTCTTGGCGGCGTAGAGCGCAGCATCCGCCATCACCATCACGTCATGCACGGAGCCGCCGTGCTGCGGGAACTGCGCGATCCCGGCGCTGCCGCCGATGACCAGCAACTGGCCGTCATAGGCGATCGGCACCTGCGTATCGCGCACGAGGCTGCCGGCAAGCTCCAGCAGAGCCTCGTGGCTTCGCTCGCCGGTGAGGAGCACGGAGAATTCGTCGCCGCCGAGGCGGGCGACACAGCCCTGCTTGCCGATACGATCGGAAAACCGCCGGGCGACGGCCTGGAGCACGGCGTCACCGGCCGCATGGCCATGCCGGTCGTTGACCGCCTTGAACTTGTCGAGGTCGAGCGCGAGAATGGCGAAGGGCTTGGTCTCGCCCCTGCGGATGGCGCGGCGCACCTCCTCGTCGAAGCCGCTGCGGTTCTTCAGCCCCGTCAGCGTGTCATGCCGCGCGAGGAAGGCGTTTTTCGCCTCGCTGCGCTGGAGCGCCTTGATGAGGGCAGAGAAGCGCAGCGTGACGAAGAGCATGACGCCGGCGAAGACCAGCACGAACATCGCGATCTGCGGCAGCGCCGAGCGCCAGACGAAGGAGCCCGGCATATTCGGCCGCCAGGAGGCGACCATGGGATTGTAGGCATCGGCGCCGACCGGCGTCATTACCAGCCCCGGCTCCTGCGTCACGATGGGGGTAAAGCCGAGATCGTGCACGCCGAGTCGTCGCTCGGTGTTCGCCAGCATCTTTTTCGAGACCGGCTTGACGGTGATGAGCAGTGTCGGCTCCAGCCGGTGGGCCGGGATATAGAGCGACTTCGGAACGACGGCCTGCACGACGACGATGCTCATGACGCGGTCGATGAGGCGCATGCCGGTGACATGGATTTCCGGCAGCGCCGGGGTCAGGAGGTCGGGATCCTCCTTCGCGCGCGCCACCTGCCAGCCGCCGCGGTCCGGCGAGAGCGCCTCACGATACTTGCGCTCGGCCTTGTGGGTGAGATCGCTCACCCAATGCAGCTTTTCGCGCGCCTTGCTCTCGGAAACCTTTTCCCCGCGATAAACGCCGAGCACCTTTTCGCCGTCCGGCGAAGCGAAGATCATCCAGGAGAAACCGAAGTCGGACCACATCCAGTCACGCAGCTGGTCCCGCACGAAGGCGTCGCCCGGCATGCCATCGGCCAGTTCGTTGAAGCTCTTGTCCCAGAAGGAAAGCTGGCTCTGGTACTGCACGACCTGGTCGATCTGGTGGCCGAACTCGTTGCGCACCAGCGTGCGCTCGGTCTCGGCAACGAAACTGTCGGCCCGCTCGATCGCGTAATCGAGCACGAGGTAATTGGCGGCGCCGAACAGCAGCACGATCATCACGGCCGCCGTCCGGATCACCAAACCAACACCGCGTCGCCGTGTCGCGCGGCTTTCTTCCGCTTTGCTCGTCATCTCTGCCCCTGCCTGTCCCCCGCCCGGTTTTCCGGACATTGTTGAACAAAGGCTACAGGCAAGACGGCAAAAATCGCTTAAGCGGGCTGGTGAGCAAAAACTTAACTTGCGCTCACCGGATATCGGGAGATCAGGCGGCCGGCGCGTAGCGCACGAAGGCGAATTTTTCGCCGTCCGGCGCCCAGTTCGGCACGTTCATCGTGCCCTGCCCGCCGAAAAGCTCGAAAAGGACGCGCGCATTGCCGCCATCCATGTCCATCAGGCGCAGGCGCACGCTAAGATCGCGCGGATGGTCGAAGACATCGCCATCATAGGAAAGCACCAGCAAGTGCCGGCCATCGGGCGAAGGATGCGGGAACCAGTCGCCATAGGGGCTGTCGGTGATGCGCGTCGGCTCGCTGCCATTTGGCCGCACCCGCCAGATCTGCATGCGGCCGGTGCGGCTGGAATTGAAATAGATCCAGTCGCCATCCGCCGAATAATCCGGCCCGTCATTGCGCCCCTCGCCAAATGTCAGCCGACGCTCCTCGCCGCCGGCGACCGGGATCGTGTAGATATCGAAGAGATCGTCGCGGATGCCGCAATAGGCGAACGTCGCCCCATCCGGCGACCAGCCATGCCAATAGGACGGCAGGTTCGGAGTCACCAGCCGCGGCGTCCCGCCTTCCGCCGGCAGCACATAGATCGCCGACTTGCCGAATTCCACCTTGTCGCTGATCGCCAGCAACGTGCCATCGGGCGAAAGCCCATGATCGTTGTTGCAAAGCGTTGCAAACCCGGTGTCGATCTGCACCGGTTCGCCGCCGTCGACTGAAAGGCGATACAGCGACCCGTCACCGTTGATGACCAGGAAACGCCCATCCCGCGAAAAATTCGGCGCCTCGACAAGCCGCTCCGTCTGCCAGACAATCCGCGTTTCGCCGGTGACAATGTTGTGGATTTCGACGGAACTGCGCATGATTTCTCCTGCCGTTATCGCTGCTCATCCACCGCC
The DNA here is from genome assembly GCF_051201095.1 of Shinella sp. BE166. Lineage (NCBI taxonomy): Bacteria > Pseudomonadati > Pseudomonadota > Alphaproteobacteria > Hyphomicrobiales > Rhizobiaceae > Shinella > Shinella sp. BE166. Next base: position 217,315 of record NZ_JBPEHL010000006.1, on the reverse strand, counting down.
GGCAACAGCTTCCGGCAGATCGATTGCATCAGCACGACATTGCTCTGGTCGCGCCAAGTCGAAACGAAACCCCAGACCAACAACAAAAGGATGCAGGTAAAGGCCACGCCGACGATGACAAGGCTGCCGGTCGCAAGGCCGTAGATGCCGAACACTGCCGGTGTTGCGAAATAGGCGACCTGCGCCGAAACCTGCCGGCCGGCCGACATGTCGCTCAGCGACCACAACCGGATGAGCCTGATTTCCTCCGTCGTGAAATCCGGGCGGTTTTCATCACCGCCCGGCTCGCTGGAGCGCGCCTCCATGTTCAGCCCCGATCCCGGAACCGGTTGGTGATCGGGTAGCGGCGGTCGCGGCCGAAGTTCTTCTTGGTGATCTTCACGCCCGGCGCCGACTGGCGGCGCTTGTATTCGGCGATGTAGAGCAGGTGCTCGATGCGATGCACCGTCGCCACGTCATGGCCGTGCGAGACGATCTCCTCGGTGCTCATCTCCTTTTCGACGAGGCATTCGAGGATGTCGTCGAGCACCGGATAGGGCGGCAGCGAATCCTGGTCGGTCTGGTTGGGGCGCAGCTCGGCCGACGGCGCCTTGTCGATGATGTTCTTCGGGATCACCTCGCCCGTCGGGCCGAGCGCACCCGGCGGCGTATGTTCGTTGCGCCAGCGCGACAGCGCGTAGACCTGCATCTTGTAAAGGTCCTTGATGGGATTGAAGCCACCGTTCATGTCACCGTAGAGCGTGGCGTAACCGACCGACATTTCCGACTTGTTGCCGGTGGTGACGACCATCGAGCCGAACTTGTTGGAGACGGCCATGAGGATCGTGCCGCGCGTGCGGCTCTGCAGGTTTTCTTCCGTGATGCCCTCTTCCGTGCCTTCGAAAAGTTCCGAAAGCGAGGAGAGGAAGCCGCTCACCGGCGCCTCGATCGGCACGATGTCATAGCGGCAGCCGAGCAGCTTGGCGCAATCGGCCGCGTCCTTTAGCGAATCCTTCGAGGTATAGCGGTAGGGCAGCATGATGCAGCGCACCCGCTCCTCGCCCAACGCATCCACGGCGATGGCCGCGCAGATCGCCGAGTCGATGCCGCCGGACAGGCCGAGCACGACGTTCTTGAAGCCGTTCTTGTTGACGTAATCGCGGAAGCCGAGCAGGCAGGCACGGTAATCCGCCTCCTCGTGCTCGGGAATGCGCGACATCGGCCCGCCGTCGCAGACCCAGCCGTCGCCGCGCTTCTTCCAGGTGGTGAGCGCGATCGTTTCCTCGAACTGGCTCATCTGGAAGGCGAGCGACTTGTCCGTGTTGAAGGCGAAGCTCGCGCCATCGAACACCAGTTCGTCCTGGCCGCCGAGCTGGTTGGCGTAGATGAGCGGCAGCCCGGTCTCGATGACCTGCTTCAGCACCACCTGGTGGCGCACGTCGACCTTGGCGCGATAATAGGGCGAACCGTTCGGCGACAACAGGATTTCGGCGCCGCTTTCGGCCAGAGTCTCGCAAACGCCGAGTTCGCCCCAGATATCCTCGCAGATCGGGATGCCGAGGCGCACGCCGCGGAAATTGACCGGCCCAGGCATAGCGCCCTGGTCGAAGACGCGCTTTTCGTCGAACTCGCCGTAGTTCGGCAGGTCCACCTTGTCGCGCACCGCGATCACCTTGCCGCCGTCGAGCACGGCGACGGCGTTGTAGCGTCCGGTCTCGTCCTGCCGGGGAAAGCCGATGATGACGCCGGGGCCGCCGTCGGCGGTGTCATTGGCGAGGTCATCCACCGCGCGGCGGCAGGCCTTCAGGAAGGCGGGTTTCAGCACGAGGTCTTCCGGCGGATAGCCGGAAATAAAGAGCTCCGTCAGAAGCAGCAGGTCGGCGCCCTGGCGGGCGGCGTCCTCGCGCGCGGCGCGCGCCTTGGCGAGATTGCCGGCAACGTCGCCGACGGTCGGGTTCAATTGCGCAATAGCGATGCGCAGCGTCGCCTTTTCAGTCTCGGAAGTCATGTCTGCGGACCCGTTTCCTCATGGTGTCCGATCCTGCGGCCGCGCCTCGCTGCCGCACTCTCGAACGGTCGACAAGCTCTTTAGAGCATGACGGGCGCTTTGGGAATGAAGGCCGGTGGGGTTTGCGTGCGGTTTGCGCGCGCTTTCGCCGCAAGCCCCGGTTTTTCAGCGTCTCGCGCCGAACATTGCCGCAGTGCAACAGGGGGAACCAAAGCATTGGATGAACGTTGCAGAAACCGTTCATCTCCTGTTCAAGATGACATCCATATGACAATGGTACGAAAGTTTTATGAAGTTTGGAGATGGCCTTGGCCCTGTTCACTCCCACCGCCGTGGCTATCGAAGCCGCCGAAGGCCTTGCCGTTGAGGCAGGCTTTTTCGCGCGTCATATCAAGGCGCTGGCGGTCCTGCGTTCGCTCGCCGTTTCCCTGCTTCTCGCCCTTCTGACCGTCGTTGCCGTCGAGCTTATCACGCGCGGCTCCGTCGACCAGACCTGGCTCTATTTCACCAACCCCGAACAGCCCGCCTGGACCACCACGGGCGTGTTCTTCCTGCTCTACCTCGCCATCGATGCGCTTATCGGCCGGCAGCACAAGGCCGTGCTGCTCGTCTCGCCGCTCGTCGTGCTGATGGGCGTCATTTCGCAGCAGAAACAAGTCTTTCTGACCGACCCGCTTTATCCGACCGACCTGCTCTTCGGGCGCCAGATCATGGAGCTGATGCCGGTGCTGGTGCAGGACCGGCCGTGGACGGCCGCCGCGCTCGCGCTGGCCGTCGTCGCGTCCGTCGTCGCCCTCATCAGCCTGTGGGTCTTCGCCTGGCGCCGCTTCCGGCCGCTGACGAAGAAGGAGCGCCTGACGCGGCTTGCCGTCGCGCTGCCGCTCATCGCCGGCTTCGTTTCCATCATGGACTATAACGAATTCTCCTGGGTCCGTGACCGGCTGAAGGTTTTCCCGATCATGTGGGACCAGGCGGAGAACTATCGCCACAACGGCTTCGTCATGGCCTTTGCCATCAACCTGCCGATGGCCAACGTCCAGGCCCCGTCCGGCTACATGGTCGATGCGATCGACAAGATCCCGTCGAAGCCGCTGCCGGCCGGCACCACGCACCGCTCCAAGCCCGATGTCATTGTGGTGATGAGTGAATCGCTGTGGGATCCGACGCGCATCCAGAGCGTGAAACTCTCGGCCGACCCGATGCCGGTGATCCGCGAAAGCCAGAGCGGCAACGTCTTCTCGCCGGAATTCGGCGGCCTCACCGCCAATGTCGAGTTCGAGGCGCTGACCGGCTTCTCCAATGCCTTCCTGCCAACGGGCAGCATTCCCTACCAGCAATATGTGCGCAAGCCGATCCCGTCGCTTGCCACCTTCTTCCGGGCGGAAGGCTACACGGCGCGCGCCATCCATCCGTTCTCCGGCTGGTTCTGGAACCGCTCCAGCGTCTACAAGGCCTTCGGCTTCCAGACCTTCAAGGACGTCGACAAGATGCCGCCGCTTGCAAAACGCGGCAACTTCACCTCGGACGAGGCGCTGACCAAGGAAATCATCCGCCAGGCGGATGCGCAGGAAGACCCGTTCTTCTTTTTCACCGTCACGCTCCAGGGCCACGGCCCCTATGACGACGGGCGCTATGCGAAGACCGACATCGCCGTGGACGGCAAGCTCGATGCGCGCGACAACCGCATGCTCGCCAGCTACGCCCAGGGCGTGAAGGAAGCGGACCAGAGCCTGAAGATGTTGATGGACTGGGCGAAGACGCGCGATCGCGAGACGATCATCGTCGTCTTCGGCGATCACTTGCCGCCGCTCAACACGGTCTACCAGAACTCCGGCTACATGAGGGGCATCACCGCATCGCGCAAGGGCTCGCCCGAGCAGATGCAGAAGGAGCACGAAACGCCGCTCGTCATCTGGTCGAACAAGACCGGCACGGAAAAGGAGATCGGCACGATCAGCCCGGCCTTCCTGTCCTACTACATCCTCAAGGAAGCCGGCTTCGAGCATCCCTACTACACCGGCTTCCTAGGCGCGGTGCACGACAAGCTGCGCGTCATCGACCGCTACATGCTGATCGACGCCAAGGGCAACGGCACGGCAGGCTGGGCGCGCAAGAAGACGATCGACCCGCTGGTACGCGACTTCCGCTTCCTGCAGCACGACATCATGTTCGGCAAGCAGTACGGTCTCGAACGCTTCTTCAATTCCCATGCGGAACTGATGGCGGCGGGCTTCTAAACAGCGCTAGGCTAGGGCTCCGATTCCCTTCTCCGGAGCCCGGCCATGAGACCCTTCGACGACGCCGCCCAGATCCTCTTCGGCAAAGCCGCCAGCGAACTCGACGAGACCGAACGGGAAGTGCTGCTGCACTCCCGCGAAGGCCGCATCCTGTCGGAAGACAGGAACGTCGCCTATGAAGCCAAACAATCGTTCGGCGAACGCATAGCCGACGACATCGCCCGCATCGGCGGCTCGTGGGGCTTCATCATCGGCTTTTTCATCTTCCTTGTCGTCTGGACGGTTTCCAATACGATCCTGCTCACGCGCGACGCTTTCGACCCCTACCCCTTCATCTTCCTGAACCTCGTTCTGTCCATGCTCGCGGCCATCCAGGCGCCGATCATCATGATGTCGCAGAACCGGCAGGCCGCCCGCGACCGCTTCGAGGCCTCCAAGGACTACGAGGTCAACCTCAAGGCGGAGATCGAGTTGATCGCTCTACACCACAAGATTGATACGCACTTCATCGACGAGATCGCAGGGCTCAAGCGCGAAGTTCTGCGCTTGCACAACATATTAGAAGGGCGAAACTAAATAGCGCACAATCAAAAAGTGCTTCAGAATAAAACAGCGCAATCTAAAGGGGAACTTAAGATTCAGGGTGCACCATGACCTCAGCATCCATTGGTGGATGCGGACAGCCTCGTCACAATCCTAAGGAGGAGATGTCATGTATGCTCTGTCCCGCCTTTGCAAGGATCGCGCTGGCACGTCGGCAATCGAGTTTGCGATCATCGCGCCACTCTTCTTTCTCGTGCTCTTCACGATCATTGCCTACGGCATCTACCTGAGCGTCGCGAGTTCCGTGCAACAGATCGCCGCCGATGCAGCCCGCACGGCAGTCGCGGGTATTAATTCGACGGAACGGGTCACGCTGGTAAACCGCTATCTCGAAGCGTCGCGGTTTGATTACTCCTTTATAAATCGCTCGAAGATGCAGGTGGTGATTGGGGACGATCCTGGTAATTCGGATCAATTCACGGTCGTCATCTCCTACGATTCAAGCGATTTGCCCATCTGGGGCCTCTTCACCTTCGTGCTCCCCGGGAAAAAGATCGAGCGCTATGCCACTGTTCGCGTAGGAGGGCTTTGACGCATGAAGGTGCCCAAAACACTCCTCAAGGATCGCGCAGGCAACATCGGCACCCTCGCAGCCCTGAGCCTGCCCCTCCTGATTTTTTCGATCGCGCTCGGCGTTGACTATAGCTACCTCACGCTGCAACAGCGCCAATTGCAGACGGAAGCGGATCTTGCCGCCATCGCAGCCGCTGCAAGCGTCGGCGATGCCGAACAATCGGCCGCCACATACTTTGCACTCAACAACCTGCCGATCTCCGTGACCGGTAAGGACGGCAAGGTCATCCCCGCGGTGATCACGCCCAGCAACGCCAAGTTGACGCAGGGAACGGCGCTTGTCGAGCGCGGGCGCTATATTGCTGACCCCGCTATCGCGCCGGAAGCGCGCTTCAAGACTGCCACCACGGATGCGGACGCCGCCCGCGTCATGCTTTCAAGGAAAGCCGACCTCTTTGTCTCCTCGCTCTTCATGCAGAACTCGCTGACGCTTTCGGCCACGGGCTCCGCCGCCCGCTCCAAGACAGCCTCCTTCTCCATCGGCACGCGTCTTGCCAGCCTCAATGGCGGCATCCTGAATGCGCTGCTCGGGAAACTCCTCGGCACGAACCTCTCGCTCAACGTCATGGACTACCGGGCGCTGGTCGATACCGACATTTCGGTCCAGCCGTTCCTGAAGGCGATTGCGACGAACCTCAACCTGACGGCCGGCACCTATGAGGATGTGCTGAATGCCGGCGTAACCATGCCGCAACTTCTCACCTCGATGGGCGCCGTCGAGGGGCTTTCCGGCCCCGTACGGTCGGCCCTGCGGCTTCTGGAGCAGGCAACGGCCGGCAGCAAGGTGAAACTGCCGCTGTCGCGCATCCTTAACCTCGATCCGAAGAAAGGCCTGACGATTGGAACCGGCGGCGACTGGAAGATGTCGATCAACGCCTTGCAGATGATCTCTTCCGCGGCCGCGCTGGCGAATGGAACGAACCAGGTCGCCCTCGACCTCGGCACGGTTGTGCCCGGCCTTGGCGCCGTTACCGTGGACCTCGCAATCGGCGAACCGCCGGTGGAGACCCCGTCGAACAGGCTTGGCGCGCCGGGCACCGCGGTGCGCAGCGCCCAGACGCGGCTTGCGGTCGAGGTGAACATTGATGGCCTCGCAGTGCTTGCTGGCCTGCGTGTCAAGCTGCCGCTTTATATCGAGGTCGCCGCGTCGGAGGCAAAGCTTGCCGATATCCGCTGTCTTGGCGGTTCGGCCAGCAATGCCAGTGTGGCCATCGACGCAGTGGCGGGCGTTGCGGAAATCGCGCTTGGCAAGGTCAACCCCTCGGTGCTGTCGCATTTCTCCGATGAGCCCCGCGTGGAAAAGGCCCGCATTGTCGATTCGGCGCTTTTAAGCGTCGATGCGCGAGCACCCGGCGAGGCGATGAATCTGACAAAAACTCACCTCACCTATACATCGGCAGAAATCGCCGCCGGAACGACGAAATCCGTATCGACCCGCGACACGCTCTCCTCCACCATCCAGACCATGCTGGGGGACATGGAGCTGGAGATCAACGTGAAGCTGCTCGGCCTGCCGATCAACGCGTCGATCCTCACCTCGGCGCTCGCCACCACGCTCGGCGCCGTGACGCCGGCGCTCGACCAGTTGCTCTACAACCTACTGCTGGTCGCCGGCATCCGGATCGGCGAGGCCGACATCCGCGTCACCGGCGTCTCCTGCAAACGCCCTGCCCTCGTCCAGTAGCCCTCAGTGGCCCTGGGCGAAGCGCGGTGCGTCGTCGTTGATCTCGTAATAATCGCCCTTGTCGGCGCAGAAGATATGCACGCCGATCCTGAGCCCCGTCGGCTGGTCGAAGGCGCCGGCCATGATCGAGGTATAGTCGGAACCGTCGCCCTTCCAGAACAGGGCGGAGCCGCAGACGCGGCAGAAGCCACGGCTTGCCGTGTCGCTCGCCCTGTACCAGGTGACGTTCTCGCCGCCCTCCACGGCAAGCGCATCGTCGCGCACATTGGTCGCGGCATAAAAATGCCCGGTCTGCCGGCGGCACTGGCTGCAATGGCAGGCAACCACCTCGCGCAACTGGCCCTGGGTGCGAAAGCGCACCGCGCCGCACAGGCAATGCCCCAAATGTTCTTCGCTCATATGTCCTCCCAAACGAAACCGGGCCAGCTTTGCGAGCCGGCCCGGTTCCTGTCAAATTCACGTTTCTGAATGCATGCATCAGCCCCGCTAATTTACGGAGACGAAGCACGAACGAAAGGCGATCAGCCGTTCACGACCATGCGCTTTTCGTCCCGGCCGCCCTTCATGCGCTCGGCAAGAAGAAAAGCGAGTTCGAGTGCCTGGTCGGCGTTCAGACGCGGATCGCAATGGGTGTGGTAGCGGTCGGCGAGGTCGTCGCCCGACAGCGCCCGCGCGCCACCCGTGCATTCCGTCACGTCGTTGCCGGTCATCTCGATATGGATGCCGCCTGGATGCGTGCCTTCCGCGCGGTGGATCTGGAAGAAGCTTTCGACTTCCGACAGGATCCGCTCGAACGGACGGGTCTTGTAGTTGTTGAGCGTGATCGTATTGCCGTGCATCGGGTCGCAGGACCAGACGACCTTCTTGCCTTCCCGCTCCACGGCGCGGATGAGGCGCGGCAGGTTGTCGGCGACCTTGTCGTGGCCGAAGCGGCAGATCAGCGTCAGGCGGCCGGCCTCGTTTGCCGGGTTCAGGAGGTCGATCAGCTCCAGCAGGCCGTCGCTGGTCAGCGTCGGGCCGCACTTGAGGCCGAGCGGGTTCTTGATGCCGCGGCAATATTCGACATGCGCATGGTCGGCCTGGCGCGTACGGTCGCCGATCCAGATCATGTGGCCGGACGTCGCATACCAGTCGCCCGAGGTCGAATCGACGCGGGTCAGCGCCTGCTCGTAGCCGAGCAGCAGGGCCTCGTGGCTGGTGAAGAAATCGGTCTCGCGCAGGTTCGGATGGTTTTCCGAGGTGATGCCGATCGCCTTCATGAAGTCCATCGTCTCGGAAATCCGGTCGGCGAGCTTGCGGTAGCGCTCGGCCTGCGGGCTATCCTTGACGAAGCCGAGCATCCACTGGTTGACGTTCTCGAGATTGGCGTAGCCGCCCATCGCGAAAGCGCGTAGCAGGTTCAGCGTCGCGGCCGACTGGCGGTAGGCCATGAGCTGGCGTTCCGGGTTCGGAATGCGCTCATCCTCGGTGAACTCGATACCGTTGATGATGTCGCCGCGGTAGGACGGCAGCGACACGTCACCCTGCTTCTCGATGCCCGAGGAACGGGGCTTGGCGAACTGGCCGGCAATACGACCGACCTTCACGACGGGCTGCTGGGCGCCAAAAGTCAGCACCACGGCCATCTGGAGGAAGGCGCGGAAGAAGTCGCGGATCGTATCGGCGCCGTGTTCGGCGAAGCTTTCGGCACAGTCGCCGCCCTGGAGCAGGAAGCCCTTGCCCTCGGAAACGTTGGCCAGCGCCGACTTCAGGCGGCGTGCCTCGCCGGCGAAGACGAGCGGCGGAAACTTCGCGAGGCGCTCTTCAGTCGCCGCCAATGCGGCGAGATCCGGATAATCCGGAACCTGCTGGATGGGCTTCTGCCGCCAGCTGGTCGGGGTCCAATTCTGTGCCATGATACTCACCTGTCCTGAAGCGCCCGCGAAAGCCTGCGAACGCCCCTCCGTTTTGAAGATGCGGGCTTATAAACCGTTAGATGGTTCTTGCATAGCCGAAGTTCCAGCCGAGGCTGGCCGATTTGCGTCACCGTGACGGGCGGGCTTTCAGACCCGCTGGCCGCCGCGCACGCGATAGCTCGGCTGGTACATGGTGACGAGCTCTTCGGAGGCCGTCGGGTGCACCGCCATCGTGCGGTCGAAGTCGTCCTTGGTGACGCCCGCTTTCAGCGAAATGCCGAGGAGCTGCGCCATTTCGCCGGCATCGTGGCCGAGGATATGGGCGCCCAACACCTTGCGGTCGGCGGCGTTGACGACGAGCTTCATGATCGTCTTTTCCTGCCGGCCGGAGAGCGTCGCCTTCATCGGGCGGAATTCGGCGCGGTAGATTTCGAGATCGTCGAAGGCCTTTGCCGCCTCCTCTTCGCTCATGCCGACGGTGCCGATCTCGGGCTGCGAGAACACGGCGGTGGCGATCATGTCATGGTCCGGCGAGACCGGGTTGCCGCGGAACTCCGTCTCGATGAAGCACATGGCCTCATGGATCGCGACAGGGGTAAGCTGCACGCGGTCCGTCACGTCGCCGAGCGCAAAAATGCTCTCGACATTGGTGCGCGAAAAATCGTCGACGATGATCGCGCCCTTCTCGTTCGTCGCCACGCCCGCCGTTTCCAATCCAAGGCTGCCGGTGTTCGGCACGCGGCCGAGCGCCAGCATGACCTGGTCGACGACAAGCGTCTCGCCCGACTTGGTGGTGACGGAACGGCGGCCGTCCCCGGTCTCGGACACGTCCGTGATAATATCCTCGCAGATCACGCGGATGCCCTTGGCGATCATCGCGGATTGCAGGCCGTGGCGCATGTCCTGGTCGAAGCGCGACAGGATCTGCTTGCCGCGATAGATCAGCGTGGTCTCAACGCCGAGGCCATGGAAGATGTTGGCGAATTCGACCGCGATATAGCCGCCACCGGCAATCAGGATGGCTTTCGGCAGCTCCGGCAGGTCGAATGCCTCGTTGGAGGAGATACACAGCTCAAAGCCGGGAAGCCCGGGATGCGGCGTCGGATGGCCGCCGACGGCGATCAGGATGCGTTCCGCCGTCACCAGTTCGTCGGTGGCGGTCAGGCGGATGGTGTTCGGGCCGACCAGCACGGCACGCGTCGCAAGGATCGTGGCGCCGGCATTGTCGAGCCCCTTGCGGTAGAGCCCTTCGAGGCGGGTGATTTCCTTCTCCTTGGCGGCGACGAGCGCCTGCCAGTCGAAGCGCGTCTCGCCGACCTGCCAGCCGAACCCGGCCGCATCCTCGAAATGCTCGTGGAACTGCGAGGCGTAGACATAGAGCTTCTTCGGCACGCAGCCGCGGATGACGCAGGTGCCGCCAAAGCGGAATTCTTCCGCGATCGCCACCTTCTTGCCCATGCTGGCCGCCAGCCGCGCGCTGCGCACGCCGCCGGAGCCCCCGCCGATGACGAAGAGGTCGTAGTCGAATGTCGCCATGGGTAGATCTCCTGCGGGCAAGCGTGGCCGTCTGACGGGACCGGCAGCGCGAATCCGTCACCGGGCCGAAGAACATATAGGAGCAGGTGGTGCAAAAGAAAAAGGCGGCTGACGCCGCCTTTTCCGGAAAATCGATTACTGCTGCGGCTGCTGCGCTTCGCCACCCTCGGTGGCCGCACCATCGGTGGCCGGCACGCTGCCGAGGATCGGGTTGAGCTTCTTGGCGCTTTCGGCCCGCAGGTCGCGGTCGACGCCGACAGCCCAGATCTCGGCGGCCTTCATGACTTCGCGCGTGGCGATCGGGCCATCCGAAAGCAGCTTCTTGCCGACGGGCGACGTGTAGAAATCGGCGATCGCCTTCAGCTCATCCTGGGTGAAGGTCTTTGCGTAGATCGACGCGGCCTCGCGTTCCAGATCGGCGCGGCGCGGCGCAAGCGCGAGCGCCTGCTCGTCGACGGTCGCATTGATTTCCGATTCGTGGTTCGGCGAGGCCTGAACCAGCGTGCTCTTGATGCGCACGGCAAGGCCCGGCAGGATGTTGTCGAAACCGTTCGTCGCGCCGATGGCGTCGATGGCAGAGCGGGCGGTCTTGATCTGTTCGTCCGTGACGTCCTGCGCCGTGGCAGCGCCTGCAAGGCTTGCCGAAACGATAAGGGTCACCGCGAGGGTCCGGCCGAAACCAGCAAATTTGATCATATCGGTCTGTGCTCCTGTCTATTCTTTTGCCGTCAGCGTGCGCGCACCAGCGGGTCCCGCGATGATGGCCAGCGACGCCATATTGATGAAGAGTCCGTGTTCGACGACACCGGGTATGTCATTGAGGCTGCTTGCGAGCGCATCTGCATCAGGAATGCGGCCAAAAGATGCGTCGAGAATATAGTGTCCACCATCGGTCATGAAGGTGCCGTCGCCTGACGCACGCAGCACGATGGCGCCCGAAAGGCCAAGCCGGGCGGCCGCCTTCTCGATGGCGATGCGCGTGGCGGCAAGCCCGAACGGGTTGACCTCGATCGGCAGCTTGAAGGCGCCGAGCGTCTCGACCACCTTGCTCTCGTCGGCAATGACGATCATGCGCGTCGAGGCGCTGGCGACGATCTTTTCGCGCAGCAACGCACCGCCGCCGCCCTTGATGAGGCTCAGCCGGCCGTCGACTTCGTCGGCGCCGTCGATGGTGAGGTCGAGTTCCGGCAGCTCGTCGAGCGACTTCAGCGGCACGCCGAGTTCGACGCAGAGCCGCGCCGTGCGCTCGGATGTGGGCACGCCCTCGACCTTCAGGCCGCCTGCGACCCTCTCCGCCAGAAGCCGTACGAACTCTTCCGCAGTCGAGCCGGTGCCGATGCCGAGGCGCATGCCGTCTTCCACATGGGAGAGTGCGGCCTCGGCGGCCTTGATCTTCATTTCCCGGGCGTCCATGCCCCAAAACTCCTTGAATACGCGTCAGCCGGCGCCCGAAGCGGCCGGAATTCCGGTGAGACACTTACACGCCCTGAATGCCAAACGAAAGCCAAAATCGCCGCATCCCCCTGGGCGAGAAGCCGATTGCAAATGCCGGCGCCATCGCATACCGGAGAGGCCTGCCCTCGCTCTCCTCACAAGGTTTCCCGCATGTCCGCATCTCTCGTTGTCTTCGATCTCGACGGTACGCTCATCGATACCGCGCACGACCTCGTGGCAAGCCTCAACCACACGATCGGTCTCGAAGGCCTTGACCCCATCACCTATGACGACCTCACCTATCTCGTCGGTCATGGCGGGACGGTGATGATCAAGCGCGCCTTCTCGCTGCGCGGCCGCGAGATCAGCGAGGAGGAGCTGGCCCGCATGCTCGGCGTCTTCGTCGACCATTATGCGGAGGCCATGCCGGGCGTCTCGGTGCCCTATCCGGGCCTCGTCGATGCGATGGACCGCCTTTCCGGCGCCGGCTACCGCCTCGCCGTCTGCACCAACAAGATGGAAGGCCTCGCCCGCCGCCTCGTCGACGGCCTAGGGCTGACCGCGCGTTTCGCGGCGATCACCGGCGGCGATACGTTCGCGGTGCGCAAGCCGGATGCCGAACACCTGCTCGGCACTGTCCGCCTCGCCGAAGCCGATCCGCTCCGTACCGTGATGATCGGCGACAGCCTCAACGACATGCTCGTCGCGCGCAATGCCGGCGTCCCGTCGATTGGCGTGCCCTTCGGCTATTCCGACGTGCCGGTCGCCGAGCTGGAGCCGACCCATGTCATCACCCATTTCGACGAACTGACGCCCGACCTCGTCGAGCGCCTGCTCGCCCGCTGAGCGAACCCATGGACTGGGCCGGAACGCTCCTGGATATCAACGCCGGCTGGGTGCCGGCGCATCAAGGCGAATCCGGCGACCGGGTTTTTCGCAGCCCGGACGGGCGCAGCTATGCGAAGCTCGCGGCCGGACCGCGCGCTTTAGAGCTTGCCGGCGAACGCGACCGGCTCGCCTGGCTGGCGGACAAGGGCATCGCCTGCCCCGCACTTCTGGACTGGCGCGAGAACGAACAGGGCGCCTGCCTTGTCATGAGCGCCGTGGCGGGCCTGCCGGCGGTGACGCTTTCGGGCGCCGACCTCCTCACGGCCTGGCCTTCGATGGCCGAACAGCTCGCCGCGTTCCACGCCCTTCCCATCGAAAACTGCCCTTTCGAGAAAAACCTCGCCGGCATGTTCGCCCGCGCCGCCGGTGTCGTGGCGCGCGACGCCGTCAATCCGGATTTTTTGCCTGATGAGGACAAGGAGCGGCCGGCAGGCGAGCTGCTCGCCCGCGTCGAGGCAGAACTGCCGCTGCGGCTTGCGCAGGAACGAGAAGACCGCGTGGTCTGCCACGGCGATCCCTGCATGCCGAATTTCATGGTGGACCCGCAGACGCTGCGCTGCACGGGCCTGATCGATCTCGGCCGTCTCGGCACGGCGGACCGTTACGCCGACCTCACGCTCATGCTCGCCAATGCCGGGGAAAACTGGACGACGGAAGCGGAGGCTGAAAAAGCCTTCGACATTCTCTTCGCCACGCTGGGAATCGAGGCGCCCGACCGGGAGCGCCTCGCCTTTTATCTGCGGCTCGATCCGCTGACCTGGGGCTGAACGGTCAGCCCTGGACCTGCCGCGCCTTCTGCGTCGCGGCGAAAGCCTTGCGCATGTAGTCGTCGCGGCCATAGACGTCGTCGAAGAATTCGACCACGCCGTCCTTGTTCGGCCAGGCGGTGAAATAGGCGATGTAGATCGGGATATCCGCCTTGACCGGCAGCGCCTTGTTGTGGCCGGCGGCGATCTCCTTGCCGACGTCTTCCTCGCTCACGCCGAGCACGGCGGCCGCCATCTTGCGCGGTTCGGCAAGGCGCACGCAGCCGTGGCTGAGCGCGCGCATGTCCTTCTTGAAGAAGCTCTTCGAAGGCGTGTCGTGCATGTAGATGGCGTGGCTGTTCGGGAACAGGATCTTCAGTTCGCCCAGCGCATTGTCGCCGCTCGGCGGCTGGCGCACGGAAACGCCCGAGGTCGAGCCGTACCAGTTGACCGACGAAGACGGCACCGCGCGGCCGCCGACGGCGACCTCGTAGCCCATGCGGTCGAGATAGGACGGATCGCTGCGAAGTTTCGGCAGCATCTCGTTGATGATGATCGACTGCGGCACGCCCCAATAGGGGTTGACCTCGACAGTCTGCACCTTGTCCTCGAAGAAATAGGTCTGGTTCGACTTCGAGCCGACGACCGTGCGCATCGAGAACTTTTCCGCGCCGTCCTCGTAATAATAGACCTGGAAGGCCGGCTGGTTGATGAAGACGTGGCGGGCGCCGAGATCGACCGGCAGCCAGCGCGCCTGCTCCAGCGCCACCTCGACCTTGGCGACCTTGTCGGCAACGCTGTCGCCGCCCGTCATCTTGCGGATCGAGGCCTTGCCGACGACGCCGTCCGGCTTCAGGCCGTTTTCCTTCTGGAAGGCCTCGACGAGGGCCACCAGTTCCGGCGTGTATTCGGGCGTGCCGGTGTACGTGGCGATCGTCACCGAATGATCGGTCTTCAGCGCGTCGGAGCCGTGCTTGACGATGCCCTTGACGACATTGGCGAGTTCCGGATTGCTCTGGCCGGGCTTCAGGAGCGTGCCTTCGGCGATGACCACGCGATCTTCGCCCGCAGTTTCCGCCTTCAGCTTGGCAAGCTCCGCCTTCAGCGCCTGGAAATCGGCGCTCGAGGGCGAGCGGCTTTCGAGATAGCCCTTGACGTTGCTGCTCATCGCCACGTTCTTCAGCGCCGCGACGAGATTGACGTCCTTGCGCTTGAAATCGTGGTAGCCGGAAATCTTGTTCGGATCGATGCGGCCGCGCACGGCGTCCTGCACATAGGTGGCGACGGCAGCCGAAAGTGCCACCTCGAAGGTCGCAAGCTCGCCATAGCGCTTGTTCATGTCGGCGCTGTCGAAGCTGTCCGACGGAATCTTGACCGCATAGTCCCACGGATCGAGGCCGACCGAAGCGGCATCGGCCAGAACCGCGATGGCGCTCTTCGCCTTCTCGTTGATGCCCGTGCCGTCGATCCAGACGAATTTCTTCTGCTGGCCGTAAAAACTCTCGACCGCCTTGGCAGGCCCCTCGGTCGTGCGCACGTCAACGGTGGCGAAGGCGGCGCGGATGCCCGCATCGCCGGCCGGCTGGACGGCGGCGGAAATCGAGCTGGTGATGACGGGATCGGCCAGCTTGTCGACGGCGACGCGCTTCAGCGCATCGGCCTTGTAGGTATAGTAGCGCGGACCGGTGACGCGGGGCAGCGGCTTGGCTTCCTGCTTCACTTCGGCGCCCGGCAGGGCAAAGCCGGTGTCGACGCCGGGAAGCGGCTCGGCCTTCTGCTTTTTCTTGCCGTTCAGCCATTCCATGACGGTCAGGGCGTTTGCGGGCGTCGCGTTGAGCGAAACAGTGGCGCAGGAGAGAGCCAGCGCGGCGGCCAGCACGGCAGTCTTGGTAAGCTTCATGTATTCCATTCCCCGATTGACCCGCGCGTGTCGCGGTCTCTGGTGGCGCCCGAACCAGCAGGCCGGTAAGTTATAGGAAAGGATGGTGAATGAAAAGGAAACGCCCCTCCCCGCCAGCCTTGCCAAACCTCACGAAACCGTCATTTCAGACCTCGGCAAGCGAGACGGATGGGCAGGCGTAAAAATTTGAATTGGCGTGGAATTTTACCGCTGGAAACGAAAATTTCGCCTGGAACGTCAGCAAGGCGCGAAAAACAAGCCGACGATTGTGATGGAAAAAGCACAGCCCCGCGAGCGCTCCGCGCGCCCTCATCCCGCCCGTCCGCGGCCTAATCGATTTTAACCGAAAGTCTCGTCCCGCGCGGCCATTCCGCCCCTTGCAACCGGGTCGCAGATGGGCCAGAGATTTTCGCGATTTTTTCGCGCCAGCGCGGCCTTTTATGAAACGGCCCGCGCTCGCCCGGCCTGCCGCGCCCCATGCGGCGGCATCGCCGGCGGCAGGACGAAGCGCATGGGTTTTTAGCGGGAAGCACAATGACATCGACGCGCACGGAAACGGATACATTCGGCCCCATCGAAGTGGACAACAGCCGCTATTGGGGCGCGCAGGCCCAGCGCTCGCTCGGCAATTTCAAGATCGGCTGGGAAAAGCAGCCGCTTTCGGTCGTGCGTGCGCTCGGCATCGTCAAGCAGGCCGCCGCCCGCGCCAATGCCGAACTCGGCCGCCTCGACCCGGCGCTCGCCAAGGCCATCACGGACGCCGCGCAGGAAGTCATCGACGGCAAGCTCAACGACCATTTCCCGCTCGTCGTCTGGCAGACGGGCTCGGGCACCCAGTCGAACATGAACGCCAATGAGGTGATCTCCAACCGGGCGATCGAAATGCTCGGCGGCGTCATGGGCTCGAAGAAGCCGGTGCACCCGAACGACCACGTCAACATGAGCCAGTCGTCGAACGACACCTATCCGACGGCCATGCACATCGCCTGTGCCGAGCGCATCGTGCACGACCTGCTGCCGGCGCTGAAGCACCTGCATGCTGCCCTTGAAGCGAAGGTGAAGGTCTTCGACCACATCATCAAGATCGGCCGCACGCACACGCAGGACGCCACTCCGCTCACCCTCGGCCAGGAGTTTTCCGGCTACGCCGCGCAGGTCGCCTCCTCGATCAAGCGCATCGAGCTGACGCTGCCGGGCCTGTGCGAACTCGCCCAGGGCGGCACCGCCGTCGGCACGGGCCTCAACGCGCCGGTCGGCTTTGCGGAGAAGGTCGCCGACCACATTGCGCAGATCACCGGCATCGCCTTCAAGACCGCGCCGAACAAGTTCGAAGCGCTCGCCGCCCACGACTCGATGGTCTTCTCGCACGGCGCAATCAATGCCGCCGCCGCAGCGCTCTTCAAGATCGCCAACGACATCCGCTTCCTCGGCTCCGGCCCGCGCTCCGGCCTCGGCGAACTGGCGCTGCCGGAAAACGAGCCGGGCTCGTCTATCATGCCGGGCAAGGTGAACCCGACCCAGTGCGAGGCCCTCACCCAGGTCTGCGCCCAGGTCTTCGGCAACCATGCCTCGCTCACCTTCGCCGGCAGCCAGGGCCATTTCGAGCTCAACGTCTTCAACCCGCTGATGGCCTACAACTTCCTGCAATCGGTCCAGTTGCTGTCGGATGCCGCAATCTCGTTTACCGACAATTGCGTCACCGGCATCGAGGCGCGCGAGGACAACATCAAGGCGGCCCTCGACCGTTCGCTGATGCTCGTCACAGCACTCGCCCCGAAGATCGGCTACGACAACGCCGCCAAAATCGCAAAAACCGCCCATAAAAACGGGACGACGCTTCGCGAAGAGGCCGTCGGCGGCGGTTACGTGACCAACGAAGAATTCGACGCGGTTGTACGTCCTGAAAAAATGATTATGCCGGGTTGAGATAGAATTTTTGAATATTCCGCCTTGAAAGGCCGCAGGTCATTGTATCTGCGGCCTTTTTTGCGTCCAGCCTTCCGTAACGAGAGTTGAGAAGCGTTAATCATTCCCAAAGTATTTCCGCCTTATTTTGCGGGTCGGGAGCCAACCAACGAAATTCAGGAGCAGCCGACATGAGCACGGCAGTTGCGCAGAAGGTCCAGGTGCCGGATATCGCGGCCCAGGTGACCTATGCCATGCGCATAATGGGCGTCGCGCCCATCCCGCGGAACTACGAGCTGTTCTACGAAGCCTATATCGGTTCCAATCCCAAGCTGACGCGCGAACTCGCCGCCCTCGGCAGCAAGGCCTCGCAGGAAGAGCTGGACGAGATCGGCGCGAAATATTTCGGCCATCACCATGGCGCGACCGCCATCGACGGCGCGCACACCAAGATCGTCGGCGAGCTGGAAGGGCTGTTGCGTCTCCTGAAGCAGGAGCAGACCTCACTCGAAAGCTACAATAAGCTGCTCGACGAGACGTTCGGGCGCATCACCGGCAAGAACGCAACCAGCGTCGAGATCATCAAGAGCGTCGTCGGCGTGCTGACGCAGGCGACCGGCGACACCATCAACCAGGGCAAGGAGATGGTGGAGAACGTCGCGCAGAAGTCGATCGAGATGGACAATGTGCGCAAGGAACTCGACGAATACAAGCGCATCGCCAACACGGATTCGCTGACGCAGCTCTCCAACCGTCGCGCCTTCGACGACAAGCTTTCCGCCATCTACAATTCGACGATGTCGCGCGGTGTGACCGCGCTGATCCTCGCCGACATCGACCATTTCAAGAAGATCAACGACACCTACGGCCACCCCGTTGGCGACAAAATCCTCGCCTCTGTCGGCAGCTTGATTCGCGCCAATGTGCGCAAGGACATTCTCGTCGCCCGCACCGGCGGCGAAGAATTCGCGATGATCGTGGAAGGCAACACCGAGGAAGAGGCAATGGCGATCGCCGAGCGCATCCGCGTCGCGCTCGAGCACACGCCCTTCAAGAACTCAAAGACCGGCGTCAATTACGGCCCGATCACCATCTCGCTCGGCTTCTGCATGGCCTCCTGGGCGGAAGGTCCAGGCGAACTCTACTCCAAAGCCGACATCGCGCTTTATTGCGCCAAGAACGGCGGTCGCAACCGCACCATGCCGTTCGAGGACGGCATGAAGAAGGATTTCGCCAAGAGCTGGCTGATCTACCGCAAATAAGCGGCCTCGCACTGCCTTCGAAACGGCGCCTTCGGGCGCCGTTTTGCGTTTGGCACGAAATTTTTTCTCGCCCGCCAAATCCGGCGGAACCGCGGCGGGAGTCGCGCGTTTTTGCGGCACGGGAGGAACGCGCCATGCAAACCGGATTTTTCGAACTGACGATGATCGCCGCCCTGATGCTGAGCAGCCTCGTCTGGATCCAGCCCTTCTAGGGGCTCGAAAAGCCCGGCGGGAGGCCTGTTCCCGCCGGAACATCGTGGCGCGCGCCGCTGTCCTAGAAAGTCCCCATCAGAACAAAGCGCCGAGCATGAAGCCAACGGCCGCAAACAGGGACCAGGACAATGAAAAAGCTCGCTATCGCTCTTCTCGCAGGTCTTCTTTCCACCGCAGGCGCGGCCTTCGCAGCCGACAACGCCGTCGACCCGATCGAAGTCGCCTCGCTCTCCTCCTCGGCCCAGAAGACGGGCTGGCTGCAGGTTCTGTCCGGCGGCAAGCCGGTCAAGTCGGAAAAGAAGATCGCCGCCGTCTCCCGCGCGCCGATCGCCCGCGAACTCGTCGCCTTCAACGAGAAGGTCGCCCCCGGCACGATCATCGTCGACAATTCCGAACGCCGCCTCTATCACGTGCTCGGCTCTGGCCTGGCCATGAAATACGCCGTCAGCGTCGGCCGCGAGGGGTTCATCTGGACGGGCGCGGAAAAGGTCACCCGCAAGACCGAATGGCCGACCTGGACGCCGCCGGAAGACATGCGTGCCCGCGAAGCCAAGAAGGGCAAGATCCTGCCGGTCTCGATGAAGGGCGGCCTCGACAACCCGCTCGGCTCGCGCGCCATCTATCTCGGCTCGACCATCTACCGCATCCACGGCACCAACCAGCCGTCCTCGCTCGGCAAGGCGCAGTCCTCCGGCTGCATCCGCATGGCGAACGAAGACGTCGAACACCTCTATGCCCAAGTCACGGCGGGAGTCACGGTCATCGTTCGCGATTGAGTTTTTCACTATCGGCGGCAGGCGGAAACGCCCTGCCGCCCCAACCACTCCGTCATCCTCGGGCTTGACCCGAGGATCCATTATTTTCAAAGGGTTATGGATCCTCGGGTCAAGCCCGAGGATGACGGAGGAGAGGTTTGGGCACTATATCGTCTCAGCGGCAGGCGGAAGCGCCTGCCGCTTTTGCTATGGCAATGAGATCGGGGCGATACTCGAAATGCATGGTGTCGTAGTGATACCAGCGTCCGCCCCAGACATAGCCGTGCCGCTCGAAAATATCGACGATCTCCAGCGGATACTTGTTGGCATATTTCGGCACCTTGCCCGGCTTGCCGCCGGACCAGATCCAGTAATCGGCAAACTTGGTGT
Organism: Shinella sp. BE166; assembly: GCF_051201095.1. NCBI lineage: Bacteria > Pseudomonadati > Pseudomonadota > Alphaproteobacteria > Hyphomicrobiales > Rhizobiaceae > Shinella > Shinella sp. BE166. Next base: position 197,307 of record NZ_JBPEHL010000006.1, on the reverse strand, counting down.
TGAGATCGATCGCCGCGCCAAAACTGTGCACCGACATATTGGGCGCACCGGAGACCTTGCGCCAGTTGAAGGTGCCGGCCGACGGCGCCAGATAGCGCTTCAGCTCCGGTTTGGCCGCAAGCTCGTCGCGCACCTTCTCCAGCGCCGCAGCCGCGCCCTGTCGCTTGGTCACGCGAACCGTCGCGCCAAACCATTTGACCGGCACGAGATCGGCCTGCACCGCCTTCGCCGATTTTCCGTAAAGACGCATCATCAGCGCGTCGCTGCGAATGCGGCCGGGATCGAAATTCACCACCGGTTTCGCGTCGCAGGCGCCGAGCGGATAGATCTGCTGGAGGCTGTCCTCGACGTCGCCGGTGGCGAGCGCGGCCTGGTGATCCTTCGTCTTGCCGTCGTCGATTTCGAGCGGTGCCCCACCGTCCTTGAAGACAAGGCTGTTGCCCTCGATGCCGGCGAGGCTTTCGGGATAGGCCGCGACGAGCAGCTTGAGACGGGCCGCAAGATCGGGCTCCGCAGCGCCCGCCACTGAGGCGGCGAGCACGAAGAGAGCAGCACCCGCAAGTGCGTGCTTAGTCCACGGAAATGTTGATATAATCGCCTCCCCCGCCGCGCCAGATTTCGACGTGGATCTGCACATCGCCGTTCAGCAGGCGTCGAGCAGCGCTGCCGTCGATGCGGCCGCTGCGGATCATGCGCTCGGCGAGCTCGCGGTTGCGCGCCGAGGCGAAGAAGTTGTCGAAATCGTCGCCGGGCTGGCTGACACCGAAGCGGTGCACATTGGCGCGGTCCTGGCGGATGACCTGCCAGGGCTGCGTCAGGCGCTCGTTGCTGGAGTTGTAGAGGTCGTCCTGGCCGATATAGGCGCCGTAGCTTTCGATCAGCTCATCCGCCCTGGCCGCTCCGGCCGAAGCCGCAAGCACTGCGGCGATCGCCGCCGCAAAAATTCCTATCCGCATTCCCAACTCCACCTATCGGCCGTGGCCGCTTGCAATCGCTAACAAGACGGGTCGGGAGGGCAAGATATTCACTGTCCCTCACCACATGGTCCTGGCGGCCCGGCCGGGCCATTCCCGATCATAGGCGGTGCCGTCGAAACCTTTCTTGGCCGAGGCGAGCATCTGGCCCACGGTCGGCAGGCAAGAGGTATCGCGGAACTTCTCCGGGTTCCAGAGGTCGGCGCGCAGAACGGCGCGCGCGCATTGCGAATAGACCTCTTCGATGGAGATCACGACGACGGAGCGCGGGTGTTTTCCGTCCATCACGAAGCGTTCGGTGAGCGCCTGGTCGATGCGCACCACCGCGCGGCCGTTGAGGCGCATGGTCGTGTTGGAGCCCGGAATGAGGAACATCAGCGCCACGCGCGGATCGCGCACGATGTTGGAGAGCGAATCGATGCGGTTGTTGCCGCGCCAGTCCGGCAGCATCAGCGTGCGCTCGTCCTCGATATGGATGACGGCGCCGGCATCGCCGCGCGGCGAGCAATCGAGCCCTTCCGGCCCGACGGTGGCGAGCGCCATGAAGGGCGAGGCCTCGATCATCGCGCGATATTGCGGCAGCAGGAAATTCGTCACCTTGACGAGCGAGGCTTCGCCCGGTTCGCCGTAAAGCGCGTTCAACTGGTCGACCGAGGTGACGATGGTCATGCTTGCCTCCTGTGCTGCTTGCCGTTTCCGGCGCATCGCACCCTGGCATGACAGGTTCATGACGAAAAGGCCGTCAGGCGGCGATGCGTTGCCCGTCCTCAGCGAGGAAGCGCACGATGCGATCGATCACCGGCTCGGCGGAGACGATGCGGCGATGGCCAAAGCCGTTCGCCCATTCGAGCGTGACATTCGGCCCCGAAGCGGCATAACGCCGGGCATGCAGCGCCGGCACCTCCTTGTCGTCTTCCGCGTGCAGCACGAGCATCGGCACCTTCAGCCGCCCGGCCCCGTTCGCGGCGTCGAAGGCCGAAAGCGGCGCGCCGGCAATCTTTTCCACATGGTTTTCCAGCGCCACCTGGGCCTTGGCCCCGAGCTTCAGGAACCGGCCGAGATCCTTGAACAGCCACGTCATTTCGCTGGGCGAACCGATAGTGACGAGCCGGCGCGGCCGGTGCGCGGGAACCGACGGCACGAGACCGCTTGCCGCGCAGGCGAGCGACGCCCCGCCAAAGGAATGGCCGCAGAAATAGTCGAACCCGCCGAAACGTTGCCAGGCCGCGTCGATCGCCCGCACCGCCATCGGCAGCGTCAGCGTTCGCCCGCGCGAGGCGCCATGGCCCGGCAGGTCGAGCGCCACCACCTCGTGGCCGGCGGCGACCAAGGCCTCCGTCAGCGTCGAGAGATAGGCCGCGCGCGAGCCCCAGCCGTGCACCACCAGCACCCGGCCGGAAAAGGCCTGGCAGGGCCGCGCGGCAAAGCGGTGCGCGACGGCAGTGCCGCCGGCAAAGGCGAGCGTCACGCGCTCGGCCTGCCGCATCCAGCCCTCGGAGCGGGCGAAAAGCTCCTTCTCCTTCGCCGTACGCGGCCGGCGGCCCGGCGTCGTCGCAAACAGCCGGAACGCGGCGCGGCCGGCGGCAGCAGGAGAGACGGCGGCAGCCCCCTGGAGCGCCAGCCGGATGACCTTCAAGCCAAAGGATGCCATAGTGGGAATCCATAAAAAATGTTCAATGCTGAACAATAAAGTACAACGATGAACAAAAATCAAGCCTTCCCCTGGGATCATCCGCGCTTTCGCAGCTGGATCGGCGTGGCGCGCGCCTGCCAGCTCATGCAGCAGGCGGTGACAAGGGCGATCGCCGATCTCGGCATCAAGCCGCCGCATCTCGATATCCTGGTCAACCTCTACCGCTTCGATGGCATCTCCCAGCAGGAGCTGGCGCGAAAACTGCTCGTCGGCCGCTCCAACATGAGCATGCTGCTGCCGCAGCTCGAAAAGCGCGACCTGATCCTGCGCAAGGCCGACGCGAAGGACAAGCGCGTACTGCGCCTGTCGTTGACGAAGGCCGGCCGCAGCCTCACCGAACAGGCAATGATCATCCAGACCGGCCTAATCGACCGCATCCTGTCGCAGACCCCGGAAGACCGTTGCCTGCAAGTGGCCGAATCGATGGAAGACATCATCCGCATCCTCCAGACGATGGATGCGGATGAGGTGGCCGAAGACGCCTAGGCCGGATCGACTTTTGAGCGATAAACTCTCATCGGCGAGGCTGGACAGGACTCTGCTGGCTTTTCGTTGCCCAAGCGTCCGCTACGTGCTCTGTATAAGACTTTAAACAAGATATTCGCCTGTAGCAAAAGCTGCCCCCTCGATATGATAGACCTTCGGTTCTTCCGAAAAATACCGCTGCAAGCCCATCATGAACATCCGATGGTCTTCACTTGCTTCGAAGCCCGGCGTGTGATCCTCGAGTGACTGCCATCGCACGATTAGGTGGAACAGTTCGGGTGTTTCGATCCCTTGTGCGAGAACGTGACCGCAATAGCCTTCTGCGCGGCTGAGCAACGGAGCGACCTCGGCAAATGCGGCTCTGAACGTTTCAATTTGCGCTCTGTGGACCGAGAGTTGAGCGATTTCATAAATCATGGCGTTCCCCTAAAGTGAGTTCAACGGTTAAAAGCCCGCACTTGCGAGATGAGCGGAAGGCCCGACTGCTATCGCGATTTTTCCTCGAACACCGTTGTTGGGGGTCTCCAGCCGGGCATGGGCGAGTGGAATGTCAGCAAGCGAGTAGACGGCGCCGACATGTGGCCGCAGCTGACCGCGTTCTATCAATGCGCTCAATTCATCGAGCTTTCCGCGGTTTTGTCTGGTGAAAACGAAGTGATAACTCGCGTTCTTGCCCCAGGCCTGAACGACGTTTTGTGGCTGTGCAATGTCCACGATCGTGACAACACGGCCAAGCTGTGCGAGCGCGTCGGGGCTGCGCGACAATGTGTTACCGCCGATGGTATCGAACACCACATCGACTCCGCGGCCAGCCGTTTCCCGCATGACGGCGTCGACATAATCTTCCTTTTGGTAGTCGATGACCACATCGGCACCCAAACTATGTGCGAACTCAAAGTTTGCTTCACGCACGGTCGCGAACACTCTTGCTCCCATGGCCTTTGCGATTTGGATCGCCACATGACCGACCCCTCCCGCGCCGCCATGTACCAGAATGCTTTCCCCCACTCTTAGCGCCGCACGCACGACCAGTGCTTCCCACACCGTACCGCCAACCAGGGTCAAGCTTGCGGCTTCAAGGTGGCTCAGCGAGGGAGGCTTCTTCCCCACAATGCCTTCGGCAGCAACGTGGTACTCGGCATAGCTTCCTGGCCCGTCAAATATTTGCGGGGTGTACCAAACTTCATCTCCTGGAGAGAAGGCCGTCACACCCGGCCCGACCGCTTCGACAACGCCGGATACGTCGTGTCCGGTAATAGCCGGCAGTGGCACCAGATCGCGATAATCGCCACGTCGGACTTGGTAATCCAACGGATTGATGGAGGTTGCATGTACCTGGACCAGCACCTGTCCGGCATGCGGCACTGGCTTGGGCACGTCGCAAAGCTCGAACGAATCCGGGCCGCCAAATGATTTAAGTGTCATCGCTTTCATTGCACATCCTCGTTTCGGTAAAAAGGAATATAGAGAATTCCCGATATTCTGAGGCAAAAAATCACAGTTCCTTCCCGATGATCTCGGCAAGAGCACTGATGGTGGCTTCGTTCCGCTTGTAGTAGGTCCACTGGCCGATGCGCCTGACTTCCACCAAGCCTGCTCGTTGCAGGGTTGCAAGATAATCAGACACCGTCGACTGCGACAGTCCCACGCCTTCTTGAATGCTACTGACGCAGACCCCTACCGTTAGAACGTCCCCTTCATCCTGTGGAGGGAAGTTCTTCGCGGGATCCTTCAAACCTTTCAAGATTTCAAGGCGGGTCCGGTTTGAGAGGGCTTTGAATATTTCGAGCAATTCCATAGGCTAATAATATCGATATTTACCGATATGTCAATACGGTCAACGGCGGCCCTGTTTGCAGCTTTTGTAACGGGATACCGGATGGCAGCGCAGCGAAAGGCTGGCGTCGCTGTCGTCCTCTACGACCTCGCGCCCAGCTGCCATCGGCCAGAACCAACGAAAGGCTGATCAACCTCCGGCGATCGCGGGGACAGCGGCTGAGTTCAACCTAAATGTCGATCCGATCTAGACCTTTGCGACCGCATCCGCCCGCGTCGATTTCAGCGACTGGAACTCCCAGAGCGCCACGCCGAACAGCACCGCGGAAGCCGCCATGAAGAGTTGGTAGGGTTCGACGAAGGGCACGGCTGCGGCGAGCAGGAGAAGCGCGCCGATGCCGGCGAGATGCGACAGCGGCGCCCGTCCGCGCACCGCCCGCTTGAACCAGGTATTGCCGGAGAGGAAGACGATCGGCCCGCCGAGGATGGCGCTCGCCGTCTTGAAATCGACGTGCCCATGCGGATGGGCGAGCGCGAATTCCTCTGCCACGGCCGACAGGATGATGCCGCCGACGATCGGGATATGGGCATAGGTGAAGGCAAGCCGGGCGACACGGCCCGGCGTCGCCGAATGCTCGATCAGGTGCGCCGCCTCGCCATGGCCGAAGCGGAAGTAGATCCACCACATGGTGGCGGTCGAGAAGAAGGCGGTGGCGAGCAGGATGATGGTGAAGCCGTCGAGCAACTCCATGCCGGCGACCGTGCGGCCGGTAACGAGGATCGTCTCGCCGAGGCAGATGATGACGAAGAGTGCGCAGCGCTCCGAAATATGCTCGCCGGAGACCTGCCAGTCGCTGACCGACGATCGCCCGATGCCGGGCGTGACGAAGCCGAGCGCCGGCGCGCTGTATTCGATGACGAGCGCCAGCAGCCACAGCGCCAGCCGCGCCTCCTCCTCGACGAAGGCGCCGGCGATCCAGAACACCGCGGCAAAGGCCGACCAGGCGGTGATGCGGATGAAGTTGCGGCTGTTTTCCGGCCAGTCGCGCCGCATCACATAGGCGGTGAAGGCCGAGCGGCCGACCTGCATGGCGACATAGGTGAGCGCGAAGAGCAGGCCGCCGGTGCTAAAGGCGACCGGAATGGCGACCGACAGCATCAGTCCGAGGAACATCAGCACGAAGAGCAGGATGCGCACCGGCGCCTTGTCGGGATCGAGCCAGTTGGTCGCCCAGGTCGTATAGATCCACACCCACCAGACCGCGAGCGTCAGCATTGCCGCCTCGACGAGGCCGAGCGCCGAATAATGCCCCGCCAGCGAATGGGAAAGCTGGATGATGGTCAGCACGAAGACGAGGTCGAAGAAGAGTTCGGCGAAGCCGACTTTGCCTTCCTGTGCTGTTCCCCGGGCACGCAAAAAGGCGGAATGGGCGAAGCGTTCGTCGTTCGTCGCCGTCATGCGGGCGGGTCCTTCTCCAAGTGTGATCGAGCCGGGCGGCGTCGATCCCATGGGAAACCACCCGGCGCGCGAAGGCAAGCCCGATCCGCGGTCAGCCGGCCTCTTCCTGCTGTTCCCTTTCGCGGCGCTCGCGCTCCTCCTCCGCGGCCGCGCGCTCGCGGGCGGTGCGCGCCGCGACGAGATCGGCCGGCTGGGCATTGCCGCGCACGAGCTGGCGGCCGGCATAGATGCCGCCGACGGTTTCGAGCGCCAGGCGCTCGCGGTCGACATCGCGGAATTCCTCGACCACTTCGATGGCGAGATCCTCGTCCTCGCCGAGCACCTTCAGCGTCTCGCGGCTGAAGACCGTGGCGGATTCGAAGGTCTCGCGGATCTGGTAGTCGACGCCGGCATGGATGAGGTCGATGGCGTGGCCGCGGTCGTAGGCGCGCGCCAGAAGCGGCACCAGCGGAAACTCCTCATGCACGATCTGCGCGATCTTCACCGCCGCCTCCTTGTCATCGACGCAGATGAGGATCGCCTTGGCGGTCGCCGCACCCGCGGCATGCAGGATATCGATGCGCGAGCCGTCGCCGTAATAGACCTTGAAGCCGAACTCCGCGGCATCGCGCACGAATTCCGCGTCCTTGTCGATCAGCGAGAGCGTGTAGCCGCGGGCGAGCAGCGGCTGGCTGACGATCTGGCCGAAGCGGCCGAAGCCGATCATCAGCACCGTCCCCTCGACATTCTCCGGCAACGTTAGCCCCTCGGTGGAAGGCTGCTGCTTCGGCACCACGCGGTCATGCAGGATGACCATCAGCGGTGTCAGCACCATCGAGATGATGATGGTCGCCGTCAGGATCGCATTGTCCTCACCGTCGAAAATGCCGGCGGAAACGGCGGCCGCATAGAGCACGAAGGCGAATTCGCCGCCCTGCGCCATCAGCACGGCGCGTTCCAGGCTTTCGGCGTGGCAGGTGCCGAGCACGCGGGCGACCAGATAGATGATCAGGATCTTGGCGATCATGTAGCCGACGACGCTCGCCACCACGAGCTGCCAGTTGGCCGCGATGACCGAGAGGTCGATCGCCATGCCGACGCCAAGGAAGAACAGGCCGAGCAGGATGCCGCGGAACGGCTCGATATCGGCTTCGAGCTGGTGGCGGAAGGCCGATTCGGAGAGCAGCACGCCGGCAAGGAAGGCGCCCATCGCCATCGACAACCCGGAGACCTGCATGGCGAGCGCCGAGCCGAGCACCACGAGAAGGGCTGCGGCCGTCATCACCTCGCGCGCACCGGACGCCGCCAGCACGCGAAACAGCGGATTGAGCAGGTAGCGCCCCGCCAGCACCAGCGCCACGATGGCGCCGATGGCGATGCCGACCGAAAGCCAGCGGTCGGAGGTATCCTTGGCAGCGCCGCCCGTACCCAGCAGCACGACGATGGCGAGCAGCGGCACGATGGCGAGGTCCTCGAAGAGCAGGATCGCGATGATGCGCTGGCCCTTCAGCGTCGACATGGTGCCGCGCTCCTGCAGCATCTGCATGACGATGGCGGTCGATGTCAGGACGAAGCCGGTGCCGGCGACGAAGGAAGGAATGAGCGGGAAGCCGAAGGAAAGCCCGATACAGGTCAGCGCCGCCATCGCGCCCATCACCTGGATGGCGCCAAGTCCGAAAATGTCCTTGCGCATGCCCCAGAGCCGCGAGGGTTGCATTTCAAGGCCGATGATGAAGAGGAACATCACCACGCCGAGTTCGGCGACATGGATGATCGCCTGCGGATCGGCAAAGAAGCCGAGCCCGAAGGGGCCGATCGCCAGCCCCGCCGCCAGGTAGCCGAGCACCGAGCCGAGCCCGATCTTCTTGAAGACCGGCACCGCCGCCACGCCCGCCGCCAAGAGGACGACGACCTGGGTGAGATCATTTGCATTCGCTTCTGCCAAAAGGGCATCTCCCGTTGGTTGTCGGTGGACGCTACCTTCTTGGAGGCAGTCCGAAATGTTACCGCGGTTTCTCCGACATATCGCGGCTCATGCCTTTCTCCGCAAGGTCGCGTTCGTAGTCGGCGAAGAGCTCCGCGCCCTTTTCCCCGACTTCGCGCAGATAGGACCACGTGAAGATACCAGTATCGTGAAGGTCGTCGAAGCCGATGCGCACGGCATAATTGCCGGTCGGGATCATCGAGATGATCGCGACATTGCGCTTGCCCGGCACCGTCACCTTCTGGCCCGGCCCATGGCCCTGCACTTCCGCGGAGGGCGAAAGCACGCGCAAAAGTTCCGCCGAAAGGTCGAAACTCTGGTTGTCGTTGAACGTCACGACGAGGCGCTGGCGGTCCTTGGAGACCCGCAGTTCCGTCGGCCACAGATCGCTCATGCCATTACCTTTCCATCGCCTTTGCGCGAAGGACTATGCCGCAAGCCGGGGATGTGCAAGGCGGAAAATGCTGCCATAATCGCCGCACCGGCTTGACGGTGCGCCCCGCGCGCACGACATATCCGGGAACGGAGGCTGTGTTTTGAATTCGTTTGCAGGACCATGGGATGGCGCGGGCCGCATTGCGCAGTCCGACGCACCGATGATCGACCCCTTCGGGCGGGCGATCACCTATCTGCGCGTCTCGGTGACGGATCGCTGCGATTTCCGCTGCACCTATTGCATGGCGGAAAACATGACCTTCCTGCCGAAGAAGGACCTGCTGACGCTGGAAGAGCTCACTCGGCTCTGTTCCGCCTTCATCGCCAAGGGCGTGCGCAAGCTGCGGCTAACCGGCGGCGAGCCGCTGGTGCGCAAGAACATCATGCATCTCGTGCGTGAACTCGGCCATCAGGTGCAGGACGGGCGCCTCGACGAACTGACGCTCACCACCAACGGCTCCCAGCTCGCCAAACACGCGGCCGAGCTTGCCGATTGCGGGGTGCGCCGCATCAACGTCTCGCTCGATACGCTCGATCCGCAGAAATTCAAGACGATCACCCGCTGGGGTGAGCTTTCGAAGGTCATGGAAGGCATCGATGCGGCACAGGCTGCCGGCCTGAAGATCAAGATCAACGCCGTCGCGCTGAAGGATTTCAACGATCGCGAGATTTCCGAGCTGATGCGCTGGGCGCATGGCCGCGGGATGGACCTCACCCTCATCGAAACCATGCCGATGGGCGAGATCGAGGAAGACCGCACCGACCGCTACCTGCCGCTGTCCGAAATGCGCGAACGGCTCGCGGAAGAGTTTACGCTGACCGAAAACGCCTACCGCACCGGCGGGCCGGCGCGTTACGTCACGGTCGCGGAAACCGGCGGCCGCCTCGGCTTCATCACGCCGATGACGCATAATTTCTGCGAAAGCTGCAATCGCGTGCGCCTCACCTGCACCGGCACGCTCTACATGTGCCTCGGCCAGAACGACGCGGCCGACCTGCGCGTGCCGCTGCGCGCCTCCGAGGACGACGCCCTGCTGTCGCAGGCGATCGACGAGGCGATCGGCCGCAAGCCGAAGGGCCACGATTTCATCATCGACCGCCGCAACCGCCCGGCCGTCGCCCGCCACATGAGCGTCACAGGCGGCTGAGCGCTGCCCAACAGCGAGGTTTCGGTGAAAACCCTTCTGGCCGCCCTCCTCTGCGCCGCCCTGCCCTCCATCACCTTCGCAGCCGATCGCCCTGAAGGCCTTGCCGCCGCTGAAGCCGTCGCCAAGGCCGCCTTCGGCACGGATTGCGACATGAACGGCATGACGGAAGTGCCGATGGCCGAGCCGGACGGCGAAGGCTTCGGCCATTCGGTCTATCGCTTCTCCTATCGCGCGAGCTACCAGTCGGCGGCTGATCCGGAAATCGAGGCAGAACTCTACCAGCTGTTCTGCGGCTCCGGCGCCTACAATGTCCGCCACGCCTTCGTGCTGAAGGTGAGCGACACGGAATCGCCGAAACTCGTCGCCTTCGCCACGCCCGATCTCGACTATGCCTATACCGACGACGAGATGGGCAAGCTTAAGGCCGAGCCGAAGGTGCGCGGCTTCCGCGCCACCGGACTGCTGGTGAACGCGACCTACGACGCGGAAAAACGCACCATCACCAGCCACACCGCCTGGCGCGGCATCGGCGACGCCTGGGACAGCGGCACCTGGACCTTCATCAACGGCGACTTCGTGCTGACCCGCTTCGAAGTCGACCCGACCTATGGCGAACAGGACCCGGCGGTGCCTGAGAGCTACGTCGTCTACGAGGCCGGCAAGTAGGTTCCAAACGAAAAAGGCCGGGCTTTCGCCCGGCCTTTTCATGTCCAAAAGAGCCTAGGCTCAGGCCGCGTAATGCTGCCGCCCGAAACCGTCCCGGGTGTCGAGATCGCGTGTTTTGAAGTGGTCGATCTTCTCGTTGAGGTTTTCGACGCGGCGGCGCAGGCCGTGGATTTCCGCGGTGTTTTCCTCCACCATCGCCGCGTTCTGCTGTGTGATGAGCTCGACCTGGTGCACCGCCTGGTTCACCTCGTTGATGCCTTCGTACTGCGCGGCAGCGGCAGCCTCGATCTTGCCGACCAGCGTGTGGATCGACGAGATGTGCTCGTTGATAACAGTCAGCGCCTCGCCGGTCTCGGTGACGAGCGAAACGCCGTTGCGGACCTGCGCCGAGCTGTCGGAAATCAGGCCCTTGATCTCGCGGGCCGCACCTGCGCAACGCTGGGCAAGCTCGCGCACTTCCTGCGCGACGACCGCGAAGCCGCGGCCGGCTTCACCGGCACGCGCCGCTTCCACCCCGGCATTCAGCGCCAGGAGGTTGGTCTGGAAGGCGATCTCGTCGATGACGCCGATGATCGTGCTGATCTTCTCCGAGGATTTCTTGATCTGGTCCATGGCGTCGACCGCCTTAGACACGACCTCGCCGGAGCGCTTGGCATAGCTGTGCGTCTCGTCGACCGAAACCGCGGTCTTCTGGGCGCTTTCGGCGGTGGAGCGGACGATTTCGGTCAGCTGGCGCAATGCCCGCGAGCTTTCCTCCAGCGCTGCCGCCTGCTGTTCGGTGCGGCGCGCCAGATCGTCGGCGGAGGTGGCGAGGTTGCTGGTGCCGCCGTTGATCTCAACCGTCGTCGCACGAACGTCCGACAGCGTGACGCGCAGCGCCTCGACGGCATTGTTGTAGGTGCGGGCCATCGCGACATATTCGGCGGCGAGCGCCTCCGTCATGCTCTCTTCGAGATTGCCGGCGGCAAGCTGGCCGAGCACGTCGGACAGGGCGGTGAGCGCCTCGGTCTGGTCGGCTTCGATGCGGGCCTGCTCGCTGGCGCGGCGCGCCTGCTCCTCGGCCGTCAGCTGGCGCTGGGTTTCCGCTTCCTGTTCGAGGCGCACGTTTTCGCGCGCGGCATCGCGGAAGACGGCGACCGAGCGCACCATGTCGCCGATCTCGTCGCCGCGGTTGCGGCCATCGATGCTGATGTCGAGATCGCCGCTCGCCAGCCGCGACATGGCTTCGTTGACGCGCCGCAGCGGTCCGCGCAGCGTTTCGACGAGCATCAGGCCGCCGATGATGGCGAGCAGCGTGCCGGCGACCATGGCGATGATCGAGACATTGGCCGAGCGCTGGCTGTCCTTCTTGCCGGCCTCCTGGGCGCTCGACACGAACTGTTCGAGCGTCTGGCTGGCATCCGCCACGGAAGCGGAGGCGGCGACGCGCGCGGCCTGCCATTTTTCGCCGACGGAGATCAGGTCCTGCGTGCCCTTCTCGATCTTGACGAGCGAGGGCGCGAGCTTGTCGGAGAGATCACGCAACGCCGCATTCTTCGTGCCGAGCTTTGCGAGTTCGGCGGCGCTAGCGGCCACGGCCTTGACGTCCGCAAGCACGGCGTCGCGGCTCGGCTGGTCGAGCTTGCGGTGCAGCTCGCTGATATGCAGGCGGGTTTCGTCGATGCCCTTGAAGGTGTCGCCCATCAGCGTGATCAGCGTCTTGAGCAGCACGATCTCCGCATCCATACCGACAAAACGCTTGGCGGCGGTGTCGGAGTTCTTGCCGGCTTCCTTCAGGAAATCGGCATCGAACTTCGCGAGCTTGGACAGCACCGGCACGAATTTCGCCTTCTTGGCCTCCGCGTCGTCGGTGCCTGCAAGGATGGCCTGTACCGCGGCGACTTCCACCTCGAAGACCTTGATCTGTTCCAGCGCCTTGGGCGAGGCGATCGCCTTCGATTCGGCAAGCTGCTTGAGAAGCTGCGGCAGGTAGGTCTCGGCCGCCTTCACCTTGTCCTCCGGCTTCATGGCCAGCGCGACGGGCTTGCGGAACTTGCCGATGCGTTCGGCAAGGCCCTGATAGGCGGCGGCATCGAACAGAAGAGCCTTGGCGAAGGCTTCCTTCTCGCCGGATTCGCTGCGGATGACGCCGATCTGCTTTTCGGCAAAGGCGCCGTCCTTGGCCATCGCCGCAAGCGATCCTTCGAGCTCCGCGGTCACGGCGTTGCGCTCCTGGTCGATTGCCCAGAGCGTCTCGGTCTGGGCGCGCATGGTGCCGGCCAGCGCCACGACGGAGGCGATCTTTGCCTTTTCGCCCGCATCGGGCAGCAGCGCGTCGAGATCGTGGATGCCGGCATCTTGCTCGTCGATCCGCGCAGAGAGCGCGTCGCGCGTCTCCTGCGCGGGCTTGTCGACGAAATCCTGCAATCCGCTGCGCAGGTTCTGGAAATGCGACAGGCTGTTGATCGTCTCGCGGGTGACCGTCATGTGGCCGTTCAGCGTGCTCGCGGTGAAATAACCGACAAGGCCGATACCGGCGATCAGCGCGACGAGAGGAATGACGAACAGCAGCACCTTTGTAACGATGCGGCGCTGCTGGAGCAGGCGGTCAATGAAGGACATGGGTTCCCCGACGTTTTTATGACGACCAAGATCCCGTCGGGTGTCTGTCAAAGCCGAAGGGGCCGCTCGGCTCACCATCGGGAGCGCGGCCGGCACTTCATGTCGGGGCATTCGGCCGATCTTCCACCAGACGGCCTGCCCTCACCCGTCGCATCATGCGATCGTTCATTGGGATGACGCAACGATAGGTGGGGAAGCTTAATGAAATGCTTCGCCAAAGCAGCAGAAATTCAAGCTGTTGCGCCGAAATCGTCATCGTTTCGTGCCCAAAACACGCTCATTCGCCGCTTCCTTCGGCAACCATCCCGTTTGTTCCAGTCGATCTAGTGATGGCACCCGGCCGACAATGTGCCTATGAGGGAAGGACAATCGCCTGGAATCACCCGCATGAACTCCACCGCAAATGCCAAGGGCGCCCTCTTCATGGTGGTCGCCATGGCCGGCTTCACCTGCAACGACGCACTGGTCAAATCCGTCACCGATGCCATGAATGTCGGCCAGATCATGTTCGTGCGCGGGCTGATGACGACCGTGCTCGTCGTCGCCATCGCCTGGTGGATGGGCGCACTCGGCTCCTGGCGCGTCGTGCTGCAGCCGGCGCTCTTGCTGCGGCTCGTCGCCGAAATCCTCGCCTCGCTCGCCTATATTTCCGCGCTCGGCGCCATGCCGCTCGCCAACACCGCCTCGATCCTCCAGGCGCTGCCGCTCGCCGTCACGCTCGGCGCCGCCCTCTTCCTCGGCGAACAGGTCGGCTGGCGGCGCTGGCTCGCCATCATCGCCGGTTTTGCCGGGGTGCTCATCGTCATTCGCCCCGGCCCGGAAGGGTTTTCGATGGCGGCGGTCTATGTCATCGCCTCGGTCGTCGGCGCTGCCGCGCGCGATCTTGCGACCCGCCGCATCGACCCGAACGTTTCCACCCTTTTCATCAGCGTCATCACCGCAACGTCGATCACGGTCGTCGGCGGGGCGCTGATCGTGCCGATGGGCGGCTGGCAGCCGATGTCGGGCGATGTGCTTAGCCGGCTAGCGATTGCCAGCGTGCTGCTGCTCGTCGGCTACCAGGCGATCATCCTCGCCATGCGCACGGGCGAAATATCCTTCATCGCCCCCTTCCGCTATACGAGCCTCATCTGGGCGATCGCCATCGGCTTCCTGTTCTTCGGCGAGATACCGGATGTCTGGATGACAGTCGGCGTTCTGATCATCGTCGCCTCCGGCCTCTACACCTTCTACCGCGAGAACCGCCGCCGGGTGCCGGCCGTCGCACAAGAGTCGAAGCCGGAATCGCCCTGACAGGGTTGCGAGCCAGAGCCGCACCGACTAGATCGGATGGGAACAACCTGCCGATGGGAGCGAGATGGCACCGGCACAAGCGATATTGGGCGTGATCCTCGCCGGCGGGCTTTCCTCCCGCATGGGGCAGGACAAGGCGCGCATCCGTCTCGGCGGCGCCGCGCTCATCGATCGCGCCGCCCGGCGACTGCGCCCGCAGGTCTCCGCCGTCGCGGTCAATGCCAATGGCCCCGTGCTGTTCGAACGCGGCGAGGAACTGCCGGTCTTCGCCGATCTCGACGCCGCGCGCGCCGGTCCCCTCGGCGGCGTGCTCGCCGCCCTCGACTATGCCAAGCGCCACCACCCGGAGGCGAGCCACGTCGCCACCGTGCCGACGGACAGCCCGTTCTTCCCGACCGACCTCGTCGCCCGGCTCGCCCGCGTCATCGACACGCCGGAGCGCATGGCCGTCGCCCGCTCGGTCAGCGGCCTGCATCCCGTCTTCGCGCTGTGGCCGGTCACACTCGCCACCGACCTTTCGGAATGGCTTGCCGGCGGCGGGGCGTTGCGGGTGCGCAGCTACCTCGAACGCCACCAGGCGCGCGACCTCACCTTCCCGCTGATCGACACGCCGCGCGGCGAATTCGACCCGTTCTTCAACATCAACACGCCGGACGATCTCGACGAGGCGGAAAACTGGCTCTGGGTGCTGGAGCGATGACGCGGCCAAAGATCTTCGGCATTGCCGGCTGGAAGAATTCCGGCAAGACCGGGCTCGCCGTGCGGCTGGTGACCGAGCTCGTCGCCCGCGGCTACCTGGTCTCGACCATCAAACATGCCCACCACGATTTCGACATCGACAAGGTCGGCGCCGACAGTTACCGCCACCGCCAGGCCGGGGCGCATGAGGTGACCATCGTCTCCGGCACGCGCTACGCCATCATGCATGAGCTGCGCGGCGCACCGGAGCCGAGTTTCGAAGAAATCCTCGCCCGCCTCGCCCCCTGCGACCTCGTACTGATCGAAGGCTACAAGCGCGAGCCGATCCCGAAAATCGAGGCCCGCCGGCTGGAAGCTGCCAACAGCATCCCGCTTGCGCCGGAAGACCCGCATATCGCAGCCATCGCCGCCGATCACCCGGTCACCGACACCACGCTGCCCGTCTTCGATCTCGACGACACCAAAAGCATCGCCGATTTCGTCGTGGCAGTAACCGGCCTCGCAAAACCCTCAACGGCTTGACGCAACCCGCCGTCAGGCGGCGGACTGGACGTCCGCGAAGGCTTTGGCGATGCGCTGCGGCGCCTCGGGACGCGCATACATCCGCTCAAGATAGGCCTGGAGACCGGGACAGCCGCCCAGAAGCTCGCATTCATTGGCCCAGTCGAGCACATAGGCGGTCACGCAATCGGCGACGCTCATCCGGTCGCCGACGATGAACGTGCGCCCCTCCATGTGGCGCTCCAGCACCTTTGCCATGGCCGTGAACTCTTCACGAGCGAGCGCGATATCGCCGGGCAGGCGCTTGTCCTCGTCGTATAACATCGTGTGTTTGGTGATGCGCCACACCGGCTGTTCCAGCTCGGTGACGGCGAACAAGGCCCAGCGATAGGCCTGCGCCCGTTCCTTCAGGTCAGCCGGCATCAGGCCCTTGGCGCCGTACTTCTCCGCCAGATAGAAGACGATCGCCGCGGACTCCGTCAGGACGAGATCGCCATCCACCAGGACAGGGATTTTCCCGGCCGGATTGAGGCGCAGGAAATCGGGCTGATAGTTTTCGCCGGCCATCACGTTGACGGGCACGAACTCGAATTCCGCATCGAGCGTCTGAAGCGCCCATAGCGCACGAAGCGAGCGCGTCGGGCCAAATCCATAGAGTTTCATCATCGCCGTTCTCCTCCAGCTTCTCACGATTTCCAAAGGACGCCGGAAGAATGCCCGAGCCGACAGCCGGCGCCAGAAAAACTTTCGCGCCCAAAAAACAAGGCCGCGGAATTTCTCCCGCGGCCTTCTTCATCTCGTCGGCTAACGCCGATTATTCGGCCATCGCGACCGGCTTCACCAGCGGCGTGACGCGGCGGATGGTGACGCGGCGGTTGAGCTGTTCCGAAGCATCGGTGTCGATCTTCAGGAAGCGCTCGCCGTAACCCTGCGTCGCCAGGTTTTCCGGCGCGATGTCGTAGACGTCGGTCAGGATGTTGGCGACGGCCTCGGCGCGTTCGTCGGAAAGCACGAGGTTCGATTCGTCAGAACCGACCGCATCCGTATGGCCCTCGATCAGGAAGGTCTCGCCCGGATCCTTGTCGAGGATCTCATTCATCGCATCCGCCACCCGCTTCAGCGTCGAGGCCTGGTTCATCGAAATATCCGCCGAGCCGGTCGCGAAGGTGATCGTATCGAGGTCGATACGGCGCACCTTGTCGCGGATACGGGCCGAGTATTTCACCTCGTCGAGCGAGTAGACGCGCTCGACCGGCTCCACCGGCGGACGATCGAGGAAGGCACGATAGTCCGTGTCGTCTTCCGCCGACGTGTCGATGATATATTCATCGACCGGGATCGTCAGGCGCATCGGCGGCAGGCGTTCGCCGGGATCGACGAAGGTCGGCCGGCTGTCGCGGTCGATTTCCGGCGCGTAGTACATGACATATTCGCGGCCGCCGCCATCGATGCGCGAGCGCTGGATGATATCGCCGTAGCGGTTGCGGATGGTGACGACGCGGTCGCCGTTCGGGCGCACGATGACCTCACGGGTGCGGCCGTTCGGCAGATCCTCGTAATAGGTCTCCGTGGCGCGACGCGACAGGCGACGCCCGTCGTCAGAGCGCACGATGATGCCGCCGTCGAAATTGATCACGGTGCGGTCATCGATTTCGCGCTCGACGCGCCAGCCGTCCCGCTCGTCGTAACGCGGCCGGCGGTCACGGCGCTCGCCGCGCTCGCGGTCACCCGATTCGTAGCGAACCCGGTCGCCTTCCCAGCCGACCTGCGCATCGCGGTCGGATTCGGGAACGCGCACGCGCACGTCACGGCGCTTCTCCTTGCGCTCGCGACGCAGCTCGTCGCGCGAGCGGTCGCGGCGGTTGTCCCAGTCCTTGTCACTGTCGAGCACGGCGGCACCGTCGGTGAACGGCAGCTCGATCGTGTCCGTCGTGCCGGACGGGTCGCGCGCGATGCGCTCGCGGTCCTTGTCGCGCTCGCGGCGCGGCCGGCCGGCCGTCTCGTCCGGACGCTTGCCTTCCCGCTCGGCCTCGCGCTGCTTTTCTCGGCGTTCCTGGCGTGCCTTCTGGTCGTCCTGCTTCTGGTTGGCTTCCGCCTCGCGCTGCTTCTTGCGGCGTTCCTCGCGAGCACGCTGCTGGTCCGCATCCTGGCGCTGCTGATCCGCCTCGGCATCACGCTGTTTCTGACGCCGCTCTTCACGGGTCTTCTGCGTGTTTTCCTGCTTTTGGCGATCGGCTTCGCGCTCACGCTGATCCTTGCGGTCCTCAGCGCGCCAGGTTCCCTGGTTTTGCTCCTGCTGCTGCTGATCCGCGTCGGCTTCACGCTGCTTCTTGCGGCGTTCCTGGCGATTTTCCTGCTGCTGCTGGTTGGCTTCAGCCTCGCGCTGCTTCTTGCGACGCTCTTGGCGGTTTTCCTGCTGCTGCTGGTCGGCTTCAGCCTCACGCTGCTTCTTGCGGCGCTCCTGGCGGTTTTCCTGCTGCTGCAGGTCGCCTTCAGCTTCGCGTTGTTTCTTGCGGCGTTCCTGGCGGTTCTCCTGCTGCTGCTGGTCGCCCTCGGCCTCACGCTGCTTCTTGCGGCGCTCCTGGCGATTGTCCTGCTGCTGCTCGGCCTCGCGGTTGCGTTCGCGCTTGTTCTGGCCGCCCCCCTGCTCCTCGCGATTGCGCTTCTTGCGAATGATTTCCTCTTCTTCGCTCTGCACCGTCGTCACGTCGGATTTTTCGACTTGCGGCAGCAGCGGCCGCACCATGGCCGCTTCGACCGGCTGCCAGACCAGCGAAAAGATGGGCAGAGCCACCGTCGCCAGAAGTGTTGTTCTCTTAGCCATTGGCGTTTCCTCGTTTGCCAGCGTTTGACGCACTTGCTTCAGGGTTTGGGGCGATTTTGTGTTTCAATGCAAGCCGCCACTGTTCAAAAAGACGCTAAATCATCGCAGATGAATCCGCGCTGAATGCGACATGGCCGCCGGCAATATACCGGCGGCCATATTAGAACGCTTGAAAGCGCGATCAGTTCGCCCGCGCCATCGGGCGTACCAGCGTCGTCACCCGGCGGATGGTGACGCGGCGGTTCTGCTGTTCGGCAATGCTCGTCTTCACCTTCAGGAATCGCTCGCCGTACCCCTGCGTCTGGAGGTTTTCCGGCGGAATGCCGTAGACGTCCGTCAGAAGGCTCGCGACCGATTCGGCGCGCTCGTCGGAGAGCACGAGGTTTGACTTGTCCGAACCCACCGCGTCGGTGTGCCCCTCGATCAGGAAGGTCTCGCCCGGATCCTTGTCGAGCACCTTCTGCATGGCGTCGGCGACGCTGCGCAGCGTGCGGGCCTGGGACATCGGCACTTCCGCGCTCGCCGTGGCGAAGGTGATCGTGTCGAGGTCGATACGGCGGACCTTGTCGCGCAGGCGGGCCGAGTGCTTCACCTCGTCGATGGTGTAGACGCGCTCGACGCGCTCCACCGGCGGCTCGGACAGGAACTCGTAATAGTCGCGGTCCGGGTTGCTCGACGTGTCGATGATGTAGTCGCTGACCGGAATGCGCAGGCGCATCGGCGGCAGCTCATAGCCGACATCGACGAGGCCCGGACGCGGCGAGTCGTCCTCCAGCTCCGGCGCATAGACGAGGATATATTCCCGCCCGTCCCGGCCGACGCGCGAGCGCTGGATGATATCGCCGTAACGATTGTAGATCGTGACGATCTGCACGCCGCCGGGGCGCACGATCGTCTCGCGCACGCGGCCACGGGCGAGGTTGTCGTAATAGACCTCTTCCGAATCGCGGCGCAGGCGCGGCCGGTCGTCGCCGCGCACGATCAACTGGTCGCCGACCTCAAGCACCGTGCGGTTCTCGACGCGCTCAATGACGTTGACCTGCGTGACGCTGTTGTCGATCGTCGTGTTGTTGTTGATGACCGTATTGTTGATCACGGTGTTGTTGATGATGTTGGTCGTCTCCGGCACCTCGAAGTCCGGCGCGCGCTTGACGCGCCTGCCCTCTTCCCTGTTGCCGGCCTCGATCTTGCCCGAGACGGCCTCGCGCACCTCTTCGGAAATCGCCGTCTGGGCGGAATCATCCGAATCGGGAACCGGGGCCTCTTCTTCCTGGGCGCGCAGCTCTTCGCGCTGCTTGCGTCGCTGGTCGCGGCTCTTCTGGCCGCCGGAATTGTCGGCGTCCTTGTCGCTGTCGAGCACGGCCGCACCGTTCTCGACGGGCAGCACGACGGTCTCGTCGCTCTTGCCCGGATCTTCGGCGATCTCCTGCTTCTGTTCTTCCGTCAGCGTGTCGACCACCTCCGGCACCGGCTCGGTGGCGGGCGTCTCGCCGGTCTCGGCCGTCGCGGGTTGCTCTGTGCCGGTCTCGGCCGGGGTTTCCTCGCCGGCGACCGCGGGCTGCTCGCCCTCGCCGGTGGTCGGCTGCTGTTCGCTCTCGCCGGTCGTGGTCGCCGGCTGCTCTTCGCCCGTCGTCGTTTCGGCAGCGCTGCCATCCGGCTGTTCTACTGGCTGCTCGGCCTGCTGGTCTTCGGCCGGCTTTTGCTCTTCCGCAGCCTTCTGCTCTTCCGCCTGGCGCTGCTCCTCAGCCGCGCGCTGGGCCTCGTCCTCGGCGGCCTTCTGTTCGGAAGCAGCCTTCTCTGCGTCCTCCGCGGCTTTCTGCTCGTCGGCCTGGCGTTGCTGCTCTTCTGTGGCGGCACGCTGGGCTTCGTCTTCCGCAGCCTTCTGCTCTGAAGCCGCCTTCTCGGCCTCTTCGGCGGCCTGCTGTTCTTCCGCGGCCGCGCGTTGCGCTTCTTCCTCGGCAGCCTTCTGTTCGGCAGCGGCGCGCTCCGCCTCCTCGGCGGCCTTCTGCTCGTCCGCAGCGGCGCGCTGGGCTTCCTCTTCCGCAGCCTTCTGCTCGGCGGCGGCGCGCTCTGCCTCTTCGGCGGCCTTCTGTTCCTCGGCCTGGCCCTGCTGTTCCTCTTCAGCCGCGGGCTGGGTATCCTGCTGTTGCTGCAGCAGTTCTTCCTCGCTCGGCTGGCCCTGGCCCTGGTCGGTGCTCTCCTGCGCAACCTCGAACGGCTTCATCAGCGCATCGGCGAGCGTCGGCGTGGCGATCAGCGCGCTCGACAGCACCGGCAGTGCCACGGTTGCGAATAGTCTGGAGCGGAAACTCATTTTTTCTGTCCTCACGGTGTCCCGTCTGTTGCATCGAGAGGGGTGCATCCGGCTCTTTCGGCCGGTGGGTGAACCCGTCATGGTCGTCCAAAGGCCTAGCCATCGGCGCCTTAACCCTGCCTGAACGGCTCCGGTTGACGCAGGAGATAGGTCGCGCCGCCAGCCCGGCCAGTGGAGGGGCCGTGAAATTGTCGGGGAAACCGGGCGGAAAGACGGCTGAAAACCAGTTGATTTTTTGGCGAAAATTGGTCGATTATCCGACCCAAGCGGGCAGCCCTGCCCGCTTCACATCAAGGCCCGGACAACAAGAAGAACCCGAGAGCCTATAATAGAGAGGATCAAAATGCGTATTTCCAAACGTTTCACGCTTGCAGCTTCGGCTGCGGTCATCGCCCTCTTCGCCTCCTCCGCGATGGCTGAAGGCGAGAAGATCGTGATCGGAACGGAAGGCGCCTACCCGCCCTTCAACAACCTCGAATCCGACGGCACGCTGACCGGCTTCGACATCGATATCGCCAAGGCGATGTGCGAGGAAATGAAGGCCGAATGCACCTTCGTGACGCAGGACTGGGACGGCATCATTCCGGCACTCATCGCCAAGAAGTTCGACGCGATCATCGCCTCCATGTCGATCACCGAAGAGCGCAAGCAGCAGGTCGACTTCTCCAAGAAGTACTACAACACGCCGCCGGCCATCGTCGTGCCGAAGGATAGCGAGATCACGGAAGCCACCCCGGAAGCGCTCGCCGGCAAGCTCCTCGGCGCCCAGGGCTCGACGACGCATTCCAACTATGCCGAAGCGCATATGAAGGATTCCGAGGTCAAGCTCTACCCGACGGCTGACGAGTACAAGCTCGACATCGCTAACGGCCGCATCGACGCCGTGATCGACGACGTGGTCGTGCTCTCCGAATGGCTGAAGTCCGAGGACGGCGCCTGCTGCAAGTTGCTCGGCACCCTGCCGATCGATCCGGTCATCAACGGCGAAGGCGCAGGCGTGGCCGTTCGCAAGGGCGATACCGCGCTGGCCGACAAGTTCACAGCTGCAGTCGCGGCGATCCGCGCCAATGGCAAGTATCAGGAAATCAACGCCAAGTACTTCCCCTTCGACGTCTACGGCGACTGATCGCGGCACGTACTGCTTCATGCGGGTTTTTTCTGACCCCATCAGCAGAATGCACGGGCGGGAGGGCTTGCTCTCCCGCCCCTTTTGTTTGAGAACTTGTACATAAAGAAAAGACGGGCGCATAAGGCGCCTTAACAAGAAGCGCGAAGCGCGCATCGGGGGTTCTTCTGGCATGAGCGGGTTTTTCGCCGCCATCGTCGAGGCGGTATCCGCATTTCTCGGGATCATCGATCCCCTCTGCGGACCGATCGGCATCTTCAATCTATTCGCGGGCAACACGCTCTTGGCATGCGGCGACGCCGGCTGGGGCGACGAGATCGCGCTGGGCTTCCTGGTCACGGCCAGCCTCGCCATCGCGACCCTGCCCGTCGGCCTGTTCTTCGGCTTCTTCATCGCGCTGGCCAAACAGTCGGAAGAACGCTCGCTGCGGCTGTCGGCCAACATCTACACCACGCTCTTCCGCGGCCTGCCGGAGCTTCTGACGCTCTTCATCGTCTATTACGGCCTGCAAATCCTCGTGCAGAACCTCATGGCCGCGGTTGGCTATGACGGCGCGGTGGAAATCAACGCCTTCTTCGCCGGCATGATCGCGCTCGGCGTGGTGTTCTCCGCCTATTGTTCGGAAGTGCTGCTGTCGGCCTTCAAGGCGATCCCGCGCGGCCAGTACGAGGCGGGGTATGCGCTCGGCCTGCACAAAGGCCGCACCATGCGCCTCATCGTCCTGCCGCAGTTGATCCGCGTGGCGCTTCCCGGCCTCGGCAATCTCTGGATGGCGCTTCTCAAGGACACCGCGCTGGTCTCCGTCATCGGCCTGCCGGATATCCTGCGCCAGACGAGCGTCGCCGCACGCGTCACCAAGGAAGCCTTCGAGTTCTACGCCATCGCCTGCCTGCTCTTCCTGGTGCTCGCGTTCCTGTCCTCGCTGGTCTTCTCCTCGATCGAAAGCTGGGCCAAACGGTCGGAGGCCGCACGATGAGCTACGTCACCACCCTCATCCCGCCGCAGGCCCCGCCGCCGGCCCCGCCGAAAACCTTCACCGCCGGCCGCTTCTTCGGCAATATTTTCATGGGCGTCTGGCTGGCGCTGACCGTCGGCATCTTCCTGATGATCGTCGGCGGCTGGGATCCGGAAAAATTCACGAAATACGGCCCCAGCTACCTCTCCGGCCTCGGCGTCACGCTGCTGCTCGTGGCGCTGTCGGTGGTGCTCGGCGGTCTCATTTCGCTGCCGCTCGCCTTCGCGCGCATGTCGAAGAACCCGGTCTTCTCGTGGATTGCCTACGGCTACGTCTATTTCTTCCGCGGCACGCCGCTGCTCACCCAGCTCTTCCTCGTCTATTACGGCCTCGGCAGCTTCTCCGCCGAGTTGAAATCGCTTGGCCTCTGGTGGTTCTTTCGCGATGCCTGGAACTGCGCCCTCCTGACCTTCACGCTCAACACGGCCGCCTATCAGGCCGAAATCCTGCGCGGCGCCATCGAGAGCGTGGCGCGCGGCCAGCATGAGGGCGCCGCCGCCCTCGGCCTGCCCAAGAAGGTCGCCTTCTTCAAGGTGATCCTGCCGCAGGCGCTGATCGTCGCGCTACGTCCCTATGGCAACGAGATCATCCTGATGATCAAGGGCTCGGCCATCGTCGCCATCGTCACGGTCTTCGACCTGATGGGCGAGACACGCCGCGCCTTCTCGCGCACCTTCGATTACCAGGCCTATCTCTGGGCAGCACTTATGTATCTCCTGATCGTGGAGCTGCTGCGCAATCTCTGGGCCTGGCTGGAACTGCGCCTGACGCGCCACCTGAAACGGTGAGACCCTTGGCAGCACTTGCAGGCGAGAGCTGCCAAGACCCTGTTTTCAAACAAAAATTCTCACTATCCATCAAAAATCAATATTTCATTAACCCTGTAAGCGCTCAATCATAGGGACCATCATTCACCAAGCAATGAGGTCCCTATGACGAATGACATGGCAATGCAGCTCAAGGGCTACGGGATGACCACGGCCCAGATCCTCTACCGCATGCCGGATCACCAGCAGTTCCTGCAGACCTATATCTGGCAGCACTACGATCTCGCCCCGGATTTCCCGGAGATGAAGCGTTTTCTGAAATTCTGGCAGGAGAAGCTGGACGGCCCGCTGCATTCGGTGCGCTACGTCCACCGCCGGCTGATCTCGGCGTCCGAATGGCGCGCGCTGAAGGGTGAGTTCATCATTCACTGACGAAACGATGAAAATCCCGGCGGGCTGTCGACAGACCGTGTATGAGTGCCGGATCGCCGCTGACGATTGTGGCCCGAATGGCCACTGCCGCCAGCATTGAATATCCCGGCAGGCACCTTCGAGACAATGCGAAAGACCGCACGGTACACCCTGTTCGTCGTCCTGGTGATCGCCGTCGCGGTTACGATCGGCACGCTGTTTCCGCGACCGATCTGGCATGACGGCGAAACCGCAAGGACGCGCGATATCCTTGTCCTGTCCAATCCCATCCACACGGATATCGCCATACCGCTCGATGACGAGACGCGCGCCACTTTCGCCTTCCTTGCAGAATCCGGAATGCCACTTGCGCATCCCGACGCACGATGGATCATCTTCGGTTGGGGTGGTCGCGCCTTTTATCTCGAAACACCGACCTGGTCGGATCTGAAACCGATTCCTGTGTTGAAGGCATTCACCGTCGACAGCGCGGTCATGCATGTGGACGTCGCCGGAGACATCACACCCAACGGCTCTTCCATTACCCGTTTCCAGATTGGAGATGACGGCTTCAAACGACTGGTCGGCTTCGCGTCGGACAGCTTCGCGACCGACCCCAATGGTGATCGGCGGCATATCCAGAATGCAGGATACGGAACAAACGACCGCTTCTTCGAGGCCAAGGGCTATTTCAACGCGCTGATCGGCTGCAACACCTGGACGGCACAGGCGCTCCGCGCAGCGGGACTGCGAACGGGTCTGTGGAACCCGGTTCCAAAGACGCTGTTACTGTCTCTCGACCTCTATAACTGAAAGCTGACGCCTTCTCTAACGGGAGATCTACCCACGGCAGCGGCATTGCCAAAGTCCTGCCTGGCCCTTATGAGACCCGCCATGACCAAGATCGACGAAGACGCGCTCGCGGACGCCTACAACCGCGCCCTTTCGCTGGAAAAATCCGGCGATTTCGATGCCGCCGCCAAGGCCTATGCCGAAGTGCTGGCGCTCGACCCCGAGGACCATGGCGGGGCCGCCGTGCGGCTTGCCTCGATGGGCCGCGGCGAGACGCCGGAAAAGGCGCCCGACGCCTATGTCACCACCCTCTTCGACCAGCATGCCGAAGTCTTCGACAATGTACTGGTCGAGCAACTCGGCTATTGCGTGCCGCTGCTTGTGCGCCAGCGGTTCCAGGCGCTCGGCCTCGGCCCCTTCAAGCGCGTGCTCGACCTCGGCTGCGGCACGGGGCTCACCGGCGGGGCGCTGCGCGACATGGCGGAGGACATCACCGGCGTCGACCTTTCGGAGAACATGGTCGAGATCGCGCATGACAAGGAGCTCTACGAAACGCTCTACGTCGCCGAAGCGATCGATTTTCTCGAAGACAACGACGACGAGCCCTTCGATCTCATCACCGCGACCGACGTGCTGCCCTATCTCGGCGCGCTCGAACCGCTGTTCTTCGGCGCCGGCGAAAACCTCGTTGCCGGCGGCCATTTCATCTTCTCCTCCGAGACGCTGCCGGAAGAGACATTTGCCGGCCGCCCCTTCATGGTCGGCCCGCACCAGCGTTTTGCGCACGGCGCCGGCTATGTCCGCCAGCGCCTCGACGA
The DNA here is from genome assembly GCF_051201095.1 of Shinella sp. BE166. Lineage (NCBI taxonomy): Bacteria > Pseudomonadati > Pseudomonadota > Alphaproteobacteria > Hyphomicrobiales > Rhizobiaceae > Shinella > Shinella sp. BE166. The sequence goes on along the minus strand of NZ_JBPEHL010000006.1, from coordinate 171,546 downwards.
GACCGGTTTCGACCTCGTCGAGATGACCGACATCACCGTGCGCATGGAGGAAGGCGAGCCCATCCCCGGCCATCTGGTGCTTGCCAAGTATCGCGGCTGACGAAACACTTTCGCTGAAATCAATGATCCGCTACACCTCCTGCCAAAGATTGCAGGAGGTTACGGCATGGCAAAGGTTGCATTCATCGGTCTCGGCGTCATGGGCTATCCCATGGCAGGCCACCTGAAGGTCAAGGGTGGGCATGAGGTGGCGGTCTACAACCGCACCTTTGCCAAGGCGGAAAAATGGGCAGCCGAGTTCGGCGGCAAGGCCTTCGCGACGCCGGCCGAGGCTGCAAAGGATGCCGATTTCGTCTTCACCTGCGTCGGCAACGACGACGACCTGCGTTCCGTCACGACGGCCAAGGACGGCGTGCTCGACGGCATGAAGCCCGGCGCCATCCTCATCGACAACACCACCGCCTCGGCCGAAGTCGCGCGTGAACTCGACGCCGCCACCCGGGCCAAGGGTTTTAGCTTCATCGATGCCCCCGTTTCCGGCGGCCAGGCCGGCGCGGAAAACGGCGTGCTCACCGTCATGTGCGGCGGCGAGGAAGCGACCTTTGAAAAAGCGAAACCGGTCATCGACGCCTATGCCCGCATGGTCGGCCTGATGGGCCCGGCCGGCGCCGGCCAGCTTGCCAAGATGGTCAACCAGATCTGCGTTGCCGGCGTCGTGCAGGGGCTCGCCGAAGGCATCCATTTCGGCAAGCAGGCCGGGCTCGACATGGAGAAGGTCATCGAGGTCATCTCCAAGGGTGCTGCTGGCTCCTGGCAGATGGACAACCGCCACAAGACGATGATCGCCGGCAAATATGATTTCGGCTTCGCCATCGACTGGATGCGCAAGGACCTCGGCATCGTCCTGTCCGAAGCCCGCCTCAACGGCGCCAAGCTGCCCGTCACCGCCCTGATCGACCAGTTCTACGGCGACGTGCAGGACATGGGCGGCAACCGCTGGGACACGTCGTCCCTGCTCGCCCGACTGGAGAAGAAGTAACATGGCGCCCTGCCGCGCCCTGCTCGCCGTCGCGACCCTGGCGGGCCTCGCAGCACCAGTCCGGGCGGACGACAGCGCCGCGCTGGCGCTCGCCACTGCGCTGCACCAGAAGATCGCGCAATGCTGGAACGTCCCGGCGGACCTGCCCGCCCATGTCGATGCCGTCCGGGTTGGGTTTCCGCTGACGGAAGCGGGCGAGCTCGATGGCTCGCCCAAGGTCGACGGCCCCGTCGCCGGCGATCCGGCGACCAAGACCTTCGTGGCGAGCGCCGTCCGCGCGGTCGTGCGCTGCGCGCCTTTCACGGGCCTCGAAAAGCTAGCACCCTACGACACCTGGAAATCGGTGTCGGTGACCTTCAGGCGGCCGGAGATGTAAGCGCCTTACTCTTCGCCGCTCTTCTGGTTGTCCACCATCATATAGTCGAGCGGCAGCTCGGTCGTGTACTTGATCTGCTCCATCGCAAAGGCGGAGGAGACATCGCGGATTTCGATGCGGGCGATCATGCGCTTGTAGAAGGCGTCATAGGCGCCGATATCCGGCACGACGACGCGCAGCAGGTAATCCACCTCGCCGCTCATGCGGTAGAACTCGACGACCTCGGGAAACTCGACGATCACCTCGGAAAAGCGCTTCAGCCATTCAGTCGAGTGCGAATTGGTGCGGATCGAGACGAAGACCGTGACCTTGGTGTTGATCTTGATCGGATCGAGCAGCGCGACGCGCTTGCGGATCACGCCGTCCTCTTCCATCTTCTGGATGCGCCGCCAGCACGGCGTGGTCGACAGACCCACCTTCTTGGCGAGGTCCGCCACTGCCAGCGTGGAATCTTCCTGCAAAAGGCGCAGGATCTTGCGGTCCAGACGATCCATCGATTTCCCCTAACGAAATTTAATTCCCTCATATACCGTGATAGCGGCAAAATGAAAGAAATGCATTTCATTCCGTAAGAGTTTTCACCCGCTTTCGCAACTCCGGAAGAACCTCTTGCTCAAACCACGGATTGCGCTTCAGCCAGCCGGTATTGCGCCAGCTCGGATGCGGCAGCGGCAGCACCGCCGGCCCCTCGTTGCGCCCGAGGTGGCGCCGCCAGTCGCGCACCGTCTCGGTCATGCTCGCGGCCTTCGCCGCCCCCAGATGCCAGGCTTGCGCGTACTGGCCAATCGCCAGCACCAGTTCGACCTGCGGCATGGCGCCGATCACCCGGGCGCGCCAGAGCGGTGCGCATTCGCGCCGGGGCGGCAGGTCGCTGCCATGGGCATCATACCCGGGAAAACAGAAGCCCATCGGCACGATGGCGAATGTTGCCGGATCGTAGAATTCCTCGCGCGTCACGCCGAGCCAGGTGCGCAGCCGGTCGCCCGAGGCATCGTTGAAAGGCAGGCCGCTGCCATGCACCCGCAGCCCCGGCGCCTGGCCTGCGATCAGGATGCGCGCGGTTTCGGAGATGACCGCGACCGGCCGCGGCTCGTGCGGCAGGCGATCGGCAGGCCCCTTCGCCGGCGCGTCGCGACAGAGCCGACAGGCCGCAATCGCGGCGCGAAGTTCTGCCAATCCCGCATCATCCATCGCGTCGTCCGTTCAAATCAGTCCTAATGCGCCCAGAATGCCGCCGAGCACGCCCGGTTCCGCATCGTGCACGTCTTCCTGCGGCCGCCCGTTCGTCCGACGCCATTGCTGCGGCATGTCGAATTCGGAGCCCCACAGCCCTTTGCGCTCGGCCTTGGCGAACTGCTCCTCGTCCTCGTAGCCGCCATAGGCGACCGCCAACCCCTCACGCACCATGCGCTCGCCGAGGTCGCCCTCCAGCGTTTCGCAGCGCGCGAGCCAGCGGTTGTACTTGTCGGTCCCCTCGGTGCGGCAGGTAATAGCACCGCCGCGCAACAACTCGGCGAGCCGCGAGCGCGCGGCAACACCGCAGCGCCAGTCGGCGCCGTCGCGCTTGCAGACTTGCGTCAGTTCCGGCGTATCGATGCCGACGAGGCGGATGCGGTGGCCGTCGAGCGTCAGCGTGTCGCCATCCGCAGCGCGCGCGGCTCCGGTGATCGTCTCGCCTGTTTCGCCGCTCACGCGCGCGACCACGAGCGCCGTCAGCGCCAGGATCGCCATCGCCACGCCGACATCACGCGCGCGCCTCGTAAGTCCCATGCAACCCCGTTCCTGTCCTAGAGTCCTGACGTTTCGTCATATGGCGGCGCGAGGCCCAATTCACGTTACGGAAAATGCCGGAATGGTTCGCAAATGGTTTATGCGCGGCAGCATCTTCTTAAGGATTCGACCCTAGAATTCAACGCTGTCCGTAACAGTTGCAAGTGTGATGAGTACCGGCGTCAGTACCTCGACCGACAAGATCATCGTCGACAAGTCGCGCAGCCACCGAAACAAGGCTGTTTCGCGGGCTGTCCGCACGACTCGCGAGCGGTTGCAGACGGCGACGGGGCTGGCGCCCGGCTTCGAGCGCGAAATGTTGCAACTCCACATCGCCTCCGCCGCACAGAGCGCGCTCGCCGTACCTGTCGTCGTGGTGCTGATCGCGGCCGGCGGCATCTATCTCACGCAGGAAATCGGCCTGATCGCCTGGGCGATCCTGGCGCTGAGCGTCCATGCGCTCGGCATGATCGTGGCACGCCGCGCCCGCAAGCAGGAAATCACCGCCGACAACACGCGCCGCTGGCAGCAGATCTTCCTCATCGCGCAGGTCTTCATGGGCCTCACCTGGGCGGCCTTCGCGTTGCAGACCTGCGGCCAGTGCACGGGCGTCACCTTCGATTTCTACAAGGGCTCCTCCCTGCTCGTGGCGCTCGCCGTCACCGCCATCAGCACGCTGATGCTGCGCCATGCGGTGCTCTATGCCTTCCTGCCGACGGTCGGCGCGCTTTCGATTTCCGCCCTGCTGCGACCGGATCCCGCAACGGTCGGCATGGCCGCGATCATCGCGGCCGCCATGATGTTCCTCGTCTTCATGACGCATCGCCTGCGCCACACCAGCGCGCAGCTGCTCTCCTCGCAATCGGAAAAGGACGACCTGATCGCCGAGCTGGAAGTGGCGAAATCCATGTCCGACGAAGCCCGCCGCCGGGCGGAAGAGGCGAACCTCGCGAAGTCCCGTTTCCTCGCCTCCATGTCGCATGAGTTGCGCACGCCGCTCAACGCGATCCTCGGCTTCTCCGAGGTCATGTCGACGGAGGTGCTGGGGCCGCTCAACAACCCGGTCTATAAGGAATACACGTCCGACATCCACCGCTCCGGCCAGCATCTCCTCAATCTCATCAACGAGATCCTCGACCTGTCGCGCATCGAGGCCGGGAAATACGACCTGTTGGAGGATTCCGTGCACCTCGTCGACATCGCCGAGGATTGCATCGGTATGGTCCAGCTCCGCGCCCGCGCCAAGAACATCACCATTGCCGAGCAGGTCGAGGGCGACATGCCGGCGGTCTGGGCCGATGAAAAGGCGCTGCGCCAAGTCATCCTGAACCTTCTGTCCAATGCGGTGAAATTCACCCCCCAGGGCGGCGAGATCCTCGTCAAGGCCGGCTGGACGGCCGGCGGCGGGCAATATGTCTCGATCAAGGATAACGGTCCCGGCATTCCGGAAGAGGAAATCCCGGTCGTGCTTTCGGCCTTCGGCCAAGGCTCCATCGCTATCAAGAGCGCCGAACAGGGCACCGGCCTCGGCCTGCCGATCGTCCAGGCCATCCTCGCCAAGCACAATGGCGAGTTCATCCTGAAATCGAAGCTGCGCGAAGGCACCGAGGCGATCGCCATCCTGCCGGCAAAACGCGTGCTCCAGAGCCTGCCCGCCGTCACCGAGACGCAGGCCGTAGCACCCCGCAAGAAGAGCTTCGCCTGAGTTCAGATGAACTTGGAGGCGACGACGTAGCCGGCGTAAACGGCATTCGAGACGATCAGGCAGAAGACGGCGAAGGAGCCGAGATCCTTCGAATGTTTGCCCATTTCCGAAATCTCCGGCGAGACCCGGTCGACGATCTCCTCGATGGCCGTGTTGAGCGCCTCGAAGGCGACCATCAGCAGGAAAAGGATCGCCATGGCGACATATTGGAAGAACGAGGCGCCGACCACGGTGAAGAGCACCATGGCGACGCCGAAGGCGATCAGCTCGTGCCGGAAGGCGGATTCGCTGAGCAGGCGCCGCGCACCGTCGGCGGAATAGGTCGCCGCCGCGATGAGATGGCTGAAGCCCGTCTTTTTCTTGATTGGTGCCTGACCCATTCCAACATCCTGATTCTGCCGCGCCCATAAAGCATGCCCGTATGACGGGAATGCCCTGGGTCTCATTCATACCATTTGGGGCTTTTTGCCGACCGCGCTCTAGGTGCGGTTGCTGACGCCCGCCTGAACGAAGGTCGCCATGCCCGAATGGCAGGCGGCCGCCGCCTTGACGATGCCTGCGGCGAGCGCCGCGCCAGTGCCTTCGCCCAGCCGCATGCCGAGCGCCAGGAGCGGCGTCTTGCCGAGCTTCTCGATCGACTTCAGGTGGCCGGGCTCCGCCGAAACATGGCCGATCAGGCAATGGTCGAGCGCAGAGGGATTGGCAGCGCGCAGGATGGCGCCGGCGGCGGTCGCGACATAGCCGTCGAGGATGACCGGGATCTTCTGCATGCGGGCGGCCAGGATGGCGCCCGCCATCGCCGCGATCTCGCGCCCGCCGAGGCGGCGCAGCACTTCCAACGGATCGGACAGGTGCGCGCGGTGCAGATCGACGGCCTTCTTCACGGCCGCGACCTTGCGCTTCAGCACCTCGCCTTCCGAGCCCGTGCCGGGGCCGACCCATTCTTCCGCCGTGCCGCCGTAGAGCGCGAGGTTGATCGCGGCGGCGATCGTCGTGTTGCCGATGCCCATCTCGCCGATGCAGATCAGGTCCGTGCCGCCGGCAACCGCTTCCATGCCGAAGGCCATGGTGGCGGCGCAGTCGCGCTCGGAAAGGGCCGCCTCTTCGGTGATATCGGCGGTCGGGTAATCCAGCGCGAGGTCGAAAACCTTCAGGCCGAGGTCATAGGCGACGCAGATCTGGTTGATCGCCGCACCGCCGGCCGCAAAGTTTTCCACCATCTGCGCCGTCACCGAGGACGGATAGGGCGTGATGCCCTGCTTGGTAACGCCGTGATTGCCGGCGAAGATAGCGACGAGCGGGCGCGTCACGGCCGGCGGACGGCCGGTCCAGGCAGCGAGCCAGAAGGCGATTTCCTCCATCCGCCCGAGCGCGCCCGGCGGCTTGGTGAGCTGCTTGTCGCGTTCGCGCGCAGCCACGAGCGCTGCCGAATCGGGACCGGGCAGATTGCGCAGCAAATCACGAAAATCATCGAACGGCAGGCCGCTGGCACTCATCTTGGGGAATTCCTTGCTTTGGGCTTTCGAAGGCGGGGTTGGTGGCGTCTGAAGCAATCAATTTTACGCAGTTCCGGCACGCAAAACGCTCACGCACTTTTGCTGGAACTGCTCTAATAGAGGCAGGGCGCGAATCCGACAACCGCATTTGCAGCGGCTTGCCTCGCCCTTTTGCCGGGAGGGGCTCTTCGACGTGGATATCCGGGATTTCATTGACGACACGGCTCGCTCTGTCGCCTTCCTGTCGCGCGTGCCGGTGCCGCAGCGCCATTTTGCCGGCCATGACGGGCGGCTGTCGCGCGCGGTGCGTGCCTTTCCCCTCGCCGGCCTGCTGGTCGTGCTGCCCTCGGCAGCGCTTGCTGCCATCCTGTCGGCAATCGACGCCCCGCCGCTCCTGCTTGCCTTCGCCACGCTGGCGCTCCAGGTGCTCGTCACCGGCGCGCTGCACGAGGACGGGCTCTCCGACAGCGCGGACGGCATCGGCGGCGGGCGGGACCGGGAAAGTGCGCTTGCCATCATGAAGGACAGCCGCGTCGGCTCTTACGGCGCCGTGGCCCTCGTGCTCTCCTTCGGGCTGCGCGCCGCGGCGATCGCGGCCCTTGCCGCCGTGCTCACGCCCTCCGGCCTCGGCATGGTGCTGCTTGCCGTGGCCGCCGCCAGCCGCACCGCCATGGTCTGGCACTGGTCGCTCCTGCCGCCCGCCCGCCGCGACGGCGTCGCCGCCTCGGTTGGGGAGCCGGACAAGGGTGCGACGACGATGGCGCTCGCCAGCGGCATCCTGCTCGCCGCCCTGCTGCTCCTGCCGCACGGCACACTGCTCTCGCTCGTCCTCACCCTCATCGCCGCCGCCGCCGCCGTTCTCGTGTTCAACCGCATCGCGATGCGCAAGATCGGCGGGCATACGGGCGACACGATCGGCGCGACCGAGCAGCTCGCGGAAATGTCAGTGCTCTTCGCTCTTGCCCTCACGCTCTGACCCACCGATATAGGAGGGGCAAACACCCGGAGACGCGATGGAATCGCCCTGCATTCTCGTCTGTTCGATCGATATGGTGACCGGCTACTGTTTCGGCTGCGGCCGCACGCGTGACGAGATCGGCGCCTGGACGCTCTATAGCGCGGAGGAGCGGCGCGCCATCATGGCGGCGCTGCCGGCGCGGCTTGCCACCGTCGAACGCAAACCCCGGCGCGAGACGCGCCGCACCCGCATGGCCAGGGAGCGCGGCGACGCATGAGGTTCTATTTTCTTCTCGCCATCCTCGCCGTCGGCCTCGCCTTCCTGATTCTCAACCATGACAGCGGCCGCACGATGGGCATGGACAACAACGATTTCGGCCGCCTCGTCACATTGTCGGCCATCGCCACGATGATGGCGGCGGGCATTCTGGCCGGCCGGCGGCAGATCGGCGAAAGCGTGCGCCAGGCCGGCATCTGGCTGCTGATCATCCTCATGCTCGTCGCCGGTTATCTCTATCGCTTCGACCTGCAGGAATTCGGCAACCGCCTGACCGCCGGCCTCATCCCCGGCCGCGCCATCCTGACGACGAGCGCCAGCGGCGAACAGATCATGGTGATCCACAAGGGCGTCTCCGGCCATTTCGAGGCCGACGTGTCGATCGACGGCACGCCGCTGCGCATGCTCGTCGATACCGGCGCAAGCTCGGTCGTGCTCTCCTACGAGGATGCCATGCGCCTCGGCATCAATCCGGACAACCTGGTCTTCTCGATCGACGTCTCCACCGCCAACGGCCGCGCGCTCGCCGCCCCCGTGACGCTGCGCGAAGTCGCGATCGGCCCCATCCTGCGCGGCACCATCCGCGGCATGGTCACCGAACAGGGCCGCCTCGACCAGAGCCTGCTCGGCATGAGTTTCCTGGAAACGCTGGGCTCGATCGAGATCGCGCGCGACGAGCTTCGGCTGAGGGACTAAACGGCAAGAAAAGGAGACGGCATGAGCCCCAAGCCAACCGGCCACGTTCGTGGCAATGACCTGATCCTCACGCGCACGTTCCGCGCGCCCGTCGATGACGTCTGGACGAGCGTGACGAAGTCCGAGAGCACCGCGCTCTGGTTCGGCAGTTGGGAAGGAGATGCCGGCCCGGGCAAGATCGTGCGGCTGCAACTTCTCCATGAGAAGGGCCAGCCTTGGACGAACCTGATGATCGAAGAATGCGACGCGCCCAACCGGCTGGTCGTCACGATGAAGGATGAGTTCGGCGATTGGCGCATCGAGCTGACATTGACGCAGACGGACGACATGACCGAGCTGCATTTTGTACAACGCCTCAGCGACAGGAAACTCGCGGGCGACGTAGGGCCGGGCTGGGAATACTATCTCGACATGCTGGTGGCCTCGCGCGAAGGCAAGGCACTGCCGTCATTCGACGATTATTACCCGTCGCAGAAGGCATATTACCTGGAAGGCATGTGACAATCGGCACGTCTCCTCAGGAGGCACTTGATCGCAACAGCCCTTACAGCAGCGTGTGGCCGGCCGCCGTCAGCAGATCGCGCGCCTTCTCGAGATCGGCCGACTTCACCAGCAGGTGATCCCCGTCGAAGGTGGAGACGACGAAAATCCCCATCCTGTTCTCGGAAAGCGGTGCGATCACGGAGAGCACGATCCCGGTCTCATCGAAGGCGAACGGCCCGACGAGTTTGAAGCAGGACCAGTCGCCGTCCTTGAGCACACCGTGCGGCACGCGCTCCTCGCGGCAGACGATGGAAAGCTCGTCATCCGTCCGGCTGATGCTGACGAAGCCGGGGCCATCCGCCCAGGCCGGAATGGCATCGGACGCGCCAAGCCGCGCCACGCAATAGGCGCCGTCCAGGCCCTTGAGTTTTACGCGTGCAGCCATGGCAGCAGGACCCTTCTCAGTTCTTAAGCTTGTAGCCCGTCTTGAAGATCCAAGCCGTGATCCCCAGGCAGACGACGAGGAAGCCCAGCACCGTGACGAGGCTGACGACCGGGTTCACGTCGGCGATCTCGTAAAAGCTCCATCGGAAGCCGGAGACGAGGTAGAGCACCGGGTTGAAATGGCTGACCGTCTGCCAGAAGGGCGGCAGCATGTCGATCGAGTAGAAGCTGCCGCCGAGGAAGACGAGCGGCGGCACGATGAGCATCGGGAACAGGTTCAGCTGCTCGAAATCCTTCGCCCAGATGCCGATCATGAAGCCGAACAGGCTGAAGCTCACGGCGGTCAGCACGAAGAACAGGATCATCATCAACGGGTGCTTGATCGATATGTCGACGAAGAGCGAGGCGGTGATGAGGATGATCGTGCCTACGATCAGCCCCTTGGTCGCCGCTGCCCCGACATAGCCGATGACGATCTCGATCATCGAGACGGGCGCGGAGAGGATTTCGTAGATCGTGCCGGTGAATTTGGGGAAATAGATGCCGAAGGAACCGTTGCCGATACATTGGTTGAGCAGCGTCAACATGATAAGGCCAGGTGCGATGAAGGCACCGTAGGGTACACCCTCGACCTCCTGCATGCGCGAGCCGATCGCGGCACCGAAGACGATGAAATAGAGCGAGGTGGTGATGACCGGCGAGACAACACTCTGCAAAAGCGTGCGGCGCGTGCGCGCCATCTCGAAGGCATAGATGGATTTGATCGCCTCGAAGTTCATTTGCTTGCCCCCACCAGTTCCACGAATATGTCTTCCAGCGAACTCTGCTCGGTGGAGATGTCCTTGACCCGAAGGCCGGCCTGCGACAGCGCGGAGAGCAGCGAGGAAATGCCCGTGCGCTCGCCGGATGTGTTGAATTCATAAGTAAGCCGCGTGCCCGCCTCGCCGAGCGTCAGCCCGAAGGGCGAAAGCGTGTCGGGAATGGCGCCGACAGGTTCGCCGAGCTCCACGGTGAGCTGCTTGCGCCCGAGCTTGGCCATCAGCGCCTTCTTATCCTCGACCAGCAGGATTTCCCCGTGGTTGATGACGCCGATGCGGTCGGCGATCTCTTCCGCCTCCTCGATATAATGCGTCGTCAGGATAATGGTGACGCCGGCTGCGCGCAGCTTTTCCACGAGCAGCCACATGTCTTTGCGGAGATTCACGTCGACGCCCGCCGTCGGTTCGTCGAGGAACAGCACCTTCGGCTCGTAGGACAGCGCCTTGGCGATCAGCACGCGCCGCCGCATGCCGCCGGAGAGGTGACGCAGCATCGTGTCCTTCTTGTCGAACAGCGACAGGTCGCGCAGGATGCGCTCGATCAGCGCGGGGTCCGGCGCACAGCCGTGCAGGCCGCGCGAGAAGGCGACGGTGTTCCACACCGTCTCGAAGGCGTCGAGCGTCAACTCCTGCGGCACGAGGCCGATGATCGAGCGGGTCTGGCGGTAGTCGCGCAGGATATCGTGGCCGGCGACGGTGACGGTGCCGCCGCTCGGCGTGACGATGCCGCAGATGATCGAGATCATCGTCGTCTTGCCGGCGCCGTTCGGCCCGAGCAGCGCGAGGATCTCGCCCTCCTCGATATCGAGATCGACGCCTTTCAGCGCCTTGAACCCCGATGCGTAGCTCTTGGTGAGATTGCGAATGGAAACGATGGGCGCCATGAGATGGTCCGGAATGGAGGAAATTCATGCGGAAGGACACCCTATATGGCGTGTCCCTTGCCAAGTTTCACCCGTGCAGCGCAAAAAATTCGCTTAGCCGTCAATGCTGACCAGGAAGCACGGCAGAGAGCGCCAACGCGAACGGGACAAGACCGCAATGGACGGCATGTCAGGCTCTGAAGGCGACCACCATGGGGCGGCAGCAGGCGAAAATTTCGCTTGGGACGGGTGCCCGACTGTCATCAAACCGTGACCCATTTCAACCATCGTCTGCGCGAGGCCGACGGGGACGATCCTGCACCCCGCTCACCCCAACGTTCCCACTGCCCCTGGCAGCGGCCTTGCTCCCGGACCCTGAGGGAGCCCCATCGGCGGTCCCCATCCGCCCGCTTCCCCCGCGGAAGCCCCGCATGCATCCTCGCCGACGCACCGGTGCGGGTGATGGAATGTGACGTTCCAGGCAGGCGCCCTCCAAGCGTGCTGCCGCCCCTTTTCGACCGGCGCCCCGCCGGTCTTTTTTTGTCCGCCCGCTCGTCATCGGAAGGCGTTCTTCGGGAACTTGTCCGCGCCGCACCCATTTCGTCCCGCAAGGCCAACCAACCCGGGAGATGAGACGATGACGTTGCGCAAGGTCTATGCCCATCTGAGCTGTTCGGATCTCGACCAGAGCATCCGCTGGTTCTCCGCCATCTTCAACCGCGGACCGGATGCCCGCCCGATGGAGGGGCTTGCCGAATGGCACCATCACGAGACAGCCGGTTTCCAACTCTTCCAGAATGCCAAGGATGCCGGCCACGGCACCCTCACCCTGATCGTGGGCGAACTGGAGGCAGAGCGGGAGCGGCTGGACGGCGCCGGCCTCTCACCGGGCGACGTGGAGGCCGCCAGCTACGTCAAGCTGATCCGCCTCAAGGACCCCGATGGAAATCTCGTCGTGCTTGCCCAGGAGACCGCGCAGCCGGAATCAGAGGCTGCAATGCCGGTAGCCGGATTTGCGGGCCCGTAGGTCGAAGTGGAAATGGTCCTTGTGGTAGCGGTCGCTGCCCGGGCCGAGCACGGTGGAGAAATACTTGCAGCTGTCGCTGCGCACTGATTTCAGCAGCCCCTTTTCGCGGAAGGCGAAGAAGCCCTTCTTCTCGATGGCAATCGCTTTGCCATTCTTCAGCACGATCTTGCCGACGTCGATAGCATTGCCCTTGGAATGTTCTGACATGGCCGCACCGCGCTGTGAGTTCATCGTGCGGCAGGAATAGGACGACATCTGGTGGATGGCCGCGACGCCCGAGAGGTAGCGCGTGCGCGACGACGGGACGAGTTCCTGCTTCACCCAGCGCGCAAAGGCCTCGGTGATCTGGCAATTGACGTTCGCCGCCGGCTTGATCTGAATGCCGCCGGACAGGCCGGAAAGCTCGACCGGCCACGCGATGCCGCACGAACGGCCCTTGGAAATCCGCGGCACGTCACGAAACTTCACGCCGAGCTTTTGCAGCCGCTGCCGGCAAGCCTTTTCCGAGGCCGGCATGCCGCCCATGGTTTCCGGTATCTGCATCGGATTGTTCAGCCGCGGCAGGAAGGCGACCTGCTGCTCCTCCTCGACCGCCGGCATGCGGCGCGTCGAGCCCTTGGCCGGCACGCGCACATAATCGCCGCTCTCGGCCGGCGTGCCGAGCTCCATGCCCGCTTCCGACATGGGCAGCGTCTCCGGCTCGCCGAGCTGCTGCGGCGTGTCCGTGCCGATGCCGTCGACGACCACCTGCGTGGCATTGCCCTCGGCGATCTCGTTGGCCTGCGCTTCCGCCAGCCCCTCGACGCGCTGGACGCCGAGCCCCTCGTCCATGTTGACGCCGCCTTCGGGAACCGTCAGCACGCCCGAAGAGGCCTGCACGGGCTCGTTGATGCCCATGGCCTCGTCGCTGTCGATCATCGGCAGGCGCTTCTTCTCGGCGACCGGTTCCGGCATGGCCGTATCGGCCGCGCCAAAATCGTCGGCCGGATAGGAAGAGACGTCGTTGCCGGTATCGCCCATTTCCCGGGCCGGGCGCCGGTTGCCATTGTCCGCCGGCATGATCGCGCTGACGCCGGCACCGTCGATATCGTCGGGCGGGGTCAGGCCGCCCGAACAGGCGGCGAGCATGGCCGGGATGAGGAGCAGGCCAAGTGGTCTGCGAAGACGAGCTACAAACGCAATACCCATTGTCACTTCCGCCTGGCAGCCGCCTCGCCCTATCGCGAAGTCCCGGTTGCGCACACCTTTGTCCGGTGATGGTGCAGGCCGCTTTTGTCCGCATTCCGGACGACAGGGCCTCAAACCGGACGCGCAGGCCGATCCGCCTGCATTTCCAGGCAATTTTGTCGTAACAGGGTAAAGGAACCGTTGTCAGCCGACCCGCGACATTAACGGGTGCGACGAAAAACCCCGGCGCTTGTGGCGCCGGGGCAAGGTCGTCCGGAGATCGTCTTTTGCTTTATGCAGCGCGGCGCCTGTGGTCTGCCGCTCCGGCCGGGTTCAGCCGGAAGTTTCCAAGCAGCGTCTTCAGCTGCTCGCTTTCCTGGGTCAGCGTCTGGCCGGCGGCGTTGGTTTCCTCCACCATCGCGGCATTCTGCTGGGTCATCTGGTCCATCTGGTTGACCGCCGTGTTGACCTCGGCAAGGCCGGTGGCCTGCTCGCGGGCGGCGGTCGCAATCGACGTCACCTGGTCGTTCACCTTGTTGACGAGCACCTCGATCTCCGTCAGCGCATCGCCCGTCGAGCGCACCAGCGCCACGCCGGTGCCGACTTCCGTGGCCGAGTTGCTGATAAGGCCCTTGATCTCCTTGGCCGCATTGGCCGAGCGCTGCGCGAGTTCGCGCACCTCTTGCGCCACGACCGCAAAGCCACGCCCCGCCTCGCCTGCACGCGCCGCCTCGACGCCGGCATTCAGCGCCAGAAGATTAGTCTGGAAGGCGATCTCGTCGATCACGCCGATGATCTGGCTGATGCGGCTGGAGGCGTCCTCGATACGGCTCATCGCGGCGACGGCGTCGCGCACGATCGTGCCGGAGCGGCCGGTCGACTGCTTGGTCTCGGCCACCATGCGGCTGGCCTCGGCCGCACGCTCGGAGGCATTGCGCACCGTCGCGGTAATTTCGTCGAGCGCCGCCGCGGTTTCCTCCAGCGAGGCCGCCTGCTGTTCCGTGCGATGCGAGAGATTGTTGGCCGCCTCCGCAATGCCGCCGGCGCTGCCGTGCACGATCTCGGTGGAATGCGCGATGGCATTGATGACGCTGGACAGCGCATCGACGGCGCGGTTGAAGTCGTCGCGCAGCTTCGCATATTCCGGCGCGATCGCGCCGATGGAGACAGTTAGGTCGCCATTGGCAAGGCGTTCCAGTGCACCGCCGACGACATGCATGGCATCCGCCTGGCTCTGGCTCACCTGGCGCTGGCGGCGCTCGCCTTCGCTCCGCTCCTCGTCGAGGCGAACCTGCTGCTCGCCCTCGCGAACCCGAAGCTGCGCGCGCTCGACCACCGACTGGCGCAGCACCGAAACCACCTTCGCCATCTCGCCGATCTCATCCTTGCGGTCGGTTTCCGGCACCTCGCCGGAAACATCCTCGTCGGCAATCGCCTGCATCGATGCCTGGAGGCGACGCACGGGGTTCGTCACGCTCTTCACGATGCCATAGGCCGCTAGCATGATGACGAGGCCGCCGATGCCGAGGATCATCGCCGTTTCGATCGCGTTGCGGCGGAACATGGCGGCAAGGTCGTCGGCATAGACGCCCGTGCCGACGATCCAGCCCCAGGGCGCAAAGCCTGCGACATGCGAATATTTCAGCACCGGCTCCTCGAAGCCAGGCTTCGGCCAGTAATAGTCGACGAAATCCTGGCCGGTCGGGCTCGACTTCACCGCCTTCACGAATTCGGTGAAGATGTGCTTGCCCGTCGGGTCGGCCATACCGGTCTGGTCGGTGCCGTCAAGCGCCGGCTTGATCGGATGCATGACGATCACGGCGTTCATGTCGTTGATCCAGAAGTAGCCGCTGTCTTCGTAGCGAAGCGCGCGCACGGCGTCCTTCGCCCGGGTCTGCGCCTCTTCGCGCGTCAGCGTGCCGGCCGTCTCAAGCTCGTGGTAGTGCTTGAACAGCGTCAGCATGCTCTGGTCCATCGCCGCAAGTTTCGACTTGCGCTCAACGACCATCGCATCCTGATAGTGATAAAGACTGTAGACGAGCGCCGCCGCGAAGATGGTCAAGGCAAGACCGACAAGCAATGAAAGACGCGTGGATATTCTGAAATTCTTCACCGGGCTCTCCTCGACATTCCAGGGCGCAATGCTCCTCATACCGAAAGTCCGGGAAACCCTTTAAAATCATCTAAAATTGCAATCATCAATTCTTAGAGTCTGAGCATACTCGAAAATGCGCTTTCCCCGCGCCGCCGCGACGTGCGCCCCTCTTTCTCCCTCGCGCGCATTCGGCTAGACCGGAGGAAAGTGGAGAAGACGCGATGACCCTGACGCCGAACGGACAGCTCACCCTTCGCACGCTCGCCATGCCCGGCGACGCCAATGCAGCGGGCGATATTTTCGGCGGCTGGGTCATGGCGCAGATGGACTTGGCCTCGGGCATCCGCGCCGCCGAGCGCGCGCAGGGCCGCGTCGTCACCGCCGCCGTCAAGGAAATGGCCTTCGACCTGCCGGTGAAGATCGGTGACACGCTCAGCATCTACACGCATATCGCCCGCGTCGGCCGCACTTCCATCACGCTGTCGGTGGAAGCCTGGGCACAGCGCTACCTCACCACGACGCTCGAAAAGGTGACAGGCGCCACCTTCGTCATGGTCGCGCTCGACAAGGACGGCCATCCGACGCCCGTTCCCGTCGAATAAACACGGCCCGGAGGCTGAGCATGGAGCACACGACCCCGGATCCCGCCATCTTCAGCCATGTGCGCGTCGTCATCGGCATGGTGGTCAGCCTCAGCCTTGCCCGCGTGCTGACGGGCGTCGCCCTCTTCATCCAGCATCCCGGCAAGATGAAGGTCTACCCGGTCCACCTCGCCTGGGCCGGCTTCCTGCTGATCTTCCTCCTGCATTTCTGGTGGTGGGAGTTCCGCCTGCAGGCGCTGACGACGATCGGCTTCGGCGTCTATCTCTTCCTGATCAGCTATTGCTGCCTGTTCTTCATGCTGGCCGTGCTGCTGTTTCCCACAACGCTCGACGACTATACCGGCTACGAGGACTACTTTTACTCTCGCCGGAAATGGTTCTTCGGCGTGCTGGCCCTGGTCTTCGCCGTCGACCTGCTCGACACGGCGCTGAAGGGCGAAGCCTATTTCGGCTCCTTCGGCTACGAATACCCAATCCGCAACATCACCTTCATCGCCCTCTGCCTCATCGCCGCCGGAACGCGCAACCGCACCTTCCACACGACCTTCGTTAGCCTCGGCATCATCTATCAACTAAGCTGGATCTTTCGCGCGTTCGATGTGCTGGAATGAGCTATCCGCGCAAGTAGGCCGCGGATTTGTCGAACGACAGGCCCGGAAAAACCGCGCTTTCCAGGTCGCGGGTGGACACGCCGAACTGCTGGCGCAGCATGGCGGCCGCAAGCTGGCGAAGATCCACGGTCGGCTTGAGGTCGCGGCCGTCCAGCAGGTCGCCGTCGGAAAGCGACGGCCAGTTGCGATAGACCTTGCCGCCCGCAACTACACCACCGGCAAGAATGGCGACGCCGCCCGTGCCATGGTCCGTGCCTTCGGAGCCGTTTTCGCGCGCCGTCCGTCCGAATTCGGTGATCGCGAGGATCGCTGTCCTGCGCCAGATCGCCGGAGACAGGTTCGCCTTCAGCGTCGTGATCGCCGTTGCTAGGTCCGTGACGGGCCGCTTGAAGGTCCGTGCCTGGCTGAGATGCGTGTCCCATCCGTTGATGGAGAAACTGGCAATGCGATGGTCGGCCGACAGCATACCCGCGGTCAGCTTCGCGACGGACTGGATGCCCGCGTTGCGCTTCTTTTCCGGGCCGTGGATCGTGTCCGACAGCATGTCCGTCTCCGCCGCCTCCCGCATCGCCGCCGCGAAGGCCGGATCGTTGCGATAAAGCCGCACGAAGAAGGCCTGCTCGTCCTCGGCCAGCGCCAGATCGGCGCGCGTCGACCAGACATCGACGGGGTTCGTGCCCGAAAGGATGAGCTCGGCAGTCGTGGTGATGTCGATTGCCTTGCGGTCGGCAGCCCGCGGGATGCTGGCAATGGCGCGGTTGAGCCAACCCGTACGCTCATCCTTCACCGCGGCCCCGCCGCTTTCCAGCATGTCCTGTCCGTCGAAATGGCTGCGGCCGGCACGGTAGGGCGTCGAGGTCGCATGCACAAAACCGAGTTCGCCGGCTGTCCAAAGCGGCATCAGATCCCCCGCAAGCGGATGAAGGCCGAAGAAGCCATCGAGATCGATAAGGCCGTCCTCCGGCGTCAGCGCCAGCTTGGGCCGCAAAAGCCGCAGCGCCGGGTCGCCATAGGGCTGCACCAGCGCCAGCCCGTCCATCGCACCGCGCAGCACTATCGTCACCAGCCGGTTTTCGCCTGGCATGGCGGCAAAGCTGACGGGCGTCACGAGCGGCGAGGCGGCGAGGCAGCAGGCGCCTGAGAGGAAAGCACGGCGGTTGATGTCGCTCGTCATCGCGCTCCTCCTAACGCCGGTTAAATTCGGGAGAGGCCAGCACCATTGCCAACCCCACCGCGCGGTTCGGCGCGCGCGAAACGGTCTCGATCGTGTCCGCCCGCGCCGCATCCGCCATGGTCGCTTCCAGCAGCATACGCGGATCGTCGGTCCCGCCAAAACGCGTGACAAGCCGGCGCGCCCAGGCGATGCGCTCGGTGAGCTGGCTTCCGGTGACCCAGGCCGAAAGGTTTTCCTCCCAGCCTGCCGGGCTCGGCGCCGACCAGATCGGCTGGCCAAGCCGGTCGATGATGCCAACAGAGAGCGGATTGGCCCCAAGCGCCGGCTTGCCCGCCGCAGTCATCATCGCAACATCCTGCAATGCCGCTACGTCGGTCGCAGGCCGCACCCCCGCCTTCTTCGCCCCCTCGCCCGGATCAAGCTCCTCCGCCGGCACGTTCAGTGCTCGAAGCGCAGCAACGACGAAATCGAACGGCTGCCGCGCCTTCCGGCCCCCCTCTTCGAAACTCAGCGGATGCTCCAGCATCGCCCGGTAGACGTCGACCAGTTGCCCGCCGCTTCTGCCCCAGGCCTTCACCATCGCGTCCACCACCGGCTGCGGCGGATCGTCGGCGATGAAATGCACGACGAGCTTGCGACAGATATGCCGGCGGGTCTCCTTGCGGTCGGCGAGGTCGTCAAGCAGGGCGTAGACCTGCTCGATCTGCCGCGCCCGCCCGCCGTAACTTTTCCCAAGCACCCGATAGCTGCCGGGTTCGGCCGAGCGCGTGCGATAGACGGTCTCGTAGACCGGGTTGCGGAACCAGAGCCCCGTCAACACGAAGGCCGTCGAGCGCACGTCCTTCTGGCTGTAGCCGCTCCCCGCCCCCATCGTGTGCAGTTCGATGAGTTCGCGCGCCAGGTTCTCGTTGAGCCCGCGCCCCGAATTCAGGCCGACCGGTGAATTCGGGCCGATGGAACGGGTCTGGTCGAGATAGGCAAGCATGGCCGGATGCAGCACCGCAGCCTTCAGCAGGTCCGAAAAGGATCCGCCGAGATTCGGCCTGATGGCCTCCGCCTCGTGCAGGCCTGCGAGAATGCGCATGGCACCGCCCTTGCGCGCATCGATCGCGAAATGATCGCACCAGAATGCCGCCAGCCGCTCGAAAAAACCGTTCGGCGAAAAGACCGCCTGGCGGACCTTCAGGTGCTGGTCGCGCCGGAAGGCGTTGGCCATGACGATGTTGTAGGGATTGACGCTCTGCTCGCCGACCATCACGAGCATGTTGGCGTCGCGCGCCGCATTATAGGCCTGCTGAACCTTGCGGTAGGCGGAAAAGCGCGCCCGGCGCCCGACAATGCCCTCGAAGGGGAAAAGACAGGTCTCGCCGGTTCCGCGCTCGACCTGCCGGATCAGCGTCTCGACGCTCTCCGGCGGCGTCTCGCCCGGCCGCCGGCCGTAACCGAAACGTATGGCGGCCATGGTAGAGAAAGATGTCGTCACGCGAACCTCATCTTATCCGTCTTCCATGCTTGCGCCCGATTGCGACCGTTTTGGGAACGTCGGCTCTATCCCTTGAACACGAAAGCCGCGCCCGCGGCGATCAGCACGAAGCCGATGGCGTGGTTCCAGGTGAGGCTTTCCTTCAGCCAGAACACCGAGAAGCCGGCGAAGACGATCAGCGTAATCACCTCCTGCATCGTCTTCAACTGCGCGGCGGAATAGACCGCGGAGCCGAAGCGGTTCGCCGGCACCGCCAGGCAATATTCGAAGAAGGCGATGCCCCAGCTTGCCAGGATCGCGATGAACAGCGGCGCCGACTTGAACTTCAGGTGGCCGTACCAGGCGAAGGTCATGAAGACGTTGGAGAGGCAGAGCAGCACGATCGGCCAGACGGCCGCGGGGGTGAGGCTGAAGGGCATCGGCGAATCCTGAAACCGAGAGCATTTCCAGCCGAAGCGACATTGCTTCGGCGTTGGACAATGCGGCCAAACAAAAATCTAGACCATTTCCGGTGAATCAAAGTTCACCGGAAATGTTCTAGGGAGATCTGCGACCGGCATAACCGAGCCGCTGCCGCCGTCAAGTCCGCGACGTCATGGATTCTCGCGATCCCCTGTTAAGACAATCTTATGCCCACCACCACACCATCCGCCCCAGCCGCTCGGACGGCAAAGTTTTAAAACCGGGAACCCAAATGACGGATGCGACCCGGTTGATGCCGGTGGATGAACCGACAAGACGCCAGATCATGTCCGCACAGGCCCTGTCCGTGCTGGACAGCATCGTGCTGTCGCTCTCCGCCAACAGCTTTCTCGCCGCAACGACGGCGGCCGTGCTCTGGCTCGACGGGCCGAGCGTCGAAATCCTGCTCTGGCTCGCCGCCGTGCTGGCGATCAACCTGGCGCGTTATGTCGGCGTGCGCATCGTCAAGCGGCTGAACTGCGCGATCGAACGGCCGCAGCGCGCGCTGAAGGTGCTGTCGCTCGGGGCGCTGGGCGGCGGCATCGCCTGGAGCCTGCCGCCCTTCATCGGCGCCGTGCATGGGGCGAACGGCCTCAACCCCTATCTCATCTTCATCATCGGCGGCATCTGCGCGGGATCGCTCATGCAGAGCACCGCCTATTCCCGCACGGCGCTGTTCTTCGCCGGCCCGCCGCTTGCCTCCGCCTTCATCTCGCTGCTGGTGTCCGGCACGACGGAAGCGCTCGTCATCGCCGCCGATGCGCTGCTGCTTGCCGTGATGATGGTGCGCGCCAGCCAGCTCAGCGAAGCGGGCTTCATCCGCAGCCAGATCGACCGGCTGAAGGCCGTCGCGCTCGCCTCCTCGCTCTCCGATGCCAATGCGGAAATCCGCCAGTCCTACCACCAGCTCGCGTCTCTCGCGAACCGCGACCCGCTGACCGGGCTGGGCAACCGCGCGCTCTTCAACCAGCGCCTGCGCGACCTGCTCGACAGCGGCGTGCCCTCGGGCACGCTCGCCCTCCTTGCCATCGACCTCGACCGCTTCAAGGCGATCAACGACACGATGGGCCACGGTGCGGGCGACGCCGTGCTCGTCGAGATCGCCGGGCGGCTGACCGGGCTCACCGGCCCGACCGACACGGTCGTGCGCCTCGGCGGCGACGAATTCGCCGTCATCATCGAGGGGGAAGAGGCGGAAATGCGCGGCCGGGAGATCGGCGAAGGCATCGTGCGGCTTGCCGGCGATCCGATCCATATCGACGACCGGCCCGTCACCGTCGGCGCCAGCGCGGGCCTGGCGCTCCATCCGCAGCACGGCGAAACGGCCGACCATCTTTTCGCCAGCGCCGATATCGCGCTCTACGCCGCCAAGGAAGGCGGGCGCCGCCGGCTCGGCCTGTTCAATCCCGAGCTGAAGGCGCGCATCGAGCGGCAGCGCCTGATCGAGGCGACGCTGACCGAGGCGATCGACAAGCGGCAATTGATGGTGGTCTTCCAGCCGCAGGTGGAGCTTGCCACCGGCCGCGTCACTGGTTTCGAGGCGCTGCTGCGCTGGGCGCATCCGGAACTCGGACCGGTCAGCCCGCCGGATATCGTGCGCGCGGCCCACGCCTTGCATATTTCATCGTCGCTGACCGGCTATGTCGCGACACGCGCTGCCGAGCTGCTGCGCACCCTGCCCCGACTCGGCCTGCCGGAGGCGGCGGTCGCGGTGAATGTCTCTCCGCGTGAATTTTCGGGCGACACGCTGTCGCGCCTGCTGATCGCCATCGCCAGCGAACACGAAGTCTCTCCGGCGCTGATGGAGATCGAGATCACCGAGGAAGCGACGCTCGACACGCAGGCGGCAGGCGCCGAGCTCGCCCGGCTGGAGGCCGCCGGCTTCCGCCTTGCGGTCGACGATTTCGGCATGGGCCATTCCTCGCTCGCCTATCTCGTCAGCCTGCATATCGACCGGCTGAAGATCGACCGCAGCTTCGTCAAGGGCATCGCCACCAGCCGGGAGAACCAGGCGCTGATCGCCGCCCTCATCGGCATCGGCCGCGCACTTTCCATCGATATCGTGGTGGAAGGCGTGGAGGAGGAAGAGGAAGCCGAGGTCCTGCGCATGCTCGGCTGCCGCCATGCCCAGGGCTATCATTTCGCCCGCCCCATGCCGGCGGCGGAAATTCCGCGCTGGCTGGACCAGCATGCCGTGCGCTTCGGTCGCAGCACGGCCGGCGCGCCGTAAGGTTTCATCGCACCGCCCGCGCCCGGTTGCGCTCGACCTTCGCCACGAGGACGAGCGAGGCGACGAGCATCAGGCCGCCATTGAACGGATGCAGCGCCTGCAACAGGCCGGAGCCAAAATTCTGGCCGCTGACGATCAGGACGACCTGGAGGACATAAAGCACCACCAGCAGCCCCGCCCACCAGCGCAAGGCCCGCGCCGGGCGTGCAAGCCATGCCGCCAAAGCCATCGCGGCAATCGGCAGGAAGATGGTAAGGCCGAGCCCGCCATGCCACGCCCAGAACAGGCCATCCTGGAAGAGCGCCAGCCCTGCCAGCAGGTATTGAACGAGAATGCCGGCCGGCACGGCGCGCGCCGCCTGCAGGAACCAGAACGGCACGACGGGCCGCGGCGTCGGCGCTAAAGCGATCGTCGTCATGGCTCACCCCCACGCTTCCACGAGATAACGGCGGGGATCTTCCTGCGGCTCGCTCGCTTTGCGCCATTCTTCGAGCAGCGCCATGTATTGCAGCCCGGCCCTGCGCAGCGACAGGTCGTCGAGCTTGTCCGCCCGGTAGGTGAGGTGCGGCGGCTGCCACGGCAGGCCGCAGCGGTGCGCCGTCGCCTCCAGCGGGCGTAGCAATTCGGCCATGGTGAATTTGTTGGCGCCGGTTGGGGCATAGGCTTCCGGCACATTCCCGGCCGTCGCGACCACGAGCAGCGGCTTGCCTTCCATGAGGCGGCCTTCGGTCTCGTAGGCCATGTAAAACATGCGGGTCAGCACGGCATCCTGCCAGGCCTTCAGCAACGGCGGCGTGGAATACCACTGGATCGGAAACTGGAAGACGATGCGGTCGGCCGAAAGCAGTCGGGCCACTTCCTGGTCGGCATCGATCTCGCCATCCGGATAGAGCGAATAGAGGTCGATGACCTCGACTTCCGGCAGGCGCAGGGCAGCGCCGGCAAGCGCGGCATTGGCGCGCGAACGGCCGAGATCGGGATGGAAAAGAAGGATCAATGTCTTGCTCATGGCGGCATCTCCGTGTTGACGCCCACAGAATGCCGCGAACAAAGAAATCACTCCAATGGATGATTTGTATATGCTATTATCTGTGGCATGAATTTAAGATCGATCGACCTCAACCTTCTCGTCGTGCTCGACGCGCTGCTGGACGAGGCGCATGTCTCACGCGCCGCCGCCAAGCTGAACCTCTCGCAGCCGGCGACCTCCAGCGCGCTGGAGCGCTGCCGCCACCTCTTCGGCGATCCCCTGCTGGAGCGCGGCAAGGGCGGCATGCGGTTGACGCCGAAGGCGGAGGCGCTGCGCGACCCGTTGAAAAACCTGCTCGTCGGCATCGCCGCCGTCGTCGATGCGCCGGAAGAGCCGTTGCACGAGATCCGGCAATGCGTGCGCGTCGTCACGGCGGATCACCCCGGCATCCTCATCACCGGTCCGCTGCACCGGGCTCTCGCCCGTTCGGCCCCGGGCATCGATATCGTCATTCAGCCTTGGCACGGCGCGCCGGCGGCGCTCGAATCGCTGGCGCGCGGCGCGAGCGACATCGCGGTCTCGGTCTTCCCGAGCCTGGACGAGACCGCCTTTCACTGCGAGACGCTGCTCGACGAAGACTATGTCGTGGCCATGCGCAAAGACCATCCGGCCGCCGCCGGCTTCTCGCTCGACCGCTGGCTCGACTATCCGCACATCATCGTGTCGGGCCGCGGCGAGACGCGCAGCGGGCTCGACGACCAGCTTGCCGCGCTTGGAAAATTCCGCCGCGTCGGCATCGTCGTCCCGAGCTTCCTGATGGTGCCGCCGTTGCTGGAGGAGAGCGACCTTATCGTCATGATGCCGCGCCATTGCCTGCCGCCGGATGCCGCAAGCCGCTTCCACATCGTGGAGCCGCCCATTCCAGTGCCCGGCTTTCCGCTGCACCTCGCCTGGCATCGCCGCCGGGACAAGGATCGCGCCGTGCAGCACGTCGCCGATCACCTGCGCGATATTCTCACCAGCGCCGTCTGAACAGCGGCCTCATTCCTGGATCAGGCCGTCGCGCACCACGCGCAGATAGGTGCGGCCGACCTTGACCTCGCTTTCGTCGCGCAGCACCACATGCAGCACGCCGAGCGGCCCGCGCTTCACCCGCGTCACCTGATCCCGCCGCACGATCGCGCTGCGGCTGACGCGCAGAAAATCCTCGGCGGGCAAACGCCGCTCCAGCCCGGCGAGGCTCTCATTGTAGAGGAACGTGCCCTGCTCCGCGTGCAACTGCACATAATCGCCATCCGCCTGGAACCGCGTCACCTTTTCCGCCGGAATACGGATCGTCTCGCGCCGTGACTTCACCCAGAACTGCGTCGGCCGCGCGGATTGCTCGCGCAGCGCCTTGCGAAGCGCCGCCACGGTTTCGCGCAGCTCCTCCACCGTGTCCCGGTTCTCGCGCGCCGCGATCGCCGCCTGTGCGCGGCCAAGCGCCTGGCGCAGCCGCTCCGGCGTCACCGGCTTGGTCAGATAGTCCACCGCATTGCATTCGAAGGCGCGGATGGCGTGATGGTCGAAGGCGGTGACGAAGATCGGCAGCGGCGTCTGCGGCGCCATCTGCTCCAGCACGTCGAAACCGCTGCCGCCGGGCATCTGGATGTCGAGCAGCAGCACATCCGGCGAAAGCGCCGCGATCTGCGCGATCGCCTGCGGCACGTCGCCCGCCTCGCCGGCAGGGATCACGCCGTCGATAGTTGCAAGCATGCGGGCCATGCGACGGCGCGCGATGGGTTCGTCATCGATGATAAGAACGGAAATTTCGGTCATGCGGTCCTGAAAGGCATTGTCAACGTGACGCGGAAGCGGCCGTCGTCGGTGCGGCCATAATCCAGGCCGCTGACGCCCGGAAAGCGCCGCGACAGCCGCTCTCCGACATTCTTCAAGCCGATGCCGAAGCTCTCGTTGCCCGGCAGCGGATCGCCGCCCGCCATGTCGTTCTCGACGTCGAGCCTTAGTCGGTCCGCCTCCGCCCTGGCGCGGATGACGATCGCCACGCTACCCGTCTTGCGGCCGGCGCCGTGCTTGACGGCATTTTCCACCAGCGGCTGGAGGATGAGGCTCGGCACCAGCACCTCGCGCAACGCCTCCGGCACGTCGATCTCCACCCGCATGCGATCGGAAAAGCGCCGCCGCTCGATGGCGAGATAACCGGCCTGCAACGCGATCTCTTCCTCCAGCAGCAGGTCCTGCAACGGATCAAGCGCAAGCGTCGTGCGCAGATAGGCCGACAGCGACAGCACCATGTCGCGCGCGTCGTCGCGCTCGCCCTCCTCGATCAGCCCGGCCATGGAATTGAGCGTGTTGAACAGGAAATGCGGGTTGAGCTGGTAGCGCAGCGCCCGCATCTGCGCCGCCATCGCCTCCTCCCGCATCTGCGCCAGCCGCCGCTCGCGGTCGCGCAGCTCGAAACTGTAGGAAAGCGCGAGAAACAGGCAGCTCCAGCCGAAGAACAGCGATGTCCCGTGGATCATCACATAGGCGGCGATCTGGTTGTCCCAGATGGCCGGCTCCGGATAGACGCAGACGATGTAGATGACATAGTCGATGAGACAGTAAAGCACGCCGCCGACGAGCGACAGCACGAAGCAGAGCGCCGATTTGACCGGCAAGGCGAGCGCCTGAAGCCGGATCAGCAGCGCCGTCAGCAGCGCCGCCAGCAGCGCGGCCGCCGCAAGCAGAAAAACCTTGCCGATTGCCGATTCGATCGGGTCCGTGCCCGCCAGCCCCCAGAGCAGGCTGGAACTCAGGAACACCGCAACCAGATAGAGCCCACCGAACCGCACGGTTGCCCGTTGCAGGTCCGAATCAGGGCGCTCGGTGCGGGGGATATAGGGGAGGCTCGGCGCGATGGTCATCCCATCGATAATCCGTTTTCCCTTTGAGGTTGTCGAGTGCCGTTCGGCGACGAAAACCGGCGGTTCGTCGAAAGAGCAGCAGTTTGCCGGCCCTTAAAGCCGCTTCATCGCGCCCGTGCTTCACAGATCATGGCGCGCGCGACCATTGATGCGAACCGGCTGGTCGCAGGACCACCGCTTATTTCATGATACCGGAGACATTCTATGGCTACCCTTAAAGGTGACAACAAGAACAACTTCCTGATGGCCGATCCGCTGAACGGCGATTCCGTCTACAAGTTTTATGGTTACGGTGGTAACGACCAGATTTTCGCGCACCAAAGCGCCCACAACATCATCGACGCCGGAAGTGGCAACGACGTCGTCTATGGTGGCGACTTCAGGAACACGGTCAACGGCGGCGCCGGCAATGATCGGATTTATGGCGGCAACGGCCGCGACGTCATCACCGGCGGCACCGGTGCAGATCACCTTTGGGGCCGCGACGGCGGCGACCGCTTCGTCTTCAAAAGCGTCGCTGAAATCGGCAAGTCCGAAGGCCGCCGCGACGTCATCGAAGATTTCAAATTCGGCAATTTCGATGGCCGGGACAAGATCGATCTCTCGGCGATCGATGCAAAGACCGGCACGGCAAAGAACGATGCCTTCACGTTTGTTGCCAAGGAAGGCGCAGCGTTTTCGGGCAAGAAGGGCGAACTGATCTGGGGCTTGGAAGAGATGAGCAACGGTCGTCACGCCACACTCATCAAAGGCGACGTCAACGGTGACGGAAAGGCGGATTTCGTCCTCCAGGTCGACACGTTGAGTGACCTCTACAAGGGCGATTTCATCCTCTAACCATCCTCCCAGGACTGACACGAAGCGCCGGCCCCTGCCGGCGTTTCCCGCCCTACCCGATCTTGCGCACCAGCTGCGCCGTCGCCAGCAACAGCACGAGATCGCGGATCATCGGCCGGATATGCCGGTCGAAGTCGATGGGCGTATCCACGGACGGCAATTCGAAAAAGTCCTTCTTCGTCGGCACCAGCAGGTAACATTGCCTCTGGTTGAGGGCGATGCGCACCACATCGTCCCGCCACTCGCTGGCGAGATAGTCCAGCGCCTTGGCGAGCGTGCCCTGCACAAGGGGCGTGGCGGCCTCGGGCCGGTCGGTGCGGAATTCGTGCGAGGCGTCCACCTCCGGGTTGCCGCTCGTGACGAGCGCGAGCGCGGTGCCGCCGAAAAGGTTTCGCATGAAGCGGTGCACCGCGTTCGGCTTGCGCGCCGCCAGCAGCAGGCCGGGAAACGCATCCTCGCGCTCGAAGTGGAAGATCACGCCCTTGAACGTCGTCTCGCGGCTCTTCCCGCTGCCGGTGCTCAGCTCGGTTTCCGACAGCGTGAAGGCGAGCCCGTCATGTTTTCCTGCAATCATGTCGCCATGTTCGCTGCGGCTGCGCCTGACGAAATCCTTGTCCGGCATGCCGGAGAGGAAACGCGGCGTCGCGCCGTGCACATACTGCACCTCATCGACGAAGCCGAAGACGATCGGCAGCATGCGGTCGCGCAGGTTCTGCTGG
Organism: Shinella sp. BE166; assembly: GCF_051201095.1. Lineage (NCBI taxonomy): Bacteria > Pseudomonadati > Pseudomonadota > Alphaproteobacteria > Hyphomicrobiales > Rhizobiaceae > Shinella > Shinella sp. BE166. The sequence goes on along the minus strand of NZ_JBPEHL010000006.1, from coordinate 144,339 downwards.
AATTCCCGGGCCGGCGCGAGGGCGAAACGCCAGACGAAGCCGCCCGCCACGAACAGCAGCCCGAGCACGATGCCGACGACATCCGACTCGATCTCCGTCACGGCCAGATAGCTGGCAAAGCCCGCAAACACCAGGAAGCCGCCGAAAATCAGCACCACGCGAATGTACATGTGGTGGGTCACCCCGCCCCGCGAGGCATTGTAGCTCGCCACCGCCGCGCGCAGATCCTCCAGCGCCGCTTCCTTCGGCATCAGTGCCGCTTCATCCACCCTGTCCATGATCGCCCCCCGCCAACCCTGGAAGATAACGCACGGGGATGGCTGCAAATTCGTTTCCCTTTTGTACTCACGCCCTCTTTTCTTTCCGGATGACTCTCTCCATATTCCCCGCATGGCCAGATCACCGAAGAAACCCTCGCCCTCGAACCCCGGTTTCGAGGAAGCCCCGCAATCGCCTTTCGAGGGAAAGCCCCTTTCGGGCAGCGTCTCCGATTGGGTAAAGCAGCTCGAAGCCGAGGCGGAAGCCGCCAGCATCGAGAGCCGGCGCGAGGTCGCCTCCAAGGCCGGCAAACACCGCAAGACGGTGGAAAACGCCGCGCGCCGCCACACGGAAAATGTCACGGTCTCCAAAACCTCCCGCGGTGTGTCGGTCGGCGGCTCGTCTGATCCAAAGACGCGCGCCGCCGCCGGCCTCAATCCGGTCTCTGGCATGGACACCTCGCTGGAGGACGCCGTCTCCTCCAATGCCGGCACGGCCGTCACCGCGACGGTGGAAGCGCTCTCGGCACTCATCGAGAGCGGCAACCCGCTGTTCAAGGACGGCAAGCTGTGGACGCCGCACCGTCCGGCCCGGCCGGAAAAGTCTGAGGGCGGCATCCCCATTCGCATGATCAGCGAATACCAGCCCGCCGGCGACCAGCCGACGGCGATCCGCGACCTCGTCGAAGGCCTCGATTCCGGCGAGCGCAGCCAGGTGCTGCTCGGCGTCACCGGCTCCGGCAAAACCTTCACCATGGCCAAGGTGATCGAGGCGACGCAGCGCCCCGCCGTCATCCTCGCGCCGAACAAGACGCTCGCTGCGCAGCTCTATTCCGAGTTCAAGAACTTCTTCCCGGAAAACGCGGTCGAATATTTCGTCTCCTACTACGATTATTACCAGCCGGAAGCCTATGTGCCGCGCTCGGATACGTTCATCGAGAAGGAATCCTCGATCAACGAGCAGATCGACCGCATGCGCCACTCGGCCACCCGCTCGCTGATCGAGCGCGACGACTGCATCATCGTCGCCTCCGTCTCCTGCATCTATGGTATCGGCTCGGTCGAGACCTATACGGCGATGACCTTCCAGATGCAGGTCGGCGACCGGCTCGACCAGCGCCAGCTGCTCGCCGACCTCGTCGCCCAGCAATACAAGCGCCGCGAGATGGATTTTCAGCGCGGCAGTTTTCGCGTCCGCGGCGACACGATCGAGATTTTTCCCGCCCACCTGGAAGATGCCGCCTGGCGCGTCTCGATGTTCGGCGACGAGATCGACGCGATCACAGAGTTCGATCCGTTGACCGGCCAGAAGACCGGCGACCTGAAGTCTGTGAAGATCTACGCCAATTCGCACTACGTCACCCCCCGCCCCACGCTGAACGGCGCCATCAAGGCGATCAAGGAGGAGCTGAAGCACCGCCTCGTCGAACTGGAAAAGGCCGGCCGCCTGCTGGAAGCGCAGCGCCTCGAACAGCGCACCCGCTACGATATCGAGATGCTGGAGGCCACCGGCTCCTGCGCCGGCATCGAGAACTATTCGCGCTATCTCACGGGCCGCAAGCCCGGCGAGCCACCGCCGACGCTCTTCGAATATATCCCAGACAACGCGCTGATCTTCATCGACGAAAGCCACGTCACCATCCCGCAGATCGGCGGCATGTATCGCGGCGACTTTCGGCGCAAGGCGACGCTGGCCGAATACGGCTTCCGCCTGCCCTCCTGCATGGACAACCGCCCGCTGCGCTTCGAGGAATGGGACGCCATGCGCCCCGACACGATCGCCGTGTCCGCCACGCCGGGCGGCTGGGAAATGGACCAGTCCGGCGGCGTCTTCGCCGAACAGGTCATCCGCCCGACCGGCCTCATCGACCCGCCGGTCGAGGTGCGCCCGGCGAAAAGCCAGGTGGACGACGTGCTGGGCGAAATCCGCGAGACCAGCCAGGCCGGCTACCGCACGCTCGTCACCGTGCTCACCAAGCGCATGGCGGAGGACCTGACCGAATACCTGCACGAACAGGGTGTTCGCGTGCGCTATATGCACTCGGATATCGACACGCTGGAACGCATCGAAATCATCCGCGATCTTCGTCTGGGCGCTTTCGACGTGCTGGTCGGGATCAACCTGCTGCGCGAAGGCCTCGACATTCCGGAATGCGGCTTCGTCGCCATCCTCGACGCCGACAAGGAAGGCTTTTTGCGCTCCGAAACCTCCCTCGTGCAGACCATCGGCCGCGCGGCGCGTAACGTCGACGGCAAGGTCATCCTCTATGCCGACCAAATCACCGGCTCCATGCAGCGCGCCATGGAAGAGACGACCCGCCGCCGCGAAAAGCAGGTCGCCTACAACGAGGCCCACGGCATCACGCCGGAATCGGTGAAGGCAAAGATCTCCGACATCCTCGACTCGGTCTACGAGCGCGACCACGTCCGCGCCGACATTTCTGGCGTCTCCGGCAAGGGTTTTGCGGATGGCGGCAACCTCGTCGGCAACAACCTCCAGGCCCATCTCAACGCGCTGGAAAAAGCCATGCGCGACGCCGCCGCCGATCTCGACTTCGAAAAGGCCGCGCGCCTGCGCGACGAGATCAAGCGCCTCAAGGCCGCCGAACTGGCCGTCATGGACGACCCGATGGCGCGCGAAGAGGCGAAGGCCCAGGAAAAAGGCGGGGCAAAAACCCCATCATCCTCGGCCTCCACACGCGCATCCAAGACCAAGGACGCCGCCGCCGGCAGCCTCTTCCAAAAACCCTCGCTCGACGACATGGGCCCGGGCACCGACACCGAACGCCCGCTCTTCCGCAAGCCCGAGCTGAATGAAATGGGCCGCGACATCGCCGAACCCGCCGGAAAATCGCTGTTCCGCAAGAACAGCCTCGACGAAATGACCGTCGGCCGCACCGAAAAACCCATCGCCGGCAGCACCCCCGCCCGCCCGGACGAAACCCTCGCCAGCAAGAAACGCACCGGCCCCTTGCTGGAAGGCCAACCGGAACGCGTCAGCAGCGCGGAGGATGCCAAGCCCGTTCGTCGTGGGAAGATTGGTGCGGGGAGTTATGAGGATCCGGGTGAAGAGAAGCGCAAGGGGCGCACGAAGGGGAAGACGGGGCGGCCGGGGCGGTGAGCAAATTTAATGCGAAATGCCCGCCTGATCCTCAGCATTTCGCTAAGAATTAATGAAGAGACTTCCCATCATGTTCAACTTCTGCACTATTTGCAATTTTTTTTCTCATACTTAAAAAATGAGCTTCTAGCGATTTTATAGAATTCCTCATCTCCGGCTTAGGCGAAAATGGCCTTCCATATAGCTCTTCAAAGCATTTTATAAAATCTTCATCATTCCTTATCTGGAAAAATACGGGCCACTCCTCATAATTTGTTTCATTCCATTCATAGTCGTACTTTAGTTTATTCATAAACTGTATTACTTGCTTGATATATTTTTTTACAGCAGCAATTGAAACGGAAAATCTATCATTTATGGCAGACCATTCATGCTGCGCCAGGATATCATCTCTCTTTTTATCATCTTTTAGCAAAGCATAACAATTAGCGAGATTTACAGTATTTATGAGTTGCTGCTCCCCATCCTTTTTGCCGTTTAGGCTATCAAGAAACAGATATATCTCCGAGGAAAGAAAATACTCCCCCTTAGCAATTAACTCAAAGGCAAAATCCGAAGCAGAAGAATACGCCTTATCCGATTCTGCCGGATACAATTTTCTCCATACAACTTGAATAAGCTTCAAGCCGAACTCCGTAATATTTTCAATAGATTTTTTAAAATACTTCGGTCCAGCATATAATTCTTGACCCCTACTCGGCTCTCTCTGCCTATTACCAAGATTTTTAGTTTTATCTAAATATCTTTTACCAACAATGCCATTTGCATGAGCAAATAGGTTTCTTCGCTCAAAGATTTCGATTAAGCCTCCCCATTTAGAATACTCATCAGATATAGATCGCTTCAAACCAAGATTAGATTCAAACCATTTTATCTGATCGGCAAAAGATCGACGCATAACGTCCTCAACCTCCTTATCAATAAGGAGTTCCTTGAATTCTTCAATGTTTTTGCTTAGAAAAATGTCCTTTATAGAGACAGACTTGTCACTACCCTCGATCATCCCAGCGTTACTCTTGTATATCTCGCGAATCAATATACTGCTATAATATTCATAACTACTCACTATACCAATAATAAGCATCTTAGGAACCTGCTTACCAATAAGAGACAGAGAATTTGCGGCCTCATTCAGCTCTTTGAATGTTGAATAAAATTCTTCTTTTAGCTCATATACTATTCGATTTTCTTCCTCATGTTTCACAACGCACTCGGAATTAAGAAGATCAATCAAATTTTTTGATCTGATCATCCAAGTTGCGAACGGCGCTGCACCGGCCATCACTGGAAGAATATCGATATATGCAAACATAGAATCCTTAAATCTTTGAAATATTTCAGAGAAAGAAGATATCTTATCTTCGTGCTCATCATCGTCTTTTGCAGGACCTGCTTCAGATTCCATTTCTGGAGGAAAGTCGTTACTTTGAGAAACGGAGTGCCCGAGCGGGCTCTTTTCAGAATCCAAGTATACACATATAAAAAAATTCTGCTCTTTCACGCTGGCCATGTCATCCCGCTCCAATTTCTCACATTTGCATCTCCTGACTGTAAATTTGTCAAGTGCCTCAGCCCACCGTAAATTGTATTAGGGTACAAGCCTCCGTCGTTACGAGAATGATTTTCGTGTAATTTTATCGTGTGCCGCACTCCCGTTTGGCGTATTTTTTCCTGCCCTATCCAACACGACGTAGTTAATCTCATCCCGCTGCGGATACGCTACAAGGCTTTAGCGGCAAGGCGGCAGTGCCGCTCGAAGCCTATGCAATAACCGTGCAAGATAATTTTCATTCGCAAATATCAAGGCGAGCACAAATCGCTTTATGCACTGCTTTGCGCTGACCTAGAAACAGTCACTTGGTTAAAAAACGCAGGCGGCACCGCGAGCATTTCCAAGCAAAAAAACGGCAAGAGCCCGGCTTTTGGGCCGGGCTGCTTGTCCGATAGGCGTCGTATAGGGTCAAAGCCCTGTTCGACGGGGGCTGTTACTTGCGCTTTTTGGTCGTCGGCAGGGGGGCGGGTTGGGCCGCCTCCTGGGCGATGCGCATCGCCCGCAACTTTTCCGTCTTCTTGTCGCGGGCGGCGGCTTCCTGCGCCACGATGGTCTTGGCGGCGGAATCGGTTTCCGCGGCCTTCGTCGCAGCGCTGACCTTCGTCGGCTTGAAAAACTGTTGTCGGGTCGCTGTCATCGCTTGCTCCTCTGCCGTCATCGTGACGTCGTGCCGATCAACCGGCTACGCGGCCCGGACCCGGGAGCGGCTTGCGCTTGGGACCAGGGATGAGGCCTTCGCGCTGGGCCTTCTTGCGGGCGAGCTTGCGGGCGCGCCGAACGGCTTCGGCCTTTTCGCGGGCGCGCTTTTCAGACGGCTTTTCATAGGCGCTGCGGGCCTTCATTTCGCGGAAGACGCCTTCGCGCTGCAGCTTCTTCTTCAGAACGCGGATGGCCTGTTCGATGTTGTTGTCGCGGACGAGTACCTGCAAAACATATCCTTTCCATCGCGGCCGTGCGGCCGCCGCTGATTGTGATTATTTGTTGACGCGAATGCTGGATGGCTTGAACCAGGGTTCGCTTCCCTTGGAGGAAGCGGACGCACTGCCGCCACTGCGTATTTCCACCGTATCCGTCGCTTCGATGTCGCTCGCGACGATCCGGCGTTCACACGTCTCGTTGCCGAGACGCACACGATATTGTGCCTCGCCGTGGTCGGACGGCAAGACCCCGACCACCCGGCAGACCCGTTCGCTGTCGGCCGATCGAAAGAGATCGGCCTTGAGGGTGACCGTGTCGCCGATCGCAAATCGTTTCCGGCTCATGGACAACTCCCCGAACGTGATCAAAGGCGTGCATTCGAAACAAAAAGGCCGGGCTTTACCCCGACCTCTTCCTGTCGCTCGCCGTCTCGACTGCCGGTACATCCGTGGTCAGCCAAGAGGAACGACAATTCTTATGCGGCGCGCAGGTTGTCGGCCGAGCTCTTGCCCGACTTGCGGTCCTGAACGATGTCGTAGCTGACCTTCTGGCCTTCGGCGAGCGAGCGCAGGCCCGCACGTTCGACGGCGGAAATGTGAACGAACACGTCGTTGGCGCCATCATCAGGAGCGATAAAGCCAAAACCCTTGGTGCTGTTGAACCACTTCACAGTGCCTGAATTCATAACGATATCCTTTCAATCGTTGGAGAAAGCGACAAAACAGTCGCATGTAAATCGACGATGAGAGGAGATCTGACCGTGCCAAGAGGCGAGAGACAAAGGTCACAAGCAAAGTTCGATATGTGGGATGTAGGCTTTTATTCTGCCTTTCGCAAGGGAATTTTATCCGTTTAACCGGGCAAAGCACGGAAAATATTTGATAATCCCTCGTTTAATCAGGGAGATAGGCATCGAAATCATGGGCACGGAGTGCGGGTAAAGCGTCGGCCGCAACCGCCGTTCCGGCCACGATCACGCTACTCGGCCGCCTCCCCCTTGAGCGCCTCCACGGCGGTCGCGAGTTCGTAGGAATAGCCTTCCAGCATGGCATAGGCCTGCTCGATGGCCGCGATCTGGCCCTCGGCATTGCGAATCGCCTCGGCGATCGATTGCGAGCGGGCGCGCAGCATGGAGCCGAGGAAATCCGTGCCGGCCTTGCGGCCAAGCCGGTCAATATGCTGGCGCACGCGGTTGCGGTGGCGTTCGAGTTCCAGGATGTGGAAGCGGCTCTTGACGATGTCGTCGGAGAGCTTGCGCCGCATGGCGGCCAGCGGATCGAAGCTGCCGGGTTCGCGCTCGTCGAGAATGACGTCGTTGACGAGCGGTTCCAGGAGCATCAGGCCCTTCAAGTCACGCGGGTCGGCAAGCTGCGGGTCGAAGCCGGTATCGTCGAAAACCTTGCGGCGCACGGGATCGCGCAGCAGGTCGTAGCAGGCCTGGAGGCGGGAGAACTGGTCGGCATCGCCGCCGGAATCCGGGTGCACGCCCTTGGCGGCCTTGCGATAAGCGGTCTTGACCGCATTGTCGTCGGCATCGCGCTCTATACCGAGCATGGCGTAGGGATCGATCACGCGGCCACCTGTCCGTCTCTTAGCATTACGTCGTCTGTCCTAGTCCCGCATCCCTCGGCCATCAAGGGCGAAGCGGGGGAAGTTTCCGACCCCGAGGGGACGAAATTGTGGTCGCGCCGGGGCGATGCACAGAAAGCGCTATTCCGCCGCCGCGGCCGTCGTCGCGCGGGCGGCGAGAACCGCGGCAAAGGCCGCCGAAATCACCTCCGGCCCCGCGCCCGGCTTCGTCGCATCGGTGGAAAGGATCTGCCGGTAGCGCCGCACGCCCGGAAAGCCCTGGAACAGGCCGACCATATGGCGCGTCACATGCGCCACCCGCCCGCCATCCGCCACGACCCGCGCCGCATAGGCCATCATCGCATCGCGCAGGGCTTCCCAGTATTCCGCCGGGAGGTCCTGCGGGCTGACAATCGTTTCAGAGGGCTGGTGGCCTGCCGGAGACAGCGGATGCGGGAAAAGCCCGTCCACGCCCGTCAGGACACCGCTGTCCTGATAGGCAGCGCGGCCGAGCATGACGCCATCGAGGTTTTGCATCTCCTCGGCGGCTTGATTCAATGTGTGAAGCCCGCCGTTGAGCCCGATGAAAAGATGCGGATTTTCCGCCTTCAGCCGGTGCACGAGACCATAGTCGAGTGGCGGAATATCGCGGTTCTCCTTCGGCGACAGGCCCTGCAACCAGGCTTTTCGCGCATGGACCCAGACGGCATCCGTGCCGGCGTCCTGGATGCGCGAAACGAGGTCGCGCAGCGCCACCTCCGGGTCCTGGTCGTCGACGCCGATGCGGCACTTGACGGTGACGGAGATCGACACCGCCGCCTTCATCGCCGCCACGCAATCGGCGACGAGCTGCGGCTCGCGCATCAGGCAGGCGCCGAACGTGCCTGATTGCACCCGGTCCGAGGGGCAGCCGACATTGAGGTTGATCTCGGCATAACCGAACCCCTCGCCGATCCGCGCCGCCTCGGCAAGCTTTTGCGGATCGTTGCCACCGAGTTGGAGGGCGACGGGATGTTCTTGTGCATCGAAGCCGAGCAGCCGGTCGCGATTGCCGCGCAGGATCGCGTCGGCGACGATCATTTCGGTGAAGAGCAGCGCATTCTTCGTCATCTGCCGCGCGAAGACGCGGTAGCGACGATCACTCCAGTCGATCATAGGCGCGGTGGCGAAAATCTTCGTCCCCGTGCTGACGGCCTGGTGGTACATCGTGCTGGCGCTGGCTCTCTGTGTCATGGCCGGGCTCATACTCCAAACGCGACGGAAAAACCACCCTCGGCCCTTTGCCTGCGCGGCCGGGCGGGTGCAGTATCGCCGGGAATCATCTTGGAGGAGAATGCCGATGCCGCTCTATGCCCTGGACGACGACCAGCCGACGCTGCCCGCGGACGGCCGCTACTGGGTGGCGCCGGATGCCAATGTCATCGGCAGGGTCGTGCTCGGCGAGGATGTCGGCATCTGGTTCGGCGCGACGCTGCGCGGCGACAACGAGCCGATCACGGTGGGCGCGCGCTCGAACATCCAGGAGGGCGTCGTCGTGCACACCGATCCCGGCAAGCCGGTGACGATCGGTGAAGGCTGCACGATCGGCCACAGCGCCATCATCCACGGCTGCACCATCGGCGACAATTCGTTGATCGGCATGGGGGCGACCGTGCTGAACGGCGCGGTGATCGGCAACAACTGCCTCGTCGGCGCCAATGCGCTGGTGACGGAGGGCAAGGTCTTTCCGGACAATTCGCTGATCGTCGGCGCGCCCGCCAAGGCGATCCGCACGCTGGACGAGGCGGCGCTTGCCGGCCTGAAGCGCTCCGCCGACGGCTATGTGCGCAACTGGCAGCGCTTCAAGAAGGGGCTGAAGCCGGTCGGCTGAATAATCCGCCTTCCCCGCCCGTCAGATGTGCAGCATGATAGGGTAGGCCTCCGGGTTTTCAGGGGAGCATGGACATGCTTCTGCGCGCCGTCGTTTTCGTCCTTGCGGTCCTTCTGCTGGCGCCGGCACAGGCGGCGGTCAAGGTCGCGCTGCTCATCGGCAATGCCGCCTATGCCGAGAGTGCATCTGCCCTTCGCAATCCGCCAAACGACGTCGCCGCGCTCAAAAGCGTGCTGGAAGCGGCGGATTTCGAGGTGACCGTGGTGGAGAATGCGGGGCGGGCCGCCATGTCGCGGGCGCTGTCCGAATTCTCGACAACCGCCGCTGAGGCGGAGATCGGCCTCATTTATTATTCCGGTCACGGCATCGAAATGAACGGCGAGAACTTTCTCATGCCCGTCGATGCGACGCTCGAATCCGATGTCGACGTGGAATATGAGACGGTGGCGCTCGGCAAGCTCGTCGATGCCCTTTCCGGCGTCAAGAAATTCAAGCTCGTGCTCGTGGATGCCTGCCGCGACAATCCGCTGTTCAGCAAGATGAAACGTCCCCTGACGCGCGGCGGCGCGACGAAGGGCCTTGCCCGGATCGAGAGCACGCAGAGCAACCTCCTCATCGGCTTTGCCACCTCGCCCGGCGAAATCGCGCTCGATGGCGAGGGGGACAGCAGCCCCTATGCAAGCGCGCTTGCCCGCCATCTCGTCACGCCGGGGCGAGAGGTCGAAGTGGTGTTGCGGTCCGTGGCCAAGGACGTGTTCGAAGCGACCAAGGGCAAGCAGCGCCCGTACATCACGGGCTCGCTCTTCGAAACGGTGATCCTCGGTCGTGAGGCCGAAGAGGCGCCCGCGGCCGTCGATCCCTGCCGCGACGCCGCGGTGCATTGGCAGGCGGTCAGTTCACGCGGCAATATTGCCTTGCTGGAAGAGCATGTCCGGCTGTTTCCCTCCTGCGCGTTCGCATCGCTGGCAAAGGTGGAGATCGAGGAGTTGCTGAAATCCAGCGCAGAGCAGGCAACGACTGAAAGCATATCCATTGCGGCCGGTCTGACCGTGAAACAGGCCTTCGAGCAACTGGCGCAGGATGCCCGGCTCGACGGCGACCTGCCGGCCGAACTGCCGGCGGAGGGCGCCCTGATGCCCGGCACCTATGCGCTGGCGCGCGGCGCGACGCGCGTCGACGTGGTGCAGCAGATGCAGGTGGCGCAGGCCGAGCTCATCGGCCGGATATGGGCGGGTCGGCAGAAGGACCTGCCGCTTGAAAATCCCGAACAGCTCGTCATCCTCGCCTCGATTATCGAGCGGGAAACCGGCCTGCCGGCCGACATGCCGAAACTCGCCGCGGTCTTCGTCAACCGCCTCAAGAAGGGCATGCGGCTGCAATCCGACGCGACGATGATCTATGGTCTCTTCGGCGGCGACGGAAAGCCCGTCGGCCGGGCGATCCTCCGGGCGGACCTGGAAATGAAGACGCCCTACAACACCTACCAGATTCCCGGCCTGCCGCCGACGCCGATCGCGCTTCCCGGGCAGGCCTCGCTTGAGGCGGCGGCACATCCCGCAGCGACGGACGATCTTTATTTCGTGCCGGATGGCAATGGTGGCCATGCTTTTGCGGCCACACTGGCGGAGCACAACGTCAATGTCCGCCGTTGGCGCAAGCTCGCCGCGGAAACGCGGGTAAAGGCTGAATGAACCGGAGGTTCACGCGCAGCCGGCGCAGGTGCCGCGGATCTCGATCGTCGTCTTGCCGGTCTTGAAGTTGCGGTCCTTGGCAAAACCCTTCAGCCGGTCCTCGATCACATGGTCGTGGAATTCGTCGACCTTGCCGCAGGTCTCGCAGATGGTGAAGGCGGTGAGGCCGTGGGCGTGGCAGCCGTCTTCCGGATGCGCGCAGGCGACGAAGGCATTGATGCTTTCAAGGCGGTGCACGAGGCCGAATTCCAAGAGCTTGTCGAGCGCGCGATAGACCTGCAAGGGCGCGCGAAAACCGCTGTCGCGCAGCTTGTCGAGGATCGAATAGGCGCTGAGCGGGCTGCCGGAATGCGAGAGCACGTCGAAGACCAGGCCCTGGTTGCGCGTCAGTTGTTGCGTGGTCATGTGTTGCGTGGTCATGCCTGACCTCCCTGGCCCATGGCCGGCTGTTGGGTTGTGCCCGTCCTGGGCTTCGTCAGCAGGCTCAGGACGAACAGGCCGAGCGCTGCGACGACGATCGAGGGGCCAGAGGGCGTATCGAATTTCAGGGAGCCGAACAGCCCGCCGACGACCGCAAGCGCCCCGATGACGGAGGCGAGCACGGCCATGATTTCCGGGCTGGTGGAAAAGCGCCGGGCGGTGGCGGCCGGGATGATCAGCAGCGAAGTGATCAGCAGGATGCCGACGATCTTCATGGCGATGGCGATGACGAGCGCCATCAGCAGCATGAAGGCGAGCCGCGCCCGTTCCGGCTGCAGGCCCTCGGCCTCCGCCAGTTCCGGGTTGACCGTCGAGGCGATCAGCGGGCGCCACATCCAGACGATGGCGAAAAGGACGAGAATGCCGCCGCCCCAGACGAGGTCCACGTCGGCGCGGGTCACGGCCAGGATGTCACCGAACAGGAAGCCGACGAGATCGATGCGCACCCAGGTCATGAAGGAGACCAGGACAAGGCCGATCGCCAGCGTCGCATGCGACAGGATGCCGAGCAGCGCATCGGTGGAGAGCGTGCCGCGCTTCTGCAACAGCAGCATCAGCAGCGACACGGCCGCGGCGACGAGGAAGACGCTGATCAGCAGGTTGAAATCCATCAGCAGCGACAGCGCGACGCCGAGCAGCGCCGAGTGCGCCATCGTATCGCCGAAATAGGCCATGCGCCGCCAGACGACGAAACAGCCGAGCGGCCCGGCGGTGATGGCAAGCCCTACGCCCGCGACCAGCGCGCGCACAAAGAAGTCGTCAAGCATCGCGGGCCTCCCCGGCCTGGCCAGCCGGCGCCGGGCCGTTGTCATGGCCGCAGCCGCAATTCGGCCCGTGCGTGTGCACGATGCGCATCGGCCCCGCCTTGCCGCTCGGCAGAACTTGCGTGTGATGCCCGTCGCCCGGCCGGCAATCGTCGGTGATCGAGCCGTCGGCATGCTGCACGCGGCCATCCGGCAGGTGCGTATGGTCGTGGTCGTGATTGTAGAAGGCGAGCGTCTGGCCGGCGCGGGCGCCGAAGAGGCGCAGATATTCCGGGCTCTGGCTGACGGCCTCCGGCGTGCCGCGGCAACAGACATGGCCGTTCAGGCAGATAACGGTATCCGTCTCGGCCATCACGACATGCAGGTCGTGCGAGATCAGCAGGATGCCGCAGCCGGTCGTGTTGCGGATCGTCTTGATGAGGTCGTAAAGCGCAATCTCGCCGGAAAAGTCGACGCCCTGCACCGGCTCGTCGAGCACCAGCAGGTCGGGCTTGCGGGCGATCGCGCGGGCGAGCAGCGCGCGCTGGAATTCGCCGCCGGAGAGGTGCTGCACCTCGGCGCGCGCGAGATGGCGGATGCCGGTGGCGGAAAGCGCTGCGTCGATCTCGGCGCCCTTCAGCGGCGAGGTCAGCGTCATCAGCCGGTCGACGGTGAGCGGCATGGTCCAGTCGATCGCGAGCTTCTGCGGCACGTAGCCGACCTTCAGGCCGGCCTTGCGTTCCACCCTGCCCTCGTCGGCCTTCAAAACGCCGATCGCCGCCTTGGCGGTCGTCGACTTGCCGGAGCCGTTGGGGCCGATCAGCGTGACGATCTCGCCGGGTGCTATGGAAAATTCCACGCCGCGCACGAGCCAGCGGCCCTGGCGGCGCACGCCGACGCCGCCAAGCGAGACGAGCGGCGGGACGGTCTTGGTTGGGGTCTGCAGCATCACTTTTTTCCAAAGGCCTGTTGCCACCGGATATGGCACACGTTATAGCATAACGCAATTGATGTAATAACATTACATTCACAATCAAGACGGAGATCCCCATGCAAAAGGCCGTTCGCGCCCTCTTCCTCTCGACCGCGCTCCTCGCCGCCGGCCCCCTTGCCGCGCGGGCGGAGGTGCCGAATGTGGTCGTGTCCATCAAGCCGATCCATTCGCTCGTCGCCGCGATCATGCAGGGGGTCGGCGAGCCGGACCTGATCGTCGAGGGCGCGGCTTCGCCGCATACCTATTCGCTGAAACCCTCCAATGCGGCGGCCTTGCAGGATGCGGACGTGGTCTTCTGGGTCGGTCACGGGCTGGAGGCCTTCCTGGAAAAGCCACTGGAAGCGCTCGGCGGCAACGCGACCGTCGTCGAGCTGGAGGATGCACCGGGCCTCGAAAAGCTGCATTTCCGCGAAGGCGGACCATTCGAGGCGCATGAGGACGAGGGCGAGGAAGGGCACGAGCACGCCGCGGAAGGCCACGACCATGGCAAGGAGGCCGAAGAGGCCCATGCCCATGGCGAGGAAGCCGGGCACGAGGGCCATGAACATGGCGAATTCGACATGCATCTCTGGCTGAGCCCGGACAATGCCCGCGCCATCGCCGCGGAGACGGCAAAGGTGCTTTCCGAAAAGGACCCGGCCAATGCCGAGGCCTACAAGGCGAACCTCGCGAGCCTGAACGACAAGCTCGCCGCCCTCGACAAGGAGGTCGCCGAGACCGTGGCACCGGTGAAGGACAAGCCCTTCATCGTCTTCCACGACGCCTACCAGTATTTCGAGCACCACTACGGCGTGCACGCCGCCGGCTCCATCACCGTCAGCCCGGAAACCCTGCCCGGCGCCGAGCGCCTGACGCAGATCCGCGACAAGGTGAAGACGCTGGGCGCAACCTGCGTCTTCGCCGAGCCGCAGTTCGAGCCGAAGCTGGTCAACGTGGTGATCGAGGGCACACCGGCAAAGTCCGGCACGCTCGACCCGGAAGCCGCGACGCTGGAACCCGGCCCGGACCTCTATTTCACCCTGATGAGGAGCATCGCCACGTCTCTGCGCGATTGCCTCGGTCAGGCTAGCTGAGAAAAGACAAACCTGTCGAACGCCGGCCGAAGGCCACCCTCCCCTTGAGGGGGAGGGTCGGAGCGAGGCTCCGGGGTGGGGTGGCGCGACCTCTCCACCAGTGATGCCTGTGCGGATGCGGGTCACCCCCACCCGCCGCTTCGCGGCGACCTCCCCCCTCAAGGGGGAGGTAGAGTAAGGCCGCCGGTTCCGCCTTTCATTCGCGAGTCGGCAAACGACAAACACAAAACCAGGCGGGATCACCCCGCCTTTTTCAGCGCACCAAATGTAATAGTATAACATAAAAGGCAAATCGCATGGACAATCGCCTCCCCGTCACCGTGCTTTCCGGCTTCCTCGGCGCCGGCAAGACGACGCTTCTCAACCATGTGCTCACCAACCGCAGCGGCCTGCGCGTCGCGGTCATCGTCAACGACATGAGCGAGGTCAACATCGACGCCGCCCTCATCCGCGATGGCGGGGCGGACCTGTCGCGCACCGGCGAACAGCTTGTCGAGATGACCAATGGCTGCATCTGTTGCACGCTGCGCGATGACCTGCTGAACGAGGTGCGCCGCCTCGCCGAGATGAACCGCTTCGACTACCTGCTGATCGAATCGAGCGGCATTTCCGAGCCGCTGCCCGTCGCCACCACCTTCGATTTCCGCGACGAGAACGGCCGTAGCCTGTCCGACGTCGCGCGGCTCGATACCATGGTCACGGTCGTCGATGCGGCAAACCTGCTCAAGGACTATGCCTCGCAGGATTTTCTGGCGCAGCGCGGCGAGACGGCCGGCGAAGGCGACACGCGCACGCTGGTGGAACTGCTGGTCGAGCAGATCGAATTCGCCGATGTCGTCGTGCTCAACAAGGCCGGGGCGGCGAAACTCGACACCCTGCTCGCCGCCCGCCAGATCGTCGGCGGCCTCAATTCGTCGGCCCGCGTCATCGAGACGGATTTCGGCCGCGTCGAGCTTGCCGACATCCTCGGCACCGGCCGCTTCGATTTCGAGAAGGCAAGCGAACATCCGCTCTGGTTCAAGGAACTGCACGGTTTCAAGGACCATGTGCCGGAGACGGAGGAATACGGCATCCGCTCCTTCGTCTACCGCGCGAAAAAACCGTTCCATCCGGCCCGCTTCAAGACCTTCCTCGATGAAAGCTGGCCCGGCGTCATCCGCGCCAAGGGCTTTTTCTGGCTGGCGACACGCCCGCACCATGTCGGCGAGATGAGCCAGGCGGGCGCCCTGGTGCGCAGCGGCCGCCTCGGCCTCTGGTGGGCTGCCGTGCCGCCACAGCACTGGCCGCAGGACCAGGCCGCACGCGAGGGCATCGCCCGCGCCAGCGATCCGGTCTGGGGCGACCGCCGGCAGGAACTCGTCTTCATCGGCGCCGACCCGATGGACGAAGCCGCACTTCGCCGCAGGCTCGACGCCTGTCTCGTCGAGGCGGAAACATTCGAGCCGGCGCGCTGGGCGAACCTGCCGGACCCCTTCCCGTTGTGGCTCCGGCAGGCCGGCTGATCAGGCGGCCGCGCTCAGTCCCGTTCGGCCGACCTTGCCCAGAGATTGACGTCCGCCTCCCGGGCATGGACGTCGATCTCGGCCAGTTCCTCGGCCGTGAAATCTCGATTTTCCAGCGCCTTGACGCAATCGACGATCTGCGACGAGCGGCTGGCGCCGATCAGCGCGGAGGTGATGCGCCCGCCGCGCAGCACCCAGGCAAGCGCCATCTGCGCCAGCGTCTGGCCGCGCCGCTCGGCGATCTCGTTGAGCTTGCGGATATTGTCGATGATCTCGGGACGGATGAAATCCTTCTTGAGAAAGTGGTTCAGCGCCGCGCGGCTGTCGCCCGGAATGCCACCGAGATATTTCGTCGTCAGCATGCCCTGGGCCAGCGGCGAGAAGACGATCGAGCCGATGCCGAGCTCTTCCAGCGTGTCCACCAACCCATCGTCCTCGACCCAGCGGTTGAGCATGGAATAGCTCGGCTGGTGGATGATGCAGGGCGTGCCGAGCGCCTTCAGGATCGCCGCCGCCTCGCGGGTGCGCTGCGAATTGTAGGAGGAGATGCCCACGTAAAGCGCGCGGCCGGAGCGCACGATATGGTCGAGCGCACCGCAGGTCTCCTCCAGCGGTGTATCGGGATCGAAGCGGTGCGAATAGAAGATGTCGACATAGTCGAGGCCCATGCGCTTCAGGCTCTGGTCGCACGACGCGATCAGGTACTTGCGGCTGCCCCACTCGCCATAGGGACCCGGCCACATATTGTAGCCGGCCTTGGAGGAGATGATCAGCTCGTCGCGCAGATGCGCGAAGTCGGTGCGCAGAATCTCGCCAAAGGCGGTCTCCGCCGTACCGGCCGGCGGGCCGTAATTGTTGGCAAGGTCGAAATGGGTGATGCCGAGGTCGAAGGCCGTGCGGCACATATCGACCTTGCGGTCATGCGGCGTGTCGTCGCCGAAATTGTGCCACAACCCCAGAGAAATCGCCGGCAGCTTGAGGCCGGAGCGCCCGACGCGGTTGTAGGTCATCGTATCGTAGCGGTTGTCCGCAGGCTGCCAGGCCATGGTTACGTTCCTTTGCATGAATTGAGATGTGTGTCGTACCCCTGGCCGGGGCGCGTTCACAAGAGGCAAGGTCCCCATTTCCCCCAGACGGTGCCCCCATCGATCTCCCCCCTTGAGGGGGAGATGCCCGGCAGGGCAGAGGGGGGTAACGTTTCGGCAAATGCCGCCGGTGCCCCAACTATGCCGCGCCGTCGCCACTCCCCTCTGTCGCTTCGCGACATCTCCCCCTCAAGGGGGGAGATCAACGGGAGCAAGCGGGACGGACAAAAAACCTCCGTCTACCGAAGCAACGCCCGCGCCTCTTCAATACCCAGCGCCTCCGGCTGCGTGCAGGTCGTCACGATGTCCACCGCCCTGCCCTCGTCGGCCGAGCGCAGGATTGCCGTCAGCACGTCGATCGTGTGCAGTGAGCGGTCGAGCGAGCAGCGATAGTCGCGGCCGGTCGTCACCGCTTCCATCATGTCGGCAAGGCCGATGCCGCGGTAGTTGGCCTGTGTGCCCCAGTCGAACTGGTAGTTCTGCGCGGTCAGCGGGTGATCCCAGACCTCCACTTCCTTCGGCTCACGGTCGTTGCCCGCCACCTCCACCGTGCCGCCGAAGAAATTCGGGTCCGGCACGAAGACGGCGCCGTCGGTGCCGTAGAGCTCCATGTTCTGATGGCGGTGCGCCCAGACATCCCAGCTCGACATGAGCGAGATCTGCGCCCCGCTGACGAATTCCAGGATGGCGTGGATGTTCGTCGCGACGACCACCGGCAACGCCTCGCCCAGACGCGGGCCATTTCCGATGATGCGTTCCTCGCGCGCCCTGTTGGCGAGTGCCACGACGCGCTTCACCGGCCCGACGAGATTGACGAGGTTGTTGACGTAATACGGCCCCATGTCGAGGATCGGCCCGCCGCCCGGCGCGAAGAAGAAATCCGGGTTCGGATGCCAGCTCTCCATGCCAGGCCCCAGCACATGCGCCGTGCCGGACATGATCTTGCCGACCTTGCCGCTATCGATGAGGTGGCGCACGAATTGATGCGAGCCACCGAGATAGGTATCCGGCGCGGAACCGACCTTGAGGCCCTTGGCATCGGCGATGCGGCGCAGGTCCTCGCCCTGTTCGAGCGACAGCACGAAGGGCTTTTCCGAATAGACATGTTTGCCGGCTTCGAGCGTCTTTTTCGACACCGGATAATGCGCCTCCGGCACCGTCAGGTTGACGACGACGTCGACGGCGGGATTGGCGAGGAGTGCGTCGATCTCCTGCGCCGGGACACCGAACTCCTCCGAGCGCGCCTTGGACGCGGCCGGGTTGATATCGGCGCAGGCGACGAGCTTCAGGTTCCTGAAGGTCGGGATCAGCTTGAAATAGGCGCCCGAA
Source organism: Shinella sp. BE166 (assembly GCF_051201095.1). NCBI lineage: Bacteria > Pseudomonadati > Pseudomonadota > Alphaproteobacteria > Hyphomicrobiales > Rhizobiaceae > Shinella > Shinella sp. BE166. The sequence continues at coordinate 126,155 of NZ_JBPEHL010000006.1, read as the reverse complement.
ATGTTGCCGCAGCCGATGATGCCGACTCCGTATTCCTTTATCATATGATCAGTCCTCAGAATGCCTTGATGGTGGCGATCGAGCGGGTGGCAAGCCGGGTAATGTCCTTCGGATTGTCATGCTCGACGATGAAATGCTTGGCCGGCGTGCCGGCGAGCGCCTTGGCGAGATCGGTCCAGGCAACGGTGCCGTGGCCGACATCCGCCCAGCCGTCCTCGTCGGCATTCTCGCCCTTCGGCGCGATGTCCTTGACGTGCACGGCGGTGATGCGGTCGCCGTATTTCTGGATCCAGGCGAAGGGATCGGCACCGCCGCGGATGATCCAGGCGATATCCGCTTCCCAGGTGAGGTCCGGCCCGCCGGCAAAGAGGTGATCCTGCGGCACGGTGCCGTCTTCGAGTGCGAAGAACTCGAAATCGTGGTTGTGCCAGCCGAAGGTAAGCCCCGCCTTGCGGATCGGCTCGCCGGCCGCCTGCAGGCGTTCCCCCAGGGCGCGCCAGCCCGCGGCGTCCGTCGGGCGGTGCTCCGGCAGGAGATAGGGGCAATAGACCGCCTCGATGCCGAGCGTGCGGCAGATCTCCAGCACGCGGCCGGGCTCCGCCTCCAGCATGTCGAGGCTGAAATGGGCCGTCGGCATGGTGAGGCCGTTGCGGTCGAGATCGGCCTTCACCCGCTGGATCGCGGCATCGTCGAGCTCGGCATAGAGGGCGCTGTAACCCTCGACTTCCTTGTAGCCGGCATCGCCGAGAATGCGGAACACTTCGGCGAAGGGCTGGAAATTGCGGGCGCTGTAGAGCTGGAAACTGACCGTCTGCATGAATGTCTCCTCGTATTAGGCTTGATGGGTCTGGCAGGAATGAAGATCGAGCCAGTGGAATTGTGGGGCCGAACCGCTTGTCGCCGGAGTGAAGATCACGGTCTTCTGTTCGCCGGCCGTGAGGTCGAAGGCATTGTCGGACCAGCGGCCGGCGACGTCCGCCTCGATCATGATGTGCAGCGCAAGGCCGCTCGCCGCTGCGGTGACGGCGAAGCGGCCGTCGTCGCGCGGCGAGACATCGAGCGTCAGGCCGGAGGCTTCGAGATCGAGCGCCTTGTAGTTGACCGCTACGTGATGCCCCTCGCCCGTCATGCCGTTCGAGGCCGTGAAGGACCAGAAGAGCAGCGTGTCTTCCGGCAGGTCGGCGGCGAAGACGGAGAACAGCATTTCTGCCTTGTCCGGTCCGCATGTGCCTTCAGCGCCGCGATAGGGCCGGCGCTCGCCAGAAAGTGAAACGAGCCAGGTATCGAGCGTCACCGTTACCGGCTCCGCGGTGTCGTTGACGACGGAGAAGCCGATGGTCTCGCCGTCCCTGGACGGGATCGCGGCGACCGCGACGGGCTGGAAGAAGCGGCGCACCATATAGTGCATGGCCTTCCAGCTGCCGCCGTAATCGAGGCTCGACCAGGAGGCGACCGGCCAGGTGTCGTTGAGCTGCCAGTAGAGCGTGCCCATGCAATGGGGCTTCAGCGAGCGCCAGTATTCGACGGCGGTGCGGATGGCGAGGCCCTGCTGGATCTGGCTCAGATAGACGAAGCTCGCAAAATCCTTCGGGAAGCGGAAGTAGCGGAACATGGTTCCCGCGATGCGCTCGTTGCCGCCAGCATTCTTCTGGTGGCTCTCCATCACCGGCGAGGCGATGTTCATGTCCTTGGGCTCCGCGAAGGTCCTCATGACGGGCATGGACGTGTAGGACTGGAAGCCGAATTCCGAGCAGAAGCGCGGACGCACGGTGCGGTAATTGTCGAACGATTTATTCTCGTGCCAGACGGACCAGTAGTGCATATCGCCGGAACCGTCGGCATGCCAGGCATCGCCGAAGTCGAGATAGCCCGACGCCGGGCTCGACGGCCACCAGAGGGCGCCGGGCGCGGCCTTCTTCATCGCCACTTCGATGGTGCGGTTGAGGCGATCGTAGGAGACGAGGTAACGGTCGCGGTTCTCGCGGCTGACGTCGAACCAGGTGAGCGCGCCGACCAGTTCATTATCGCCGCACCAGAGCACGATGGAGGGATGAGAGGCGAGCCGCTTGACCTGGTAATCCACCTCGGCGGTGACATTGTCGAGGAAATCGATGGTCGAGGGGTAGAGGTTGCAGGCGAACATGAAGTCCTGCCAGACCATCAGGCCCATTTCGTCGCACAGGTCGTAGAACCAGTCCGGCTCGTAGAACCCGCCGCCCCAGACGCGCAGCATGTTCATGTTGGCATCGACGGCGGATTGTAAGAGGTCGCGCACGCCGGCGGGCGTGATACGCGACGGTAGAGCGTCGGCGGGTATCCAGTTGGCGCCGCGGCAGAAGATCTCGCGGCCGTTGACCTTCAGCGCGAAGCGGCTGCCGGCCTCATCCTTGTCCGTGATCAGCTCGACCTGACGCAGGCCGACGCGGCGCACCACGGTCTCGGTGGGCGTCTCGACGCGCACGCCATAGAGCGCCTGCTCGCCGTGGCCCGCGGGCCACCAGAGTGCCGGCTTCTCGATGCGGAACATGTGGGTGAGCTGCGTCTCGCCGGCGCCGATGCCGATATCGAGGCGGACGCGCTCCTCGCCGAGCGCGAAATGCACCGGCAAGATGCCCGGTTCCTCGGCATGGAACGTGGTGGTCACGTAGAGATCGACGGCGCCACCGGCATGATGGAACTGCCGCGTCGTGACATGCTCGATGCGCGCCACTTCCAGCTTGCGTAAAACAATCTCGCCATAGATGCCGAGCGGCGCAATCGCGATGTTCCAGTCCCAGCCGAAATGGCTTTGCGGCTTGCGCAGCATGTTGCCGTTCGGGATCGGCGAATTGCCGGTCGACCAGGGAATGAAGAACGGCTGCTCCGCCTGCCGGGCAGCACCCGCGGCGATGCTTGAATGGATGACCACCTTCAGCCTGTTCTCGCCGGCTTTCAACGCATCGGTTACGTCTGGCCGGTAGCGGCGGAAGCAATTGTCGGTGTCCTGCACCAGCACGCCGTTGACGTAGACGGAGGCGACCGTGTCGATGCTGCCGATATCGAGATACCAGTCGCCCTCCAGCATTTCGGGCGCGGCGTCGAAGCTGCGCTCGATCGCCCAGTCCTTCTCCGCCACCCACTGCACGTCCCGCTCGTTGCGGCCGGCATAGGGATCGGGGATGAGGCCGGCGGCCAGAAGCGCGCTATGCACGTCGCCGGGGACACGCATGGGGGCAGCGTGTACGGCGCCGGTGCTGGCGAGTTGCCAGGTGCCGGAAAGGTCGATCGCGGTGATGTCGGATGCTTGGGTCATCATGTGTCTCTAATGTCTGTCTTCGGGGTGCTCCCCCCTCTGGCCTGCCGGCCATCTCCCACTTGAGGGGGAGATGGCCGGCAGGCCAGAGGGGGGAGCACCAAACGCAACGCCCTAGATTCGCTCCTCCGTCCCCGCATCGAACAGCGACGCCAGTCCCATGTCGAAGGACAGCGTCACCGCCGTGCCCGGCGCAAAGCGCCGCGCCCCGCCGACGCGGACGGACATCGTGTGGCCGGCATGTTTCAGCCAGAGCAGGTTGTCGGCGCCCATCGGCTCCTCGATGTCCACCGTCGCCTGATGGGTCGCGACACCGGCGGCCTCCTCGTTGACCTTCACATGCTCCGGCCGTACACCGAGCACGACCTTGCGGCCCGGCCGGAGCGGCTCGCCCGCCTTGTAGCCATCGAGCGAGAAGTCGACGCCGTTCACCAGGAACACCGGCTTGCCCCCCCGCTCCGCGATCTCGCCGCGCAGAAAATTCATCGACGGCGAACCGATGAAGCCGGCGACGAACATGTTGCGCGGCTCGTTGTAGATCGTGTTCGGATCGGCAAGCTGCTGGATGACGCCGCTCTTCATGATGGCGATGCGGTCGGCGAGCGTCAGGGCCTCGATCTGGTCATGGGTGACGTAGATCATCGTGTTCTTTAGCGACTGGTGCAGCCGCTTGATCTCGACACGCAGCTCCGAGCGCAGCTTCGCATCGAGGTTGGAGAGCGGCTCGTCGAACAGGAAGACATCGACGTCGCGCACCAATGCACGCCCGATCGCCACGCGCTGGCGCTGGCCGCCGGAAAGCTCCGAGGGCTTGCGCTTGAGGAGCGGGCCGATCTGGAGGATTTCGGCGGTGCGAGCGATGCGCTTCTCAATCTCCGGCTTCGGCATCTTGGCGACCTGGAGGCCGAAGGACAGGTTCTTCTCCACCGTCATCTGCGGATAGAGCGCGTAGGACTGGAACACCATGCCGATGCCGCGGTCCTTCGGCTCCTCCCAGGTGACGTTCTTGTTCTTGATGAAGATCTGCCCGCCGGTCGGCTCCAGCAGGCCGGCGATGCAGTTGAGCAGGGTCGATTTCCCGCAGCCTGACGAGCCAAGCAGCACGAGGAACTCGCCGTCGCCGATATCGAGATTGAGGTTTTCCAGCACGTTGACCGCGCCAAAACTCAAAGACAGGTCCTTGATGGAGACTGATTTCTGCATGGCTTAACCCTTGACTGCGCCGGCGGCGATGCCGCGGACGAAGAGCCGTCCCGACACGAAATAAACGATGAGCGGAACCGCGCCGGTAAGCAGCGTTGCGGCCATGTTGACGTTGTATTCTTTCACCCCCTGGACGGAGTTGACGATGTTGTTGAGCTGCACGGTCATCGGGTAATATTCCGGCCGGGTGAACACGACGCCGAAGAGGAAGTCGTTCCAGATGCCGGTGATCTGCAGGATCATCGCCACGACGAAGATCGGCAGCGACATGGGCAGCATGATGCGGAAATAGATCTGCCAGAACCCGGCGCCGTCGATACGCGCCGCCTTGAACAGCTCCTCCGGCAGCGACGAGAAATAGTTGCGGAAGAGCAGCGTCAGGATCGGCATGCCGAAGATCGTGTGCACGATGACGAGGCCGGTCAGCGTGCCGTAGATGCCCATTTCGCGCAGCACGATGACGATTGGGTAGATCATCACCTGATAGGGAATGAAGGCGCCGACGATGAGGATGGTGAAGAAGACATCCGCGCCCTTGAACTTCCAGTTGGCGAGCGCATAGCCGTTGACCGAGGCGACGAGGATCGAGATCAGCGTCGACGGGATAGTGATGCGCACCGAATTCCAGAAGCCGCGCGAGAGGCCGTCGCAGTTGAGGCCGGTGCAGGCGCTCGCCCAGGCCTTCGCCCAGGGTTCGAAGGTGATTTCCAGCGGCGGCGAAAAGATATTGCCCAGGCGGATTTCCGGCATGCCCTTCATCGACGTGACGACCATCACGTAGAGCGGCAGCAGGTAATAGAGCGCTGCAAGGGTGAGCGTGCCGTAGAGCATGATGTTGCGGCCCGAGAGCACGCGGCGGGGTTTTGCCCCATAGGGTTCGATACCGGCCTTGGTGGCGGCGGCAAGCGCCGGGCCGGCCTTGAGAACAACGCTGTCAGACACGCTTGCGCCCTCCGAATTCGAGATAGGCCCAGGGCACGATGATGATGGCGACCGTGACGAGCATCATGGTGGAGGCGGCAAAGCCCTGCCCCAGGTTCTGCGCCTGGAACATGTAGTCGTAGACGTATTTTGCCGGCACTTCCGACGAGATACCCGGGCCGCCGCTCGTCTGTGCCACCACGAGGTCGTAGACCTTGACGATGCCGCTCGCGATGATGACGAGCGTGGTGATGAAGACCGGGCGCATCATCGGGATAATGATGAAGAGATAGGTCTTCCACATCGGGATGCCGTCGACGCGCGACGCCTTCCAGATATCCTCGTCGATGCCGCGAAGACCCGCGAGCAGCAGGCACATGACGAGCCCCGTGCCCTGCCACAAGCCGGCGATCAGCACGCCATAGATGACGATGTCGGAATTATAGAGCGGATCGAACGCAAACGTCTCCCAACCGAGCGAACGCACGACCGATTGCACGCCGAATTCCGGGTTCAAAATCCACTGCCAGACGAGGCCGGTGACGATGAAGGACAGCGCGAAGGGATAGAGGAAGATCGTACGAAAAGTGTTTTCGAAGCGGATCTTCTGGTCCATCAGCGCGGCGAGCAGAAAGCCCATCACCAAGCTGAAGATGAGCGTCAGGACGCCGTAGATCGCGAGATTCTGGATCGACATGATCCAGCGCGGCGCATCCCACAGGCGCTCGTACTGGTCGAGGCCGACGAAATTCGCCCGCGGCAGCAGCTTCGAATTTGTGAACGAATAGACGACCGTCCACACGGTGCCGCCGAGAAAGATGACGACGGCGGTGAGCACCATGGGAATGGAAGCAATCTTGGCACTGAGATTGCGCAGCAATTTACTGGGTCGACCGGTGTGTACCTGGCCCGTCATGGGTCACTCCTCCTTGGTCTTCGATCAGGGGTGAACGACGCCTGCCAACAGCAGGCGCCGGCATCACGCGACCCTGGTCAATCCGCCGAAGCGATGATGTCGGCAAAACGCTTCTGGGCGTCTTCCGGCGTCATCGATGCATTGGCGAAGAATTCGGAGAAGAGGTCTTCCTTCTGTTTCTGGCTGTCGGCCGAAAGCAGCTGGTCGACCCATTCGACCACATTGCCCTTGGCAAGGATGTCGAGACCCTTCTTCATGCAGTCGTTGGCGGCGGCGAGATCGACGTCGCCGCGCACCGGCAGCGAGCCCTTCTTCAGGTTGAAGGCGACCTGCGCCGTCGGGCTGACGAGCGTGGAGGCGAGCACCTCCTGCGCCTTCGATTTCTCCTCGTCCTCAAGGACCGGGAAATAGAAGGCATCGCCACCCGTCGCGATCACCTCGTTCACGCCAAGGCCCGGAAGGCAGGAATAATCCTTGCCGGCAACCTTGCCCGCAAGCGCGAACTCGCCCTGCGCCCAGTCGCCCATGATCTGCCCGCCGGCCTTGCCGGTGATCACCATGTTGGTCGCCTGGTTCCAGTCCTGCACATTCGTGCCCTTCGACAGGCGGCGAGCGTCGTCGGCCGCCTTGAAGACTTTGGCGACATCCGCACCGGCCGCCACCTCGGCGTCCTTGTCCTTGTAGACCTTGTAGAAGGTGTCCTTGCCGCCGAGCGCCAGCATCAGCACGTCGAAGGCGCCGGCCGCCTGCCATGCCTGGCCGCCGACGGCGAGCGGAACGATGCCGGCCTTCTCAAGCGCCGGCCCGGCCGCGACGAACTCGTCCCAGTTCTTCGGAACGGCGACGCCAGCCGCCTCGAAAGCGCCATTGGACAGCCACAGCCACTGCCAGGAATGGATGTTGACGGGCACGCAATAGATCTTGCCGTCGATCGTGCAGCTGTCGAGCAGGCCCGCCGGCTTGATGATGTCCTTCCAGTTCTCGCGCGTCGCGACGTCGGTCAGGTCACGCATCAGGCCGGCTTCCACCAGCTCCTCGGCCTGGCGGCCATGGTTGAACTGCGTTGCGGCCATCGGGTCGCCGCCGGTGATGCGGCTCACCATGATCGGACGGGCCGTGCCGCCGGCGCCGGCGATGGCGCCATCGACCCATTTATTGCCCGTGGCATCGAAGGCCTTGGCGAATTCGGCGACCGCCGCGGCTTCCCCGCCGGACGTCCACCAATGGGTCACTTCCAGATCGGTCGCATGGGCTGCGGCGAACGGCAGGATCACGGTCGCTGCCAGCATGGCAGCCAAAGAACGGATTTTCATGAGTCTCCTCCCTCACTGAAACGTTGCAGTAAAAACGTAACCCAATCGATTTAATCGCGCAACCGGGCAGCGATCACAAAAACAAGGTTTCTTGTGAAGCAGGGATTTTTGACTCCGAAGAGCATCATTTTGCTCTGCACAAACCGCCGCATCGCAAAGCATCAAGGCCAGATCAACTATCGGTTTTTATTTAACTAATTCCGAAAATAAAGACTCTGCCCAGGAACGCAATTTCGCAACCGCATAAATTATCGCTTTGCGGCGCAACGCGGACTCAAGCGCGGGTTGCCGGCAGCCCGTCGAAAAAATCCGCTCGACAAAAGACCTGTATCGTTACAGTTTTACAGGCACTCCCGGTAAGGAGTGGCGGGGCGGGTTAAAAAATGTATAACCGGCCCACGGGGCACAGGCGTGGCAGGCAGGGGATGGACAGACGATGAGCGAGGGCCAGGCGACAGCGCTTCCGCCACCGAACGAACGGCCGACGCTGAAGACGATCGCCTTCATGACCGGCCTCGGCATCACCACCGTGTCACGCGCGCTCAAGGATGCGCCCGATATCAGCGCCGAGACGAAGGAGCGTGTGCGCCTCGTCGCCCGCCAGATCGGCTATCAGCCGAACCGCGCGGGCGTGCGGCTTCGCACCGGCAAGACCAATGTCATCAGCCTGATCCTCAGCCTGGAAGAGGAGATCATGGGCCTGTCGAGCCCGATGGTCATCGGCATCTCGGAAATCCTCGCGACCACGCAGTACCATCTCGTGGTGACGCCCTACCGTGCGCAGGGCAATGCTCTGGATCCCGTGCGCTACGTGCTGGAGACGGGTGCGGCGGATGGCGTGATCATCTCGCGCACCGAGCCGAAGGACCCGCGCGTCGCGCTGATGATGGAGCGCAACTTTCCCTTCGCCACCCATGGCCGCACGGAAATGGGGCTGACCCACCCCTACCACGACTTCGACAATGAGCGCTTCGCCTACGAGGCGGTGCGAAAACTCGTGGAGCGCGGGCGCAAGCGGCTCGTGCTGCTGCAACCCCCGCCATACCTGACCTTCTACCTCCACATGCGCGCCGGTTTCGAAAAGGGCATTCGCGATTTCGGCGCGACTGCGCTGCCGTTCAGCCAGGTGAACCTCGACACCAGCCTCGTCGACATCCGCAAAGCGGCCGAGACGATGCTCGACGGCCCGGACGCGCCGGATGGCATCGTCTCGGGCAGCGGCTCCGGTGCGGTGGCGCTGGTCGCAGCGCTGGAGGCGAGCGGCCGCAAGCTCGGCCACGACATCGACCTCGTCTCCAAGGAATCGCACATGCTGCTGCAATGGCTGCGGCCCGAGGTCGTGACCATGCGCGAGGACATCCGCCTCGCCGGCCGCGAACTGGCAAAAGCCGTGATCGCCCGCATCGAAGGCAAACCACCGGCCGAGCTCCAGACGCTGAGCTATCCGATCCCGACCGAATGATGACGGGAGGCTAGTCGCGCCTCACGACGTAGACATCATGCCGGTTGCCGGTGCGGCCGATCGAGCGCTGTATGATCGAAATGTCGTCGGGCAACATCGAACGCAGATATTCGGGCGATATGAACGTGAGCCCCCAATCGTCCGTGACGGCATCCTCGATCAATCTCAGATCGCCTTGGTTGCCGACCTGCTTGAATGGCTGAAAATAGAAGCCGTCGCGCTCGTAGGTCTTCACGAGATCTAGCAGGAATGTGTCCCGGGTCCACTTCTCATGACCGGCGAAACGCTCGTACTTCGGCAGCGGGACGTCCTTGATGATACGGGATGCAATGTCGTGCGGTCCGTGCACCGAGAAGAGAAAATGACCGCCCTTCTTCATGACGCGCCGCATTTCGGAAAACCATCGTTTGCCGGCCGCCTCCGAAAAGTGCGTCCAAATGCTCTTCGCAATGATGAGATCGAACATGCCATCATCAAAGGGTAGCGGTGGCTCCTGCTGGCTTACCTTCGCGACGACCCCGGGAATATGCTTGTTGACCCATTCGATGGACGCCGTGGCGGGATCGACACCGAACAGTTCCAACTGCTCGCCAAAAGCTTTCTGAAGCACCGCGAGATTGCGGCCGGAACTACAGCCAAAGTCGAGCAACGTGCCCTTGATATCGACTCCTGCCTTCTGCAATTCATCAAGCGCGATGTCGGTGTTCTTGAAGTCGTAGTAGATATTGTATTGGCCCGGTATGAAATGGACCGGCGATGCTGGAATTGGTAAACCGAGACCGGCCTCCTCGCGCTCTGCCTGACTCGCTGCGAGCAGCCATTTGCTCAATTGATCATGCGCCGTGATGCCGGGTTGCCGGGCAATGCCAAGCTGTTCCATGATCTTGGCGCTTGCCAGAGAGGTATCCGGCTCCGAGGTCTCTCTGAATTCCCCCTGCTCGTTATGAGCAATCTCTTGACGACGGTTGGCGAGAAAAGACTGAAATTCTGGGAACATGAAGGTCACTCAGTTGATTTTTACACGTTCTACACAACCTGTATTTGTCGCGCAATCATTTAGCTTCCTAGGCATAGAGATGATAGGGCGAGTTCAAACAGACGGCAAATACCGACCGTTCTGAACCGCCAAAGAAAAACCGCCCGCGAAGGTTCTTTCGCGGGCGGTTCTTTGAACAGGCTCGAAATCAGCCGTTGAGGCCACTGCCCCATGGGCCGTGATGGCTGTCCGCGCCGTCGGTGCGGTCGAAGCCGTGGGCGCCGAAGAAGTCGCGCTGGGCTTGGATGACGTTTGCCGTGCCGCGGCCCCGGCGGTAGCTGTCGAAGTAGCCGAGGGCGGAGGCGAGTGCGGGCGCCGGCAGGCCATGGAGAGCGGCGGCGGAGACGACGCGGCGCAGGGCGCCGTCGGTGTCCTTGACCATCGTCGCGAAGGCCGGGGTGACGATGAGGTTGGCGGCATCCGGTGCCTTGGTGAAGGCGCTGGTGATCTCGTCAAGGAACTGCGAGCGGATGATGCAGCCGGCGCGCCAGATCTTGGCGATCGTCGGCATCGGCAGGTTCCAGCTATATTCCTTCGAGGCGGCGGACATCACCGCAAAACCCTGCGCATAGGCGCCGATCTTGCCGGCGAGCAGCGCGCTTTCGAGGTCCTTGAGGAAGGCGGCCTTGTCGGCGACGGTGAGCGCAGGCACATCCGGCAGGCCGAGGATTTTTTCGGCGGCTTCACGCTCGGTCTTGAACGAGGAGATGGAGCGGGCGGCGACGGCGGCCTCGATGCCGGTTGCCGGCACGCCCATGTTCTGCGCCTCGATGGCGGACCACTTGCCGGTGCCCTTCTGGCCGGCCTTGTCGAGGATCATGTCGACGATCGGGTTGCCGCTGATCGGGTCCTTGGCGGCCAGCACCTTTGCCGAAATCTCGATGAGGTAGGATTCGAGGCGGCCCTTGTTCCACGCGGCAAAGACGTCGGCAATCTCGGGCGCACTCATCTTCAGGCCGTCGCGCAGGATGCCGTAGATTTCAGCGATCATCTGCATGTCGGCATATTCGATGCCGTTGTGGATGGTCTTCACGAAATGGCCGGCGCCGTTTTCGCCGAGCCAGGCGACGCACGGGTCGTCGTTGTACTTTGCGGCAATCGAGGTCAGCACCTTCTCGACGCGCTTCCACGAATCTTCCGTGCCGCCGACCATGATGGACGGGCCGTGGCGCGCGCCCTCTTCACCGCCGGAAACGCCCATGCCGATGAAGGTGAGGCCAGAATCCTTCAGCGCATCGAAGCGGCGCATCGTATCGCGAAAATTCGCGTTGCCGGCATCGATCATGATGTCGTTCTTTTCGAGGTAGGGGCGCAGCAGCTCCATCTGCTGGTCGACCGCGGCACCCGCCTGGATCATGATGATGATCGGGCGCGGCGGGCGAATGGCGGCGACAAATTCCTCGATCGTGTCGCAAGGCACGATCTGGCCCTGGAGGTCGCCGGCCTCCTCGTAGAATTCCTTCGTGCGCGCCACCGTGCGGTTGAAAACCGCGATCTTGTTGCCCTTTTCGGCAATGTTGAGCGCGAGGTTCGACCCCATCACACCGAGGCCGATAAGCCCGATTTCCGCCTGTGCCACGTTCATACCTCCGTAGGATGGCGCGGCGTGGGATTGGTCCGGACCCAGCCGGAAACGCCGCGCAGAAAGAGATTTTGGAGCTCCGCTCCAGCCGACGTGTTTTGGCATTCAAATCGATTTACGACAAGCAAATGTTTGGTGAAGCAACGCTTTTAGAACCAGTTGAAACTAGCCCGCAGGCCGGTCGTCGCCGTCGTCGAGAACACGCCAGGCGGCGCCCTCCACGTCATCGTATTGCCCGCTCTTCAGCGACCAGAGAAAGGCGGCAAGGCCGAGCCCGCCGAGGAAGAGCGCGATGGGAATGAGGAAGACCAGCGTGTTCATGCGGCTTGCACCATGGGCTCGGCCGGGCGCGCCTCGCCGGCCGCCCGTGCCGCGAAGGCCGGCATCTTTCCGCGCAGCCGCAGCGAGTTCACCACCACGATGATCGACGACGTGGACATGGCGATGGCGGCGATCAGCGGCGTGGCATGGCCAAGAATCGCGACCGGTACGGCAATGACATTGTAACCGATGGCGAGCGCGAAATTCTGCCGGATCAGACGGCCGGCGCGGCGGGCAGTTTCAAGGGCGAAAGGCACGGCCTCAAGGCTTTCGTGCAGGAAGACGAAATCCGCCGCCTGCCGGCCGACATCCGCCGCCGTCGCGGGCGCCATGGAGACGTGGGCGGCAGCCAGCGCCGGCGCATCGTTGATGCCGTCGCCGACCATCAGCACGCGGTGGCCATCGGCCGCGCGTTCGGCCACGGCTTGCGTCTTTTCCCGCGGCGAAAGGGCGGCACGCCACCGGCCGACGCCGAGCACATCGGCAATGCGGGCGACGGCGGGCGTGCGGTCGCCCGAGAGGATGGCCATCTCGATTCCGCCCCGCTTCAGGACGTGAATGGTCTCGGCGGCACCGGCGCGCAAGGCATCCTCGAAGAGGAAGGTTTCGAGCTCCGCGCCGTCGCGCGACAGCACGACCTCGGATAGTCCATGTTCCTCCACGCCCGTCATCGCCTTGCCGCAGGCGAAGGCGCGGTTGCCGAGGCGGAGCAGGCCCTGTGGTGTCGTGGCTTCCAGACCGCCGCCGGCAACCTCCGTTACCCCGTCAATAACGGGAATCGGGCCGGCATTGACACCCGCGAGCGCCATCGAAAGCGGATGGCGTGAATGGGCGGCGAGCGCGGCGGCAAGCGCCAGATGGCTGCGGTTGACCTTGTCACGGTCGACGAGGCGCGGCTTGCCGAGCGTCAGCGTGCCGGTCTTGTCGAAGACGGCGGTGTCGATTTCCGCGAGGCGCTCCATGGCCGAACCGTCCTTCACCATGACGCCACCGGCAAAGAGCCGGCCCGCCGCGACGACCTGCACGACGGGCACCGCAAGGCCAAGCGCGCAGGGGCAGGTGATGATCAGCACCGCAATGGCGACGAGCATGGCGTGTTTCCAGTCGCCATCGTAAAGGCCCCAGCCAAGGAAGGCGGTGAGTGCGAGCAGATGCACCGCCGGGGAATAGATCTGCGCCGCACGATCCGCGATGCGGCGATAACGCGCCCTGCCCCCTTCGGCGGCCTCCATGAGGCCGATGACCTCCGACAGGAACGAATTGCGCGCCGTGGCGACCGCCTCGACGGTGAGCGAGCCCGTGAGGTTCATCGCGCCGGCTTCAAGCCGCGTGCCGGGCGTGGCGGCGAGCGGATCGCTCTCGCCGTTGACGATCGAGCGGTCGACATCGCTGGCACCGGACAGCACGCGGCAATCGACGGGGATGCGCTCGCCGGCGGCAATCGAAAGATGTTTGCCGATGGCGATCTCCTCGACCGGCCGATAGTCGCGTGTGCCATCCGCCCGCACAACCATGGCACCGCGCGGCGAGAGACGCGCCAGCCCGGTGATCGCCGAGCGCGCACGGTCGCGCATGACATGGTCGAGCGTGCGGCCGATGAGCAGGAAGAACAGCAGGCTCACCGTTGCATCGAACCAGGCATGTTCCGCGCTGTGCAGCGTTTCCCACAGCGAGACCACGTAGGAGAGCGTGATGGCGAGCGCGATCGGCACATCCATGTTGGTGCGGCCGTGGCGCAGCGCCTTCCACGCCGACTGATAGAAGAAGCGGCCGGCATAGATCAGCGTCGGGCCGGCGATGAAGGCGGAAATCCAGTGGAACAGATCGCGCGTCGCGGCTTCCGCCCCCGACCAGACGGAGACCGAGAGCAGCATGATGTTCGTCGCGGCGAAGCCGGCGACGGCGACGGCGCGGATCAGCTGGTTGCGCAGGTGGTCATCGCCCTCGGCGGCAAGCGAGAAGAGATGCGCATCATAGCCGGTAGCCTTGATCGCGGCGGCGATCGCTTGCGGATCGGTCCGCCGCCCCTCGACCTCCTCTTTCCAGACCACGGAAACACGGCGCGTGGACAGGTTGACGCGCGCGCGCTCCACTTCCGGCAGCGCATTCAGCGCGCCCTCGATGGTCGTGATGCAGGCGCCGCAAAACACGCCGGGCACGCTGAGATCGCTCTGGCGCAGCCCCTCGCCGACCGGGCGGCTGGCGAGCAACAACTCCTCCGAGGACGGCAAAGCCGCACGCGCCGCCTCGACGGCGCCTTCCGTGCCGGGTGCGCAGCAGCTCATTGCACGCCCCCTCCGGCAACAGTGCGGAGCGTCTGATGGAAGACCTTCGCGCCGTCCCGCTTCGTGCTGATATCGACGATCCATTGGCCGGCCGGCACGGCATATTCCGCCACGAAAAGCCCCTGCCCGCCCGGCTGAAGATCGACCGAAAAGTCCTTGCGTTCATCGACCGGCCGCTTGAAGACGGCCAGGACGTCGTCGGCGACGATCGGCGCACCCTTGGAATCGAGGACCTTGTAGGTGATGCGGTTGCCCTCGATCGCCAGGCTGCCCTCGATGCCGCTTGCCGCAAGCGCCTTGGCTTCCGCCACCTTTCCATTGAACTGCTGGCTGGCGACATATGTGTTCGGCACGACGAGGCCACTCCAGCTATGCGAGGCGTTCCAGGCCATGATCAGGTTGACGGTGATGATGGTGCCGAAGAACAGCACCATGACGCCGAGCATGTGCCAGCCGGTGAAGACGAAACCTTGCTTGTGTTGCGGTGCCATCATTTCGCTCCCGGCGTGTTGAAATTGGCGGAATAGACGTCGCGTTCGTGGCCCTGCCGGTCCTCGGCGATGATGCGGAACCCATTGGCCGCCTCCGCGAGGCGATCCTTCGGCAGCGTTACGAAGACCCGGACGGCCGTGACCTTGTCCGGATCGGCGGGGATATCGACGCTCCTGCTATCGGCGCTGTCATGGCCCGCGACCTTCATGGTGGCGCCCGGCATGCCCTCGATCGATACGGTGATGACGCGCGGCTCGGGGATCATGTTGAGCAGTTTCACGGCATAGCCGTTGCGCACCGAGCCGTCCGATTCGAGCACGAATTGCGGATTGCGGTCGTGGATGACGTTGAGATCCAGCCGGTCGCGCGACAGCAGCGCGAAGACCAGCGCGAGGCCGGCGAGCGACCAGATTCCGAAATAGAGCAGCGTGCGGGGGCGAAAGATGATGCGCCAGTCGAAATGGCGGATCTTGTCGCTGAACCGCCCTTTGGCGTCGCGTACCCGCCTGGGATCGATCGCCGTCGTGCCGCCCGCGGTGGCGAGCGCCATGTTGCTCGAATAGTCCGACAGCGTGGCATAGGCGATCAGGCCGCGTTCCCGGCCGAGCTTGTCCATCACGTTGTCGCAGGCATCGATGCAGAGCGCGCAGGTGATGCACTCCATCTGCTGGCCGTCGCGGATGTCGATGCCCATGGGACAGACGACGACGCAGGCGTTGCAATCGACGCAGTCGCCGACGCTCTCGCCGGCCGCGATCGCCTTCTTGGCATGGCGCGTGCGCGGCTCGCCGCGCCAGTCGTTGTAGGTGACGACCAGCGAGCTTTCATCGAGCATCGCCGCCTGGATGCGCGGCCAGGGACACATGTAAGTGCAGACCTGCTCGCGCATCAGCCCGCCGAAAATGTAGGTGGTGGCCGCCAGGATGGCGACGGTCATGTAGGCGACGGGCGGCGCCTGAAGCGTCGCGAAATTGACGAGCAGGGTCGGCGCATCGGCGAAATAGAAGATCCACGCGCCGCCCGTCGCGACCGCGATGACCAGCCAGATGGCATGTTTGCTGAGGCGCTTCCAGACCTTGTCCAGTGTCCACGGCCCGGCATCGAGCTTGATGCGCGCATTGCGGTCCCCTTCGATTGCCCGTTCCACGACGAGGAAGAGATCGACCCAGACGGTCTGCGGACAGGCATAACCGCACCAGGCCCGCCCGACGGCGGAGGTGACGAGGAAGAGCCCGAAGCCCGCCATGACGAGCAGCCCCGCCACGAAGAAGAATTCCTGCGGCCAGATCTCGATGAAGAAAACGTAGAAGCGCCGGCCGGCGAGATCGACGAGCACGGCCTGGTCCGGCGCATGCGGGCCGCGGTCCCAGCGGATCCACGGCGTCAAGTAGTAAATGCCGAGCGTCACCAGCATGACCAGCCATTTGAACTGCCGGAAGCGCCCCTCCGCGCGCTTCGGGAAGATCTTCTTGCGCTTTTCGTAAAGCGGCTTGCGCACCTTCGCCGAATTGACGGGTTCCGCGTCGTGGCGCTCGACGGAATTGTAGATCGTGGTGGTATTCTGTTGCATGGCTTCTGCGGCACCTGTCGTTGTGCCACCACAATGACGCCAACAACCGCCGCCATCGTTGATGTAAGTCAAGTTTGCGGCGTGGCATGGCGTGGCGGGTTGCCGCACAGAAAGGACGCGATGACGGACACGATCCTGGCGAAACGCTACGGCGACTACCGCGAATATGCCGCCGCGGGCGCGCTTTCGGCCGTGCTTCGTTGCGCCTGGATGCACCGGGCGCCGGAGGGAAAACCGGCCCCGCGCGTCGCCGTCGTGCCGGATGGCTGCGTCGATCTGCTGTGGACGGAACACAGCTTCCTCATCGCTGGGCCGGACCGGACAGCCGCCTTTCCAAGGCTGCGGTCGGGTGAAACGATCCTGGGCCTGCGCTTCCGGCCGGGCATTGCGCGCCACCTCCTGCGCTGCGATCTCGATGCCCTGACCGGCCAGGTCGTGCCCTTCGACGATATCCGCCCGGGCGGATTGAGCGAGCATCATGAACGACTGCTCGCGGCCGGCGAGCCGCTGAAAAGGCTCCGCCTGCTGCAAGCGGTTTTCGCCTCGGAGATGCGGGACCTGCCCGCCATGCGGCCCGATGCCGCGGCGCTTCACGCGCTGAGCACGCGATTGCCGGCAGAATCGATCGCCGCCGAAATCGGCGTGACGGAACGCACCTTGCGGCGGCTGAGCGTGGCGGAATTCGGCTATGGCCCGAAGACGCTCGCCCGCATCCTGCGGCTGCAAAAGCTGCTCGGCTGGATTGAAACCCCGGAAACATCGCTGGCCGGGCTTGCCGCCGATTCCGGCTTTGCCGACCAGGCGCATATGAACCGCGACGTGCTGGCGCTGACCAGCCTGACGCCGGGCGAAATCCTGCGGCAGATGCGCGGCTGACTGTCCGTTTCGTTCAAGACTTCGCTCGCCGATCGCATATGGTTCGCGCCAAAGGAGACTACCGATGACGACCATGCCCGCCCGCATCATCCACCTGAGCATTCAGCGCGACTGGCGCGCCGTCTATGCCTTTGCCGCCAAGCCGGAAAACATGCCGCTCTGGGCATCCGGCCTCGCCTCCGGCCTGACGCGCGACGGCGAGGAGTGGATCGCCGATGGCGGGCCGATCGGCAATGTACGCGTACGCTTTGCACCGCCGAACGATTTTGGCGTGGTCGACCACACGGTGACGCTCCCTAACGGCCTTGTGGTGGAAAACGCGCTGCGCATCGTGCCGAATGGCGATGGATGCGAGGTGATGTTCACGCTGCTGCGGCAGCCGGATATGGACGACGCAGCCTTCGAATCGGACGCAGCACATGTGACGCGCGACCTCGAAGCACTCGCAAAACTCATGGAACAGGAGACGCCGCGATGAACAGCAGGGGCGCGGATCGCAAGATCGACTATATCGAGTTCAACGTCGCGGATATCGCCCGGAGCAAGGCCTTCTATGGCGACGCCTTCGGCTGGACCTTCACCGACTACGGCCCGCAATATTGCGAATTTCAGGACGGCCGCCTCACCGGCGGCTTCACGACGACGGCGCCGGTCCATGCCAGTGGCGGGCCGCTGGTCATTCTCTTCGCGGATGATCTGGAGGCCATCTTCGGCCGCGTGGAAAAGGCACGCGGCACGATCGTCAAGCCGATCTTCGACTTTCCCGGCGGCCGGCGTTTCCAGTTCACCGATCCGGATGGCTATGAGCTTGCGGTCTGGTCCGACCGCTAGAGTGCCTTCCCTTACGTCAATGTGATCGCCCGGAAGACTTTTATCGAAGCAATTCAGGCTTTTTCAATCAGACGCTCCTAGTGACAAGCCCGCGATCAACAATTGGCGCGGGCTCCTCATGTACAAAATCCTGGGCAAGGCATTGGCGGTGGGCGTGCTCTCCACGCTGGCATCGCTGATGATCAGCTTCGCCTTCGTTCCTATGATGGGTGGCGAAGTGGCGGGCGCCGGCCTCGTCATGACGATCGTCTGCCCGATCGCCATCTCCATCCCGGCTTCGCTGGTGCATTTCTACCTGGCGGAAAAGGTGCGCTCGGCCAATGCCGCGCTGGCGCAGGCGAAGGACGAACTCGCCGACGCCTATGCCCGCCTGCAATATCAGGCGCAGCGCGATGCCCTGACCGGCGTCTTCACCCGCGCGACCTTCATGGCCGCCCTCGATGAACGCAGCCGCGCCGGCGCGCATGGCGGCCTGCTCTTCCTCGACGTGGATCATTTCAAGTCGGTTAATGACCGTTTCGGCCATGCGGCCGGCGACGAGGCGCTCATCCGCATCGGTGCCCTGCTGTCCCGGCTCGTCGCGGAAGACGATCTGGTCGGCAGGCTCGGCGGCGAGGAGTTCGCCGTCTTCCTGCACGCGGCCTCGCCGGAGCGCATGCTCGATCGTTCCCAAGCGATCCGCGAGGCGGTGGAAACCATCGACCTGCGCACCGCCTTAGGCGTGCGGATCGCGCTCGGCATCAGCATCGGCGCCTTGCATTGCGCGCCGCGTTTCGATCCAGTCGAGGCGCTGGCCGCCTCCGACCGCAACCTCTACCGCGCCAAATCCATGGGCCGGAACATGGTCGTCGCCTGAAGAAAAAGGCCGCGGACACCGCGGCCTTTCTGTTTGTGGCGCTTACTCGCCGCCGCCCAGCGAATGCACGAAGACGGCGAGCTGCTTGACGGCGGGGTCACCGAGGCGGGGCAGCCAAGCAGGCATGACACCGTGTTTCGGCGACTTGACCTGCGCGGCGATGGCGGCTTCGCCCTCGCCCTTCAGCCAGATGGCGTCGGCAAGGTCGGGTGCGCCCATCTCGCGGTTGCCCTTCGCGTCATCACCGTGGCAGGCGGCGCAGTTGTCGGCGAAGATCTGCTGGCCGGGCGCAACCAGGCTCGCATCCGACGGCGTGCCCGTCAGGCTGACGACATAGGCCGCGACCTGCTTGATCTCGTCGGGCTGGAGGATGTCGCCATAGGCCGGCATTTCCGAGATGCGGGTGTCGTCGTCACCCGGATGGCGGATGCCGTGGGCGATCGTCTGGTAGATGTCGTCCACCGTGCCGCCCCAGACCCAGTCGTCGTCGTTTAGGTTCGGGAAGCCGGCCGCACCCGCCGCACCCGAGCCGTGGCACTGGGCACAGTTGACCTTGAAAGCGGAGGCGCCGCCGGCAATCGCGAATTGCGAGAGCTGCGGATCGGCCAGGATCTCCTGCAAGGACGATTTTGCGATGCGGTCGACGAAGCCCGCCTGGGCTTCCTTGGCGCTCGCCAGTTCCGTCGCGATGTTGGCGCGGCTCGACCATCCCAGCATGCCCTTGGTCGTGTCGGAGATCAGCGGCCAGGCCGGGAAAGCGATCGTATAGCCGATCGCCCAGAGGATCGTGGCGTAGAACGTCCAGACCCACCAACGCGGCATGGGGTTGTTCAGTTCGCGAATACCGTCCCATTCATGGCCGGTGGTTTCGACGCCCGAGATTTCGTCAATGTGTTTCTCGGCCATGATCAGTCCTCCTTGAGGGGGATTTCGGCGGCCCGTTCGGCGGCCTTGCGGGCGCCGGGGCGAAGGGTGAAGACGACGACGGCGAGGAAGAACAGCGTCATGGCGACGAGGCCCCAGCTATCGGCGAAGTGGCGCATGGCGGTATAGGTTTCCATGGCAGCCTCCTCAGCGGTAACCGGCGGCATCATCATAGGTGGAGAAGTCCACCAGCGTGCCGAGCATCTGCAGATAGGCGACGAGCGCATCCATTTCGGTGAGCTTCCTGGGATCGCCGTCGAAATCGCCGAACTTCGCCTTCGGGTAGCGGGACTCGATGCCGGACGTATCGGCGTTCGGATCGGCCTGCGCCTTCAGGTCGGCCTCGGCGTTTTCCAGCATCTCGTCCGTATAAGGCACGCCGACCGCGCGGTTGGCCGAGAGGTGCATGGAGACGTTCTTCACCTCCAGCGGCGTTTCCTTGAGGAAGGCGTAGCTCGGCATCACCGATTCCGGCACGACCGAGCGCGGCTCGACCAGGTGCTGGACGTGCCACTCGTTCGAGTACCGATCGCCGACGCGGGCAAGGTCCGGCCCCGTGCGCTTCGAGCCCCACTGGAACGGATGGTCGTACATCGATTCCGCGGCGAGCGAATAATGCCCGTAGCGCTCGACCTCGTCGCGGAAGGGCCGGATCATCTGGCTGTGACAGACGTAGCAGCCCTCGCGGACATAGATGTCGCGCCCGGCGAGTTCCAGCGGCGAATAGGGCCGCATGCCCTCCACCTTCTCGATGGTGTTTTCCAGGTAGAAGAGCGGCGCGATCTCGACGATGCCGCCGATGGTGACCACGAGGAGCGAGCCGACGAGGAGAAGCGTCGCGTTGCGTTCAAGGATGGCGTGTTTATCAAGAATGGACATCGGATCCCTCCTATTCGGCCGGCTGGAGCGCGGGCGCAGCCCCCGGGATCGGGGCCTCGTCACGCTGGTAGCCGAGGATTGTCATGGTCACGTTGTAGGCCATGATGAGCGCGCCCAAGAGGAACAGCCCACCGCCGACGGCACGCAGCACGTAGTAGGGGAACATGGCCGCGACCGTTTCGGCGAACGAGTAGACCAGGAACCCCTGCTCGTCATATTCGCGCCACATCAGGCCCTGCTGGATGCCGGCGACCCACATGACGGCCGCGTAGACGACGATGCCGAGGGTGGCGAGCCAGAAGTGCCAGTTGACCATGCGGATCGAATAGAGCCGCTCGCGCTTCCACAGTTTCGGCACGAGGAAGTAGATTGCGCCGAAGGTGATGAGGCCGTTCCAGCCGAGCGCGCCCGAATGTACGTGGCCGATCGTCCAGTCCGTATAGTGGCTGAGCGAGTTGACCGACTTGATCGACATCATCGGGCCTTCGAAGGTCGCCATGCCGTAGAAGGCGACGGCCATGACCATCATGCGCACGATCGGGTCGGTGCGGATCTTGTCCCAGGCGCCGGACAGCGTCATCAGGCCGTTGATCATGCCGCCCCACGAGGGCATCCAGAGCATGATGGAAAAGACCATGCCGAGCGTCTGCGCCCAGTCGGGCAGCGCCGTATAGTGCAGGTGGTGGGGGCCGGCCCAGATATACATGAAGATCAGCGCCCAGAAGTGGATGATCGACAGGCGGTAGGAATAGACCGGACGATTCACCTGCTTCGGAATGAAGTAGTACATCATGCCGAGGAAGCCGGCCGTCAGGAAGAAGCCCACGGCATTGTGGCCGTACCACCATTGCGTCAGCGCATCCTGCACGCCGGAGAAGGCCGAGTAGCTCTTGACGCCGAGGAAGGAGACGGGGACCGCCAGGTTGTTGACGATGTGAAGCATGGCGATCGTGACGATGAACGACAGGAAGAACCAGTTCGCCACGTAGATATGCGGTTCCTTGCGGGTCATAATCGTGCCCAGGAACGCGATGAGATAACAGACCCAGACGACGGTCAGCCACAGGTCGACATACCATTCCGGCTCGGCATATTCCCTGCCCTGCGTGATGCCGAGCAGATAGCCGGTGGCGGCCATGACGATGAAGAGCTGGTAGCCCCAGAACACGAACCAGCCGAGATTGCCGCCGAACAGCCGGGCGCGCGAGGTGCGCTGCACGACATAGAAGGAGGTCGCGATGAGCGCATTGCCGCCGAAGGCGAAGATCACCGCCGAGGTGTGCAGCGGGCGCGTGCGGCCGAAGTTCAGCCAGGGCTCGATGTTGAGATCGGGAAAGGCCAGTTGCAGCGCCACGACGACGCCGACCAGGAAGCCGACGACGCCCCAGAACACCGTCGCGATGACGCCGTACTTGATGACCTCGTCGAAATAGCCGTCGTCATCCGAAGACGACGTGGCGGCGACGGCGGGCGCAAAGGAAATGCGCCGCACCATGAAGAGCGTGCTGGCCAGCAGCACGAAGAAGAGAACCCACATATGGGCCTCGAAGAGCCTGTCCTGGGCAAAGGCCGCGCCGAGCAGCGCAATGAACGCTCCCACGGCCAGGACGATCGTTTCCGTCATGAATTTCATCGTTGGCATCCCCCAACCGGTCAATTTCCCGCTCAAGCCGGCTCCCTCGCGGAGCAGGCCCTTGCGCTCGATTGAGGCTTCGCAGATGCGCAGGCGAGCATCCTTGACATGGATCAAGGCAGCGGACGGAAGCCGGCGGCATCAAAGGGACAGGTTGACGCAGCCGCGCGCCGAATGCGCCGCGGCCCTTCCCAAACGAGGAAGCACGAGATGACGGACTATGCAGATATCGCCCGGCTGCTTTCGGACCGCCCGACGGACACCGTTTCGCTGGACTGGCTGAAGAAGGCCCACGACACGCAGTTGACGCTGTGCGAAGCGCTGGAGGAGATCGCCGACAGCCTGCCGGCAAACATCAACCGGCAGAAATGCATGTATGCCGCGAAATCCCTGATTCCGCTGGTCAACGGCGTGCATCGCTACGAGGAGGAAGCGGTGTTTCCGCTCCTGGAGCAGGCGGCGACCGGCAACCGCGACCTCACCGAGACGATCGTCCGGCTGAAGTTCGAACATGTCGAGGACGAGTGTTTTGCGGAGGAACTGACCGACACATTGACACGGCTTGGCAGCGGCGACGGCACCGTCAACGCGGAAGCCGCGGGCTACATGCTCCGCGGCTTCTTCGAATCGATCCGGCGCCACATTGCCTTCGAACAGCAGTTCATGCTGCGCGGCGCCGGACTGGCGTCGTAGAGCATTTCCAGCCGGAGCGGAATCGCTTCGGCGTAGGATAATGCGGCGAATATTTCAAAACTCAGGCAGCGATCGGCCCGCGCGTCTCCAGCGTTTCCTGGAGAACGAGGATGGCGCCGAGCACGTTTCCGGCGGCCGACATGCAGGGCGTCATGCGGCAGCGCGTGATGGAATTGCCCCGCCGTGGAGAGATATAGTCGTACTCCACCACCTCGCCCGAAAAACAACGGTCCAGATGCCGCTTCACGCGGCCGTCGAAGCGCTGCATGCCGATGAACTCGACGATGTGGCGTCCCACGAGATCGATGGGTTTCTCGCTGAAGCGCTGGGCGTTCAGCGGGTTGGAATAGAGGTAGCGGTAATCCGTCGTGATGACCGCCACGCGATCCGGCAGGCTGTCGAGGATCGCCTCGTTCAGCAGGCCATCCTCCACCACCCGCGGCGCCGCGACGGGCCGCGCGACATCCTGCATGTCCACGCGGAAGGGCCTGGCGGCCTCGTCGGTGCCGAAATAACGATCCAGCAGGAGCTTGAAATTATGCGCCTGCCGGAGCACGCAGGCCCTGTCTTCGGATTCCTCGCGCAGGAGGTCCACCACGAACTGGAACTGGGAGCGGAGTTCGGAGACGTCGCTCGCCTCCCGCTGCAACACGGCCACCAGGGCCGGCTCGATTTCCTTGTCCAGCATGGAAACCAGTCGTTCGTTTCCGATCTTGACTGCATGCTGAAGTTGCGAATACTTAAACCAGAACAACTCTACAAGAGCTTTCAATTGTTGCTCCCTGAATTGCTGAAATCTACAGCAATTGCATCATTACACTACTTAAATTGTCCGGAAACAGGATATAGCTTTGATCTTTCCTCCCGCAAATATGCTGTCCAAAGCGCTTCTATTAGCAAAATGGTAACAGCGTACGGAAGGATGTCAAACCCTTAATTAGCCTAAAGTCGTATAATTCGGAATAATGAATACGTTCAGATTTAGAATAGAAAGAAAGAAATCGTAAGCACTCAAGTAATAAGGCTGCGCTTGATATTCCAGCGGTCGTGATACCACAACCACTGGCCGGGATACTCCCGCACCCATTGCTCCACCTTGTCGTTCAGCATCTGCGCGGTCGCATCGACATCGACGGCGCCGTTCTCCTTGCGGGGAACCGCCATTGCCGGTTCCAGCTCCAGGCGGTAGCGGTTGCCGGGCAGCCGGATGCAGCGGGCGGGATAGACCTCACAGTCGAACTGGCGCACGAGCTTTGCGAGCAGCGGGTTTGTCTGCACGTCGCGGCCGAAGAATTTCGTGTGCAGCCCCTTGTTGAACTTCTGGTCCACAAGCACGCCGACCGGCCCGCCGGCATCCAGCTTGCGCGCCAGCGTGAAGGAGGAGCCGGCATGGGACGGCACAAGGTGGCCCATGCGCTCGCGGCGGAATTCGAACACCTTTTCCGCGACATAGGGGTTGTTCGGCGGCCGGAAGAGCACCGTCACGTCGAGCCCGAAGGCAGCCCCTGCCACCGGCAGCAGCTCGAAATTGCCGATATGCGCGGTGAAGACGATGAACGGCCGCGGGTTGTCGCGCAGATCCACGAAGAGCGGAATGCCGGAAACCTCGATGCGGCCGGGCGTCGGTCGCGCGGGATCGAAATCGAAAAGCCGGTCGAGGAAGACATATTCGGCAGCAAGCCGGCCCATATTGCCCCAGGCGTCGAGCGCGATCGCCTGGATCTCCGCCTCCGGCTTTTCCGGAAAGGCATTGCGCAGGTTGGTGAGCGTCAGCGTGTGGCGGCTGGTCTTCGGGCCGATCCAGCGCGCAAAACGGTCGGCGAAGTTGATGGCGCCATCCGCCGGCAGCAGCTTCAGGAGGTTGAGCAGGCCGAAGGCGAACTGCGCCACCAGCCATTGCTTGGTGTTCCTTGCCGCGAGAACCAGGCGTGTGACGACCATCCGCACCGGCGTCAGTCCAGCCTCAGGACGATCTTGCCGAAGATCTGGCGCGATTCCATGCGCTCCAAAGCGGTCGCAATACCGTCGAAGGTGATTTCGGTGTCGATGACCGGGTGCACGAGGCCACGCGCCATCTTCTGCATGGCGTTCGCCATGTTCTCCATGCGGCAGCCGAAGGAGCCGAGCAGCTTCAACTGCTGCTGGAAGAGCATCATCAGGTTCATGTCTGTCGAGATGCCCGAGGTGGAGCCGCAGGTGACGAGACGCCCGCCGCGCTTCATGCAGAGCATCGAGCCCGCCCAGGTGTCCTTGCCGACATGTTCGAAAACGACGTCGACGCCCTTCTTCTTGGTCAGCTTGCGCACGACGCCTTCAAAACGGTCTTCGCGGTAGTTGATGACATGGTCGGCGCCGAGCGCCTTGGCCCGTTCAATCTTGTCATTCGAGCCGACGGTGGTGATGACGGTGCAGCCGATCTTCTTGGCAAGCTGGATGGCGGCCGAGCCGATGCCGGAGCCGCCGGCATGGACGAGGATCGTCTCGCCCGGTTCGAGCTTGGCATTGTCGAACAGCATGTGCTCGACCGTGCCGAAGGTGACGGGGGCGAGCGCGGCCGCGACCGCATCCACGCCGGGCGGTGCCGGCACGAGCAGGCGGGCGGGAAGGTTCACTTTCTCCTGCGCGAACCCATCGAGATGGAAGCCATGCACGCCGCCGACATGTTCGCAGAGATTGTCGCGGCCTTCGCGGCAGGGCTTGCAAAGCCCGCAGGTTCGCGCGCCATAGATCGAGACGAGCTGGCCGGGCAACACGCTGGAGACGCCTGGGCCGAGCGTCTCGACGACGCCGGCGGCTTCCGCGCCGATGACCAGCGGCATCTTGCGCTTGGCGAAGGCCATGCCGCGCCAGCCCCAGACGTCGATATGGTTGAGCGCCACGGCTTTCACGCGCAACGTGACCTCGCCGGGACCGGGTGCGTCCGGTTCCGGAATGTCGGTCAGTTCAAGCTTGCGGTCGTCAAGAAGCTGCAGGGCGCGCATGGTAAAATTCCTATCAGGCCGGTTCGGCCGTCATGACGAGGCTGGCGTTCTGGCCGCCGAAGCCGAAGGAGTTGGAGAGAACCGCGGTGACGCGCGCATCGCGCTTCACGTTCGGCACGACGTCGAGAACGATCGCCGGGTCGGGGTTCGTGTAGTTGATGGTCGGCGGCAGCGTGCCGGTCAGCATGGTCTGGATGGAGAACACCGCCTCGACGGCACCCGCCGCCGTCAGCGTATGGCCGATCATCGACTTGTTGGACGAGACCGGAATGCCCGCCAGCTTCTCGCCGAAGACGGTCGACATGGAGAGATATTCCATCTTGTCGTTTTCCGGCGTCGAAGTGCCGTGCGCATTGATATAGCCGATGCCGCTCTCGTCGATGCCGGCGTCTTCCAGTGCGGCACGAATCGTCGCAATCGCCGGGCCGCCATCCGGCGAGGAGCGCGTGCGGTGGAAATGGTCGGCCTTCTCGCCGCAGCCCTTGAGGATGCCGAGCACCTTGGCGCCGCGCGCGATGGCGGATTCCAGCGATTCCAGCACGAGCGTCGCAGCACCCTCGGCGATGACGAAGCCGTCGCGGTCCTTGCTGAAGGGTTTTGAGGCCCTGGTCGGCGGGTCGTTCTGCGTCGAAAGCGCGGAAAGCAGCGCGAAACGGATCAGCGCCTCGGCCGTTACCGAACCATCGGTGCCGACAGTGAGCGCACGGTCGGTACGGCCCTGCCGGATGGCTTCCACGCCGAGCTGAATGGCGGTGGCGCCGGAGGCGCAAGCCGTGGAGAGCGTGACCGGCAGCCCGCGTGTGCCAAAACGGTCGGCAAGGCGCTCGGAGATCGCCCCAAAAGCCCAGGCCTCGTGCAGGGCAGGCTCTGGCTTTCCGCGCAGCACGGAAAGGAAGCGGTCATAGGCATCACCCGGACGCTGCGACGGCGGCGCACGGTCGGCGAGCGCGAAGCGGTCGCTCCAGTCGGGCTCGATCGGCGGTGCGGCGAGGAAGAGCGGGCCGCCGAAGTCGCCGGAAAGGCCGGCCTGCGCCAAAGCCTCGTCCGTCGTCTCACGGGCATAGGCGAAGGAACGCTCGACCGGGTTTTCGACGGGAAGGTCGATGAAATCGACGGTGCCGGAAATGCGGGTGTTGAGCCCTTCGACGGGAAAACGCGTGATGCCGTGGATGCCCGACACGCCGCCGGTCAGCGCCGCCCAGTTGTCCTGAAGCCCCTGCCCGAGCGAGGTGATGACGCCCATGCCGGTAATGGCGACGATCGGGCGACCGAGATGATCCCTGTAAGCGGCTTTCGTCATGGCCGTAACCTCACTTCTCTGCGACAAGAATTGCGACGCCCTCGCCGCGCGAATGGCCGACCGTCGTGACGACAGCGGCGCGCGCCGGCGCGCTCATCGCCGCCTCGGCCGCCGCATCGAACGGAGCGACCTTGAGGCCCGCGCCGAGCGTCAGCGCGGCAAGCGCCAGGCCGAGCGGAAACTGCGCTTCGAGCGCCTGGCCGGTGACGGCGCTGAAGCCGCGCACCGGGCTGCCGGGAAAGCGTTGGTCGAGCCAGGCTTTTTCCCGCGCCGTCGGGCCGTGCTGGCCGGAAGCACCGGAGAAGACCAGAGTGTCGGCGCCCGTCGCAGCGCCCTCGGCCAATTGGTCGAGGCGGGCTTCAAGCCGTCCCTCATCACGCGCCCCGCGGTCGCCGCCGATAGCGTCGATCGTCGCATAGATGCGCGCATTGCGGGCCTCGGCATGCGCCCGGGATTCGAGGATCAGGAAAGCTGCCGCCGTGCCGGTGATGATGCCGCCGCCGGCATCCTCGTCGCGCGACCAGAGCGGGGCCCAGCCGCCGGTCGCATGCGCGCCGATCGCCTCATAGAGCAGGATGACATCCTGCCGCTCGGCAACCAGTGCGCTGCCGACGAGCGTATGCGTCGACTGGCCGGAGCGGATGCGGTGGAAGGCGGTCTCGACGGCGCTGATGCCGGCCGCCTCTTCGCCCATGAAGGTGCGCGACGAGCCAGTGACCTTGTGCACGATGGAAATATTGCCGGCGAGCAGGTTGGAAAGCTGCGCGAGGAACAGCGTCGGACGCAGCTCGGTGGTCAGCTTCTCGTTGAGCAGCCGCTCACGATCGTTGCGCTTCAGGCCCTCGTCGACGATCAGGGAATCGACCGCGATGTCGCGCTCGCCGCCGCCGGCCGCCACGATCATGTCCATCGTGCCGCAGGCGTCCGCATCGTCCTTGAAGCCGGCATCGTCCAGCGCAAGGCCGGCAGTGAAGACGCCGAGACGCTGCCAGTTCTCCATCTGGCGCTGGTCGCCGCGCTTGGGGATCTGCTGGTTCCAGTCGATCTCCGGCATCGGATGCACCGGATAGGGCGCGAACCGTTCCGTCTCGATCTTCAGGTCCGGCGCCGTCGCGGCACCGAGGATCGCCACATGCGCCTCCGCCCCAACACCCTGACAGGTGACGATGCCGACGCCCGTGATCACCACATCGTTGTTCGCCATGCTCACTTTCCTTCCGCAGACGCCTCGAGCGCCTCGAACAAACCCACCTCGCCCGCGCGCTTGCGCACGATATCGCCGAGCGGCACCTCGGCAAACGGCACGGTGCGCAGCTTCAGCTGCGCGTCGCAGATCTTCTTGCCGGCCGACGTGATCTTCGCCTTGGTCACGGCATAACCCGACCCGTCATGCTCCAGCACGGCCTCGATGTCGAGCACCGCATCGGGCTCGACGAAGGCGCGCATCTTGGCGCCGTCGACGGTCATCAGGAAAGGCATGGCGGCAAAATCCGTCGCCGCCAGCACGAGGAAGCCGGAGGCCTGTGCCATCGTCTCGATGAGAAGCACGCCGGGAACGAGCGGCATGCCGGGGAAATGGCCTTCGAAGACGGGGCTTTGCGCGGGCACGACCGAGCGGGCCGTAAGCCTGCGGCGCGCGCCGTCGACGGCTTCCACGCGATCGATCATCTGGAAATATTCGAGCAGCATCGGGATATCACCTGCGGCGGGGTCCGGAAATCGAAAGGCCTGCCGAAGTCGGCAGGCCGCGAGCCAAAGGCACCGGGATCGTCCAGTCAATCCCGCCGAGGCGGGCGCCGTAACCTCAAGCCTTGGCGGCGCGAAGCTCGTCGATCTTGGCGCAGAGGTTCTTCAGGACGAAATACTCTTCCGTCGCGACCTTGCCTTCGTTGACTTCCTGCGTCCACTGTTCCAGCGGGATCTTGATGCCGAATTCCTTGTCGATCGCGAAGACGATGTCGAGGAAGTCCAGGCTGTCGATGCCGAGATCGTCGATCGTGTGGCTGTCAGGCGTGATCGTCTCGCGATCGATCTCGCTGGTCTCAGCAATGATGTCGGCAACCTTGTCGAATGTAGCAGTCACGCCCATACCTCATGAATCTATAGTCGCGCGATCCTATAGGGAAAACGGACGCAATTGCCAATGGGGTTTGATGAGGGCCCTGCGCAGTCGGCGCTGCTGTGTTGCGCAAACAGCATGGCGCAACCGCTGGTCAGACCGCGATGGAATGCCGGCCGCGGCCGCTGGCGAGATGCGCGTCGAAGACGGCGGCGACCGTGCGGGCAAAAGGCCGCCCCGCCGCGGTCAGCAGGAAGCGCTCCCCCTCGATGCGGCAGAGGCCGTCCCTGTCGGCGGCCGCAAAGCCGGTCGCCTCCGCGCGGATCGTGCGGCGAAAGGCCGGCGGTACATCCGCGAAGGCAAAACCGAAATCGCACATGACCCGTTCTATGACGAAGGCGCGGGCGCGATCCTCCTCCGTCAGTGCATAACCCCGCACCGCCGCAAGGCCACCCTCCTCCACCCGGCGCAGATATTCGCCCGTCGCCGGCATGTTCTGGATATAGCCCTGGGGAAGCTGGCCGATGGAAGAGGCGCCGAGGCCGAGCAGTGCATCCGCCTGGTCATCGGTATAACCCTGGAAATTGCGCCGCAGCGTGCCTTGCCGCGCCGCAAGGGCAAGCCGGTCCGCCGGCAGCGCGAAGTGGTCGATGCCGATTGCCTCATAGCCCACCGCCACCAGCATCTCCGCCGCCATCGTCATCTGATGGAACCGCGCGACAATGCCCGGCAGTACCGCCTCGTCGATCATCGTCTGATGCTTCTTCATCCACGGCACATGGGCATAGCCAAAGAGCGCGATACGATCGGGCGCCAGCGAGATGACCGCACGCACGGTTTCCGCCAGCGTTTCCATCGTCTGGTACGGCAACCCGTAGAGAATGTCGCAATTGACCGAGCGCACGCCCCGCGCCCGCGCCGCTTCCACCACGCCGCGCGTCTGTTCGAAGGTCTGGATGCGGTTGATCGCTTTCTGCACCTTGGGATCGAAATCCTGGATGCCGAGGCTGGCACGCGTCATGCCGATTTCGGAAAGCGCATCATGGCGGGCCTCGTCAAGATCGTTCGGGTCCATCTCCAAGGAAATTTCCGCATCGCTCGCGAAGGCGAAGTTCTGCGCCAAACAGTGCTTGAGCGCGATCATGTCCTCCGGCCGCAGCAAGGTCGGTGAGCCGCCGCCGAAATGCAGCGCGGTGACGGGTGCATCGTGCGAAACGCAGGCGCCGACCGCGGCGATTTCGGCGTGGAGCCCCTTCAGATAGGCCTCGACCGGCTCGTAACGCAGCGTCTGCTTCGTGTGGCAGGCGCAGAACCAGCAGAGCCGGTCGCAATAGGGAATGTGGGCATAGAGCGACAGCCGACTGTCCCGCCCGAGCAGGCGGAGCCAGTCCGCATAGGCCTCCGTGCCGATACTATCGTTGAAATGCGGCGCGGTCGGATAGCTTGTATAACGCGGCACCGGCGACGAAAGGCGTTTCACGAGTTCGTCCTGCATGGTCATCTCCTTGCTCGCCAAGGCAAATAAACCTGAAATGACCGCCGCCATTTGATTTTGATCAAGTGAAAGCCGGAATGACTGGTCTAGGATTTGACAATAGTCAGGAAGCGCCATTTTGCCGCGAGGCGGCACGCTTTATGTTGCTGTCTGCGTGCGGTAGCACCGCGATATGCGCCGCAAGGCGAAAGGAAACCGATATGGAAATTCGCCGCCAAGATATCCATAATTCCGATATCCCGCTTGTCTGCCGCGCCTGCGAGGCGCGCCATGGCGGCGTATGCGGCGTGCTGACGGCCGAGCAGCTCACCGAGCTCAACAAACATTCCTCCCGCCACCGGCTGGACAGCGGCGCCGAGGTGATCGGCCAGGGCGAGACGGTGGTGAACTATTCCAACATCATGCGCGGCGTGGTGAAGCTAACGAAGGTGATGGCGGACGGCCGTCAGCAGATCGTCGGCCTGCAGTTCGCGCCCGATTTCCTCGGCCGCCCGTTCCTCGCCGAAAGCGCGATCTCCGCGGAAGCGGCGACCGAAAGCGAGATCTGCAATTTCCCGCGCAACGTGCTCGACCGGCTGGTCAAGAGGACGCCGGAGCTGGAGCACCGGCTGCACCAGCAGGCGCTGAAGGAGCTGGACGAGGCGCGCGACTGGATGCTGACGCTCGGCCGCAAGTCGGCGCAGGAGAAGGTCGCGAGCTTCCTCTACCTCATCGCCACCCATATCGACCCGGAAAGCGTCGACATGTCTTCGTTCGACCTGCCGCTGTCACGCGCCGATATCGCCGATTTCCTCGGGCTGACGATCGAAACCGTCAGCCGCCAGTTCACCAAGCTGCGCAAGGAAAACGTCATCCGCATCGAGAACAACCGCCACGTCACGGTTCCCGACATGGACCGTCTGATGCGCCACGCCGGCAACGACTGACGCTATCCCTTAGAGTCAGCGCGTGATGACGATGCGCGTGTTGGAAAGCCCGCTGCGGTTTGCCATCTGGTAGAACGTCGCCGCATTGTCCGGCGAGAGCCGCACGCAGCCATGCGAGGCCGGCCGGCCCAGGCGCTTGGTCTCGTAGGTCGCGTGCACCGCATATCCCCCCTTGAAGAAGATCGCGAAGGGCATGGGCGCATTGTTGTATTTGCGCGAACGATGGTTGCGCGAGGCCCATTTCGCGCTCCAGGCGCCCGTCGGCGTGCCATAGCCCTTGCGGCCGGTGGAGACGCGCCAGCGGTGCTTTACCACGCCGTTCTGAGTAACGGTCATGGTTTGCGAAGAAAGGCTGATCTGTGCGGTAATGTTGGCGGCAAGTGCGGTCTGGGTTTGAAACAGTACAAGAAGGAATGCGACTGCGGTCGCAAATAACTTACGCATGACTTCCCCTCAAAACGATTGGGCATGGCTTGAACGCCATGTCTCACAGCGAGACAGAATATAGACGTTTCAGCCTTCCGCAATATTGACGGGGGTGGCGAAAAGAAAACGAAGTTAAGCTGTAAAATTTTAGTGAAGTGCTGTCCGGCCGCTCAAAGCAGAGCGGAAAGAAGCGCTGCCAGCAATACAACGCCCGCAAGAGCAGCGCAGGCCGCGGAAAATATCCGCAAGGACAGATCGATATCCGCGATCGTCGCCACGGTGCGGCCGCTCGCATTCATCATCGGCTCATCGACGCGCGTGCCGCCATAGATGCGCGGGCCGGCGAGGCCAACGCCCAGCGCCCCGGCCATGGCGGCTTCCGGCCAGCCGGAATTCGGCGAGCGATGCAGGCCGCTGTCGCGCAGCGCCGTGCCGATTGCCGCCCGCGCCGCCGCCCGGCTTTTGCGCAGCCAGGCGCCAGCGGCGATGAAGGCGATCGACAGGCGCGCGGCCGGCCAGTTGGCGAGGTCGTCGAGCCGCGCGGAGGCCCAGCCGAAATCGAGATATTTCGCGTTCTTGTGGCCGATCATCGAATCCGCCGTGTTCAGCATCTTGTAGGCGAAGAGGCCCGGCAGGCCGAGCAGCGCATACCAGAGGGCCGGCGCTACGACGCCGTCGGAAAAGTTCTCCGCGAGGCTTTCGATACCCGCCCGGCAGACCGCCGGTTCGTCGAGCGTCGCCGGATCGCGCCCGACGATCATCGACACCGCTTGCCGCCCGCCCTCCAGCCCGCCGCGCTTGAGGCCGCTGGAGACGGCACGCACGTGATCGTAGAGGCTCTTCTGGGCTAGGAAGATCGCGACGACGACGATCTCGACGATCGCACCGACGATCCCAAGGGGTCCGAGAAGCCGATGCACGAGGACACCCAGGAAGACGCTCGCGGCAAGCAGCACGGCAATCCCGACCGCGCCATTAAAACGCTTGGTATCGGCAGAGAGGCGTTTTCCGTTGAAGAGCTTGTCCATCAGCCCGATCGCGCGGCCGAACAGCACGACGGGATGCGGCACGCGGCGCCACAGCTTTTCCGGATCGCCGACGAGGCGATCCAGCACGAGGGCTAAGAACAGCAGGAAAAGCGTCTCCGTCATCGACCGGCCATCCCCTCCGCCAGCGCCGCGGCAAGCCGGGCATCCCCTGCGGCATCCGGCGTCAGGCCGAAGCGCAGCCAGCGCGGATTGTAGTCGAACGGCCTGACAAGGATATGGCGGCGGCAGAGCGCTTCGTGGAGGGCTGCGGCATCTGCATGCTCGACCAACGAAAAGAGACCGGTGCCGCCTACGACGTCAAGGCCCGCGCCGGTGAGTGTCGCATCGAGCGCCGCCTTGCGCGCCGCGATGGAGCGGCCGATGACGGTGGTGTCGGACCCCATCAGGCGGGTTGCGATGGTGAGCGCCGGGCCGGAGACGGCCCAGGGGCCGAGCCCGTCCTCGATACGCTCGACCACCGCCGTCTCGCCGATCACGAAGCCGAGGCGCAGGCCTGCGAGGCCGAAAAACTTGCCGAAGGAGCGGAAGACGAGAAGACCGGGTCTGCCTTCGCCGGCAAGCGGCGCGATGCAGGTTTCCGGGCGCATATCGCCAAAGGCCTCGTCGACAACCAGCAGACCACCCTCGCCCGCGACGCGGGCATGCAGGTCGAGCAGCGTCTCGCGCGAAAACAGGCGGCCGTCCGGGTTGTTCGGATTGACGACGATGACGAGGCCGTGCGCACTCGTCACCTCACCGGGGCTGGTGATGCGATCCACCGGCACGCCGGCATTGCCGAGCACGCGGGCATATTCGCCATAGGTCGGCGAAAACACGGCGGCACGGCGGCCGGCGGCGACGAGGCGCGGCAGCAGCTGAATGACGGATTGCGTGCCGGGAACCGGGAGCGGCAGCGCATCGGGCGTGCCGTAGTAGCGGGCGGCGGCGGCGCGGGTTTCGTCCTGCCGGTGGCGATCCGGCAGGCGGTGCCAGGCGGCGACATCGACCTCGGGGAGCACGGCGGGAATGGGGTTGATGCCAGTGGAAAGGTCAAGCCAATCCTCCGGCCGGCCACCGAAGCGTGCCGCCGCCGCGGCAATGCCGCCGCCATGCACGATACGCGGCGCGGTCATGCCGCCTCCGGCGCGAGATCGATCAGGTGCATGTAGGAACCGCTGACGGCGCCGCGCCGCAGCCCGGCCTCGCCGAGGTCGTCGCCCATCGCGTCCGTCACGGCAAACAGGCGCTGCGCCTCCCCTTCATGCACGACAGTCGAATAATGGAATTCATGCGCCGTCATCGGCGCGGCAAACCCGCTGCCTTCAAGCGGCGTGACACGGCGATAGCCGAGATGGCGGCGGCGTTCGGCAAAGCTGGTGACGAGCGGCAGCAGGCCGAGCATCTCGTAGCGCGCGCCATCCGCCACAACCAGAGCCTCCCCCAAAGCCATGTACCCCCCGCATTCACCATAGATCCGCGCGCCCTGCCGCGCGGCCGCCTGCATGCCTAGGCGGAAATGGCCGGCATTGGCAAGAGCCGGCCCGTGCAGTTCCGGATAGCCGCCGGGCAGATAGACCGCATCCGCATCGGCCGCCGGCGCCTCGTCGGCCAAAGGCGAGAAGAAGGAGAGGCTTGCACCGGCCCCGCGCCAGCCGATCAGCAGGTGCTCGTAGGTGAAGGCGAAGGCGACGTCCTGGGCAATCGCGATACGTTGACCGAGCGGCGGCAGACTTGAGACGGACGGCGCCGGAGCCTGCAAAGTACGGGTCTCCGCCACCGAAACCAGCCGGTCGAGATCGCAGCAGCGCTTCACGACATCCGCCGCATGCGCGATAAAACTTTCCAGCCTGCCATGCTCGCCGGCCTGCACGAGGCCGAGATGGCGCTCCGGCAGGGCGAGCGCCGGATCGCGCTCCAGCACGCCAAAAATCTCGATGCCGCTTGCCTCCAGCGCGCCGCGCAGCATCGCCTCATGCCTGACGCTGCCGACCTTGTTGAGGATGACGCCGGCAACCTGGATATCGCGGCGGAAATCCCGGTAGCCCAGCACCATCGCCGCGACCGACTGCGACAGGCGGCTGCAATCGACAACAAGCACGACCGGCAGGCCGAGCGTCGCCGCAAGGTCGGCCGGCGCACCGGTGCCGTCGGCGGCGCCGTCGAAGAGGCCCATCATCGCCTCGATCAGCAGGAAATCGCCCGCGCCGGCCTGCGTAGCGGCATGGTCCCGGATCAGTTCCGGGCGCATGGCCCAGGGATCGTAGTTGAGGCAGGGCTTGCGGCTGGCGGCGGCGTGGAAGGCCGGGTCGATATAGTCCGGCCCCGCCTTGCCGGAGACGAGGCTGAGGCCGGCATCGGCCAGCGCGCGCGCCAGTCCCAGCGTCACCGTCGTCTTGCCGGAGCCGGACGCGGGCGCGGCGATGAGCAATCCGCTCATGCCTGGTCCTTCATCTCGTGCGAGCGAAACGGATCGGGTGCCAAATTGCGGCCCGCCGTCAGGGCGCCGAGCCAGTCGAGCGAGGGCCGCAGCCGCACGACCTCGCCGACAACGACGATGGCAGGCGGCTCGATGCCGGCGGCGGCGACATCGGCCTCGGCGCGGGCGAGCGTCGTTTCCAGCACCTGCTGTTCGGCGGTCGCGGCATTGCAGACGAATGCAACCGGCTCATCCGGCGAGCGCCCTCCGGCGATGAGGTTGGCGGCGATCTGGCCGATATGTTTCATCGCCATATACATGACGATGACAGGAGAGCCCTTGGCGATGCCTTCCCAGTTGATGCGGTCCGGCACGAGGCCG
This sequence comes from Shinella sp. BE166, assembly GCF_051201095.1. NCBI lineage: Bacteria > Pseudomonadati > Pseudomonadota > Alphaproteobacteria > Hyphomicrobiales > Rhizobiaceae > Shinella > Shinella sp. BE166. The sequence goes on along the minus strand of NZ_JBPEHL010000006.1, from coordinate 90,058 downwards.
GAGGAATCATGGCCGGTCAGGAAGGTGACGGCGTGGTTGACCTCCCGGTGGGTGACTGGGATGCCGGCATAGGCAAGCCCGCCGATGCCCGCCGTGATGCCCGGCACGATGCGGAAAGGAATGCCGTGTTCGACCAGCGTCAGCGCCTCCTCGCCGCCGCGCCCGAAGACGAAGGGATCGCCACCCTTCAGCCGCAGCACGCGGTGGCCGGCGCGGGCAAGCTCGACGAGCCGCAGCGAAATGTCTCGCTGCTTGTGCGAGGGTTTGCCTCCGCGTTTGCCAGCAAATTCCAGCACGGCACCGGGGCGTGCGAGCGACAGGCACTCGGCATTGACCAGCGCATCATGCACGATGACATCCGCCTGCTGGAGCGCATTGGCGGCATGCAGCGTCAGCAGGCCCGGATCACCCGGCCCGGCGCCGACGAGCCAGACGCTGCCTTTTTCCATCGACGGGAGGGCGGAAAACAGGGTCTGCATCAGGCGTGGTCCCGGCTTGAATCAAGGGAAGAGGAGACGGAATCACTTCCAGAGGAAACCCCAGCAAACGATTGGAAAGATTCCGCAATCGCCACGGTCGCATGCGCCGATTTCGTTTTCTCCACGATCAGCCGGCCGCCTGCCCCGGCCTGCGCCAGCGCCGCCGCCTCGGCGACACCGTGGCAGCCCGTATGGGCGAAGACGATCGGCGACGGATTGGCAAGCCGCGGCGTCTCTGCCTCAAGGCGTGCGGCCGGGAAGGTCACGAGGGGAGCCGAAAAATGGCGGGCAACGGCGTGCATGGCCGGCTCATCAGCCCGCACGTCCAGCGTCGCAACGAAGGCGACGTCCTCGGGGCACGCGACGACCGACATGGCAAGATCGATGAGTTCGGCGGGGGGCGTGCCACGTTCGCAGCCGAGGCCGAGCACGAGCGATCGTCGTCCGGCGTCCCGTGATGTGGCCTCTTGGCGCATTGGCGGTCTCTCGCAAAATTCAACGCGAAAGGGCCCGGCCATGCCGTCTCCGACAGTTCCGGATGAAGCCCCGTCTTGGTCGGCCGCACCGGACACCGCTCGGCCCGCCAGGCGGGCACCGTCGCACCTTCCTTAGTACCGGAGGGCGCAAGGCCGGTCAAATCGGATTGCGCCAGCGACCATGCCGGATGCGGCATGCCTCAAATGGTTTGCAGATTGGCGAGGACGATCTCCCGCCAGATGCGCGTCGGCGACACCCAGGCGTCCGGCGCGTTGTAATTGCCGGAGAAAATGACGCAGGCGAGATCCGCATCCGGCATCAGCCACAGCCGCTGGCCGCCATTGCCGAAGCCGGCCACCCAAGGCCGCACCTCGCCGAAAGCCGGCACAAATGCCGCGTCGGTGAACCAGAAACGGCCATAACCAAGCCCGTCATCAGTCGGGACAACCCGGGCACATGATGTCTCGATCCAGTCTCGCGAAACGATCTGCCGGTCGCCGGCAAGACCATTGTCCAGCACCATCTGGCCGATCCGCAGCAGATCCCCCGGCCGCAGGCGGAGGCCGGATGCGGGGGACGCAACGCCGTCGCGTCCGCTCATCCATTCGAAATCCAGGATGCCGAGTGGTGCAAACAGCGCGTCGCGGGCAAAATCCTCGATCCGGAGACCTGTCCCACGCTCGATCACCGCGCCCACCAGCGCCGTCGCGCCACCCGAATAGACCCAGCGCGTGCCGGGCGCATGCAAAACCGGTTGCGCCAGCACGAAACGATAGCGGTCCGGCGCATTTTCCATCGCGATCTCGCTGTTCAGCGGATCGGCATAGGAGCGGTATTCGTCCCATTCGAGCCCGAGCGTCATGGTCAGCGCATGCTCGATCGTCAGGCCCGCGCGCACCGGATCGGCCGCAAGGTCGGAATATTCCGGAAACTGCCCAAGAAGAGATGCCTCAGGCGGCGGCACGAGGCCGCGATCGAGCGCTATGCCGTAAAGCAGGCCGACCACGCTCTTCGTCACCGAACGCAGGTCATGCAGCGTCCCGGCATCGAAGGCAACGGTGCCGAGCGGCATGCCCCAGCTCTCATCCGGCGCCTCGCGATAATGCTCCAGCACCAGCTTGCCGCGGCGGCTGACCAACACGGCATGCACATCGCGGATCAGGCCCGATTCGATGCCGGCCAGAAGTTTCCGCTCCAGCCCGGCGGAAAATCCGAGGTCTTCTGCCGCAGCCCTTTCCAACGCGCCCATAGATCCGTTCATGTCCACCCTCTCTTTCGCCACGCAGCACTCTACATACGCACCACCAGCCTGTTTGATCCGCGTTGCGCGAAACGCACAAGAGGCCTGGCAACGTCAGGCTTTGCTTTTGCCGCGCAGTCTGACAGAAGACCAGCCACGTCTCTCCCTCGCGCCCACCGAGTCCCGTCTTGGCCGATATCGCCCCTCAGATCCTGTTCTTCCTGTTTCTTGCCGCCTTCCTCGCCGGTTTCATCGATTCCATTGCGGGCGGCGGCGGCATGATCACCATTCCCGCCATGCTGATCGCCGGCATTCCGCCGCTCGAATCGCTCGGCACGAACAAGCTGCAATCGCTGTTCGGCTCCGGCTCGGCGACGCTTGCCTATGCCCGCGCCGGCCACGTGCGGCTCAGCGAACAGTTGCCGATGGCGGCCCTTTCGGCGTTCGGCGCGGTCTTCGGCGCGCTGCTCGCCACCATCGTTCCGGGCGACGTGCTGAAGGCGGTGCTGCCCTTCCTGCTGGTAGCGATCGCCGTCTATTTCGGGCTGAAGCCGAATATCGGCGATGTCGACAAACACCGCCGCATGGGCGTCTTCCTGTTCACCGTCACCATCGTGCCGCTGATCGGCTTCTATGACGGCGTGTTCGGCCCGGGCACCGGCTCATTCTTCATGCTGGCCTTCGTGACGCTCGCCGGCTTCGGCGTGCTAAAGGCGACCGCGCACACGAAGCTTTTGAACTTCGGCTCGAATGTCGGCGCCTTCGTCGTCTTCCTGTTCTATGGCGTCGTGCTGTGGAAGGTCGGCCTGGCGATGGGTGTCGGGCAGTTCCTCGGCGCGCAGGTCGGCTCGCGCGTGGCGATGAAGGTCGGCGCGAAGGTCATCAAGCCCCTCCTCGTCGTCACCTCCGTGGCACTCGCGATCCGCCTCATGGCCGATCCGAGCCATCCGATCCGCGTCTGGCTCGGCTGGTAGCGTTTTAGTACTCGACGCCCTGCTGGGCCTTGATGCCCGAGCGGAAGGGGTGCTTCAGAAGCTCCATCTCGGTCGCAAGATCGGCGATCTCGATCAGCTCTTCCTTGGCGTTGCGGCCGGTCAGCACCACATGGGTCATGTGCGGCTTTTCGGCTTGCAGGAACGCGATCACGTCCTTCACGTCAATATAGTCGTAGCGCAGCGCGATGTTGATCTCGTCGAGCAGCACCATGGAGTTGCGCTCGTCGCGGATCAGTTCCTTCGCCTTTTCCCAGGCCTTTTCCGCCATCGCGATGTCGCGAGCGCGGTCCTGCGTTTCCCAGGTAAAGCCTTCGCCGAGCGTGTAGAATTGGCAGATATCGGAGAAATGCGCCTCGATCAGGTCACGCTCGCCCGTCGCCCAGGCACCCTTGATGAACTGCACGACGGCGCAGGGCTTCTTGTGCGCGATATGGCGGAAGATCATGCCGAAGCCGGCGGTCGATTTGCCCTTGCCCTTGCCGGTATGGACGATCACCAGGCCCTTCTCGTCCGTCTTCGTCGCCATGATCTTTTCGCGCGCATGTTTCTTCTTCGCCATCTTTTCCGAGTGGCGGGCGAGTTCGGCTTCGCTCATGCCGGCGGTTTCGTCATGGTTCTCGGTCATAGCTCTTCCCTTTGCATCGATTGTCTTCACGAGGCCTTGCGCCGGCCCAGCCTATCGAGATCATAGCGCGCCGAATTCGACCGCGGTGTCCAGAGCCGCCGGTCGATCGCCTCGGCAAAACGCGCCGCCATTTCGGCGAGCGCCGCCGGGTTCTTCTCCAGCAGGAAATCGCGAACCCGCTCGTCGAGCACATAGGCCTGGTAGGCGGCCTCGAAATGATGGTCCTTCACGGCACCCGTCGTGGCGGCGAAAGCGAACATGAAATCGACCGTCGCAGCGATCTCGAAGGCACCCTTGTAACCATGGCGCATGACGCCGTCGATCCATTTCGGATTGACCACCCGGGCGCGCACAACACGGCCGATCTCGTCCTCCAGCGTGCGCACCACCGGCTTTTCCGGCCGCGACAGGTCGTTGTGGTAGATCACGGGCTGCTTGCCGGAGAAATGCTCCACGGTGGCCGCCATGCCACCCTCGAACTGGTAATATTCGTCGCTGTCTAGCAGGTCGTGCTCGCGGCTGTCCTGGTTCTGCACGACCGCCTGCAGGCTCGTCATGCGCGCCTCCAGCCGTTCGCGCATCGGCACGCCGTCGCTCTCGCCGTCATAGGCATGCGCGCCCCATTCGAGCCACGCCTCGGCAAGGTCGCCCCGATCGGTCCACAGGCCCTCGTCCATCATCGTCTGGAGCCCGGCGCCATAGCCGCCGGATTTCGCGCCAAAAATCCGGAAACCCGCTTGCTTCATCGCCTCCGCGTCCGACGCCCCCTTCGCGGCGAGCGCTGCCGCCTCGGTGCGCATGCGCGCGGCAATCGGATTGTCCGCATCGTCCTCGTCGAGCGCACCCACGGCGCGCACGGCCCGGTCGAACAGCGCGATCTGCTCCGGAAAGGCATCGCGGAAGAAGCCGGAAATGCGCAGCGTCACGTCGACGCGCGGATGGCGCAGCATGGCGGGCGGGATGATCTCGAAGCCGGTAACGCGGCGCGAGGCCATGTCCCAGGTCGGCTTCACGCCGATCAGCGCCATGGCCTGCGCGATGTCATCGCCGCCCGTGCGCATGTTGGAGGTGCCCCAAGCCGTGATGCCGAAGGCCGTCGGCCATTCGCCATGGTCCTGCGCATAGCGGGTGACCAGCAGTTCTGCGGACTTTTTGCCGAGCTCCCAGGCCGCCGGCGTCGGCACCGCGCGGCTGTCGACCGAGTAGAAATTGCGCCCCGTCGGCAGAACATCCGGCCGCCCACGCGTCGGCGCGCCGGAGGGGCCGGGTTCGATGAAGCGACCGTCGAGACCCCGCATCAGCGCCGTGATCTCCGCCGCGCCGCAGGCGGCGATGGCCGGGCCAATGGTGCTTTCGATCGTGTCGAGCACGGCGCGGGTGGCGTGCCAATTTTCCGGGCAAGGGAACGTGCCGTCCACCAACTTTGCGGCAAGCAGTTCGATGCGCTCCACCGTATCGCCCTTGCTGCGCCATTGGGCGTCGGACTGGGCTTCGAGGATTTGCGGGCGCGGGCCGGTCCACGGGTCCGAGGGGATGCAGTCGAGCGGGTCGAAGGTGTGCCGTGGGGCACCCCCCTCTGCCCTGCCGGGCATCTCCCCCTCAAGGGGGGAGATCGATGGAGGAGAGGTCTCCTTCAAATCCCGCGTAGGCGCGGCGGCAGATGCAGTTGGTGCTGAAGAAACAGGGCGTCGCCTCCTGCCGATCTCCCCCCTTGAGGGCGAGATGGCCGGCAGGCCAGAGGGGGGTGTCCCACCACCCAACGCATCCTCCGCAATCGCCCGCTGCAAGCTCGCCTCGCCACCCTCGCCAAGGCCGCGCGGCACGCGGGCGAGGGCCACGGTCAGGTCGGTGAGGAGGCGTCCCGTCGGCGAGACGCCGAAGACGTGCAGGCCGTCGCGGATCTGCATTTCCTTGAGGTCGCAGAGATAGGCGTCGAGTTTTTGCAGCGCCGCCTCTTCGCCGTCCGAGCGGGCGATGCCAGCGTCGCGGTCGAGGCCGATGTCGCGCACGAGGTCGAGGATCTGCTTCGTCAGCAGCTTGATGCGCCGCGGGTCGCCCCCCGATGCCTCGTAATATTCGTCGACCAACGCTTCCAGGTCCTTCAGCGGACCATAGGTCTCCGCGCGGGTCAGCGGCGGCGTCAAGTGGTCGATGATGACGGCGGCAGAACGGCGCTTGGCCTGCGTACCCTCACCCGGATCGTTGACGATGAAGGGATAGAGATGCGGCACGGGACCGAGCACCGCTTCCGGATAGCAGCTCTCCGACAGCGCCAGCGCCTTGCCCGGCAGCCATTCGAGATTGCCATGTTTGCCCATGTGTACGATGGCGTGTGCACCATAGTGCTGGCGGAGGAACGCGTAGAAGGCGAGATAACCATGCGACGGGACGAGGTCCGGCGAATGATACGTGTCCTTCGGATCGATATTGTAGCCGCGCGCCGGCTGGATGCCGACCAGCGTCTCGCCGAAGCGGGCAAGCGGCAGGGCGAAGACGTCGCCGGTGACGAAGGGATCGTCTTCCGGCAGGCCCCAGCGGTCCGTCATCTCGGCTTGAATCTGCGCGGGAAGAGCGGCGAAGAACGCCTTGTATTGATTCAACGAAAGCGTTTCGCGGATTTCCCGGCCGTCGCTTGCCGCATTCGTCGGGCCGGCCATCAGGTGTGCGATCAGCGCGTCGCCATCGGCCGGCAGGTCGGCGATCGCATAACCCTCCGCCGCCATGGCGCGCAGCACTTCCATCGTGCCGGCGGGCGTATCGAGGCCGACGCCGTTGCCGAGGCGGCCGTCGCGGTTCGGATAGTTCGCCATAACGATGGCGATGCGCCGTTCAGCCGGTTTTGCGCGCCGCAGCCGCGCCCAGCCGGCGGCAAGCCGCGCAACGAAACGGATGCGATCCTCCACCGGATCAAGACTGACAATATTCGTTTCGACACGCTCGTCATAGCGCGCCGCCGCCTTGAAGGAGACGGCGCGGCTGAGCACGCGACCATCCACCTCCGGCAGTGAGACGTTCATGCCGAGATCGCGGGCCGTCAGGCCCTGCCCCGACGCCTCCCAGGCCGCCCGTGACGACCCGGAGAAAATGGCTTGCAGCACCGGCGCGCCGGTCTCGTCGAGCACCGTCGGCTTGCGCCCGGCGCCCGGCGCGGAGACGGCAAAACTCGTGGCATTCAGCACGACCTCCGGCTGGATTGCCGCGAAGGCCGCCCGCACCGTCTCGATGGAGGCCGGCTCCTTGAGGCTGGAGACGAAGAGCGGCAAGGCGCGCACGCCTTCGGCCGCCAGTGCTTCGATCAACATTTCAACGGGACGTGTCTCGCCGCTCTGGACATAGGCGCGGTAGAAGGAGATTGCAGCGGTCGGGGGTTCGAGTCCTGGTGGGACCACCATGGGAGCCGATACTCTCCGCCATTCATCGATATCAACGACACCCCGCCCCGGCCACCAGATGCCGGCCTTCTCCAGCGGCGTCGCGGCGTCGGGCTTCTCGCCGCCGAAGACCAGCGCATCGGCATAGGCGAGGAAGCGCTCGGCATTGTCCGCCCCGCCCTCGTTCAGATAGGCCCAGAGATGTTGGCGGTCCGCATCATCGATGCGGTTGAACGGTAAGATGCCTTCGTCCGGCCGATCGTCGCCGGGCAGTGCAACGAGCGTGATGCCATTGGCCACCGCCGTCGCCAGCAGGGCTTCCAGCACGTAGCGGAAATAGCTGGCACCGCCGAGGGCACGGATAACGATGAGCTTGGCGTGGCGCGCGGTGCGATCGATATAGGTATCGACCGACATCGGATGCGAGAGCGTCGCGAGGCTGGCAAGGCGCAGCCGCGCTTGCGTATTCCGCCCGCGATGGGCGGCGGCGATGGCAGCGAGTTCGGTATCGGCGGCGGAGAGGAAGAGGATGTCGCCCGGCGTCTGGCCGAGGTCGATCGCCTCTTTGCCGTCGGCGATGGTTCCCTTCTGGGCTAGCAGGAGGTGCATGCGGCGCCCCCCGATTGCCGGCGTGCAGTGGCGTTGGGTCCTCGGGTCAAGCCCGAGGATGACGGAGGGTGTCGAGACGACGTGCCCGAATGGAGACGTCTCTTCCGCAAGCACAGGGAACCATCCCTTGGAAGACGAACCCCACGATTGGCCGACAGCCTCCCCTCCCCACCGTCATCCTCGGGCTTGACCCGAGGATTCACCGCCGCGGCAAACCGCGCCCGAAGCGCCGAAGAGAGGGACTGCTGCATCCTCATGCCGAAATCACACCGCCGCGGCGATGGCCGCGCGCACGGCCGCTTCGTCCATGTCGTGCAGGCCGATGACGACGAAGCGGGTGCCGCGGTTTTCGCCCGGCGTCCAGGCGCGTTCGAAATAGCTGTCGATGCGGCTGCCGACGGCCTGGACAAGCAGGCGCAGCGGCTTGCCGGGCACATCGGCAAAACCCTTGAGGCGCAGCACGTCGTGTTCGGCGATCACGCCCTTGAGGCGCTCGATGAAGACGGCCGGGTCGGCAATGGCACCGAGTTCCACGACAAAACTGTCGAACTCGTCGTGGTCGTGCTCCTCGCCGTTCTCATGCTCCAGTTCATGGTGCGACTTGCGGTTGGCGATGTCGTCTTCCGTGCCGATGCCGAGGCCGAGCAGCACGGCGGCGGCGACTTCACCGTTCTTCGCCTCGATCATCGTGGGCTTGCGAACCGTGCGGGAGGCGACTTCGTCGCGCACGATCTGGAGGCCGGCGGCGTCGATCAGGTCCGTCTTGTTGAGAATGATGAGGTCGGCGGCCGTGAGCTGATCCTCGAACAGTTCTTCGAGCGGGCTTTCGTGGTCGAGGTTGTCGTCCTCGACGCGCAAAGCATCCACCTTGTCATGATCGTCGGCAAAGCGCCCGGCGGCGACGGCGGCGCTGTCCACCACGGTGATGACACCGTCGACCGTCACCTGCGTCTTGATTTCCGGCCAGTTGAAGGCGGCGACGAGCGGCTGCGGCAAAGCGAGGCCGGAGGTCTCGATGACGATGTGGTCCGGGCGGTTTTCGCGCTCCAGCAGCTTCGACATGGTGGGGATGAAATCGTCCGCGACGGTGCAGCAGATACAGCCGTTGGTGAGTTCGATGATATCGTCCTCGGTGCAGGCTTCCGCACCGCAACCCTTCAGCACGTCGCCGTCCACGCCGAGATCGCCGAACTCGTTGATGATGAGCGCGATGCGTTTTCCGCCGGCGTTCTGCAGCAGGTTGCGGATCAGCGTCGTCTTGCCCGCGCCGAGGAAGCCGGTGATGACGGTGGCGGGGATTTTCTGTTGCAGCATGACTCAACCCTTCATTTTCAGCGGCAATCCGGCCGCGACGAAATAGACTTCTGGCACGAGGGCGGCCACTTGCTGGTGGAGCCGCCCGGCATGGTCGCGGAATTCGCGCGCCATGCGGTTTTCCGGCACGATGCCGAGGCCGACCTCGTTGGAAACGAAGACCAGCCGGCCCGGCGCGCCGTCGATCGCTTCCGCGAGGCCGGCAAATTCCGCGGCCATGTCGCGTTCCTCCAGCATCAGGTTGGTGACCCAGAGCGTCAGGCAATCGACGAGTATCGCCCGGTCCGCTCGTGCCAAACCCCTGATACGGGCGGCGAGCGCAAGCGGCTCCTCATGGGTTTGCCAGCCGTCGCCGCGATCCTCGCGGTGTTTGGCGATGCGCTGGCGCATCTCATCGTCCCATGCGCGGCCGGTGGCGATGTAATGACGCGAAAGGCCGGTCTCGGCGACCAGCCTTTCGGCAAAAGCGGATTTTCCGGAACGCGCACCGCCCAGAACCAGGACGGCTCCGGGCGATGTCTGTGCCATATCAGGCGGCCTTGGCGATCTTCTCGTTGGCAAAACCCAGCGAGAGGCCGAGCACGATCCAGAAGAACAGCGTCGTGGCCAGCGCCGCGACGGCGAACTCCGCGCCGAGAACGGCCGGAACATTGCTGGAAATGTCGCCCGGCTGCGGCGCGCCGTAGACCTGCGGCGCCGCAATCAGCACGATGCCGGCGATCTTGGCGACGATGCCGTCCTTGAGGAAGAGCAGGTAAAGCCCCGCCGCCGAAAGCACGATGGTCGCAACCCACCAGACCTGGCGGTCGCCGAGATCGGCGGCCGGGAAGCCCGGAAGTTCCGGCGGCAGGCCGATGGCCGGCAGCATGTGCACGGCAAGCCAGCCGGCTGCACCCCACAGCGCACCGTTCGCCACCGTGATCGGATGGCCGGAAACGAGGCTGAAGCCGGCGAGCAGCAGGGCAAAGCCCGAGCCGGTCACGAGGTTTGCCAGCAGCGTGCCGGAGAACCGGCTCATGCCGAACATGATGCCGCCCTCTTCGTGCTCTTCGCCCTCATGGGCGTAGGCGACGGAGATCGGCGAGAAGGACGAAGCCACATCCAGAAGGACGTCGCCGAGCGACGAATGCTCCTGCGTCTGGGTGGCGCCATCGGTGGAGGGCGTGGTGCCTTCGGTGGCCGGCGCGGTTTCGCCGCCGCCCTCGAATTCCTCCGCATGGAGAATGAGCGGCACGACTCGCGCCTCCTGGGCGGCTGTCATGAGCACGCCGGAGAACAGCCCGGCCACCAGGGCGGCCAGGAGATAACGAACGATCATGTCAAAAACTCCTTAGTGGCAGGGAAAGCCGTAGGAGTGACGGGTGTCGTGCGCCGTGTCGTGCAGCACGGCCGAATTCGCGAGGCCCGCGCCGAACACCAAGAAAGCGCCGATCAGAAGCGCGAAAACGCCGGCAACAAGGCGGTCGTTTGCGGAAAGGGTAACAGAAGACGTTGAAGAAACAGCCATGACAACCTCCGTGCAGGCGTTGGGGAAGCCCCTCCCCAGGTCGGGCGAAATGCCCTCATCGGCTGGCAGGTCTCCTGGCTCGCGGCGTCCGGCGTTTTTCAACGCCTGCGGAACATTCTCACCTTCCCGGGCAAAAGCATCGCAAAAGGGTGGACGATTCGTAGACAGAGAGGCGTCCGGCCCCGGCTTATCGCGATGCCACCCAGTGGCTTTTCCGGCTGGTTTCCCCGGCACGGCCTGAAGCACCATTGCTTCCTCCCGCACGCAGATCCTGCCCTCCAGATGAACGTCCCTCGCCACTCTACAGTCGCGGGGTCGGCCGTGATTGCAGCGCCCTATTTGGGTCCGCCGCGTCACATTCCCATTTACTCCCCGATCCGTTTCCGGACCCGGGAACCATCCAATAATCCGGATGATTATGCTTCCGCATCGCGCAAGTCAATCGATCGGCAGCGGCATCGCCTGTGCTGAAACCGCCGTCGCCCGCTCAATAGCCCGGAATGATCACCAGACCGCCGCCATCGTTGTAGTAGCTGTCGCCGCGGTATTCGCGCTCTTCATAGTACCCGTCGACCGGGCCTTCGAGCACGTCATAGTCCTGCTGGTAGCGGCGTTGGCGGTTCTGGCGAGCCTCGGCATATTGCGCGGCCTGCCGCAGCGCGCGGTATTGCGGACGCGACAGGTAGCCATCGGCGCGATAGCCGGAAGAACCCTGCCAGGCGGCGATCGCCGAGCGGGTGCGCGGGCCGAAGACGCCGTCGACGCCGTAGGTATTGTAGCCGAGCGCGCTCAGGAAACGCTGGGCCTGCACGCGAATCGACCGGTCCATATAGGCCTCGCGGGGATCGACGATCGGCCGCTCCTCGATGGCCTGGCGCTCGGTGTCGATAATGGCCGTCTCGGTTTCCTGTTTCGGCGTCACGGCCTCCTCGCGCTTGGTATCGGCAAGAGCTGCGAGCCGTTCGCGGGCATCCCCAACGAAACGACCATTCGGATATTCGTCGAGATAGGCCTGGAACGATTCCTGCGTGCCGCCGAGCACGGCCTTCTCGAAGGTCTCTTCCTCGCGCTTCTTCGCGTCGTCGGCGCGCTCGATGGCGAGGCCGCGGTCCTTGCGCTCGGCGTCCTTTGTCTCGGTTTCGCGGGTGGCGGTCGCGGCTTCGCCGGTGTCGGCCCCCTCGGCTTCGGCATTGTCGGTGTCCGCCTGCTTTGCGGCTTCAGCAGCCTCTTCGGCGCGTTTTTCAGCCTCTTCGGCAAGGCGGGCGGCTTCCGCAGCCTTGGCCTCGGCATCCGCCGCAGCGCGTGCCGCTTCGGCCTTCAGCTTCTCCACTTCCGCGGCCTTTTCTTCCGCAAGCTTGCGCGCGGCGGCGGCCTCTTCCTGGATGCGGGCCTTTTCTTCGGCCGCGGCCTTCTCGGTCTCGATGCGCTTGGCTTCGGCCTCGCGGCGGGCGGTGGCTTCCTCTTCGGCCCGCGCCTTCTGCGCGGCCGCAGCCTCTTCGGCCTTCTGGCGTTCGGCTTCCGCCTTCAGGCGCGCCGTCTCTTCGGCCTTCGCCTTGTCCGCAGCCGCCTGGGCCTCTGCCTTCAGGCGCTCGGCCTCGGCGGCCTGTTCATCGGCCAGCTTGCGCGCAGCCGCTTCCTTCTGTTCCGCTTCCGCCTTCAGGCGGGCGGCCTCTTCGGTGCGGGCTTTTTCCGCGGCCGCGGCTTCCGCCTTTGCCTTCTCCTCGGCGGCGGCCTTTTCCGCGGCCAGTGCACGGGCGGCGGTTTCTTCTTCCGCCTTCTTCGCCTCGGCTTCCGCCTTCAGGCGGGCTTCTTCCGCAGCCGCCTTAGCCTTTTCGGCTTCGGCAGCCTTCTGCGCTTCCTCTTCAGCCTTCTTGGCCTCAGCTTCCGCCTTCAGGCGTGCCGTTTCGGCCTCCGCCTTGGCTTTATCGGCCTCGGCGGCTTTTTGTGCCTCTTCTTCAGCCTTCTTCGTCTCGGCCTCCGCCTTCAGGCGCGCCGCTTCCGCATCGGCCTTCGCCTTTTCGGCTTCGGCGGTTTTCCGGGCTTCTTCCTCAGCCTTGGCCTTTTCCGCAGCCGCCTGCTCTTCCGCCTTGGCCTTTTCGGCAGCGGCCGCCTGTTCCGCCTTGGCCTTGGCGTCCGCCTCGGCCTGCTCGGTGGAGGTGCCCGTCGTCTGCTTCACCTTGGCGGCGGCCTGCAATTCGGCGATGCGCAGGCGCGCCATCGAGGCGAAAGTGCCGTTCGGATATTGCTTCAGATAGGTTTCGTACTGCGTAAGGTCGCTGCCGGCGGAAACCTTCTGCCAGAGCGAAAATTCCTCTTCCCAGCGTTTTCCGGCGCTTCCGGCTTCCTTGCCGGTGGTGGCCTGGGCGAAGGCGATTGCCGGCTGGCCTGCGAGCGTCAGCCCAACGAGGCTTGCAAGGCCGATCCTCACCAGAACGGATCGTGCGAGAGGTCCAGAACCCATAGTCGTCTCACCCTTTCGAAGGCGCTGCGCCCGGCAACCGGGCGGATTTCCATCTGTCCTCGCACCGAATTCTGGCGCAACTTTGGTGCGGCAGGCCGGTCGTCGCAGGAACCCGATGGCTGAACGTTTCAGGGGCGCGATTTAATCAGCGCTGCCTAAAAGGCGGTCGAGCCAGGCCGGGTCGAGAACGGCCTCCAGCTCTGCCGCCACGCCATCCAGCGCCATGTCGACGCCTGCCCGATAATCGAAGCCGCCACCCTCGATGCCGAAGTCGGCGAGCAGCCGCGCCCGGTAGGCATCGCTCGAAAGCAGGCCGTGCAGATAGGTGCCCATCACCCGGCCATCCGGCGAGACTGCGCCATCCGCCCGCCCGTCGATGCTGACGGCGGGACGCAGCGCATCCGGCCCGGTGGTGCGGCCGAGGTGGATTTCGTAGCCCTCCAGCGGCACGTCATATTGCAGCGAGCGGGCCGTGCTGTTGCGCACGGTCTTTTCCGGCGCCATTTCCGTTTCGACCGCCAGCAGCCCGAGGCCTTCGACCTCGCGATCGCTGCCCTCGATGCCGAGCGGATCGGTGACGCGGTGGCCCAGCATCTGGTAACCGCCGCAGATGCCGATGACGCGGCCGCCGCGGCGCATATGCATCGCGAGGTCCCTGTCCCAGCCTGCCGCGCGGAAATCGCCGAGGTCGGAAATGGTGGATTTCGAGCCGGGCAGCACGACGAGCCCGGCGTCGGCCGGAAACCGCTCGCCCGGCCGCACGAAGACAAGGTCCACCTGCGGCTCGGCCTTCAGCGGGTCGAGATCGTCGAAATTGGCAATGCGCGGCAGCACCGGCACGGCCACTTTCAAAGCGCCGCCACCGCCCTTGGCGAGCCGTTCCAGCACGACCGAATCCTCGGCCGGCAGGCGCGCGGCGTCCTTCAGCCAAGGCACGACGCCGAAACAGGGCCAGCCGGTGAAGCGGCCGATCTCGGTAATGCCGTCGTCGAACAGCGTCACGTCCCCGCGGAACTTGTTGATGAGGTAGCCGGTCACCATGCGCCGGTCTTCCTCCGGCAGGATGGCATGCGTGCCGACCAGCGAGGCGATCACGCCGCCGCGGTCGATGTCGCCGACGAGCACGACCGGCACATTGGCGCGTGTCGCAAAACCCATATTGGCGATGTCGCCGGCCCGGAGGTTGATTTCCGCCGGCGAGCCCGCGCCTTCGACGACGACGAGATCGGCACCGTCCGAAACGATCCCGAAACTTTCCAGCACCGCATCCATCAGCTTCGGTTTGAGCGCCTGGTAGTCCCGCCCCTTCGCCTGGCCGAAGACTTTTCCCTGCACGATGATCTGGCTGCCGACGTCGGATTGCGGCTTCAGCAGCACCGGGTTCATATGCACGGAGGACGGCACGCGGGCGGCGAGCGATTGCAGCCATTGCGCGCGGCCGATCTCGCCGCCATCGGCGGAAACGGCGGCATTGTTCGACATGTTCTGCGGCTTGAACGGGCGCACCTTGAGGCCGCGGTTCGCGGCGATGCGGCAGAGCCCCGCCACCAATACCGTTTTTCCGACATCGGAGCCGGTTCCCTGCAGCATGATCGTTCTTGTCATGCCATCCCCCTAGCATTCCGCCCCGTCGCCGAAAAGCCCTGATTTACCGCAATTCCGCCCCAATTTGGCGGCGGCGGGAGATGCAATTCCGCAACAGAAAGTCATGCAATTCGAGCATGGCAGATCTGCTGTTCATTCTGCGACATTTTGCGCCGTGAACGATCGTGACTTTCGCCCCGGACATGCCTATATCAACGTCATCACACAGCCGAGGCGAGTGGCTTCGGGTTTCAAGGACAAAGACCATGCTGTTCATCTTCAGCAAGCCGAATTTCGTACAGATCGCCTGGAACGGCGAAGCCCCCCAGAACCAGTCCCGCGTGCGCAACGTCGTCATGGACGCCCCGCTCGGTCCGCTTGGCTTCATCCGCACGCGCTCCGTCGGCTGATTGTTTCGAGCGCGACGTCAGGTCCGCTCGCATGGAACGTCGCCTCTCTCCGGGAGGCGGCGTTTTTTATGGATTTTTGTTTCTGAAGGTGCGCCAGAACGGCGAAAGCCGTGCATCCCGTTAAGTGATGCACGGCTTGCCAGATACGCATGGCGGCTTCCGACAAAAACGCATCGGAGCCCAAGGCACTCCGGTACGCTAGACCTTTCCGGAGCGGACGGCGGTGTCCCCCGCCATGTCCAAAGCAATAGCGGCACATCCTTACCGGACCGTTATCGGGAGCTTAAGCAAAGATGAATCGCGATTTTTTTTGAAAAATCGCGAAATATTTTTTGCGAGCGCAAAGCGGCGCATACGGAACAGGATATGTCCGCATTCAACGACCATCATGCGCTGCCAGTCTATCGGCCCCGCGGACATTTGCCCCGATGCGAGCAAACGCCCATTTTTTCCACCGTATGGTTGCCGGTTTTTCAGCATCTTGCCCTGCCGCGGGACCGCAACTGACAGAGGAAGGACGCGCAGGAGGTTGATTTCTCAATGAGAACCCGTAGGCTACCCCTGTGACGTACGAGAAGACGACGCCGGTGACAGGGTTCCGCCGGCGGACCAGAAAAAAGCTCGGCGTCGTTGCAGCAGGGGGATTTGGCTCGCCTCACCTGGCATCGAACCTCCATGGCTGCCGTAAAACTTTCGGGCAGACGGGACAACGCAGTAGCCTGCGCTGCCTTTCGGGTTGATCGCTGCATCCAAGACTGGGAGGTCTTAAAACTCATGAAGAAGCTCCTTGCTTCCACTATCCTCGCTGCCGGCCTCTACGGCTTTGCCGGTGCCGCCCAGGCGGCCGATTGCGGTGAAGTCTCGATCGCCGAAATGAACTGGGCGTCTGCCGGCGTTGCCGCGCATGTCGACAAGCTCATTCTCGAAAACGGCTACGGCTGCACGGTCACGCTGGTGACCGGCGACACCATGCCGACCTTCACCTCGATGAACGAAAAGGGCGAGCCGGACGTCGCACCCGAAATGTGGGTGAACGCCGTGCGCACACCGCTCGATGCGGCCATCGCCGAAGGCCGGCTGATCCAGCTCGCTCCCCTTCTCTCGGAAGGCGGCGTGGAAGGCTGGTGGATTCCGAAATTCTTCGCCGACGCCCATCCGGACATCAAGACCGTTCAGGACGCGCTGAAGCATCCCGACCTCTTCCCGGCGCCGGAAGACGCCTCGAAGGGCGCCGTGCACAATTGCCCGTCGGGCTGGAACTGCCAGGTCTCGACCGCCAACCTCTACAAGGCGCTGAACGCCGATGCCGACGGCTTCGAGCTCGTCGACACGGGCTCGGCGGCCGGCCTCGACGGCTCGATCGCCAACGCCTTCGAAAAGCAGACCGGCTGGCTCGGCTACTACTGGGCACCGACCGCCATTCTCGGCAAGTACGAGATGACGCGCCTGTCCTTCGGCGTCGAGCACAACAAGGCCGACTGGGACGCCTGCACGGCGGTTCCGGACTGCGCCGATCCGAAGGTCAACTCCTACCCGACCTCGGACGTCTTCACCGTCGTGACCAAGTCCTTCTCCGAAAAGGCCGGCGTCGCGATGGACTACATGAAGACCCGCCAGTGGGACAACGGCACGGTCGGCAAGGTTCTCGCCTGGATGACCGACAACCAGGGCACGAACGAGGATGCCGCGAAATACTTCCTCGAAAACTATCCGGACATGTGGACCAAGTGGGTCGCCCCGGACGTCGCAGAGAAGGTCAAGGCCGCCCTCTGACGCACTCTCGCCGGCAGCCTTCCCCGGCTGCCGGCCTTTCGCGACCTGAAAGAGGACGCTGGCTTTTTGCCTGACGCCCGCCCAAGAAACTGCAGAGGTCGCAAACAGCACAGTATCAAGCGGCAGTTCGTGTAAAGACGAACTGCAAGCCGGGAACCAGAACAAGAATATCCCTGTGCGCACCGTTCCGTTCGCAATTGCAAACTCGTTTCTTTGCGATGCGGGACAATAACTTCCGGTAGAAAGAGGGGAAAAGGATGGCAGGCATATGCGAATTGTTGCCAGGCTTTCTATGCAAGTTTCCGGCCTTCAGTGACGCCAGCGTCCGCGCGGCACGAAAAGTCATCGACGACGGCTTCAAGGGCCTCGTCAGAGAATATGTGAACATCATCGATGCAATGGTGCAGCCATTGCAGTGGTTCCTGAACTATCTCGAACGGCTGTTTGTCAGTTCACCCTGGCCGATCATCCTGATCATCATGGTGGCGATCGTCTATTTCGGCAGCCGTAACATGAAGATTACCATCGGCACCGCACTTTCCATGCTCGCCATCGGCCTTCTCGGCCTGTGGAACGACACGATGGTGACGCTCGCCATGGTGACGGTCTGTACGATGATCGCGATCATCGTCGGCATACCGATCGGCATCGTCATGGCGCGCTCAGACCGGGTGCAGTCCTTCGTCAACCCGGTGCTCGACGTGATGCAGACTATGCCGAGCTTCGTCTATCTCATTCCCGTCGTCATGATCTTCGGCATCGGCAAGGTGCCGGGGCTGATCGCGGTCGTCATCTATGCGGTGCCGCCGATGATCCGCCTTACCAACTTGGGCATCCGGCTCGTCGACAAGGAAGTGCTGGAGGCGGCGGATGCCTTCGGTTCCTCGGGCTGGCAGAAGCTCAAGAACGTGCAGATGCCGCTCGCCCTTCCAACGATCATGGCCGGCATCAACCAGACCATCATGATGTCGCTCGCCATGGTGGTCGTCGCCTCGATGGTCGGCGTCGGCGGTCTCGGCAAGAACGTGCTGCAGGCCATCAACAACCAGTTCTTCACGGTCGGGTTCCTCAACGGGTTCGCGCTCGTGGCCATCGCCATCATTTTCGACCGTACGAGCCAGGCCTATGGCAGACGGCTGCAGAAGCATTCGGAGGTAATTCATGGTTAGTCATGCAATCGAGGTCCGCAATCTCTACAAGATCTTCGGACCCCGCGGCGGCGACTATGTCGATGCAGTCAAGAAGGGTCTCGGCAAGGCGGAACTGAACCAGAAATACGGCCATGTGCTAGGCCTGCGCGACATCAACATCTCCATGCCGGCCGGCGGCATCATGGTGGTGATGGGCCTCTCCGGCTCCGGCAAGTCGACGCTGATCCGCCACATCAACCGGCTGATCGACCCGACCGCCGGCGAAGTGCTCTACGACGGCGTCGACGTCTGCAAGATGAGCGAGAACGACCTTCGCGAATTCCGCCGCCACAAGACCGCGATGGTGTTCCAGAAGTTCGCGCTGCTGCCGCACCGCACGGTTCTGGAAAACACCGTCTACGGCCTGGAAATCCAGGGCGTCGGCGCCGCCGATCGTGAAAAGCGTGCCAAGCAGTGGATCGAGCGCGTCGGCCTTGCCGGCTTCGAGAACCACTACCCGAACCAGCTTTCGGGCGGCATGCAGCAGCGCGTGGGCCTTGCCCGGGCGCTGACCAACGATGCCGACATCCTCCTGATGGACGAAGCCTACTCGGCGCTCGACCCGCTGATCCGCGTCGACATGCAGACCGTGCTTCTCGACCTCCAGAAGGAGCTTCGCAAGACCGTCGTCTTCATCACGCATGATCTCGACGAGGCGCTGCGCCTTGGCGACAAGATCGCCATCCTGCGCGACGGCCTGGTCGTGCAGCAGGGCACCGGCCAGGAAATCGTGCTGAACCCGGCCGACGAATACATCACCGCCTTCGTGAAGGAAGTGAACCGCGGCCGCGTGGTGAATGTCGAGACGATCATGGCGCCGCTGTCCGGCAACCCGGAAGGCATGCCGATCGTCAAGGGCACGGTGCTGGAAGTCGCGGCCCGTGCCATGACAGCCGTCAACCAGACGCTCGCCCATGTCGTCGACGAATCCGGCAAGCCGATCGGCGCCCTCAGCCTCAGCGCCATCATCTCCAGCATGGTGACGCCGACGAGCCACGAGGCGAAGGCGGCCTGAAGCACGCCTTCTCCTCCGTCATCCTTGGGCTTGACCCGAGGATCCACATCCGCGGCGTGCCGGTGGATGGATGGTCGGGTCAAGCCCGACCATGACGAAGGGAGGTATTGTTTTTTGAGCGCCCTCGCGGGCGCTCTTTTCTTTTACCGGCGACACACGATTGCAATCACATAAAGAAATCTTTATATGATGCGATAAACAGAAGGATATGCCGATGACCGCGACGAACCCGCTTGCTGAGCTGCTTGCCGAAAAGCCCTTCCTGCTTGCCGATGGCGCAACCGGGACCTCGCTCTTCGCCATGGGCCTCGAAGCCGGGGAAGCGCCGGAGCTTTGGAACGAGGCGAAACCGGAAAACATCACGAAGCTCCACCAGGACTTCGTCGATGCCGGCGCGGACATCATCCTCACCAACACGTTCGGCGGCACGCGTCATCGCCTGAAACTGCACCATGCGCAGGACCGCGTCTTCGACCTCAACAAGAAGGCCGCGGAGATCGCCCGCGCCGTCGCCGACAAGGCCGATCGCAAGGTCATCGTCGCCGGCTCCGTCGGCCCGACGGGCGAATTGCTCGTGCCGCTCGGCGCGATGACCTATGACGACGCCGTCGCCGCCTTCGTCGAGCAGATCGAGGGCCTGAAGGCCGGCGGCGCCGACGTCGCCTGGCTCGAGACCATGTCGTCGCCGGAAGAGATCCGCGCCGCCGCCGAAGGTGCGGCCAAGGTCGGCTTGCCCTTCGTCTATACCGGCTCGTTCGACACCGCCGGCAAGACCATGATGGGCCTGCACCCGCGGGATATCCACGGCGTTGCCGGCGATATCGGCGAAGGCCCGCTCGCGGTCGGCGCGAACTGCGGCGTCGGCGCCTCCGACATCCTCTCCTCGCTGCTCGACATGACTGGCGCCGATCCGTCGGCGACCGTGGTCGTCAAGGGCAATTGCGGCATCCCGGAATATCGCGGCGCGGAAATCTATTACTCTGGCACCCCGCCGCTGATGGCCGAATATGCGCGGCTTGCCCGCGATGCTGGCGCGCGCATCATCGGCGGCTGCTGCGGCACGTCCTGCGAGCACCTCGCCGCCATGCGCGTTGCGCTCGACGCCCACGAGCCGCGCGAACGCCCGGCGCTTGCGACGATCATCGAGCGCATCGGCCCGCTGCGCAACAAGACCGCCGACGAAAGCGCCGCCCAGCCGGCCCGCGAACGCAGCAGCCGCCGCCGCGGCTAATTGCTCACTAGCGCGATATCACAAGCCGCCCCGGCCAACGCCGCGGGCGGCTTTTTGTCGACATAGGGGCGGCCATTACCTGCAAGGTAATCGATCCGCCGCATCCGACCGCTTAGGTTGCCTGTCAACGAAACCCGTTCACAGGAGAAACACGATGACCACCTACGCCCTCGCCCACCTGCACAATGTCACGATGGGTCCGCAGATCGTCGCCTATCTGGAGGGGATCGACGCCACCATGGCGCCCTTCGGCGGCAAGTTCGTGATCCATGGCGACGGCAACAAGCGCGTGCTCGAAGGCAGCTTCGCCAGCGACGTGATCATGCTGTCCTTCCCGACCCGCAAGGACGCCGAAGACTGGTACGCCTCGGAGGCCTATCGCGCGATCCTGCCGCTGCGTACGCTGAATTCGGTCGGTGACGTACTGCTGATCGACGGCGTCGACGATGATCATAAAGCGACCGACATTCTGAAGAAGGTATAGGTCTGAACGACGGAGACTCAGATGACGAACACGATGGATATGGCCGGCACGAAAGTTCTCGCGCTCGCCATTGACGGACCGCCGATCGCGACCGAAGCGGACGGCAACGACATTATCAGCGAAGCCTTCTCGACGGAGGCAGACCTGATCGCCATTCCGGTGGAACGCCTCAGCCCGGATTTCCTCCGGCTCGAAACCCGTATCGCCGGCACCGTCTTCCAGAAATTCGTCAACTACCACCTGCGCTGCGCCATCATCGGCGACATTGCCCCGTTGCTCGAAAACAGCAAGGCGCTCAGCGATTTCGTGCGCGAGACGAACAATGGGCGATCGATCTGGTTTCTCGCAAGCCTCGATGACCTGCGGGCAAAACTCACCCGCGTGGGCGCCTGACGAGACCGATCAGGCGCCGGCCAGAAACGCCCGCCACGCTTCAAGCCCCGCATCGATGTTGCGCCGCCCGACGCCGACGCGAAAGCGGTCCATCGGTACGGGCAGGAGGTCGGAGACGTAGAGGGTGGAGGGCAGGAGAAGCACACCCTTCTCCTCCACCAGCCGGCGGCAATGCTCTTCCACGCCGTCCTTGCCGAGATAGCGCGGAAAGGCGACGCAGCCACCATCCGGCGCTGCCCAGTCGTAGAGATGCGGAAAATCGGCGAAGAAGGCGCCGATCTTGATCATGTTTTCCGCGCAGAGCGCGCGGTTGCGGGCGAAAATCATCTCGCGCGCCTTGATCGCGATACCGGCCAGCACTTCG
Organism: Shinella sp. BE166; assembly: GCF_051201095.1. Classification (NCBI taxonomy): domain Bacteria; kingdom Pseudomonadati; phylum Pseudomonadota; class Alphaproteobacteria; order Hyphomicrobiales; family Rhizobiaceae; genus Shinella; species Shinella sp. BE166. The sequence goes on along the minus strand of NZ_JBPEHL010000006.1, from coordinate 68,536 downwards.
GAAGGCCGCGCATTGCAGATGGAGAGGTAGTGCTTCATCTTCTCCATGCGCGACAGCAGCGTATGATCGCGGCAGGCGATCCAGCCGATGCGCAGGCCCGGCAGGCCGTAGGCCTTCGACATGACATTGAGCGAAATGCCCTTGTCGAACAGGTCCGCCGCCTGCGGCAGGCGCTTTTCCGCATCGATTTCCAGCCCGCGATAGACCTCGTCGGAGAAGAGATGGATTCCGCGCTCAGCGCAGAGGTCGGCGAGGCCGCGGAAAATATCCTGGTCTGCAATGGCGCCTGTCGGATTGTTCGGGAAATTGACGGCGATGAGTCTGGTTTCCGGCCGCAGTGCCGCGCGCACCTCGTCGAGATCGAGTTGCCAACGGTTTTCCGCCCTGAGCGCCACGCCCGTGACATTGCCGGTGATCGTTACCGGCATGGTCTCCATCGACTGTAGTTCGGCACGGTGACGATGGCGTGGTCGCCCGGCGAAAGCAAAGCCAGCATGGCGCAATAAAGCCCCTCCTCCGCACCAGCGAAGGTCAGGATATCGGCGCCCGAGAGCGTGTCGTAGGTGGTGGCGATGGTGTCGCGCAGCGCCGGCGCGCCCCAGGTCTCGGTATAACCGAGCGAGACGCGCTCCCACGCGTCCCGGTCTTCCGGGCCGGCGAGCGCCAGGAGGTCGGACATGGTCATCGTCTCGGCATCGCTCGCGGTCATGTGGTGGCGCGCCTTAAACTCCCAGCGCGAAAAATGGGTTTCGAGGCGGAAATCCGGCAGCGTGGTCATGATGTCCTGTCTTTCTGGCTGCGCCGGGCATCGGCGAGATAATTGTAGATCGAGGCGCGCGAGGCGCCGAGGAGGGAGGCCAGATGATCGACCGCGTTGCGCGTCTGGAACAGGCCGCGGCTGTCGAGGGCCGCGACGAGCGCCACGCGATCGCCTTTCTTGAGCGCCGTCAGCGCCAGGCCGCGGCTGCGCAGCCAGTCGTGCAGCGCCGTGTTGATCTCCTCCCGCCAGTCGCCGGCAAAAAGCGACGGCGGGCGCGGCGACACCGCCCCGGTGAAGGCGGCGAGAAGCTTGGCGGCCACGTCGAAATGCGAGACATCCATGTTGATGCAGAGGAGGCCGATCGCCTGGCCGTGATCGTCCTTCAGCACGGCGGTCACCGATTTCAGCCGCCGCCCGTCCTCGCCGGTCTTTTCATAGGGGCCGTAGACGCCCCCTTCCCCCGCGCCTTCCAGCGCGTCCTCGACCAGCGATTCCACGCCCGCCTTGCGGCCGGAAAAGGCATTCCAGATGCCGGCAATCAGGCCCGTTTCGAGATCGTGCAGCACGATCTCGGCATGCGGATAAAACAGGGTCGAGATGGCCGCAGCCGTGGCAGTGTGCTGGCGAAGCAGCGTATCGGCGTTTGATGAGTCGAACATGACGGCAAATAATCCGATCGTGGATATTTTGTCAATATTGGATTTTTCATCTAAACGTGCCCGACAGGCTTGCGACCGGTTTTTCGGCGGCCTATCCAGAAGCGACACGATTCTCTGGGGGATGACGATGAGCGCGGACCTTGCAGCCTTTCCGGACCGGCAGACCGTGGCCGACAAGCTTGCGGCGCTGGGCGAGGCCGACCAGGCCTATCTGCGCCTGCTGATGGAAAATGCCAAACAGGACGAAAACCTGCTGGAAGGGCTGGCGCTGCATCTCGACCGCGCGGCCGACGCGCGTTTCCTCAACGCGTTGAAGCTGGAAAAGCTCGGCGAATGGCTTGGAACCGTGGCGCCGGCGCGCCTGCAAGTGCGGCTCACCGAAACCGCCCGCTCCAGCCAGCACGCCGCTTACGCCGCCTTCCGCGCGGGGCTCACCCGCTCCGGCGGCCTGGAACGGGCCTACCCGAAAGCCTGATCTGCCGCGGCCGCGACCGGGCCGAAGGATTTGCGCAGCATATCCGCCATGCCGTCGATCGCCGGCCCGCCGCGCCGCGGGTTGCGCTTCAGCACGACACGCGAGGAATCGATCTGCGGAAAGCCATCCGCGATGGTGAGTTCGCGCGCGCCCGGCGGGATGTTGCTGCGCGAGAGCGGCGCGATAGTGAGGCCGCTCGCGACGGCGGAGCGGAGGCCCCCGCTCGTATCGCAGGTATAGGCGATGCGGTACGGGATCGTGTGGCGCTCCAGCGAGCGCAGCGCAAAATCCCGGCACCAGCTCGACCGCCAGTAGACGGCCACCGGCACCGGACGCTCCAGATGCCGGTTATGCGCCACGGCGCCCACCCAAACGGTCGGGTCGATCGCCAGAAGCTCGCCGGAAACCCCGTCGCACCAGTCGAAGATGACGGCGAGGTCGAGTTCGTCCGCCTCCAGCGCCGCCAGTTGCTGGGAGGTGTAGCCGCACAGCACCGTCACCTCGATATTGGGGTGGATTTCGGCGAAGGCGGCGAGCGCATTGGGCAGGACCGTCTGGTTGTATTCTTCCGGTATGCCGACCCGCACCGGCCCGTCGAGCGGCGCCGTTCGCATGGCCGCCGTCGTTTCGTCGACCAGGCCGACGATGCGCCTTGCATAGGGCAACAGCCGCTTGCCCTCCATGGTCAGCGCGACGCCGCGCGGGCCGCGCTCGAAAAGCGTCGCGCCGACCGATTCCTCCAGCTTGCGCACCTGCATGCTGATGGCCGATTGCGTGCGCGCGAGCCTTTCGGCTGCATGGGTGACATTGCCGGCCTGGGCCACGGCAACGAAAATTCTGAGCAGATCGCTTTCGAGGGGAGGATACATGGCGCCATCGCTTTTTCTGATGCCAGCCATAATCGCTATTCGTTTGTGAAATGTCTACGGCTTTGCTTGGCTCTGTCCGGAAATGGAAGGGCAAGGGCGATGAACATTTTCCGAAGATGGATGAAGACGCTGGGAATGGCGGTGGCGCGGCGGCGTCAGGCCCGGGCGGAACGGGAGGCGTTTCAATTGATTCTCGCCCGCGGAGACGACCACCTGTTGCGCGACATTGGCTTGACGTTGCACGAGGCACAATCGATCGACCCTTCCCGCCTGGGGAAGGGTCGAAACGATACGGGGAACGGCTGGAGGGACTAAAGGCGGCCATTCCCCGCCATCGAGAGGAAGGACGTTATTGCGCCTTTTCCCCCGAAAGACCGCCGGCAAGCTGCACGAGCTTCAGGAATTCCGCCCGGTAGCCGAACGGGTCTTCGCCTTTCGCAGCCTGCGCGAGGCCGAGGATCGAGCCGTAGGCGTAATCCTGGAGGGCGGAGACGCCCTTCAGCTTCTGCCCGAAGGCGGCGACCGCGACGGAGAAGCGCACGTCCGTGGCGGCCGCATTCACGTCGGCGACCGAATTGGCATCCGTCACCGGCATGGTCACGAGTTCGCTCGTGTCGCTGTCCGGCTTCTTCCAGCGCATCTTGAGGAAGGCGAGTTCCGAACTGCCGGCGACCGGTGTTGTGGCCGCCTGCTCGTCGCCGTAGCGCAGCGCATCGTTCAGCACGGCGGGGCTGCCCTTCGGCGTCACCTCGTAGATCGCGGTCACCCGGTGGCCGGAGCCGATATCGCCGGCATCCACCTTGTCGTTGTTGAAATCCTCGCGGTTGAGCACACGGGTCTCGTAGCCGACCAGGCGATATTCGGCGATGCGCGCCGGGTTGAACTCGATCTGGAACTTGAGGTCCTTGGCGATCGGGAAGAGCGAGGACCCCGCCTCCTCCACCAGCGTCTTCTGGGCTTCCGCGAGCGTATCGATATAGGCGGCGGTGCCGTTGCCGTTCTGCGCCAGCGTCTGCATCATGCCGTCATTGTAGTTGCCGTGGCCGAAACCCAGCACCGAGAGGAAGATGCCGCTCTTGCGGCGCTCCTCGATGATGCGCTTCAGGTCCTCGTCGCTCGCCGGGCCGACGTTGAAGTCGCCGTCCGTTGCCAGCATGACGCGGTTGACGCCGTCCTTCTTGAAGGCCTTTTGCGCCAGCCGGTAGGCCGCCTCGATGCCTTCCGCGCCGGCCGTCGAGCCGCCGGGCTGGAGGTTGTCGATGGCCGACAGGATCTTGTCGCGCTCCTTCGCCTCCGTCGGTTCCAGCACCACGCCGGCATTGCCGGCATAGGTGACGATCGAGACCGTATCGGTATCCTTCAGCTTGCCGACGAGCAGGCGGAAGGCGCTCTTCAGCAGCGGCAGCTTGTCGGCTTCGTCCATCGAGCCCGACACATCGATGAGGAAGACGAGGTTGGCGGAAGGCTGCGCCGTCGCCACCGTCTCGAAGCCCTTGATGCCGACATGGAGAAGTTGCGTGTCCTTGTTCCACGGTGTTGGCATGACGGTGACGGTGGCGTTGAACGGCTTGTCCACCGTCTCCGGCCCCTTCCAGTCATAGGGGAAATAATTGACCATCTCCTCGACGCGCACGGACTCCTGGTCCGGCAGGCTGCCGCCGAGCAGCGCGCTGCGCACATAGGAATAGGACGCCGTGTCGACATCCGCCGAGAAGGTCGAGACCGGATCGGTCGCAACGCTCTTCACCGGGTTCGGATCGGCGGAGGCGAAACGTTCGCGGTCTTCCGCCGGCATCGGCATGGCAATACCATCCGCCACGATGGAGGGCTGCGCAATCGACCGGCTCAGCACGTCGACATTGGCGGCACCGCCGAGCGCGAAGGATTCCGGCACGGCCGCGGCCGCCTCCTTCTCCTCGCGCAATTCGGCGACCGGCGCCTGCTCGGTGGCGAGCGTGCTGGTGGACTGGGCCGTGTCGGCAGCGGTTGCCGCGGCGCCGTTTCCCGCGGTCGCCTGCAATTCGCCCTGAACCTTCTTGGCCTCCTGCTTGCGAAGGCGCACGTCCTGATCCACGGGCTTTGCCGCAATCTCCGTCTCGGTGGTGAGCGGCACGGTGCCGTTGCGCACCATTTCATAGGTGACGAGGCCGGCGACGGGCACGACGAGAAGCGTGGCAAGGGCCGAGCCGGCGAGAAGTCTGCGGTTCATGATAGGGCTCCAAATTCGGTTGAACATGGAGCTTCGACGCCCGCCACTGGCAGAACCTTGGGGGGCGGTCGCATTTTTTTCCGCATCGTCGAAAGCCTGCATGGCGGAGGCGAACGCGCGGGCGCGGGCGTCGGCATCCGGAGCCGGCGGTCTGCGGCGGGCGAGTTTGTCGAGGTCAAGATCGGTCATCGTCTATCCTTCCGTCACGCAGCCGCATCGCGCAAAAGCACCTTCAGGCGCTTGCGGGCCTCGTGCACATGCCAGGAAATCGTCGTTTCGGCGCAGCCGAGCACGTCTGCCGCGGCGGCATGGCTCAGTCCTTCGCCGTAGATCAGCAGCACAGCATCGCGCTGCTTGTCGGGAAGCTGGCGCACGGCGTGCCATAGCTCCGCGCTGCCATCGTCGTCAGGCCGGCTGTCGAGCACCGCCTGCTCGCGCAGATAGGCCGCATCACGCCATTCGGCCCGGCGGCGCTTGCGCATCTGGTCACGCGCCGCATTCAGCGTCACCGTATAAAGCCAGGTGCCGAAGCGGCTGGCACCCTTGAACCCGCGGATCGCGGCGGCGAGGCGTATGCACACCTCCTGCGCCACATCCTCGGCATCCTGCCGGTCGCCGCACCATCGCCAGGCGACGGCATGGATGAAATCATAGCGGCCTTCGACAAGCGCGGCGAAAGCCTGCCTGTCGCCCAAAGCCGCCTTTTCGACGAGTTCTGTTTCCACGGGTCCATCCCGATTCCGGTGCACTATCCTTTCAGACGTGCGTCAGGCGGCAATCCTTGGGTGGCGGCGAAAGATTTTTTCTCAACCCGGCAGATTTTTCACGACGGCGATGATCGTTCCCATCACCGCACGCCGGTCGTGACGCCGGATTTCCGGGGAATAGAGGCTGGAAATGCTGCCGTCGAGGAAGAGCGCATTCCTGCATTGCAGGCGATCGCGAAACAACGTCGCGAAATCGTGGAAGCGCACCGGATTCTTCGAAATCGCAAAGGCAACGCGGCCGTCCGACAGGATGCCGACGCCGTTGCGGATTTGGAAGCTGGTGCCATCCGCCAGGAATTTCGGGTGGATGTTCCCCTCCACCACCAGCATCGGCCCGGATTGCGTCGCCTCCTGCGGCGAAAGCCCGGCCTTCAGGTAAGCCTCCGTCTCCATCACCCCCGCCTTGCCCTCGCCCACCCAGAACACGCCGTTCGGCTTCAGGAAGAAATTGCCGAAGGCATCGTCGCGGTTCAGCGCTCCGGTCCCGCGGCCATGCTCCACCAGCAGCCCGACCGGCCCGTAATCCGGATGGTACATGCCGCCATTCATGGCGAAACTCATGTGCTGCCGGTTGCGCAGCAGATGCGTGTTGAGCTGGTCATAGCTCGCCCCGCCCTCGCCGAGCGTTGCCGCGCCATAGAGGCGGATCGTCTCCGTGGCCGGGTCGAAGGTGCAGACGGTGTAGCGGCCGGAAAGATGTTCGATCTCGGCGCATTTCGGCGGTTCGGCCATGGCGGTACTCCGCAAGACGAAGGCGGCAAACAGGGTGGAGAGAAACAGAATTGCGCGCATGAACTCCTGGCTCGGATGGCAATGCGGCGAATTTAGCAGCGAACGCTCAAAGCGACAGCACCGCCATGTGGAAACGAAGCTGGGCATCATTGTAACGGTAGCCGGCGCCGACGGGACAGGCGGCGCGGGCGAGACAGCCAGAGACCATGCACCCGCCCCGCCCCTGCGGCGAGCGCAGATGGCTGCGACAGGCCGGCACGTCAAAGGCATCCGTCCGCACGGCGCCGGCGGGACAGGTGGTGAGGCAAGGCTTGTCAGGACAGTGATCACAGGGATGCGGCGCCCTTGATGCCGGCACATCCTCGATCGGCGCCGCAAAACCAAGCGCACCGCGATAGCCGTGCCAGAGGCCGTAGACCGGGTGGATGAGAATACCGAGCGGCGAGGTTTTCAGGCCTTCCGCGCGCATGGCCCATTGCTGGAAGGGTTGCCAGGGTGGGTCGGAAGGAAACCAGGTGGTCGCGCCGGCCGATGCGGCCACGGTTCGAAGAACCGCTTTCGACCAGGTGTCGAGCGGGTCGTCACCGCCGCGGTCGGGCTGCTCCTCCCGCCAGCAGGAAAAGGCCGGCCAGATCGAACTGCCGATATTGCCGACGAGCGCGACGCTGGCTGCGAGGTTGCCATCTGCCAGTACCGGAGCCGCCTCGCCTTCCGCGAAATTCACGGCACCGCGCAAAAAAAGACCGTGCGGCGCAAGCGCCGCACGGATGGTGTCGAGATCGGGGCGACGCGCCCTCACCGGGTCACGTCCCCTTTAAGTTCATAATGCGGACGCCAGACCTCTTTTTGAATCATGTCGGCCACCCGCGTCGCTCCGCCTTGCTCCCTGGCGCGATCGGGACCCTTTCAGGTGAAGGCGTCCGGCATGGAATTCTTGCGCTCGGCGACATAGGCGAGCAACGCATCGTCGATCGCCGGGTCGAGATAGGGCGCCTCGTAGCTTTCGAGCCAGGTGCGGCACAGCGCGTTGGCGCGTTCCTCGATGCGCTTCTGGCCTTCGATTTCCCACTGCTCGAACGAATTGTTGTCGGCGAGCGGCGAGCGGTAGAAGGCGGTCTGGAAGTTGGCCTGGGTGTGGGCGCAGCCGAGATAGTGGCTGCCGGGGCCGACTTCGCGGATGGCATCGAGCGCCTGCGCGTTTTCGGAAAGATCCACGCCCTCGGCAAGCTTCTGCATCATGCCGAGCTGGTCCTGGTCGATCATGAACTTCTCGTAGGACGAAACGAGACCGCCTTCGAGCCAGCCGGCGGCATGCAGTACGAAATTCGTGCCGGCAAGCAGCGTCATGTTGATCGTGTTGGCCGATTCGTGCGCCGCCTGCGCATCCGGAACCTTGGAGCCGCAGAGCGAGCCGCCGGTACGGAACGGAATGCCGAGACGGCGGGCGAGTTGGGCCGCACCGTAGGACACCAGAGACGGCTCCGGCGAACCGAAGGTCGGCGCGCCCGACTGCATGGAAATCGAGGCCGCGAACGTGCCGAACAGCACCGGCGCTCCCTTGCGGATGAGCTGGGTGAAGGAGGCACCGGCGAGAACTTCGGCAAGGATCTGCGTCAGCGTACCGGCGACCGTGACCGGGCTCATGGCGCCCGACAGGATGAACGGCGAGACGACGCAGGCCTGGTTATGCCGCGCATAGACCTTCAGCGCGCCCACCATGGTCTCGTCGAAGACCATCGGCGAGTTGGCATTGATGAGGTTCAGCGTCACGCAATTGTTCTCGACGAACTCGTCGCCGAAGACCAGCTTCGCCATGGCGATCGTGTCTTCCGCACGCTCAGGTGCGGTGACAGAACCCATGAACGGCTTGTCGGAATATTTGATGTGGCTGTAGACCATGTCGAGGTGACGCTTGTTCACCGGCACGTCCACCGGTTCGCAGACCGTGCCGCCCGACGAATGCATCGACGGCGCGAGATAGGCAAGCTTCACGAAGTTGCGGAAATCCTCGATCGTCGCATAACGTCTGACGCCTTCGAGGTCGCGCACGAACGGAGGGCCGTAGACCGGCGCGAAGACGGTGGCCTTGCCGCCGATCTGGACGTTGCGCTCGGGATTGCGGGCATGCCAGGTGAACTGCGACGGCGCGGTCTTCAGCAGCTCGCGGCAGAGGCCCTTGGGGAAATGCACGCGCTCGCCGCGCACGTCGGCGCCGGCTTCCTTCCAGAGCGCCAGCGCTTCCGGGTCCTCGCGGAATTCGATGCCGATCTCTTCCAGCACGCGGTCGGCATTGTTCTCGATCAGTTGCAGGCCTTCTTCGTCGAGGACCTCGTATTCCTTGATCTTGCGGGTGATGTAGGGCAGCGAGGGGCCTGGACCGCCACCCGTGCGCGATGCACGCCGCGCGGCGGCACCACGTCCCTCACCACGCGAACGGCGGCCGCCGCCTTCGCTTGCGCCCTCGGCTGCCACCTGCTGGATTTCCTCGCTCATGATCCGTCTTTCCTTGTTATCGCGGCGCATCGCGACGCCTCTTTTCCTATGCTAGCAAGCCGCCGGGGCGGGACGGTTCTCAATGCGCCAAGCCGTGGCGCACGCTGGATACCGGCTTGGCGCGGACTATAGCGGGAATGCCACGGCGATCGTAGCGCCATTCGCTTGTTTGCGCTGTCAATTCACGGCTTTGCGGGCTATGGATGGAACAAGAGTTCGGCGGGTCGCTTTTCACTGTATGCGACGTCGCTTTCAATATCAGGTTCGTGCAACAGGCAGGATATTTCTGTGTAACGGGCCTGCTGCGTGGCAAGCGCCAATGGAGACGAGGAAACACCATGGCTGACGACGATATCATTCTCGCCGACCTTTCCGACGAAGAGCTTGTGCAGCAGATGCACGACGACCTCTACGACGGCCTGAAGGAGGAAATCGAAGAGGGCACGAACATCCTGCTCGAACGCGGCTGGGCACCCTACGACATCCTCACCCAGGCGCTCGTCGAAGGCATGCGCATCGTCGGCGTCGACTTCCGCGACGGCATCCTGTTCGTGCCGGAAGTGCTGCTCTCCGCCAATGCGATGAAGGCCGGCATGTTCATCCTGCGTCCGCTTCTTGCCGCCACCGGCGCGCCGAAGCAGGGCAAGATGGTCATCGGCACCGTCAAGGGCGACATCCACGACATCGGCAAGAACCTCGTCGGCATGATGATGGAAGGGGCTGGCTTCGACGTCGTCGACCTCGGCATCAACAACCCGGTCGAAAACTACCTGGAAGCCATCGAGCGCGAGCAGCCGGATATCCTCGGCATGTCGGCGCTGCTGACGACCACCATGCCCTACATGAAGGTCGTCATCGACACGATGAAGGAAAAGGGTCTGCGCGACGACTACGTCGTTCTCGTCGGCGGCGCGCCGCTGAACGAGGAATTCGGCAAGGCCGTCGGTGCGGACGCCTATTGCCGCGACGCGGCCGTGGCGGTCGAAACGGCCAAGGAATTCATGAAGCGCAAGCACAACATGCTGGCTGGCGCCTGAAACCCGAATTGCGACGGCGCCGGTCTTGAATCGGCGCCATTCGCTCACGACGTTTAGTTTGCGGCGTTGTCGATGTCGTTGCCGGCGGCCTGCGTCGCATCCACGGCATTGGCCGTATCCCGTCCCATGCCGCGAATGGTGTTGCCGCAGGCGCTGAGTGCCAGGAGTGCGGCGAGAACGATGCTGATGCGGGTCAGGTGTGTCCCAGTCATGGTCGGAGTCCCTCTACATGGATGCGGTTGACGTAGAACTTCAGCTCGGAAGTCCGAGCGATGAACGCACGAAAGCCGAAAAGGTTCGCGTCATCGCCTGCGGCGCCATCGCGCGCGAGGTTCTGGCCATCCTCGATGCAAACGGGCTCGACCATATCGACCTTCTCTGTCTGCCCGCCATTTGGCACGCCCATCCCGAAAAGATCGCCCCCGGCGTCGAAAAGGCCGTCGAGGAGGCGCGTGCAGCCGGTTTCGAGCGCGTCTTCGTAGGCTATTCCGATTGCGGCACCGGCGGCCTGCTCGACAAGGTCTGCGAAAGGCTGGGCGTCGAGCGCATCGCCGGTCCGCACTGTTATTCCTTCTTCGCGGGCAACGAGGCTTTCGCAGCAACAGAGGACGACGTCACGGCCTTCTTCCTCACGGATTTCCTCGCCCGCCAATTCCGCGCCTTCGTCATCGAGCCGCTCGGGCTGGACCGCTATCCGCAACTGAAGGACATGTATTTCGGCAATTACACCAAGCTCGTCTATCTCTCGCAGGTCGAGGACCAAGGCTTGCAGAAGAAGGCCCAGGAGGCCGCCGACTACCTCGGCCTCGCCTACGAATACCGCTTCACCGGCTATGGCGATCTGAGCGGCGAACTGCTGCGCGCCCGCTAACCAATCCTTAGCCCTGCCGGATAAATCCGCTGCCGCGGTTACCGCTTCCTAAGCCCTCGCGAGGATGATGCCGCCCAAACGAAGGCGGGGCTTGGACATGACGGAACGCGAAACACGGACGGAAACGGTGGCGATGCTCATCCAGCCCGGTCCCAACCCGGAAATCGTCGTCAATGCCGTGAAGGCCGCTTTCCCGAACCTCGTGGTGATCGAGGAACAGCCCGAATCGAAAAAGCTCTTTATCCGCCGGCGTGCGAAAAAGCTCGGCTGGGTGCAGGCGCTTGGCCAGCTCGCCACCATGATGGTCTCGAAACTCGGCAAACGCTTCACCACCGCCCGCGCTCAGGAAATCATTGAAGAGTTCGGCGTAAGCGCGGCTATCGACTCGCGAATCCGCCGCATCATGGTGCCGTCCGCCAACAGCCCGGAACTCTTGAAAGCCGTCGGCGAGATCAAGCCGGCCGCATTGCTTCTCGTCAGTTGCCGCATGATGAAGGCGGAGATGCTTGCCGCCATTGCCTGCCCCGTCCTCAATTTCCATGCCGGAATCAACCCGCAATATCGCGGCCTGCAGGGCGGTTACTGGTCGCGAATCCAGTCCGACGAGGCGAATTTCGGCGCCACCGTTCACCTCGTCGATCCCGGCGTGGACACCGGCGACGTGCTCTACCAGCAGCGGACGAAACCTTCCAAACGCGACACGATGCACACCTATCCGCTGCTCCAGACCTCGGCCTCCACGGGCATCGTCGTGCAGGCGTTGCACGATGCCGCCACAGGCAAGCTCAAGCCTTTGAAAATAGCGGCGCCCTCGCGGCAATGGTATCATCCGCCGATCTGGACCTGGCTCTGGAACGGCGTGACCCGCGGCATCTGGTAAAACCTCTGGACAGTCGAATCCGACGTCGTTTTTGAGCATGGGGCAGTCGTGGCGAAAGAAGCCCGCGACGCGGCCAGACCGCATTGTCAGCGCTAGAGCAATCCGGGAAAAACCGTGCGACGGTTTTCCGTCCGGAGTTGCGAAAAATATGAGGAAGAGCGTTTTCGCGACCCGAAGAAACGCTCTGGGAGAATTTCGACATGGCAGACCGCATCATCGTCTACTGGCGCGACATCCCCGCCCAGGTCATCATCAAGAAGGGCCGCGCGACGGCCAAGCGCGAACTCTCGCTGCGCTTCACCGAGGCGATCGACATGTGCGCCATGCGCACGGGTGCCGCCGAGACCGACGATTACCTCGCCGAATGGCGCAAGGCCGATCCGGTGCCCGTCTCCGACGACCTCGAAGCCGAAGCCGACAAGGCCGCGGCCGAATTCGAGGAGGCCTATGACCGCGAGCGCCTCGTCGCGCTCGTCAAAGCCGGAGGCCGAGATAATGGCTGATCCAAAACCGGGGGCTGATCCGAAACCCGGCAATGCCGCGCCCGCCAAGAAGGCCGCCACCGGCGCCTTCACGCCGGCCGGCGTGTCGCCGAGCCGCCGTGCACGGCGCAAATACACGGTCCGCCTCTGGGCCGTGCGCAATTCGCGGTTCCTGGAATGGTTTTACCACCGCTTCGCCGATCTCTTCCTGCTGCTGCACCCGGTGTGGAAACTCTTCGGCTACCAGCGCGTTGAGCGTCCGATCACCTTCGTCGAAAAGCATGTGAAGGGTTTCCTCTTCGACTGTCGCATGTGCGGCCAGTGCGCGCTGTCGTCCACGGGCATGTCCTGCCCGATGAACTGTCCCAAGCAGCTTCGCAACGGCCCCTGCGGCGGCGTTCGCGCCAATGGCAATTGCGAAGTGGAACCGGATATGCCCTGCGTCTGGGTCCAGGCGTGGAAGGGCTCGCAGAACATGGTGAAGGGGAATGCCATCATGAACGTGCAGAAGCCGGTGAACCAGTCGCTGCGCGAGACCTCCTCGTGGCTGCGCGTCACAGCCGAAGCCGCCGCCGCCAAGGAAGCCGCTGCCGCAGCCGGAAAGGACGCCTGATCCATGGCGCATATCGACGAAAACCCGCTCGGCCCCCACCTGCCGCTCGATCCGCTGCCCGGCCATTCCTCGCTCGGCCGGCTGGAGCGCGTGCTGCGCCGCGGCGAGTTCGCGGTCACGACCGAACTCAACCCGCCCGACAGCGCCAACCCGGAAGACGTATATGAGCGCGCCGCGATCTTCGACGGCTGGGTGGACGGCATCAACGCGGTCGACGCGTCGGGAGCCAACTGCCACATGTCCTCCGTCGGCATCTGCGCGCTTTTGACCCGCATGGGCTATGCGCCGATCATGCAGATCGCCTGCCGCGACAAGAACCGCATCGCCATCCAGGGCGACGTTCTCGGCGGTGCCGCCATGGGCGTCACCAATATGATGTGCCTGACCGGCGACGGCGTGCAGGCCGGCGACCAGCCGGGCGCAAAGCCCGTCTTCGACCTCGATTGCATGTCGCTGCTCGAAACCGTGCGCATCATGCGCGACAACGGAAAATTCCTGTCCGGCCGCAAGCTGACGACGCCGCCGAAGGTCTTCCTGGGTGCCGCGATAAACCCCTTCGCGCCGCCCTACGATTTCCGCCCCTACCGGCTTGGCAAGAAGATCGAGGCGGGCGCGCAGTTCGTCCAGAGCCAGTATTGCTTCGACGTGCCGATGTTCCGGGAATATATGAAGAAGGTGCGCGACCTCGGCCTGCACGAAAAGTGCTTCATCCTCGTCGGCGTCGGCCCGATGGCGTCGGCCAAGACGGCCAAGTGGATCCGCTCGAACGTGCCCGGCATCCATATTCCGGATTCGATCGTCGCGCGGCTCGAAGGCGCGCAGGACCAGAAGAAGGAAGGCAAGCAGCTCTGCATCGACATCATCAATGAGGTGAAGGAGATCGAGGGCGTTTCCGGCGTGCACGTCATGGCCTACCGCCAGGAAGAATATGTCGCAGAGATCGTGCATGATTCCGGCGTGCTGAAGGGCCGCCAGCCCTGGAAGCGCGAGCCGAACCCCGTCGACCAGATGGTGGCCGAGCGCATCGAGAGAACTCGCGAGGGCGTCGAACAGAACCAGCAGCAGATGGCGGAAATCGCCTCGCATCACCCCCATTGACCGCAGGCCGGTCGCCACCGGCCGGCACGCTTGTAACACGAAAAATCGCGCGCTAGACGTGGTCGAGCGCCCTGCCCCAGAGGATCCTATATGACACGCACCATCGTCGCCTCGGCCACCCGCGAAATCATCATCGGTTTCGACCAGCCCTTCTGCGTCATCGGCGAACGCATCAACCCGACGGGCCGCAAGAAGCTGGCCGCGGAAATGGCCGCCGGCAATTTCGAGACGGTCATCAAGGATGCGCTGGAACAGGTCGCCGCAGGCGCAACCATGCTCGACATCAACGCGGGCGTCACCTCCGTCAACCCGAACGAAACCGAGCCGGGCCTGCTGGTCCAGACGCTGGAGATCGTCCAGGGCCTCGTCGACATCCCGCTCGCGATCGACAGCTCCGTCACGGCCGCGATCGAAGCGGCGCTGAAGGTCGCCAAGGGCCGCCCGCTGGTCAACTCCGTCACCGGCGAGGAAGAAAAGCTCGAAGCCATCCTGCCGCTCGTCAAGAAATACGACGTGCCGGTCGTCGCGATCTCGAATGACGAGACCGGCATCTCCATGGATCCGGACGTGCGCTTCGCCGTCGCCAAGAAGATCGTCGAGCGCGCCATGGACCACGGCATCAAGCCGCATGACATCGTCGTCGACCCGCTCGTCATGCCGATCGGCGCGCTGGGCGATGCCGGCCGCCAGGTGTTCCAGTTGCTCTATCGCCTGCGCAACGAACTGAAGGTCAACACGACCTGCGGCCTTTCCAACATCTCCTTCGGCCTGCCGCACCGCCACGGCATCAATGCCGGCTTCATCCCGATGGTCATCGGCGCCGGCATGACGTCGGCCATCATGAACCCCTGCCGCCCGCAGGAAATGGAAGCCGTGCGCGCCGCCAACGTGCTTAATGGCACCGACCCGAACTGCACCAACTGGATCATGACCTACCGCGACCACAAGCCGGCCGAAGGCGGCGCAGTGGCTGCCGCCGCTTCGGGCCCGGCCGCCGGTGGCCGCCGCGGCGGTCGTGCAGCCCGCGCCGGTGCCGGCGCGGTGCGTGAATAGGATGACGGGCGGGCGCCAGTTTCGTCGTGATGCCTTCAGCCTCTGGCTGGAGGCGCCGCTCGTCATCGCCATGCGCTGCCACGAGATGGGCTTTGCGGCACTGACAGGATCGACGCAGAACACCGCGGAAATGACCAAGATGGTCACCGAAAAGATGGCTGCCACGGCGGAGAGCGTCGTGGCGGCCAATTTTGCTGTTGCAAAGGCCATGATGACAGCCGCGTCGCCCTCCGCCACGGCCCGCGCCGTCTCCGAGGCCGCGATAAAACCCTATGGCAAGCGGGTGCGGCGCAACGTAAAGCGCCTTACCGCCAAGAAACGCTGACGGGCATTTTTTGCCCACAGGAAAGTACGACTGATGCGCTACGAAGGTGAGACCGAGACCAACATGACCGAAGCTTCGGCAAAAGAACCGCTGGTCCTCTTCATGCCCTCGGGCAAACGCGGCCGTTTCCCGGTCGGCACGCCCGTGCTCGAAGCCGCGCGCAAACTCGGCGTCTATGTCGAGAGCGTGTGCGGGGGGCGGGCGACCTGCGGGCGCTGTCAGATCGAGGTGCAGGAAGGCAATTTCGCCAAGCACAAGATCGTCTCTTCGCTGGACCACATTTCCGAAAAAGGGCCGAAGGAAGAGCGCTACGAGAAGATCCGCGGCCTGCCGGATGGCCGTCGCCTCTCCTGCTCCGCCCAGATCCTCGGTGATCTCGTGGTCGACGTGCCGCAGGACACGGTGATCAACGCGCAGGTCGTGCGCAAGGCCGCGTCGGACCGTGTCATCGAGCGCAATGCCGCCATCCAGCTGTGCTATGTCGAGGTGGACGAGCCCGACATGCACAAGCCGCTCGGCGATCTCGACCGCTTGAAGGTGATGCTCGAAAAGGACTGGGGCTGGAAGGATCTCCTGATCGCGCCGCACCTCATTCCGCAGGTGCAGTCGATCCTGCGCAAGGGCAACTGGGGCGTCACCGCCGCCATCCACCGCGACATGGATTCATCGCGCCCCTTCATCGTCGGCCTTTGGCCGGGCCTCAAGAACGAGGCCTACGGTGTCGCCTGCGACATCGGCTCGACGACGATAGCCATGCATCTCGTCTCGCTGCTCTCCGGCCGCATCGTCGCCTCCTCCGGCACGTCCAACCCGCAGATCCGCTTCGGCGAAGACCTGATGAGCCGCGTCTCCTACGTCATGATGAACCCGGATGGCCGGGAAGCCATGACCAAGGCCGTGCGCGAGGCCGTCAACGGGCTGATCGGCAAGGTCTGCGCCGAGGGCGAGGTCGATCGGCACGATATCCTCGATATGGTTTTTGTCGCCAACCCCATCATGCACCACCTGTTCCTCGGCATCGACCCGACGGAACTCGGCCAGGCACCCTTCGCACTCGCCGTCTCCGGCGCGCTGCAGTACTGGGCGCACGAGCTGGAGATCGACGTCAACCGCGGCGCCCGGCTCTATACGCTCCCCTGCATCGCCGGCCATGTCGGCGCGGATGCGGCGGGCGCGACGCTGGCCGAGG
This sequence comes from Shinella sp. BE166, assembly GCF_051201095.1. Classification (NCBI taxonomy): domain Bacteria; kingdom Pseudomonadati; phylum Pseudomonadota; class Alphaproteobacteria; order Hyphomicrobiales; family Rhizobiaceae; genus Shinella; species Shinella sp. BE166. The sequence continues at coordinate 52,024 of NZ_JBPEHL010000006.1, read as the reverse complement.
GTCCGTACCGGCAGGATCGCATGATGCTGCTCGTCGACGTCGGCACCAATGCGGAAATCGTGCTTGGCAACCGCCAGCGCGTCGTCGCCGCCTCGTCTCCGACAGGCCCCGCCTTCGAAGGCGCCGAAATCTCCTCCGGCCAGCGCGCCGCCCCCGGCGCCATCGAGCGCGTGCGCATCGACCCGCAGACGCTGGAGCCGAAATTCCGCGTCATCGGCGTGGAAAAATGGTCGGACGAAGAGGGTTTTGCCGAAGCCGCCGCCAGCGTCGGCGTCACCGGCATCTGCGGCTCGGCGATCATCGAGGTCGTGGCCGAAATGTATCTCTCCGGCCTCATCTCGGAAGACGGCGTGGTCGATGGCGCGATGGCGGAGCGCAGCGCGCGCATCCTCCAGAACGGCCGCACCTTCTCCTACCTGCTGCATGACGGCGAGCAGCGCATCACGGTGACGCAGAACGACATCCGCGCCATCCAGCTCGCCAAGTCCGCGCTCTATGCCGGCATCAAGCTGCTGATGGAAAAGCAGGGCGTCGACCATGTCGACACGATCCGCTTCGCCGGCGCCTTCGGCTCCTTCATCGATCCGAAATACGCCATGGTGCTCGGCCTCATTCCCGATTGCGACCTCAACGAGGTGAAGGCAGTCGGCAATGCCGCCGGCACCGGCGCGCTGATGGCGCTGCTCAACCGCGACCACCGCCGCGAGATCGAGCAGACCGTCAACCGCATCGAGAAGATCGAGACCGCGCTGGAGCCGAACTTCCAGCAGCTCTTCGTCAATGCCATGGCGCTGCCGAACAAGGTCGACCCCTTCCCGGAACTCGCCAAGGTCGTGACGCTGCCCGAGCGCAAGGCGCCTGCCGACGATGGCGGCGGCGACGGTGGCGGACGCCGCAGGCGCCGCAGCCGCGAGTAAGGGGCGGCCGCAGTTACCATACGGATAAACCACCTCCAAAAAATTCCGTTTTGTTTTCTGCGGTTTATCGGCATGGTGGGAGAATAGGACGGGGTCGTGGCGCGTTGATGGCGCAGCGATCCGCGCGCCCCTCTGCTCCCCTCCCGCTCAAGAAAGTCCCGCCATGCCTTTTGCCCGCCTTGCAGCGCTCACGCTGATGCTTCTTTCCACCAGCGGCCTGACGGCGCGCGCCCAGGAGGACTATCCCTTCACCGGAGAATGGGAATGCGACGGCGCGCCCTTCGTCTTCACCTCGACGACCTACAGCATCGGCGACGACACATATAACGTCCAGGAGGTGCAGGAGGGAACGGACGGCTCCTACTCGCTCTTCCTGTCGGACGAGGTCTATATCTACCTTTCCGGCATCACGGCGGACACGCTCGACTTCTCCTCCTCCGAAAGCGACCGCACGCTTAGCTGCCGCCGCTATTGATATTGAAAGATATTTTGATGAATCGCGCCCGCATTCTCGCCCTCGCCCTTTCGTTCGCCATCACCTCACCCGCCCTCGCCGACACCTATGCGGCGATCAGCAAGACGGCGATGGCGATCACCGGCGACATCGAGTTCGACGACTTCGGCATCACCTTCGAAAACGGCAAGCAGATCGTGTTCGACGAGCTTGTCGGCGATACGTTCGTGGTGGGCGGAGAGACGGTGAATGGCTCGGTCTACAGCGTCTCCGAGCCGAAGGATCCGGTGCTGCTGAACGGCAACCGCCTGTGCGGCGAGCCCGTCACCTATGTCGCCTCCTGGGGCGACGCCGACACGACGACGGTGGCCGTCTTCTCGACGCAGGATGTGCCGCAGAGCGACGCGGACATGTGCGCGCCCTATACCTACGAATAACGGGCAAGGCCGGGCTCACGCCCGGCCCGCCAATCCTCAGCAGGCGACCTGCAGAATTTCCATCGGCCGGCGCTCGATGCGGGCGAAGGCGGCGCGGATATAGTCCGCCACGGCCAGCGCCGGCGTGTCGGCTTCCTCGTTGACGACGAGGCCGATCAGGTAATGGCCGAGATCCGGCAGGCCGTCCTTCGGGCTGAGCGCCACCATATCGTCGCCGACGAGGAAACGTGCCAGCGGGGCGACGGCAAGATCGGCGCGGATCGCGGCACGCTGGCCCATATGGTGGGCGCAGAAATAGGCGACGCGGAAATCGCGGCCCGAACGGCTCAGTTCTTCGAGCGCCCGCTCGCGCCAGATGCAGCCCTCTTCCCAGACGGAGACCGGCAGCGGGTTCTTCAGATGCGCGTTGCCGCAGCTCTTGCCGGCCCAGACGAGCTGTTCCTTCAGGAGGATTTCGCCGGGGATCGGGATCGTGCCGTCGGTGGCGTTGAAGATTGCAAGGTCGAGGCGGCGCTCGGCGACGGCGCGGCGCAGGCGGCCGCTCGTCTCGATCGACACATTGACCGCGATCGACGGATAGGTCTCGGCAAAACGCTTCAGCACTTCCGGCAGGATGAGCTCGCCCACGTCGTCGGGCGCACCGAGCCGCACGACGCCGTTCATCTCCGGCATCATGAAGCGCGACACCGCCTCGTTGCTGAGCGCGATCAGGCGGCGCGCATAGGAAAGCAGCACTTCGCCATGATGCGTCAGCACGACGGAGCGCGCATCGCGCCGGAACAGCGAGCAGCCGAGCAGTTCTTCCAGCTTCTTGATCTGCATGGAGACGGCGGACGGCGTGCGATGCACCGTCTCGGCCGCGGTGGTGAAGTTGCCGGTCTCGGCGATCGCCACGAAGGTCTTGAGAATATCGAGCTCCAAGAGGGGGAGCGTCTGGCGCATCAGCAGGTTCATGCTTGCCTCCATGGATCAGAATTTCTGAAGCATAACGTCACTTCATTTCGTTTGATTGAAAACCGAGACGGGCGGATAGTCAACCTATCAGAACGGAGAACAGAAGGAAAAACGCCATGAAAACGCAGAAATCGTACGCTGACGGCGCCGATCTCGCCGTTCGTGCCCGCGGAAACGGATTCTACTACGCAATACGGCGCTTCGTAGGCGACGCCATCGAAGCCCGCCGCCGGCGCAACGTTGCCCGTCACACGGCCGATGAACTCGCCCAGCTGCCGGACTACCTGCAGCAGGACATCAACTGGCCCGGCATCATCAAACATGAAGAACGCTGATCTATCCAATCAAATATATTCGTTTGATTGATGCATAAGGTTGCGACATAGTCACGATCAAGGTCGCGACCTTTCGAAACCTCCCAAGCTCGAAAGGAACCCTGAAATGGCACTTGCATTGGAACATCGCCCGGTACGGCGCGCCTCTGGCGCCCATCACGCCGGCAGCCTGTCTTATACCCTACGCCACATCGCCGAACGGATCGTCTCCGCCTGGGAGCGTCACCGCGCCGAACGCGAACTGGAAAGCATGCCTTACGACCTGCGCAAGGACATCGGCTTCCGTTCGAAGAACACGCGATGATGAATGACTGTTGCGGCGCACCGCCGAAAGAAGACGACGCCAAAAACCGCCGGAGCTGACCTTCAAAAGTCTCTTCGGCGGTTTTCATTTATGTCCGGATGATCGGCACCACCGGGGCCGCGGTCTCCGGCAGGATGCCCGCCAGCCGCGGGTCGTCGAAGACCTCGACCTGCCGCTTTACCGGCGTGAAGCCCGAGCGGATGTAGAAATTCAGCGCCTGCGGCGAATCGAGCGTGCAGGTGTGCACCCAGAAGCACTGCAACGCCTCCCGCGACCAGGCGCGCGCGATTGCCCGGTTCATCAGCCAGCGGCCCGTGCCCCCGCCGATCGTCCCCGGCGTCAGGCCGAAGAAGGCGAGCTCGCAGACCCCCTCCTCGCGAAAATCGAGTTCCAGCAGCCCCTCGGCCCGGCCCTCTTTCATTACGCCGTAGACCTCGACATCGGGGTGATGGAGGACCGCCGCGAGATCGGCATCGGCCATGGCGAGGCGCGAGGCCCAGAGCCATTCCGTGCCGATGCGGCTGTAGAGGTCGCGATACCAAGCCAGATCGGGCGTCGCCATGCGGTCGAGCGTGATGCCGGGCTGCTCGGGATCGTCGCGCCGGTCCGGCGGCGCCCGCATTTCGAGGCAGGTCACCACGGCGGCAAGTTTTCCCGCCGGTACATCCGAATATCCGTCTGGCAGCATCGATCATTCCCTCACAAATCCGCGACCGTATGTGGCCGGAGCGCGCCGGCTTGTCAAACCGGAACGGCCGGATTTCACGCCGCAAAAACTGCCTGTCGCAATCGGACAATGCTTTTGGCCGGGTCGCAAATGTGCAAGTGCGAAGGAAATGTCATAATTCCGCCGGAAGGCACTGACATTCCAGTGATGCGCGGCCTGTTTCAGTCGTAACCATCCTTTTCAGTGTCGCAAAAATGCTAGCATCGCCGCCACTCTCCCTGCGACCATTGCGACATTCCGCCCCCAGCATGGACACTCCGATGAACAAGCAGAACGTCAAGAAGCGCTCCCTCGTTTTCTTCCTCGTGCCCAACTTCTCCATGCTGCCCTTCTCGGCGGCAATCGAGACCCTGCGTATTGCCAACCGCATGCTCGGTTACGAGGCCTATACCTGGCGCCTCTCCTCGACGGACGGCCAGCAGGTGCTCTCCTCCAGCGGCATCGGCATCGAGGTGAATTCCTCGCTCGCCGACGAGCGCAAATATCTCGGCGGCGAGAACCGCCCTTCCATGGTGCTGGTCTGTTCCGGCATCTATGTCGAGGATTTCTCCAACAAGTCGGTCAATGCCTGGCTGCGCGAAGTTTATAACCGCGGCATCGCGGTCGGCTCGCTCTGTACCGGCGCCCATGTGCTCGCCCAGGCAGGCCTGCTCTCGGGAAAACGCTGCGCCATCCACTGGGAGAACCTGCCCGGCTTCGCCGAAGCCTTCCCGCAGGCCGACGTCTATGCCGACCTCTACGAAATCGACAGCAACATCTACACCTGCGCCGGCGGCACCGCCTCGCTCGACATGATGCTGAACCTGATCGACCAGGATTTCGGCGAGAACCTCGTCAACCGCGTCTGCGAACAGGCGCTGACCGACCGCGTGCGCGGCCCGCATGACCGCCAGCGCCTGCCGCTGCGCGCCCGTCTCGGCGTACAGAACGCCAAGGTGCTGTCGATCATCGAGCTGATGGAAGGCAACCTTTCCGAGCCGCTGTCGCTCTTGGAGATCGCCGATGGCGCGGACCTGTCGCGCCGCCAGATCGAACGGCTGTTCCGTCAGGAAATGGGCCGCTCGCCCGCCCGCTATTATCTCGAAATCCGGCTCGACCGGGCGCGCCACCTGCTCGTCCAGTCCTCCATGCCGGTCGTGGAAGTGGCCGTCGCCTGCGGCTTCGTCTCCGCCTCGCACTTTTCCAAGTGCTACCGCGAACTCTACAACCGCTCTCCGCAGCAGGAGCGCGCCGAGCGCAAGCTGACGCTCTCGGCCATCGCGCGCTGATCAAACTTCAGGAAATGAAAGTCCCCGTCCCTATGGCGGGGATTTTTTTAGCTCGCGAGCGCGCTCATCAGCGAAAGCTCGGAGAAGACCCGGTTCCGGCCGGCATGTTTGGCCATGTAGAGGAACTGGTCGGCGGCATTCAGGTAATTGTCGAAGGTTTCCCGGCCGGCAATGACCGCAAGGCCGACGGAGACCGTGACGGTCAGCGCCTCGCCGTCCGCATCGATCGGCTGGGCGGCAAGCTCCGAACGCAGACGCTCGCAGTAATCGAGTGCCTCGTCCAGTGAGAGACCGTTGAAGATGATGCCGAACTCCTCGCCGCCAAGGCGCGCGAGCAGGTGCTTGTCGTTGACCCGGTGCTTCAGTCGCCGGGAGATCGCCTTCAGCACCACGTCGCCGACTTCGTGGCCGTAGGTGTCGTTCAGGCGCTTGAAATGGTCGATGTCGAGGATGGCGATCGACATGGGATCGCCACGGCGCACCGCCTGGTCCACAAGCCGCGGGCCGGCCTCGAAAAAGTAGCGGCGGTTGTAGATGTCGGTCAGATAATCCCGCGCCGCGATGCGGTGCAGCGACTGCACGCGCTTCTGGATCGCCGCGACGTGGAAGATGCGGCTGTTGAACTCTTCGACGAGGAAGGGCTTCTGGATATATTCGTCGCCGCCGGCGCGCAGGAAACGGGCCGCGACCATACGGTCTTCCGAGGTCGAAAGGCCGACGACGCGCACCGCATCGTCGCCGTGGCGCTGGCGGATTTCGTCGAGCAGCGCAAAGCCGTCCATGTCGGCGAGCGCAAGATCGCAGACCACCATGTCGATGCCACCATGCGCATCGAGCGCATCGAGGGCGGCGGCACCGCTTTCGACGGCGATGATCTGGAAACGCTGCTTGGCGATCAGGCTCACCTGGCGCTGCAGGCTCTCCGGATCCGAATCGACGACGAGCACCTGGGTCTTGCCGCTCGTGAGAATCCGGTCGACGGCGAGCACGAGCTGCTGGATCGCCGCCGGATTGTCCTTGACGACATAGTCGAGCACGTTCTTGGCAAGGATCTGGTCGCGGGTGGCATCGCTGAAGGAGCCGGTGAAGACCAGAGGCGCGATGCCCTTGGAGATCACATAGTCGAGCGCCTCGCAGTTGGGCGCATCCGGCAGGTTGAGGTCGAGAACGGCAAGCGCGAATTCCGCCGCGTCGGACTGGAAGATCGCCCGGACCGCCGCCATGCTGGAACAATGGGTGACGATAAGGCCGAGTTCCTTTTCCAGCCGATACTTGAGAGCAGTGGAGAACATGCGAGAGTCTTCCACGAGCAAAACCTGCTGGCCGGAGTGGCGCAGAAATGCAGGCCCTCGTTGCGGATTTGAATCCACTCCCACGTCTTCCAGTACCCTCGATGATGTTCCCGTCTGGCACGCATTACAAACCACCGGTTTTACCAAGTGGTTAATCCGCCGAGAAATATCTCACGTTACGTAAGGGACATATCCGGGTGGATCGTGAAAATCGCTGAAAAGTCAGGCAGAAAGCCGTCGCTGCGCTGTCCTGATCTGGGTCAGCGTGTCGAGGTTCTGGTTAACGCGGCAGTAGAATTCCTCGTCGATGAACGGCCGCATGATGAAGTCGTTGCCGCCCGCCTTAAGGAAGCGCGCCGAGAGCAGCCGGTCCGTCGAGGACGAGACGCCGATGATGCGCAGCTGGTGCGATCCGACGGTGCCGCGAATGCGCCGCGTCAGCTCGAAACCGTCGATATCGGGCATGTTGTAGTCGGTGATCATCAGCGCGATATCGGGGTTTGCCTTGAGGAGTTCGAGCGCGCTCCTGCCGTTCTCCGCGACGCTGACGCGGAAATTGTAGCGCTTGAGGCGCGTCGTGAGCAAAGCGCGCGCCGTCGCGCTGTCGTCGACGATCAACACATGGTGCTGGTGATTGGTCAAAAAGCGGCAGACCGATTCCGCCAGCATGTCGACCGCGAAGATGTTGTCCTTCAGGATATAGTCGACGATTTCCTTGGAAAGAAGCTGGTCGCGCGTCGTCTGCTGGAAAGTTCCGGTGAAGACGATCGTCGGAATGCTGAGGTCGACAAGATAGTTCAACGCCTCGCCATTCTCGGCGCCCGGCAGATTGATATTGGAAATCGCCAGCGTGATCTTGTCGCTGGACTTGTCATAGGCAAGTTCCAGCTCCTCGAAACTCCGGCAGATCTCGACATTGAGGTCGAAAAGCTCTTTCAGCCGCTTCGAGATCATGGAGGTGAAGACATTCGAGTCCTCGGCAACAAGAATACGGTGATGCGAGAGAGACGCGCCGGAATACTGCATTCCGGAAATGCCGATAAACGCCATGATCTGCCTTCGTTGAAAAGATGTTTCCCCAGCTTAATGGGTAACGGCAACCCTTTGCGAAAGCGTTAAATTTAGAAGGCATGAAAACGCGGTAGGCGCACGCAAAGAACAACGGCGCGGTTGTTCTTCCGCGCCGCACCAAATCCTCAACAAAAACTTACTTGACCGAAGCAGCGCCGCCCTGGATTTCGACTTCCTCGCCGCCGTTGAGCGCGATGCGGTCGCCGTTCGGCAGGGTGACGAAGCAGCCGGAGGGGCAGATCGTCTCGGTGGAACCGGGCTCCAGCGCGACCTCCATGCGGCTGCCGTCCTCGACGATGACGAGAACCTGGGTATCGCCGTCCTTGTTGGTGACGGAGGCGGCCATTGCCGGGGCGGACATCGCGACCGACACCAGCAGCATCATGATCATTCGCTTCATCTTCGCCCGGCGCCTGAGCACCGCCCCTCTTGCAAGCCCTGAGGAACACTATCGTTCCTCGATCGGATTTGCATCACGTTTTATGCGGGGACGGCTGAATGGAGCGTGAATGCGGCGTTCATGTGCCGCAAATCAGGCGGCGGGGTCGGCTTCGGGCGCCTCGTCGGCCGGCTTGCGCCGCCGGCTGGTGGTCGGCGGGCGCAGTTTTTCCGTCGCCTGGTCGAGAAGCGCCGAGATGAGCTCCGCCCCTTCCGGCGAAATCTTGACCGGCACTTCGGGCGCCGCCGGCCCGCCGATGGCGATCTCCTCCTGGCGGAACCGTTCGAGGATGGCGGCGCGGAGTTCCGATTTCACGGTCGTGCCGTTCAGAATATCGGCGAGGAAAGCGCGGATCTCGAAATCCAGCGACGAGGCCGAGAAGGCCAGGAAGACGACCATCGGCTCGGGATTGCGCAGCAGGCCCTGCTGCCCGCGCACGACCTCGACAAGCATCTCCTGCACCTGGCGGGGATCGTTGCTGCCGTGCACGCTGATCGCCAGATCGACGCGGCCGAGCTTGTTGCGGTGCGTCCAGTTGCCGACCTGGCCGTTGATCAGCAGGGAATTCGGCACGATCACGGTCTGTCGCTGGAAGGTCTCGATTTCGGTGGCGCGCACGGAGATGCGGCGCACGAAGCCTTCCGTCGTGCCGGCCACCACCCAATCGCCCACCTTGAAGGGCCGCTCGGCGAGCAGGATGAGGCCCGAGACGAAGTTCGACACGATGTTCTGGAGGCCGAAACCGATACCGAGCGAGAGGGCACCGGCGACGAGCGCGAGGCTGGAAAGGTTGATGCCCGCCGCCGATATGCCGACGAGGCCGGCAAGCGCCACGCCCGCATAACCCACCGCCGTGCGCACGGAATTGCGCACGCCCGCATCCACCTGGCTTCGCGCCAGCACGTTGCCGTCCACCCACTTCTGGAACCAGCGCGTGATGACGAGGCCTGCGGCAAAAAGCAGGATGCCCGCAAGGATGCCGACGAGCGAAATGGTGATGCTGCCGATGCGGATCTCGGTAAAGATGCGATAGGCCCAGGATTCGATATCGGCGACCTGGAAACCCCATTGCAGCAGGATCAGCGGCACGAAGCAGACGAAGATCAGGAGATAGACGCCGAGCCCAGCCGCAAGCCCGACCTGATCGAGCGCCACCTGACCGAGGCCGAAACGCTCCTCCAGCCGCTTGCCGACAGTGGTTTCCGCAAAGGCGTTGGGCGCCGAGACGGCGCGGCCGGAGAGGAAGCCGATATACATGGTCACCACGACGGCGCCGGTGACGACGATCTGCGTGGCGATGAAGCGCGCCATGCCGACATAACCGAGCAGCGACGCGAAGACGAGGCCGAGCCCCGTCAGCACCAGCAGGATGAACACCGAGCGCGGCCAGGGACGACCCTGCGTATCCGGCTTTTCGCCCTGGCGCAGCACCGGCTTGATGAAGGCGGTGACGACGAGCAGCGCGCCGATGATGATCGAGGCGATGAAGCTCTTCACCACCGTCAGCACCACCGGCGAGCCCAAAACCTCGCTAATGGTGCCGAGGAAATAGTCGCCGCCGTTGACGATCGCCATGCCGAAGATCAGCAGCCACAGAAGCTGCGCGCCGCGATCGGACACCCGCACCAGCCGCCAATGCCCGTCGACCGGCGACAGGACCGCATTGGCCAGTTGCGCGACGAAATAGATCGCCACCATCACGCCGAGCGCCACCGTGACGATCGGCGCGATATCGGCGCGCAGCACATTGAACGTGTCGAGGAAGAAGTAGCTGGCGCCGGCAAAGGCCGCCGCCGCCATGGTGGGCAGGATCGTCGACCAGAAGGCGACGGACAGGCGCGTGATATAGTGCGGCTTCTCCTCCTGGACCCCGCGCGTGATGAAGGGCGCGAAGAGGCGGTAGCTGCCGGTGTGCAGCACGAGGGCTGCCAGCAGCGACAGGCCGACGGCGCCCAGAAGCTGCATGCGCTTGAACTTCCAGACGAATTGCAGCCACGCCGCCACCGTGCGGTTCAGCGTCTGCGTCTCTTCGACAAGCGCGCCGGAGGCCTCGGTGAAGAGTTCCGTGTTGATCTCGGTGCGTTTCAGGATGGCATCGCTGAAGAGCCGGCGGCGGATTTCCGTGATGCGGTTGGAAAGCTTCGTCGCCTCGATCGAGAGGTTTTCCGCCTCCCCCGTCAGCGCGTTTATCTCGTTGCGCTCCGTGGCAAGCTTCTTGCGCTCCTCGACGACGACGGCGGCCTCGGCCGGCGCGCCGTCCGCCGGCGGATCGCCGAGTTCGGTCTGGCGCGCCTTGATGGCTTCCAGCCGCGGCCGTGTGGCGACCGAAATGGACAGGATCGTCCGGTTCAGCGCCTCCGCCTCGACCTTCAAATCGACGAGGCGCGCATCGTCGTCCTTGTCGCGCTCCACGCGCTCGCGGATGGCATTGAGCTGGCCGCTGGCGCGGTCAAGATCACTGTTGGCCTGTTCGAGCTGGGTGACGTCGGCGGTGGCCGGCACGGCCGCCGTCTGCGCCCGCACGGGCGGAGCCGCGACGAGAAGAAGGACCAGAAGAACGGGCAGAAGGCGGAAGATCGGCAACAGGCCATCCTCGTTGAACAGAGACAGACGACGACGCATCGCAAACATGCGATTCCGCACCCCTTCTAGCCATGAATGCGGCCATTTTAAACCGGCATCGCCGTTCAGCTAGAGCATTTCCAGCCGAAGCGGCATCGCTTCGGCGTCGGACAATGCGGCAAAGACAAAAGGATTAGAGCATTTCCGGTCAACCGGAAATGCTCTAAAATCCAGCGCCGGGTTCGGCGAGATAGGCCTGCTCTTTCGCCGTCGAAACCCGGCCGAGAAAGACATTGCGATGCGGGAAACGGCCGTAATCGACGATGACGTCGCGATGCCGCTGCGCATAACCAAGATACATTTCATCGTCATGCGCCTCGAAAAGCGAGACTGAAAGGTCCTGGTCGGCAAGATCCTCGGAATGTTCGAGCGGCATGTAGAAGAAATGGCGCCGGCCGTGGTCGACCAACTTGTCGGCGCCCGCGTCCAGCGCCAGGCGTGCCTCGCGCCGCGCGATCCAGTCCGTCGCGAAGGCCATGGGCGACGCGCGGTACATGTTGCGGGGGAACTGGTCGAGCACGATGATCGCCGCAAGCCGCGCCTCGGGGCTTGCGCGCCATTCCGGCGTGACATCCTGCGACAGGGCGAAATGCGTCGCCGCGAATTGCTGGCGGATGCCGGCATCGAGCTCCGGCGTCGGCTGCCACCAGTCCCTGGCCGTCAGCGTCTCGCACCAATAGGCGACGACCTCTTCCGGTGTCCTGATCCTGTCCTCGCTCATGCCGCTCCCTCCATTCGTCTGAGCCGCAATATGGCGGGGTGCGACCGGGTTGCAAGGGGGCGTTAGCAAAGCTTTACCCCGCCTGCGCTAGGCTCTCGGCGATCGAGGGACATGCCATGCTGAAATTCACCGGACTGTCGACGTCCGCCTATCGCAAGACCGGTTTCGACCTGCTGCTCAACCTGGAGGGCTCGACGCGTCGCGCCTATCTCGACACCGCGGCCGATCCCGCGCCGACGATCGGCATCGGCTTCAATCTGCGCTACAATCTCGAACCCGTGCTGAAGGCGATCGCCGGCAGCGGCTGGAACGCGACGCTGCAAGCGCGGCTGAAGACGGTCATCGACGACAGCTACGCCAAGGGCGAGACCGCGCTGCTCAACAGCCGGCTGGACAAGGTGATGGCCGACTGGAACGCGACGCGCGATCCGGGCGTGCCCAAAACTTTCGGCTTTACCTCCGACATGCAGATCCAGGCCGCCCTCACCGCCATATCGCCCCGCTACGAAGCGGTCATCGACAAATGGCTCTCCGGCATCCCGAATTCGACGGAACGCGCCGTGCTGTTCAGCATGGCCTATAACGCGCCCGCGCTGCTCGGCCCGAAGCTGAAGGCCGCGATCCTCGACGGAGACCGGGCGGAAGCCTGGTACGAGCTCCGCTACAATTCCAACGGCAGCGGCCATGCCGGCATCGCCAACCGGCGTTATGTGGAAGCCGAACATTTCAAGCTCTTCGCCAAGGAGGGCACGGCGACGACGGCGGAAGCGCTGGATGCCGGCCTGATGTACACCGCGCACCGGGAAAAGATCCTGTCCTACGAAAGCCGCTTCGACGCCGACGATGCCGGCCGCATCAAGGGCTTTGCCGGCATCGATGCGATCTCCGAGGAATATGCCCCGGCCATCGCCCGCCTGAAGGCCGCCTACGGCATCAGCAAAAGCATGGCGCTGGAAGAGCTCCAGGTCGCCTCCGCCACCACCCGCACCCTCTCCGGCGACGGCACGGCCCATGATTCGACCGGGAACGATGCGGACCTGCTCATCGGTTCGTCCCACGCCAACACGCTGTCCGGAGGCGCCGGCAACGACGCCCTCGTCGGCTTGGCCGGCAAGGACAGGCTCAATGGCGGCGCGGGCAACGACTGGCTCGACGGCGGCACCGGCGCCGACATCCTGACCGGCGGCAGCGGCGCCGACACCTTCGTCTTCCGCAGCGCCGCCGATATCGGCCTTGCCGCCGGCACGCGCGACCGCATCACCGACTTCGAGCCCGGCCGCGACGGGATCGACCTCTCCGCCATCGACGCCAACGGCTCCGAGACCGGCCACAGCTTCACCCTTCTCGCCAAGGCGAAAGCCTTCACGGGCGATGCCGGCGACCTGCGCTGGTACACGACGACAAGCAGCGGCAAGGCCATCACCGTGGTCGAGGGCGACATAGACGGCGACAAGGCGGCCGACTTCCGCCTGGAGCTGGACGGCAAGCTGGCGCTCGGTAAGGGGGACTTCTTGCTCTAAAGCATTTCCAGCCAAAGCGGCATCGCTTCGGCGTCGGACAATGCGGAAAAACAAAAACCTAGCGCGGCTGTTCCCCAGGGAACAGCACGGGGTGGTCGGTTTATTAGAACAGCGGTTCGCCCCGCCGATTGCACGAAACCAGTCTCCGGCGGCATGACGATAACGCGCAACCGCACCGTTCATTCGATGATCCATGACATTCTGACGATGGGGCTTCTGTTGTGCGGCGCGCACTGGCTGGCCGACTATCCCCTGCAGCCGGACTTCCTGGTGAAGGCGAAGATCGAGGGTCCGCTGCGTGTCTATCACCTGATCGCGCATGCCGGCATCCACGCCACCATGGTGCTGCTCATCACAAAAAGCCCCGTCCTCGCGCTTGCCGAGTGGGTGCTCCATGCCGTGATCGACGAAGGCAAAACGAAGGGAAAGATCAGCTTTGCCCAGGACCAGGCGCTGCATCTCCTGTGCAAGCTGCTGTGGCTGGTCGCAAGCTTCAGCATCCTGAAAACCTGACGCGGAAACGCCAAGTCGACTGGCGCGCAGCGAACCGGAAATGAAACTGTAAAATCCAGTGTCTAGTGTAAAATGCGGGTTGGTAGAAAACCGCTAAGTAGTTGTATTTGGTGGGTGATCACGGGCTCGAACCGTGGACCCGCTGATTAAGAGTCAGCTGCTCTACCAACTGAGCTAATCACCCACAAGACCGTTTGTGCGGTCTGGAGCGGCGTATAATGGCGTTCTCCGGGCTTGTCTATACCCGCCCCGAAAAAAGATGCTTTCCGGGGCGAATTTCTTTCGCAGCGCAAAATAACCGTCACAAATCCAGCATTCCCGCGGCAAGCCGTACGGCCTGTCCACCGATGCGCGCGCGGGCGACCGCGCCGCCGGAAATATCGAGATGCAGGTGGATCGAGGACGGGCGGCCCATTTCGACGCCCTGCTCGATCAGGAACGGGTGGTGGCCATCCACCAGCTTGTCGAAGAAATGGATCGCGCCGGAAAGCGCTGCGACTGCAGCCCCCGTCGCCGGGTCCTCGGAAATGCCCATGTCGGGCGCGAACATGCGCGTATGGAACCGCGCATTGTGGTTCACGCCGCCGCGGCAATAGAGATAGGCGGAGGCGAGCCGGCCTTCTGCGAAGGGCGCACAGCGCTCCCAGAGCGTCGGGTCGAACTCCACCGCGGCCGCCGCCGCAACGTCGTGCACCGGGATCATCACGAAGGCGACGCCGGCGCTCCATAAAGAGGGCACGTGGTTCTCGAAACCGACCTGGCCGGGTTTCAGGCTGAAGGCATCCGCCAGCGCCTGCCGGTCGAAGGTCGCCTCCAGGCGCGCCGATTTGCGCGGCACGTCGAACTCGGCAAAAGCCGCCTCGCGCACGCCGAGCTTCACCGCACAGCGCACCGGGCCGACATTTTCCTCCAGCATGCTTACCAGGTCGCGCGGCTGCGTGGCGACGTCCTCGGCCGCTTCGGCAATCGCAATCGCCGCCCCCACCGTCGGGTGGCCGGCGAAGGGCAGTTCGCGGCCCGGCGTGAAGATGCGCAGGCGCGCGGTGTGCGCCGGGTTTTCCGGCCGCTTCACGAAGACCGTTTCGGAGAGATTGAACTCGCGGGCAATGCGCTGCATCGTGCCGTCATCGAGACCATCGGCATCGAAGACGACGGCCAGCGGATTGCCGGCGAGCCGCGTGTCGGTGAAGACGTCATAGATGGCATAGCGACGGGACAAGATATTCTCCGTATTCAGCTTTTGCCTAAACCTGCCCGAGCGCTCCGCCGCGGGCAAGCGGAAATGAAACCGCCCACGTATTAGAGATCCAGGCTCATCACCACGGGGCAATGGTCGGAGGCCTTCGGCCGGTCCCAGCCGACACGCGGATAGCGCTCCACCTCCTGCCCCGGCGGAAAGATCGTGCGAAAAGGCTGGCCGGCGCGAATGATCTCCGGCACCTGATGGGCGTTGCGCTCGGCAAGCGAGGGCGACAGCCAGATATAGTCGAGCTGGCAGAGATGGCGCTCCTCCGGCCCGCGGCTGTGGTAGAGCGTCCAGCGGTCGTCGACCGGCCGGCGCAGCATGGGGTTGACCGCAAAGCCATCCGCGCTGAACACGTCGAGCGCGCTCGCCGCCTCCTTCTGCGGCACGAAGCGATAGCCGGTGCGCCGATCGCCCTCGATCGCCAGCTTCTCCTGGTAGTCGTTCATGTCGCCGCAGATGGCGAAAGCCTTGTTCGCCGTGCGGCCGACGCCGAAACGGTTCTCGATGATCCGGCGCACCGCGCGCGCCTCGGCGGTGCGCACCGGCATGGTCGACTGGCGGCCGTCCATGCCTTCGCGCCCCGGCCCCATCGACTTGAAATGCACGACATAGAGCGTCAGCGGCCGCCCGCCGATGCGCAGGTCCATCTCCAGGCAATCGCGCTTGAAGACCCTGTCGTCGGCCTTGAGGCCCTGGCCGAGATCCGGCGTGAAGAGGTCGAAGTCGCGATAGGTGACGGCGGCATGGCTGCGGATATCGACGCATTCGATGCGCTGGCCGTCGCGGGTCTCCTCGCGCATCAGCACCGACACGTCGATGCCGCGGCTGTCATTGCCCTCGATCAGGTATTTCTGGCGGTAACCGTTGCCGACCATGCGGAAGAGATAGCCATATTCGAAGGCCTGCAGCGCCGCCATGTTGTCGGTCTCCTGCAGGCAGAGGATATCGGCATCGGCATCCGCTATGGCGAGCGCGGAATGCTGGCGGGCGTCGTCCGTATACGCGATGGCGCGCGCCTCCTCCAGCCGCTGGTATTCCGCCTCGTTGCGGATGTCGAAGAGGCGCAGCACGCGATCCTGGCGAACCTGGTTGCGAAAACCCGTGAAGTCGAAACGGGTCATGAGGTTTTCGATGTTGAACGTGGCGAGGCGCAGCGACATGGGGCACTTTCGGCAGGAATGCGTATGGGCAGGCGGAGTGTAACCGGCTGACCGGCAATGGAAAGCGCCTTTTCGCCATGCCCGCCGACCGGACCGGAATAAACCGGCTTGCCATGCCGTTACCCACCACGGATGATACGTGCTCCGAGGCGGGCGGAGGGATCGCTCATGGGATTTTTATCCGGTAGATGGCGGGCGTTCCTGGCGGCATGGCTGGCCTTGAGCTTCCTCGCCTGCATGCCCGCCCGCGCCGCCGAAAGCTACATTACCAGCCCGGGCGAAGCCGCGCGGGCCGCAGGCCGCGTCAGCGAAGCGCTCGGCAGGACGCCGGAAGCGCACACGATCCGCATCACCGAGAAGGAAGTGAACCTCATCCTGCGCGGCACGAAAGCGGGCGACGCGGACGAATGGCGGGTGCGCCAGGCGACCCGCCTGCTCTTCTTCCAATCGGAAGTCGTCAGCGGCCCCGCGGCGCGCTCCGCCCCAGCCATGGTGGCCGATATAACGAGCGGCCTCTTCCCGCTGGACGCGATCCCGCTGGCAAAGGTTGACCAGATCGCCACCCGCGCCATCGGCTATGCCCGACTGGAAGGCGGCGGCACGGTGCAGTCTATCGAGATCTCCAAGCGCGTGAACCTGCTGCCGACGCCCTCCTACGGCCCGATCCGCTGGACGATCTACGTCGCCTCGCCGCGCGAAAGCGCCACCGTCTATGCGGATGCCGAGGGCACGATCATCGGCGGCGACCTTTCCAACACCGCCCGCGCGCGGCTGATGGATTTCTTCAAGGACGACGACTGGCCGAAGGAGCAGGCGCTGGAAAGCCTCACCTCCGTCATCGGCAGCAAGCCGATCATCCGCGACCTGACGGTCTATCCGAAATCCGTGCAGGTAAAGGCCGACCACCCCAGCATGGCGGAAACCACGGTCGGTTATTCCTGGGATATCTCCGGTGTTACGCGCTCGCCCATCACCTCGCCGATGTTCCCCGGCACCTCGGCCCTGCCCGGCTTTTCGCTCGCTGATGTCGATCTGTCGCGGCTTGCCATGATCCGCGACAAGGCGAAGGAGGCCTGGCAGAACGACAAATCGACGATGAGCTACATGATGCTGAAGCTCTCCACCGACGGACCGGGAAAACCGGAACTGCGCTGGGTGGTGCATTTCACGGATCTCGGCGAGCCCGGGGAAATGACGCTGTTCACCGCCAGCGGAACTGTGGAAGTGACGACGGACGGCACGGTGCGCGTCGCCAACCTGCCCGATGCCCGCAAGCCGAAGCGCAACTGGCTCGATCCCGACATGACCGAGAAGACGCTGGGCGTGATGGCCGAGCAATTCGGCAAGAACGCCCGCTTCGCCGAAATCAGCGTCAGCAGGGATTCGATGCGTATTCTCGCCGAAGTGCCGGATACGCCCGGCACCATGCGCGACTACAACGTCAACGACCGCGGCGTCACGGCGTCGAGCATGATGATGCCCTGGGATTCGGAATTCCGGCCGGAACGGCTTTTCCGCATGAGCGACATCGCCTTCTTCTCCGCAGCCAAGCTCAACGAACTGACGGCGCGGACCTTCTCGCGGCTCCAGGTCGGCTCGGAAATGCCGCTCTCGCGCTATACCTTCTCGATCGGCCAGTTGATGTCGCCCGACGGCAGCTTCATGGTGCCCTCGCCGGATGGCAAGGTGACGCTGGAAATCCGGCTGGAAAGCCCGGACGGCTGGAAGGGCGGCCGCGTCACCTATTCCTCGACGGGCGAGGAAATCGATATCGTGATGCCTTAGCTTAGAGCGTTGTCAAAAGCAGACTCGTCTCCGATTTAGACACGCCGTCCATGGCTCGGATGCCGCGCAGCACCCGCTCGAACTCGACGAGGTTTTCCGTATGGATTTCCGCGACGAGGTCCCAGGCGCCGTTCGTCGTGTGCAGCGCCCGCACTTCCGGAATGCCGCGCAAGGTCTGGATGGCGGCGAGCGTCTTCTGGCCCGTGATCTCGATCATCGTTATGGCGCGCACGGCATGCGGGTCGTCGGCTTCCGTCACGCGTACGGAAAAGCCGGCGATGACGCCGTCGCGCGTCAGGCGCTCGATGCGGTTCTGCACCGTACCGCGCGAGACCTTCAATTCCGCCGCAAGCGCGGAAAGCGAGGCGCGGCCGTCCTTGCGCAGCAAGGCGAGAAGTTTCCGGTCAATTGTGTCCATGGCCCTGCCGAAATGTCAGTTTGTGATGGCAAAATGGCAATCGGCCCTGCAATTTTCCCAAAAGATTGCCGTTTCGCTTGCCATCGTCCTTGGCTAGCCTTGCGCTTCCCTCAACGCAACCGCTTTCGGCAGGCCCATGTCCCTCACGAATGAAATCTCCGCTCGACGTGCCCGCGAACTCTCCCTGCTGATGACCCGCTGGCCGAGCGTGACGGGATCGCCGGACGAGGCGAGCTTCTCCGAAAAACTCCGGGCGCATCTGGCCGAAACACCCTATTTCCGGCAGCACCCCGACCGGCTCTTCACCGTTGACAGCCATGGCGAGCCGATGACGCAGAATGTCGTGGCGCTGGTGCGCGGCACCGGGCGCAGGACGATCGTGCTGGCCGGCCATTTCGACACGGTCTCCATCGCCAACTACGGCACGCTCGCACCGCTCGCCTGCGATCCGGAACCGCTGACGCAGGCGCTGCTGAAGGAACTCCGAAGCCGGCCGCTGAACGCAGCAGAGACGAAGGCGCTGAAAGATTTCGAGAGCGGCGATTTCATTGCCGGGCGCGGCCTGCTCGACATGAAGAGCGGCCTTGCGGCGGGCATCGCGGTGCTGGAGCGTTTTGCCGGGCTGGAGGCGCCGGAGGGCAACCTCCTCTTCGTAGCGACGCCGGACGAGGAAAACCGCTCGCGCGGCATGCGTAGCCTGCGCAATGCGCTGCCGGAGATCGCCCGCCGCTTCGACCTCGACATTGTCGGCGGCATCAATCTCGACGCGTCGAGCTGCGAGCGCGACGGCGAGGAAGGCCGCGCGATCTATCTCGGCTCGATCGGCAAATTCGCCCCCTTCGCCTTCGTCATCGGCCGGCCGACCCATGCCGGTTATCCCTTCAACGGCACCAGCGCCCACCGCATCAGCGCCGAGATCACCCGCGCCATGGATACGGTGCCAGAGCTTAGCGACGAGGCTTTTGGCGAGCGCTCGCCGCCGCCCGTCTGCCTGGAAGCCCGCGACATCCGCGACGGCTATGACGTGACGACGCCAGACCGCGTCTGGCTCTCCTTCAACTGGCTGACGCACAGCCGCAGCGCCAGCACCATCCTCGGCGATTTCCGCACCATCGTCGCCGGCGCGCTGCAAACCGCCCTCGACACCCAGGACGCCCACGCCGCCCGCTACCGCAAGCGCGATGCGGCGAAAACGCAGGGCACCGTGCTCACCTACGCGGAACTGCTCGCACGGCTCGATGCCGCGGCTCTTGCGCGGCTGGAGGCGCTCGACCGCTCGCTTTCGGGAGGCACGGATCCCCTGAAAGTCAGCCGCGAGATCGTCGCGGCGGCGGCGACCGAGGCAGGCATCGAAGGCCCGGCCGTGATCATCGGCTTCGGTAGCCTGCACTATCCGCTGGTGCATCTGGCGCAGGCCGAGGCCGGCCGGCAGATCCAGGAGCGGCTACAGCACGTGATGACCGAGGCCGCAAATCGGCACGGCACCTCGATCAAGTTCAAGCAGATCTTCGCCGGCATTTCCGACATGAGCTTCTTCGGCCACCGGCCGGAAGCAGGCGAGACCGGCTTGCTCGCCACCAACACCCCATCGGCAGCCTTCACCGACCATGCGCCGGACGGCCTGCTGTCGTTCCCCACAGTCAACATCGGACCATGGGGCCGCGACTATCACCAGAAATGGGAGCGCATGCACGCGCCCTATACGTTCGAAGTGCTGCCGGATCTAGTGTTCGAGTCGGCTGTGGCCTGCCTCGCAGAATAACCCCCCTCTGCCCTGCCGGGCATCTCCCCCTCAAGGGGGGAGATCGGCAAGATGCATGATCCCTACTCAAAAAGAGACGTTAGAGATGAGCGAGACGTCGCTCCATCCAATCTTCCCCCTTGAGGGGGGGATGCCCGGCAGGGCAGAGGGGGGTGCAGCGGCGCTGGCGCTTCTTTTCTCTCCAGCGAACGCCCGGATCAGGCAGCCAAGCGTTCTTTGCCGAGCAGGCGACCGAGGCGGGAGATGCCTTCCTCGATCGTCGCGGCGTCGGCGCAGGAGAAGCTGAGGCGCAGCGTGTTGGCGCCGCTGCCGTCGGCGTGGAACGCCTGGCCGGGCACGAAGGCGACCTTTTCCGTCTCGATGGAGCGGGCGAGCAGCGCCGCGCCGTCCATGCCGGCCGGCAGCGTGACCCAAACGAACATGCCGCCCTCGGGTTTCGTCCAGCTGACGCCTTCGGGCATGTATTTCTGAAGGGCGGCCAGCATGGCGTTGCGGCGCACGCTGTAGGCGGCACGGATCTTTTCGACCTGCGCGTCGAAACCGCGCTCGGCGACATGGGCGATCGCCATCTGGTTGATGGTGGAGGAATGCAGGTCCGCCGCCTGCTTCATCAAGAGGAGCTTGCGAATGACGGGGGCCGCCGCGACGATATAGCCGACGCGCAGGCCCGGAGCCAGAGTCTTGGAAAAGCTGCCGCAATAGATGGTGCGGGCGGCGTCGATATCGCCCTTGGCGGCGATTTCCAGCGCCAGGATCGGCGGCACGGCCTCGCCGTCGTAACGCAGCGACTGATAGGCGGCATCCTCGATGATCGGGATATCCAGCTCTTCGGCGAGCGTCAGCAGCTTTTCACGACCGGCACGGTCGACCGTCTCTCCGGTCGGGTTGGCGAAGTCGGCGGAGAGATAGGCAAACTTTACCCGCCCGCCCGCGTCCGCCGCCGTCGCGCGATAGGCGTCCGGCGTGCGGTTGCCGGAAAGGTTCAGCCGGTCATAGGTCGGCTCATAGGCATTGAAGGCCTGGAGCGCGCCGAGATAGGTCGGCCAGGTCACAAGCGCCGTGTCGTTCGGCGACAGGAAGAGCTTTCCGAGATAATCGAGGCCCTGCTGCGAGCCGGAGACGATGAAGACATTGTCGGCCGAACAGGGAATGCCGAGCTTGCCCATCTCGCCGGCAAGCCAGTCGCGCAGCGGCCTGTAGCCTTCGCTGACGGAATATTGCAGGCCGGCCGCGGCCCCCTCGCCCGAGAGCACGTCCGTATAGGCGGCGGAGAAGGCTTCCTTCGGAAACAGCGCCGGATCCGGAATGCCGCCGGCGAACGAGATGATGTCGGGCCGTTCGAGCAGTTTCAGCAGCTCACGGATTTCGGACGCCTTCATGCGCGACGCACGCGTCGCGAAGGCCTGTTCCCATTTGAACATAGGGGTTTCCTCGGTCTGTTGTTTGAACGCACCTCATCACGGCGCCGTTTTTATGTCAATAATGCTGACCTAAATATTCGCACCAAGAAGACATGCGCACGCGACCGAGGTTTCGTGCGGATTTAATCTCGCCGGAGCGGCGTCGCCCCGGCAGCCTTTTCACGCGGCGGACGCGCTCAGGTCGCCCGGTCGCTGTAGAGGCTGAGCAGCACCAGCGTGGCTATACTGCCCAGGATCAAGAGATCGAACCAAGCGAAGTATTGGATAATCGTGGTCATCGCACTATCCTCCTGACAGCGGAACGAAACACTACTGTATTTTGTTCCTGTTCGGCGCTTCGCGCAAGTTTATTACTTGCTGCACCGCAGCGCCGCGGAAGGATGCACTGCACTATTTCAGCTTTACTGAAATAAAAAAGCCGGGCGGAGGCCGCCCGGCTTTGCACGCCCGGAAGGGGCAGATGCGCTTAGTTGACCGCCTTGTCGACCAGCTTGTTCCTGCCGATCACCGCATTGCCGCAGGCATGCAAGCAAAGAACGGGGATCGGCGAGCCGCTTAGTTGACGGCCTTGTCGACCAGCTTGTTCTTGCCGATCCACGGCATCATGCCGCGCAGCTTCGCGCCGACTTCTTCGATCTGGTGCGAGTCGTTGTTGCGGCGGATGCCCTTGAAGCGTGCGCCGCCGGCCTTCCATTCCTGCATCCACTCGGAGGTGAACTTGCCGGTCTGGATGTCCGTCAGGACGCGCTTCATCTCGGCCTTCGTTTCGGCAGTGATGATGCGCGGGCCGGAGACGTATTCGCCCCACTCGGCAGTGTTGGAGATCGAGTAGTTCATGTTGGCGATGCCGCCTTCATAGATCAGGTCGACAATCAGCTTCACTTCGTGCAGGCATTCGAAATAGGCCATTTCCGGCGCATAGCCGCCTTCGACCAGCGTTTCGAAGCCGGCGCGGATCAGTTCGACGAGACCGCCGCACAGAACGACCTGTTCGCCGAAGAGGTCGGTTTCGCACTCTTCCTTGAAGTTGGTCTCGATGATGCCCGAACGGCCGCCGCCGACGCCGCAGGCGTAGGAGAGCGCGAGGTCAAGCGCGTTGCCCGAAGCGTTCTGGTGAACGGCAACGAGGCAGGGAACGCCGCCGCCCTTCTGGTATTCGCCGCGAACCGTGTGGCCCGGACCCTTCGGCGCGATCATGACGACGTCGACCGAGGACTTCGGCTCGATGAGGCCGAAATGCACGTTGAGGCCGTGTGCGAAGGCGATGGCTGCGCCGTCGCGGATGTTGCCGGCGATGTCGGCCTTGTAGATGTCGGCCTGGAGCTCGTCCGGCGTCGCCATCATCAGGAGGTCGCCCCACTTGGCAGCGTCGGCGACGGTCATGACCTTGAAGCCGTCGGCTTCGGCCTTCTTGACGGTCGGCGAGCCGGCCTTGAGCGCGATCACGACGTTCTTGGCGCCGGAATCCTTGAGGTTGAGGGCGTGGGCGCGGCCCTGGGAGCCGTAGCCGACGATGACGACATTCTTCGCCTTGATGAGGTTGAGATCGGCATCACGATCGTAATAGACGCGCATCGATGTTTCCTTCCCTTGCTGTCTGTTAAATTGAACCGGCGGTTCGTCCGGCCGGTCTTACCTTTTCGCGCCGTAGAGCGTCAGGAAGGCATCCACCGCCTTCTCCGCTCGCGGCGAGAATTCCTTTTTCAATGCACCGGCATCTTCCCCGAGCAGCATGCGCAGATGCATGTCGGAGACGATAAGCCCGTAGAGCGTGCCGTATGCCTCGTCTGCACTGTCGAAGGCAAGCAGCTTTGCCTTGCGGCCGGCTTCGAGCAGCGCTGCGGCGCGCTTGCCGATCTGCCGGCGGCCACGCTCCTGCAACAGGCGGCCGAGCCCGGCGCCCTCGCGGCTCGCCTGGCCGATGGCGAGGCGGTTCAGCGCCAGCGACACATCGCCCGAAAGCACGTCGATCAGGTCGCAGGCAAAAGCGAAGAGATGTTTGCGCAGCGTTTCCGCCGTCAGCGCACCGGCGCTCACCTCGACCGTGCGCACCTTGCCGGCCTGGTAGGTAATCATCGCGGAGATCAGCCCGTCGCGGTCGCCAAACCACTTGTAGAGGCTTTCCTTCGAGCAATTCGCCGCACGCGCCACACCGGCCGTGGTCAGCGCCCGCTCGCCGCCCTCGACCAGCAGGCCGAGCGCACGCTCCAGCACCGCGCCCTGACGTTCCGTCAGTCCCGCGGCGGCTGCGCCCGCTCTGCCCTGCTCCACGAAATGCACGATGATCCCCTGTCGAATTCTTGCGTACCGTACCGTACGGTTCGGCATCTTCTAGCGATCTCCGCCGGCCCGGTCAACAACCTTCTTGCAAGGGAGGGAAAGCGGGTGATTTGCAGGGTCAAATCCTGCTTCCAGGACCTGCTGCACCACGCAATAATCGCTGCAATGCACAACGACGAAGAAATTTTTATTCCGCTATGTCGCTGATTTGAAACAGAAGTCCTTCCAAATCGTTCAGGCACCACAGCGCGCACAAAATTTTTCGCTTCCCAAGACGTTTCCGATTGTTAAGATTTGTGAGACCTGCGGTGCAGCAGGCCGTTCTGGACAAGCGCGGCCGTGCCGGCATCGAGGCCTGAGTATCAGGAGTACGAAGCGAAACGCCCTTACGCCAAGGAGACAGAAAATGTTGAATTTCCTGCCAGACCTTCACGAAGGACATGCTCCCATCACTCTGCAGCAAGTGTTCGGCGACGCCCTGGAAGCCTTTGACGCCTGGGAAGACGAACGCGCCGAACCGATGGTGATCTACGAAGACCAGATCATTCCCATCGGCATCGTCTTCGAAAGCATGCGCGAGTGCACGGATATCCTGCCACGCACCATGGCGGAGATCGTTGCCGATACCCTTGCCCGCAATCCGGCCACCGCCGGCGCGGACATCCTCACCTTCGGCGATGCCGCCCGGCTGGCCGTGGCTCTCGTCGAACAGCGCCGCCTCTACGGCGAGGCTGCCATCGCCTCCTTCCTCGACCATCACCGCGTCGACAAGCGGCGTCCTGCCTGATCCAGAGAGAGTCCCGTTCCTGACGGGACTTTTTCTTTTCATCGCATGGGAATACGGGAATAAGGAACAGGTGCTACCCGTTATGGGAGTGCCTGCCCTCCTGCGACGGATTCCCGCCATGTTTCGCCTCGCCGCTGCCGCTCTTCTTCTCTCCGCCCTGCCCGCAATCGCCGCCGAGGAGCCGCCCTATGTCGGCACCTGGAATTGCGAGGTCGCGACCTTCACCTTCACAGCAGACACCTATGATTCGGGCGAAGGCCCCATGCCAATCGTCAAAAGCGAAAAGGACGGCGGCGCCTATACGCTGACCTTTGCCGACGACTACCGCATCGGCCTTGCCAACATCACCGACAGCGAGATGGACTGGGCCTCGGAAGCGAGCGGCGACATGTTTCACTGCAAGAAGATCGTGAAGTGAGGGTATGGCGATGAAAAGACTGCTGTTGGGTGCCCTCCTTACGGTTCTTGCCGCCGGCACGGCCGCTGAAGCCGCCGAAAACCGCTGCGGCTGGCTGCACAATCCCACGCCGGCGAACTGGTGGCTGAACGATGCCGACGGAAGCTGGACATTGATGACGCAGGGTGGCGGCGAGGAGCCTGACGGCATCGACATCATCCCGGACATTTCCGCCGGCGACTATGTGCGCACCAACGGCAATTATGGTTATGCCTGCGCCTGCATGAGCGTCGACACCGACGATGCCGACGGCCGCATCCTCGCCATCCATTCCTTCCGCCAGTTGCCGATCGCGAAATGCGCGAACGATCCGGCCCTCTCACCGCCGGATTGATCAAGCACAAAAGCCGGCGCGCTCCTGTCTTGACCCGGGGCGTCGAAGCACTTATTTCTCCCGCATCGAGATTTGAACGTTGACTTCTGCATTTGCAGGCGTACCCGCCTGCAGTACGAACCTACCCTTCAAATTCGACCTCCCATGGTTGCCAATCCGGCGACCGAAGATTGATTTGACGGCTTAGAAAGGTTTCGTCATGGCAACTGGTACCGTAAAGTGGTTCAACACGACCAAGGGCTACGGCTTCATTCAGCAGGACAGCGGTGAGCCGGACGTTTTCGTCCACATCTCCGCCGTTCAGCGCGCCGGCCTCACGGGTCTGGACGAAGGTCAGAAGGTCAGCTTCGAGCTGGTCCGCGACCGCAAGTCCGGCAAGATGTCGGCTGATCAGCTCGCCGCAGCCTGATCGCCGCCACGGCACTGAAATGGAAGGGCCGGTTTCGACCGGCCTTTTTTTATGCCCCCTATTCGGCGTGATCGACCGGCAGGCGCGATCCGCTCTTCAGCACCTCCATCGAGATCGAGGCGGAAACGTCGAAAAGCTCGACCTTGCGCACGATGCGCTTGTAGACCACGTCGTAATGCTCGACGCGCGGCAGCACGATCTTGAGAATATAGTCGTAGTTGCCCGTCAGCCGATGCGCCTCGACGACCTCGGGAATATCGGCGATCGCCCGGGAAAACAGCGCGATCCAGTCGTCGCTGTGATGTGCCGTCTTGATCAGCGCAAAAACCGTCGTCGGCACGCCCATCTTGTCGCGGTCGAGCAGCGCCACCCGCCCCGCGATATGCCCGCTTTCCTCCAGCCGCTGGATGCGGCGCGCGCAGGCCGAGAGCGACAGGTTTACCTTCTCCGCCAGCACGGCCACAGGCGCGCCCGCATCCTCCTGCAACAGCGCCAGCAATTTCCGGTCCCGCTCATCCAGCACGCCGAGATTCTCCGTTCAATTCAAAGATGGAGCAATGAAAGCGCGCAGATGACCAATTTTGCAAGAATAATTGGCGCCATAACGCCAAATCGATCGAAACTTTGCGAACAATCGCCGCAAAGGGCGCGGCATTCTGGTCGTCATGGACATCACCAGCGGGAGACGAGCATGAAGACGATCGGCCTTATCGGCGGCATGAGCTTTGAGAGCACGGCGGTCTATTACCGCATGATCAACGAGGCGGTGCGTGCGCGGCTGGGCGGCCTGCATTCGGCGGATGTGCTGGTGCATTCGGTGGATTTCCAGTCGATCGTCGATCTTCAGAAGGCGGGCCGCTGGGATGCCGCCGGCGAGCGCCTCGGCGCCGTGGCCGCCGGTCTCGAAAAGGCCGGCGCGGACTGCGTGCTGATCTGCACCAACACCATGCATCTCGTCGCCGATGCGGTTCAGGCCGCCGTCAAGGCGCCGCTCCTCAACATCATCGACGAGACCGCACGCGAAATTTTCGCGGCCGACAAGCGCCGCCCGCTGCTGCTCGCCACGCGCTACACGATGGAACACGGTTTTTACGCGGACCGCATGAAGGCGGCCGGCCTCGACGTTATCGTGCCGGATGACGCCGGCCGCACGCTGATCCACGACGTGATCTTCAACGAGCTCTGCCAGGGCAAGGTGCTTGAAACCTCCCGCGAGCGCGTGCTCGCCCTGATCGAGGCGGCACGCGAACAGGGTGCGGACTGCGTCATCCTCGGCTGCACGGAAATCTGCCTGCTGCTCGATCCCGAAAACCTGCCGCTGCCGGGCTTCGATTCGACCGCGATCCATGCCAGGGCCGCCGTCGATTTCGCACTTGGCCCAATCGTTGCCAGCAAGGCGGCCTGAGGCCGCTCAGGCCTCGCGTAGCGCCTTCTCCTGCCAGCGGCATTCCTCCAGCCCGGCCCGTGCGAACGGGTCGGCCAGCGTACCGGAGACGATCGCCGCGAGAATCTGCGGCGCCGGCGGAATTTTCGCGACGGTCGCGACCAGCCGGTCACGCAGCCAGGCGATCGCCTGCGAATCTGACTGGTAGAACGGCGTGAAGACATAGGAGAGAAGCTGGAACAGCCGCACATGGTTGCGCCGGGCGGCCGCATAGGCCGCCAGCCCCTCCTCCAGCGAAGCTGCCGATGACAAAGCATGCGCCAGCGCGGCCGCGTCGAGCAGCGCCATGTTCGCCCCCTGCCCGAGCTGCGGGCTCGTCGAATGGGCGCTGTCGCCGATGAAGACGATGCCATCCGCATAGGGCGGCAGCGTGGTGCGGTGGGCGTAGCGGGCGAGCGTCAGTTGCTCCCAATCCGTGATCTGGTCGAGGAAGGGCACCGTCTCCGGCCAATAGCCGCGAATGCCGGCCTTCCAGCGCTCCAGCCCCGCCTGTTTCACCGCCTCCGCCACCGCCGTCTTGAGGCTCCAGAAGAAGGCGGCCTTGCGCCCCTCGCCCGCATGCGCCCGCCCGACCGGCAGCACGCCGATCATCACCTTCGCGGCGTCATACCTTTGGGCAAGTGCGCGCGCATCATGCGCGATGCCGTCGCAATCGAGCGTCGCCCAGAAGGCGCCCCAGGGCAGCTCCCGAACACGCGGCGAGACGATGGAGGCCGCGACAAGCTGCGAGCGCGCGCCGGTCGCATCGATCACCAGGTCGTAATCGCCGACGATCTCGCCATCAGGATCGTGCAGTGCCGTGCGGGCCTGGCGGGTTTCCGCCTTGGCCAGCGTGATGCCGGTGCGGATGGGCAGCCCCTCGGCCACCACCGCATCATGCAGCACGGAAAACAGCGCCGCCCGGTGCACGGCTAGGCCATAACGGCCGCCGGAAAGCGCGTCGTAGCGCACGTCGAGCACGGTCCGGCCGCTGCGGGCATCCGCGCCGTGCAGCCGGTCGATGCGGTTGCCGAGCGCGTGGATCGCCGACGACAGGCCGAGGGCGTCGAGCACGGTGAGCCCGGTCGGCTGCATCAGCAGGCCGGAGCCGACGGGCGACGGCTGGTCGAAACGCTCGATGAGTTCCACCCGATGGCCAGCGCGCGCCAGGAAGAGCGCGGCCGCAAGCCCCGCAGGCCCCGCGCCGGCAATGCCGATATCCAGTCGCTTCATGCCGCCTTCCCCGGTGCGTCAGTCCTTCGCCGCGTCATAGACCAGGCGTGCAGCCCGGATCGCGCCGTGGTTCTCCGTAGACCACTGCACGAGGGAGCGCAGAAGCGCAAGGAAGGAGTGGCCGAGCGGCGTCAGCCCATATTCGACGCTGGGCGGCTGGGTGGGATAGACGGTGCGCGTCAGGTAACCGTCGCGCTGGAGGTCGCGCAGTGTTTGGGTCAGCATGCGCTGCGAAATGTCCGGAATGAAACGGCGGAGTTGCGAAAAGCGGCGCGGCCCGTCGGCAAGGCCGAGGATCATCAGCGAGGTCCACTTGCCACCAACGCTGTCCAGCACGTCGCGCACCGGGCAATCGTCCATTGACATGGCGATGCCATCGATCAGCATGACGCGTTCGCCCTCGGCGCGCTCGACGATCTTGTTCATAGAAGGTTCCCTCCAGGTAACCACCGCAGAAAAAACTGCCTCCTTTACAGGCTCTAGCAGATCACCAGATAAGAGCAAGTCTCAATAAGAGACCAACCCTCAGCAGGAACCGTAGGCGCCTCCCCGCCAGCCCTGCCAGAAAGGCCATAGACATGACCGACACAGTTCTCGTTACCGGCGCCTCCGGCCAGCTCGGCCGCCTCGTCCTCGACAAGCTCATCGCCTCCGGCAAGATCGCGCCCGCAAACCTCATCGCCACGACGCGCGACGTCTCCAAGCTGGAGGCCTATGCCGCCAAGGGCGTCACGGTCCGCGCCGCCGATTTCGACGATGAGGCCTCGCTCGACGCCGCCTTCGCCGGTGCCGGCAAGGTGCTGATCATCTCGACGGACGCGCTCGACAAGCCGGGCCGCCGCCTCGCCCAGCACAAGGCCGCGGTCGCCGCCGCAAAGAAGGCCGGCGCGAAGCACATTCTCTACACTTCCATGCCGCAGCCGGACGATTCGCTCGTCACCTTCGCCCCCGACCATCTCGGCACCGAACAGGCGATCAAGGCGACCGGCATCCCCTACACGATCCTGCGCGACGGCTGGTATGCGGAAAACCTCTTCATGTCGCTGCCGCACGCACTTCAGACCGGCTCCTGGTACACCGCCACCGGTGAGGGCAAGATCGCCCATATCACCCGCGACGACACCGCCGCCGCCATCACCGGCGCGGTGCTGAAGGCCGGCGACGAAAGCAAAACCTACACGCTGACCGGCCCGCAGACCCACACGGCGGAAGAGATCGCCGCCATCGTTTCCGCTGCAACCGGCAAGCCGCTTAATGTCGTGCATGTGACGGATGCCCAGCTTGCCGAGGGCCTGAAGGGCGCCGGACTGCCGGAAGGCTTCATCCCAACCATCGTCTCCTTCGACGCCAACACGCGCGAGGGCAAGATCGCGGTGGTCACCAGCGATGCCGAAACGCTCTCCGGCCGCCCGCTGACCCCGTTCGAGGACTTCGTCGCCGCCAGCAAGGCAGCGTTTCTCGGCTGATGATTTTTTGGTGCGGCGCTCATAAAGGGCGCCGCGCTGCCGTCAGACGTCCTGGCCGCAGGCGCGGCAGAAGCGGCGCACCGATTCCGCCATGCCATATTCCAGCGCATCGGCAGTCAGGCCGTGGCCGATCGACACTTCGGCAAGGCGCGGAATCCGCGCCACCAGCATCGGCAGGTTGGCGACCGTCAGGTCATGGCCGGCATTGACGTCGAGGCCGAGATCGAAGGCGATATCCGCCGTCTCGCCGAGCACGTCGGCAATGCGCTGGGCTTGCGCCGGATCGTCGTAGCAGCCGCCATAGGGGCCGGTATAAAGCTCGATCCGGTCGGCGCCGACCTCTTTCGCGATCGTCAACGCCTCGCGGTCCGGCGCGCCATCGGCAAAAACCGAGACACGAAGGCCAAGCTTCTTCAGCCGGCCGACGATATTGCCGAGAAGATTGTGGCTCCTGCGAAAATCCCAGCCATGGTCCGAGGTCGCCTGCGACGGATCGTCCGGCACCAGCGTCACCTGCTCGGGGCGATGCTCCTCGACGAGGCGCATGAACCCCTCTTCCGGAAAGCCTTCGATGTTGAATTCCAGGCTGGCGAATTCGCTGTCGATGAGGTTACGGATCGGCGCAAGGTCGGAGAAGCGCACATGGCGCTGGTCGGGCCGCGGATGCACGGTAAGGCCGCTGGCGCCGGCCTGAAGGGCGATCCGGCCAAGGCTCGTGACGCTCGGCCAGGGCAGGTCCCGGCGGTTGCGCAGCATGGCGATGGCGTTGAGATTGACCGACAGTTTCGCAGGCATGACGAAGCGGGCTCCTGTTGCAGGAGACAGGTCTAGCCTGTTGTTTCCACAAGGGCAATCGCCGCAAGAGCCGCAGGAACAGGCCGCGCACGCGATTTGGCCGGGAGGGATCGCCTCGCCCCTTGCCCATCATCAAGAATCACCGATAAACTCCCCCAGAATTTTGGGGATAGCGCGCTCTTGCGCCTCTATATCGGAACGGGAAGGAAACCAGGCAGCGAAGATGGCCTCCTCTGTGGCAACACCATGAGCAGGACCGACAGGCCGGCGTGCGATCTCGTGCGGCGCGCGCTCAACGCCGTCATCACCAGCGAGACTTTCGCCCGTTCCGAGCGGCTGCGCTCGTTCCTCTCCTACATCGTCGAGAACGAACTGTCCGGCAAGGCGGCCCAATTGAAGGGCTACAGCATCGGCATCGACGTCTTCGCCCGTCCATCGGGATTCGACGCCGGCAACGATCCGCTGGTACGCGTGCAGGCCGGCAAGCTCAGGAAGCTTCTCGAACACTATTACGAGACGGAAGGTGCGGCGGATCACCTGCGCATTCGCGTTCCGCTCGGCAGCTACGTTCCCGAATACAGCATCCTCAAGGACCGCCCGGAACCGGCCCCGCCCGTGGCGGCCATCGCGCGTCCGGTGGTGCGGCAGAAGCCCGCGCCGCGCCGCTCCTGGCTGCCGGCGCCGATCTCCTCGCCGATCGCCCTGTTCTCGCTGTTGCCGCTGTTCTTCCTGGCCCCTTCCGTCTACCCGGAGGCGACCAACGCGGCGATCGCCAAGGCGCAGCTCGTGCTTTCGGTGCAGAACCGGCTTGCCGGCCGCGCCCAGGCCCTTCCGAGCCTGCACATCGTGCAATGCTGGCCGTCGGGCGGCGAATGCAATGCGCTTGCCCGCGCCATCGCCGGCTCCGCCGGCTATCACCGGACCGTGCATCTCGTCGACAAGCGCGAGGCGGCCGACACGCATCCGCTCTCATATTCGATCCGCATCGAGAATCGGTCGGACGGCCACGGCATCTATGCGCGCCTGATCCACGAACAATCCGGCGACACGGTCTATGCGCGGCATTTCTCCCCCGAGCAGCTGCGCAGCAAGGCGGGCATCGCCTACGAGGCCGTCAATTTCGCCGCCCGCACCCTGTCGGCGACCGGACCGCTCTATCGCCACGCGATGCGCACGGGCACGGCAAGCGGCACGATGGAATGTCTTGCGCACAGCGAACAAGGCCCGCCGCGCGGCACGCCCCCGCTCGGCCGGCCGTCCGCCTGCACGCTGCAGCCATCCGCGGCCTTGGCCGAAGCACCGATTCCGGACGGAACGAGCTTCAGCCTGACCCGGTAGCACTCGCCTTTTCCTTGCAGCCCGCGCGCCCGCGCCACCAGAAAATACATCCCTAGATATAACGATAGGCACGCCCAAGCCTTGGGTTTATTTTACGATGCTGGGCGGATTGGTAATGTGTGCCGCTCGGGTTCATGATCCTGCACAATCGCGTCGCGAAACGGATCGGAGACCTTTGCGCGATCGTATACAGTTCCACCGGCCTGCACAGCCGGAGGAATGGTGGGCATTGTCCGCCGGCTCTAGATCCAGACTTCACGGGGAAGAGGATTTTTGCCGGCGACCGGGGGTTAAGCACATGACCAGATTTCTTATTTGCGGGCCGCTTTCATGATGACCAATGAGTCGAAGAAGGCCGACAGCCGGACGGGCGCGCGCAAATCCATTCGTTTCCTGCCCGTCGCACCCTTGCCGGAAAACCTGCCGGAAGGGCGCCTTGCCATTGCCGACATGGCGAACGCCTTCGGCGTGACCCATCGCACGCTGCATTTCTACGAGGAAAAGGGCTTGCTGACGGCGGCCCGCGTCGGCCCCATGCGGGTCTACGGCCCGGAAGAAATCCAGCAGATGGCGGTGGTCAACACCTGCCGCGAGACGGGCATGCCCGTCGCCGTGATCCAGGAACTGCTGGAACACCTCTCGGCGGCCGAAAGCCAGGAGGAAGCCGACGGCGTCTTCCGCAACGCCATGACCGCCCGCAAGCGCGAACTCGCCGCACAGCAATCGACGATCCGCCGGCAGATGCAGCAGATCAACGAGCTGCTCGATTTCAGCGCCGCCCACGAGAGCGAGACCAACGACAACACGCCCAGCGCGAGCCTCGCGGCGGCGGAGCTGCGTTGCCTCACCCTGATGGCGGAAGGTTACCCGACGAGCCGCATCGCCCGCGCACTCGAAATCGAGCCCGGCGAAGTGCAGGTGATGGAAAAGAACATCATCGCCAAGTTCAACAGCAACAACCGTTTCCAGGCCGTCGCCAAGGCGGTCATGCTGGGCATCGTGGGCCACTAAGGCCAGCGAACGGGCCGGACATGACGACCGGCCCTTCTATCCGCTCCCCGATGGGCGGTCCGTCGTACGGGGTCCTGGCTACCGGACGATGGTGAGCGTTTCCGCGGCGCGCGTGATGGCGGTGTAGAGCCAGCGTTCGCGCGTGTCGCGGAAAGCAAAACTTTCATCGAACAGCACGACATTGTTCCACTGCGAACCCTGCGCCTTGTGCACGGTCAGCGCATAGCCGAAATCGAAGTCGTCGTAGCGCTTGCGCGTCGTCCAGGGAATTTCCTCGGTGACATTCTCGAAGGCGGCCTTCAGCAGCTTGATCTTGGCCGCGCCGCGATCCATGTCGTCGTCTTCCGGCCGGATCATCAGGTTGATACCGGGCTTCACAGTCTCCTTGGACGAACTCATCACCTGCCAGAGCGAACCGTTAAGCAGGCCCTTGGCAGGATCGTTGCGCAGGCAGACCAGCTTGTCGCCGGATTGCGGGTATTCGGTCGTAAACCCCTTGAGTTCGCGAAGCCGCTGGTTGTAGCGCCGCCGCGTCTTGTTGGTGCCGACAAGCACCTGGTCGGCATCAAGAACCAGCGACTGATCGACCTCGTTGCGCCCGATGACGCGCGCTGCGCCATAATCGCCGTAAGCGATATCGCCGCCCTCGCGGATCTGCATGGCGAGATGAAGAATCGGGTTATCGCGCGCCTGCCGATGAATATCCGTCAGCAGGTAGTCCGGCTCCTGGTTGGTAAAGTAGCCGCCGCCGGAGACCGGTGGAAGCTGGCCGGGATCGCCGAGCACGAGGATCGGCGTGCCGAAGCTCATCAGGTCCTTGCCGAGCGCCTCGTCGACCATCGAGCACTCGTCCACGACGACGAGCGCGGCCTTGCTGACGGGGCTCTGGCGGTTGATCGTGAACATCGGCGAGATCGAGGTTTTGCCCGTCTCCTCGTCCGACACCTCTTCCTCGCCGCGCGAACGATAGATCAGCGAATGGATCGTGCGGGCATTGGTGGCACCCTTCGAGCGCAGCACCTGCGCCGCCTTGCCGGTGAAGGCGGCAAACAGCACCTCGCCATCGACATTTTCGGCAAAGTGACGCGCCAGCGTCGTCTTGCCCGTGCCGGCATAACCGAACAGCCGGAACAGCGGTGCGCGCCCTTCCTTCAGCCATCGTGCGACGGCCTTCAGCGCTTCATCCTGTTGGGGTGCAAATTCCATGCCCGGACTTGGCAGGATTCGCGCCCGCGAAGCAAGGGGCGGGACGCCGAGTTCACAAGAGTGCCGAAGGAATCGCCTACCCCCTGATTTGACCCTGTTCGCCGCGCGCGCTTGCCTGTATTGAGACGCGAACCTTCCGGAGCGATGATTTGCCCGCCTCCCGAAATCCGAACGACGAAACGAGCGCACCAAGCGGCGCCGGCCGGTTGCCGGCCTGGCTGCAATGGGGCCTTGTCGGCTGCCTGTCGCTCTTCACCACGGTGCCGCTGGAGATCGCCGGCTTTCCCGCCGCCCTCCTGATGGGGCCGATGCTCGCCGGCATCGCCGTGGCGCTTGCCGGCGGCACGATCCGCCTGCCGCGCATCTTCTTCTTTTTCGTGCAGGTCGTGCTGGCGCTGATGATCGCCACCATGGTGTCTCAGGATTTCGTCGGCACGTTTACGGAAAACTGGCTGCTGATGATGTTCGTCGTGCTCTCTGTCATCGGCATGAGCGCGTTCTCCGGCTGGATGATCGCCCGCACCGGCCTCCTGCCGGGCACCACGGCGATCTGGGGATCGTCCCCCGGTGCCGCCTCCACCATGCTGATGATGGCGGAAGCCTATGGCGCGGATGCGCGGCTCGTCGCCTTCATGCAATATCTGCGGGTCGTCTTCGTCGCGAGCGTTGCGACGCTGGTCGCCCATTTCGGCGGCCATGACGGCGCCGTGATACCGCCGCATGCCTGGTTCGAGCCGGTGCCGATGCTGCCGCTGGCCGCCATGCTGGTGATCGGCGTCACCGCCGGCCTCCTCGGTCAGAAGCTGCGCATCCCGGCCGGCGCCTTCCTGCTGCCCTTCGCGCTCGCCGCGGTGCTGAACTCCTCCGGCACGGTGACGATCCAGTTGCCGCAATGGCTGCTGGTCATCGCCTTCACCCTGCTCGGCTGGAACATCGGCCTCGGCTTCACCCGCGCCATCCTCATGCATGCGCGCCGCGCGCTTCTACCGACCGTCGTCTCGATCCTGGCGCTGATCAGCTTTTCCGGCCTGCTCGCCGGCCTGCTGATCCTCGTCCTCGGCGTCGATCCGCTCACCGCCTATCTCTCGACCAGCCCCGGCGGGCTCGACTCGATTGCCGTCATCGCGGCATCGAGCAATGTCGACATCGCCTTCGTCATGACGCTGCAAACGGCACGGCTGATTCTCGTCACGCTGATCGGGCCGTGGCTCGCCCGATTCGTCGCCGACCGGTCTTAATCCGGCGCATTCTCCAGCAGGATCGGCTTGCCATGCGGCGTCGCCTCGGCGGCGCGCTCCCAGCGGTGGGACAGCGCATCCTGCTCTGCCTCGCTCGCCACGCCATGCTCCGAAACGAGCGACGAAAGGGCGGCGACCCAGCAATCGAAATAGTCGCGGCCATCGTCGGCGCGACCGGGACGATGCACCTCGTGCGACAACGCCGCCGCCCACTCCGCCCAGGTGAACACGCCCTGCTCGTGCAGGCGCACCGTCATGGCAAAGGCCTGCGCCTGCCAGGGTTCTGCGAAAACCGGATCACCCTCGGCGGATTTCGGCAGGCCGGGAGAATCGGCCGGCGTCTCACACCGGCTCAAGATAGCTCTCCCACGCATCGATCGACACGGTAAGGCCCGGTGCCGCGCCCTCGCCCCAGATCTCCCCGCCGTCAAAGACGACGGTATAGACCCATTGCGGATTTTCACCCCGGCCATGCGCGTTGTCGTCGGGGAAGACGAAGGAGCCCTGCACGGTCTCGACCACGCCGACCTTGTCGCGCGCATAGCGCGGCAGGCGGGTATGCGTCGTCGGATTGAAGTTGCGCGTGCGCACCCGCTCGCCGGCAGCAAAGCGCGGCGTGGTGTCGAGCGGGCGGTCGCACGGCCCGCCCTTCGCCAGGACGGCGGCCACCATGTCGGCCTTCAGCACGCGCTTCGGCGCCGCACCCTTTTCCAGCATCCTCCCCTCGGCCAGTTCCGCCGCGCTGACGAAACCGTGCCGCTGAAGCAGCACCTCCAGCGCGCGGATCCAGATCTCGTAATAGCTCGCAGCGAGATAGGTGGCGGGCGGGATGTTTTCGCGCGCATGGCGGCTTTCATCGAGCGTCCAGGCGCCGAAGGCGCCGCAGGAAATCGTCACGCCCAGCGCCTGCCGCTCCCATTCGGCGTGGAAATACGGCTCGTTGGGCTCGGGGGCGACCGGCCCCATGCCATGCTGGCCGCCAAGGTCGTGCGGTCCGTTCATGGCCGTGCCTCCGGCGCAAGCGCCAGCCCGGTGCCGATCATGGCGTCGCGCGTCACGAGATCGGCAAGTGCTGCCTGGTCGAGCCCTTCCGTGCCCGCGGGCCGCTCGGGAATGACGAGGTAGCGCAGTTCCGCGGTCGAGTCCCAGACGCGGATTTTCTTGTCCGGCGAAAGCGCTACGCCGAATTCCTCCAGCACGCCGCGCGGATCGATCACCGCGCGTGACCGATAGGCCGGCGCCTTGTACCAGACGGGCGGCAGGCCGAGCACGGACCAGGGATAACAGGAGCAGAGCGTGCAGACGACGAGGTTGTGCGTCTGCGCATCGTTGAACACCGCCCGCATATGCTCGCCCTGCCGGCCGGTATAGCTGAGGCTGGCGATCGCCTCCGTCGCGTCCCGCCGCAGCCAGTCGGCGAAGTCCGGTTCCGCCCAGGCCTTGGCGACGACACGCGCGCCGTTGCGCGGGCCGATCTTCGTCTCGTAGGTCTCGACGATGGCGTCGATCGCCTGCGGATCGATCAGCCCCTTCTGCGTCAGGATGGTTTCGAGCGCACGCACCCGCGCTTCCATCGGCGAAAAATGGTTGTCGTTGTGATGGTGGTCGTCATAGTCATGAGACAAGGCGGTCCCTCCGGCTTGGCTTGTCCTTCATACGCTAGACCCTTTTGTGCTCGTTTGTCTTTCGGGAAAACCGGTTTCCACTTTTCCCTGACAAACTCTAGCGCAGCATCGGCCAGAGGCTGGCGACGAGCAGCAGCGCCATGGTGATGTTGAACCACTTGAGCCGTACGGGGTCCGACAGCCACTGGCGCAGCGCCGAGCCGAAGCCGGCCCAGGTGGAAACGCTCGGGAAATTGACCAGCGCGAAGGCGACGCCGACGATGAGCACGCTCAGCGTATAGTTCGCCGCATTGGTATAGGTCGCCATGGCGGAGACGGCCATGACCCAGGCCTTGGGGTTGACCCATTGGAAGGCGGCGGCCTGGAGAAAGCTCATCGGCCGTGCCCCCGCCTTGCCTTCTGAGAGCGTGCGCGACATGGCGATCTTCCAGGCGATCCATAGGAGATAGGCGCCACCTGCGAATTTCAGCACCGTATAGACCAGTGGCACGGCCTCCAGCAGCGCGCCGAGGCCGAAGCCGACGGCAAGCAGCAGCACGAGGAAACCGACGCCGATGCCGCACATATGCGGAATGGTGCGCACGAAACCGAAGTTCACGCCCGAGGCGAAGAGCATCATATTGTTCGGGCCGGGGGTGATGGACGTGGTGAAGGCGAAGACCAGCAGCGCCAGAAAGATTTCGATCTGCATGCAGGTTCTCGCATATTCCAGTTGTTTTTTGCGATTGATAGTCCATCTCTTTGCGACGACCAGCCAATTCTTGTCATGCATACAATTCGTATCGCTGATGCATGGCGCCTGAACGGAGTAGAAACATGAAAGCGGAACTTCCCGCAGTCACCTTCCCCGGCGGACGGCAGGTGCCGGCGCTCGGCCTCGGCACCTGGCACATGGGCGAGAGCGGGTCATCGCTGGCCGAGGAAGCCGCAAGCCTGCGCGCCGGGCTCGACCTCGGCATGACGCTGATCGACACGGCGGAAATGTATGCCGACGGCGGCGCGGAGACGGTGGTCGGCGAAGCGATCAGGGGCCGCCGCGACGGGGTTTTCGTCGTCAGCAAGGTGCTGCCCTACAATGCCAGCCGCACCGGCACGATCGCCGCCTGCGAGGCAAGCCTGAAGCGCCTCGGCACCGACCATATCGAACTCTACCTGCTGCATTGGCGCGGCAACCATCCGCTCGCGGAAACCGTCGACGCCTTCGAAGCGCTGAAGGCGCAAGGCAAGATCGGCGCCTGGGGCGTTTCCAACTTCGACCAGGACGACATGGTGGAACTGCTCGACGTGGCGGAGCCGGCGCGCCCGCTCGCCAACCAGGTGCTCTACAACCTCGCCCGCCGCGGCATCGAATATGATCTGTTGCGCTGGAGCCAGGTGCAGGGCGTGCCGATCATGGCCTATTCGCCGCTCGACGAAGGCCGCCTGGTCGGCCATCCGGTGCTGGAGGAAATCGGCGGCATCCACCATGCGAGCTCCGCACAGGTGGCGCTCGCCTTCCTGCTGACGAAGCCGGGCGTCATCGCCATCCCGAAATCCGGCTCGCCGGAGCGCGTAAGCGAAAATTTCCGCGCCTCGGAAATCCGGCTGACCTCGGAGGATCTCCGCCTCCTCGACGAAGCCTTCCCGCCGCCGACCCGCAAGCGGCCGCTGGAGATGATCTAGCCTACTGCTCCTTGCTGTCGAGGTCCTGCATCAGGCTCTTGGCAAAATCGCAGGCAGCGAAATCCGGGTTGATCTCGCAGGATTGCAGATAATGCCGGCGTGCCGCGCCGGCATCCCGGCCGACGCCCTCGCCGATCTGGTAGGATTGCCCGAGCATGGTGCAGCCCCAGGCGTCGCCATCGCCGCAGCTGATGGAAAAGGTCCGGAAATAGCAGGATGACAGCGCCTCGGGCGCGGCCTCCCCCATCGGATCGCCGTCATATTGCCCGTTGCGAATGCCGGAAGCGCGGTTTGTGCAGCCGCCGCGGCTGCCGAGCGCGCAGGCCTCGGCAAACAGCATCTGCGCCAGATGCGGCGAGACGGCGGGTTTCGCATCCTCGAAGACGCGCCCGAGCGCGAAACAGGCCTTCTCGTTGCGCCATTCCATGCAGTCGCGGTGGCAGGCGTCGAGATCACGCTCGCAGCGTTCTTCCGACCAGTCCGCGCTCGCCCAAACGCCCTTCCAGAGCGGACGCGCCGTCTTTGCGATATCGGCAGGGCAGACCTTGTAATGCGACTGGATTTCGGCGCTATCGCGAACCAGAGCGCCGACGGCATCGTAGCTGCTGACGACAGGTGGCGCGGCATCGTCACCCTCCGCCCGGGCCGCCGGTGATGCAAGCATCACGGCGATGGCCCCGGCGGCAAGCAGGCTATGCCGCGCCGCCGCCAATTACATGCCCTGCGGGCCGCGGTTCATCGCCGCGATGCCGGTACGGCAGACTTCGGAGAGGCCGAGCGGCTTCATGACGGCCACGAACTGGTCGACCTTGGAGGATTTGCCGGTGATCTCGAAGATGAAGTGATCGACTGTCGCATCGACCACCTTGGCGTGGAAGGCATCCGCCAGGCGCAGCGTTTCCGCCCGCATCTCGCCGGAGCCGGTGACCTTGACCAGCGCCACTTCGCGCTCGATCGGCCGCTCCTGCCCCATGATCTTGGCGCGGACGGTGAGATCGACGACCCGGTGCACCGGCACGATGCGCTCCAGCTGCGACTTGATCTGTTCCAGCACGCCCGGCGTGCCGCGCGTCACGATGGTGATGCGCGACAGGTGCGATTCATGCTCGGTCTCGGAGACCGTGAGGCTTTCGATATTGTAGCCGCGGCCGGAAAACAGGCCGATGACGCGCGCAAGCACGCCCGGCTCGTTGTCGACGAGCACGGAGAGCGTGTGGCTCTCCGCGACCTGGGTTTCCTTGGCGATGAAATAGGCAGAGCCCGTGGGCTGTAGGTGTGCGTTCATAATCTTCTCTACCTTTTCATCAAACGAGCTGGCGGCCCTTGGCGTCGATCGCATTGGCGACCGCTTCATCCGTGGCCTCGTCGGGAAGCAGCATTTCGTTATGCGCTTTGCCGGACGGGATCATCGGGAAGCAGTTGGCGAGGTTGGCGACGCGGCAATCGAAGATGACCGGACGCTTGACGTCGATCATTTCCTGGATCGCGCCGTCGAGATCGCCCGGCTTGTCGCAGGAAATGCCGACGCCGCCATAGGCATCCGCAAGCTTGACGAAGTCCGGCATCGCTTCCGTGTAGGAATTCGACAGTCGGTTGCCGTGCAGGAGCTGCTGCCACTGGCGCACCATGCCCATGTACTGGTTGTTCAGGATGAAGATCTTGACCGGCAGGTTATACTGAACCGCACAGCTCATTTCCTGAATGCACATCTGGATCGAGGCATCGCCGGCAATGTCGATGACGAGGCTGTCGCGATGCGCGACCTGCACGCCGATCGCTGCCGGGAAGCCGTAGCCCATCGTGCCGAGGCCGCCCGAGGTCATCCAGCGGTTCGGCTGCTCGAAGCCATAGAACTGCGCCGCCCACATCTGGTGCTGGCCCACTTCCGTCGTGATGTAGGTGTCGCGGTCCTTGGTCAGCTCATAGAGCCGCTGGATCGCATATTGCGGCATGATGACGTCGTTGCTCTGCTTGTAGGCAAAGGAATTGCGCGCCCGCCACCGGGCGATCGACGACCACCAGTCACCCTGGATCGCCTTGTCGTAATCCTTGGCGCCCGCGCGCCACAGCCGGACCATGTCTTCGAGGATATTACCGACATCGCCGAGGATCGGAACGTCGACGCGGACGTTCTTGTTGATCGAGGACGGGTCGATATCGATGTGGATCTTCTTCGAGTTCGGCGAAAACGCGTTCAGGCGGCCGGTGATGCGGTCGTCGAAGCGCGCGCCGATGCAGATCATGACGTCGCAATCATGCATCGCCATGTTCGCCTCGTAGGAGCCGTGCATGCCGAGCATGCCCAGCCAGTTCTTGCCGGAATGCGGATAGGCGCCAAGGCCCATCAGGGTCGAGGTGATCGGGAAGCCGGTGATCTCGACCAGTTCGCGCAGCAGCCGCGAGGCCTCCGGGCCGGAATTGATGACGCCGCCGCCGGAATAGATGACCGGACGACGCGCCGTCTTCATCAGGTGGACGGCCGCCTCGATCTGGCGGGCATCGCCCTGCAATTTCGGCTGGTAGCTCTTCTGAATGGGTGCTGCGGACGGCGGCGTATAGGTGCCGGTCGCAAACTGGACGTCCTTCGGGATATCGACGACGACCGGACCCGGACGGCCGGACTGGGCGACGCGGAAGGCCTCGTGGATGATCCGGGCGAGATCGTTGACGTCCTTGACCAGCCAGTTGTGCTTGGTGCAGGGCCGCGTGATGCCGACCGTGTCGCATTCCTGGAAGGCATCCGAGCCGATGAGCGTGGTCGGGACCTGGCCGGTGAGGCAGACGAGCGGGATCGAATCCATCAGCGCGTCCTGCAGGGGCGTGACGGCATTGGTCGCGCCCGGGCCGGAGGTGACGAGCATGACGCCGACCTTGCCGGTGGAGCGGGCATAGCCTTCGGCCATGTGGCCGGCGCCCTGCTCGTGGCGCACGAGGATATGCTCGATGTCGTCCTGCTGGAAGATCTCGTCATAGATCGGCAGGACGGCACCGCCCGGATAGCCGAAGATATGTTCTACGCCATTGTCCCGCAGCGCCTGCAAGACAATTTCCGCGCCCGTCATCTGGTTTTCTGTTCCGCTCATCGGATTCCCGTCCGTCTCTATTCGTATTTCGGGGTGATTATCGAATTTCTGGGCATAAAAAAAGGCCCCTTGGAGGAGCCTGCTTACCGCGCATGGGTGCTTTCGCCGGATGGTTACACCATCCTGCCCATGCGCGTTCTCACCACAAGAATGTTTGCCGTCAGATTTTTCATGGGGCGAAGTGTTAGCCACAAAGCCAACGCACGTCAACGCCCTTTCCATCTGTTTCGAAACGGCACGGATTCCCGCATATTTGAGAAATTACAACCAAAGGATGTATCGCGCCGAAACGTCTTATTAAGCGGCAGCCGATAAGGTCACTCTTTGATGGCAAGGAGTGCCGTGATTGCTGAACAATGATTTCCAAAATTCGATCGTCGCCGGCGAGCAGGAGCGCCGGGATGGCATGGTGGGCAACCGTCTGCTCGGGCGCATCGTCGCCTGCAACGGGTCCCGTGCCACGATCAGCGCTGTCGCCGAAGGCGGCCAGACGGCGCTCACGGAACTCTGGGCGGTCGGCCGCCTCATCTCCATCTCCGTCGGTCGCAACCGCGTCGTGGCGCTGGTCTACTCCATGTCCACCGACCAGCAGAGCTGGGTGGAGAACCACGACACGGTCTTCCGCATCGAGGTCGAGCTTCTTGGTGAAGTGAATGTCAGCGCGGACGGACGCGAGACTTTTTCCGCCGGCATCACGGACTATCCCCATCTCGGCGCGATCGCCCACCGCATCCGCGCCTCCGACCTCGCCAAGGTCTATGACACCGGCAAGAACGACGTCTGCACGATCGGCAAGCTGACGCAGGACGAGACCCTCGACGCGACGATCCATGTGCCCTCCATGCTGGAGAAACATTTCGCCATCGTCGGCACGACCGGCGTCGGCAAGTCCACCTCCGTCACGCTGCTGCTGCACAAGGCGATCCAGGCGGATCCGCGCCTGCGCGTTTTGATCCTCGACCCGCACAATGAATTCGCCTCCGCCTTCGGCGACCTCGCCGTCGTCATCGATACCGATACGCTCGACTTGCCCTTCTGGCTGTTCCGGCTGGAGGAATTCGCCGAAGTCGTCTTCCGCGGCCGCCCGCCGGTGCCGGAGGAGATGGACATTCTCCGCGACCTGATCCCGGAAGCCAAACGCGCCTTCCGCGGCACGAGCGAAAACGGCCTGATGCGCCGCGCGACCGAGAAGAGCTCGGTGACGGCCGACACGCCGGTCCCCTTCCGCATCGCCGACCTGCTGGCGCTCGTCGACGAGCGCATCGGCAGGCTCGAAGGCCGCTCGGAAAAGCCGCACCTGCGTTCGCTCAAGGTCAAGATCATGTCGGCGATCAACGACCCGCGCTATCATTTCATGTTCTCCTCGAACACGATCACCGACACGATCCTCGACACGATCGCCCGCATCTTCCGCATTCCCGGCGAAGGCAAGCCGGTGACGACCTTCCAGCTCGCCGGAATTCCGTCGGAAGTCGTCAATTCGGTTGCGTCAGTGCTCTGCCGCATGGCCTTCGAAATCGGCCTGTGGAGCAATGGCGGCGTGCATATGCTGGTGGTTTGCGAAGAGGCGCATCGCTACGTGCCGGCCGATCCCAAGCTCGGCTTCACGCCGACGCGCCAGGCGATCGCCCGCATCGCCAAGGAAGGCCGCAAATACGGCGTCTCGCTCGGCATCATCACGCAGCGCCCCGGCGAACTCGACCCGACCATCCTCTCTCAGTGCTCGACGATCTTCGCCATGCGCCTTGCCAACGAGCATGACCAGGAGATCATCCGCTCGGCGATCCCCAATTCCTCCTCCTCGACGACGAGCTTCATCTCCTCGATCGGCAATGGCGAGGCGATCGCGTTCGGCGAGGCCGTCGCGGTGCCCATGCGCATGCGTTTCACGCGCGTCGAGGCGGACCGCCTGCCGAAGACCAACGGCACCAGCGTCAAGGTCTCCGACGAAACGCCGCAAAGCGTCGACCTGCGCTCGATCGTGTCGCGCATGCGCGCGATCTCCGGGCCGGATATTTCCGGCTTCCAGAATTCCTACCTCGCCTCGCAGCCCCAGGGCGCCCTGCCAACCGGCTACGAGGATGCGCCCTACGAGGACGAGGAAGACTATATCGACACGCTCCAGGCCGCCGCTGCCACCGCCGCAGCGCGACCGGCAACGCCGCCCGCGCCGGAACCTTACCGCCCGGACATGCTGCCCGGCGCCCAGGGCGCCTATGAACCGTCGACGCAGGAACGTTTCGAGTCGATCCGCCGCGAACTCACCTCCGAGCCGCCACGCCCGGCCGCCGATCCCTACCGCCAGCCGGCACGCCCGGCGCCGGCCTTCGGCGAGCAACAGGAGCCCCGGCGCGAAGGCTCCTCGATCCGCGAGCAGCTTCTGAAGAAACCGCTAAGCAGTCTGATCAGGCGCTAGAGGATAGCGGATCGATCCGCTGCCAGCTGTCATCGAGCTGGTTGCGGAACCAGGTCATCTGGCGCTTGGCATATTGCCGGGTCGCCGCCGCGCCGCGTTCGATGACCTCGGCCTCGCTCATCTCGCCTGCCAGCATCGCCGCGATCTGCGGCACGCCGATCGCCTTCATGACCGGCATGGCGGGCGACAGATCGAGCGCCAGCAGCGCCTTCACCTCCTCCACCGCGCCGGATGTCAGCATCGTGGCGAACCGCCGGTTGATGCGCGTGGCGAGCACCGCGCGATCCGGCAGCAC
Organism: Shinella sp. BE166; assembly: GCF_051201095.1. Lineage (NCBI taxonomy): Bacteria > Pseudomonadati > Pseudomonadota > Alphaproteobacteria > Hyphomicrobiales > Rhizobiaceae > Shinella > Shinella sp. BE166. The sequence goes on along the minus strand of NZ_JBPEHL010000006.1, from coordinate 7,600 downwards.
GACGATCTTTTCCGCCCGCGCCGGATCGATCACCGCCGGCCCCGCCGCGGCCTGGAACGTCGAGATCGACCGCCCCGTCGTCTCCAGTACCTCCAGCGCGCGGAGAATGCGCTGGCCGTCGCCCGCTTTCAGGCGGGCGGCCGTCCGCGGGTCGCGCTCCGTGAGGTCCCGGTGCAGAGCCTCTGCCCCCTCGGCGGCGAGCCTACCGCGAACGCGCTCGCGAACATCGTCTGGAATAACGGGCATATCCGCCAGCCCGCCGGTCAGCGCACGAAAATAAAGGCCGGTGCCGCCGACGAAGACCGGCAGTTTGCCGCGCGCCCTGAACTCCCCCACGAGGCCCGTCGCCTCGCGCTGCCAGTCGCCGGTGGAATAGGCGGCACCCGCCGGCACATGGCCGTAGAGGCGGTGGTCGATGCCACCCATATCCTCCGGCTGCGGCCGGGCGGTGAGGATGTTCAGCGTGTCGTAGACCTGCATGCTGTCGGCATTGACCACCACGCCATCGTGCTCGCGCGCCAGCCGCACGGCGAGCGCGGACTTGCCGCTGGCCGTCGGGCCGGTTATCAGGATCGCGTCCTGCTTTCGATCAAGGTTTCTCATCATGGCTTTCGTTGCCACGCTTGTCGCCAATCCGTCAAATCCTGTCCTGACCCCAGCGCTCGCCGAAAAGGCCGCCGATCAGGTCAAGGCCTCCGGCCTGTACTGGCTCGCCGACGGCATCGCCTGCGACATCGCGCTGCGCGACGACAGCGATATCGCCGCCGCGCGCGACAAAATCTCCGCGGCAATCGGCAACGCGCCAATCGATCTCGCCATTCAGGAAGCGGAAACGCGGCGCAAGAAGCTCCTGATCGCCGACATGGATTCCACCATGATCGGCCAGGAATGCATCGACGAGCTTGCCGCCGAAGTCGGCCTCAAGGACCGCGTGGCAACCATCACCGCGCGCGCCATGAACGGCGAGATCGCCTTCGAGCCCGCCCTTCGCGAGCGTGTCGCGCTGCTGAAGGGCCTGCCCGTCTCCGTCATCGACGAGGTCATCGCCAAGCGCATCACGCTGACGCCCGGCGGGCGCGAACTGATCGCGACCATGAAGGCCAAGGGCTTCTACACCGCCCTCGTCTCCGGCGGCTTCACCGTCTTCACCAGCCGCATCGCCGCCATGCTCGGCTTCGACGAAAACCGCGCCAACCTGCTGCTCGATGCCGACGGAAAGCTCACCGGCGAAGTGGCCGAACCGATCCTCGGCAAGCAAGCGAAGGTGGATGCCCTCATCGAGATTTCCGAGCGCCTCGGCATCTCGCCGGAAGAGGCAATGGCCGTCGGCGACGGCGCCAACGACCTCGGCATGCTGCACCTCTCCGGCGCCGGCGTCGCCCTGCACGCCAAGCCCGCCGTCGCGGCGGAAGCAAAAATCCGCATCGACCACGGCGACCTCACCGCGCTGCTCTATCTCCAGGGATATCGCAAATCGGATTTCGTGACGACGTAAGCCGGTCGCCAAAAACCTCGCTCCGCGCGCTCCGCCATCCTTGGGCACACACCTCTCCTCCGTCATCCTCGGGCTTGACCCGAGGACCCATGCCCAGAGCTCAAGGCGTGCCGCGGGACGTGGATCCTCGGGTCAAGCCCGAGGATGACGGAGGAGAGGTGTGGCGGACTGGCCGCTGAAGCAGTGCTCCAGCGGCCCGATTCTATCCGGCAATTTTCGCCGGCAAGCCCCTGAACGGACTCGCCTTCAGTCGATGCGCACCGTGATGTAGCGCAGCGCGCCGGTGCGGTTGGCGATCATCAGGAGCGCGTTGCGCCGGTCTTCCGATTTCAGCTTGGCGACGCGGGTCTTCACCTCTTCGGCGGTCGTCACGGCTTCCTGGCCGACCTCGACGATCACATCGCCCGGCACGATGCCGCGCTCGGAGGCGGCCGATTCGGGCGTCACCTCGGTGATCACGACGCCCTTGACGCTTTCGACGATCTCGAAGGTCTTGCGCGCCTGCTCGTCGAGGTCGCTGATGCCCATGCCGAGGACCGTGCCGGCCTTGCTGGGCTGTACCTGCTCGCCGGTCTGCGGCGTCGTGCCGTCTTCGGTCGGGGTGTCCTCCTGGGTCACTGCGTCGTCGCCGGCCTCCTTCTCGCCGTCCTCGAGGCGGCCGAGGGTGACCTTGACGGTCATCTCCTTGCCGTCGCGCAGCAGCACGACGTCGACCGCCTTGCCGACCGGGCTTTCGGCCACGACGCGCGGCAGGTCGCGCATCTCGTCGACCTCCTTGCCGTCGAAGCGGATGATGACGTCGCCTGTCTCGATCGAACCGTTGTCGACCGGGCCGCCCTTGATGATGCCGGCAACGAGCGCGCCCTTCGCCTCGGCCATGCTGAGGCTTTCGGCGATGTCGTCGGTGACCGGCTGGATGCGCACGCCGAGCCAGCCGCGCCGCGTCTCGCCGAAATCGCGCAGCTGCGTGAAGATGTTCTGCGCCAGTTCCGTCGGCACGGAGAAGCCGATGCCGATCGAGCCGCCCGACGGCGAGATGATCGCCGTGTTGATGCCGATGACCTCGCCCTTCATGTTGAACAGCGGGCCGCCGGAATTGCCGCGGTTGATCGCGGCATCCGTCTGGATGAAGTTGTCGTAGGGGCCGGCATTGATGTTACGGCCGCGGGCGGAAATGATGCCGACCGTCACCGAGCCGCCGAGGCCGAACGGGTTGCCGATCGCCATCACCCAGTCGCCGATGCGCATGGTACGGGAATCGCCGAAGGGCACCGCCTTCAGCGGCGCTTTCGGCTCGACCTTCAGGAGGGCAAGGTCCGTCTTCGGATCGGTGCCGACCAGCTTCGCCTTCAGCTTGGAACCGTTGGCGAAATTCACCTCGATATCGTCCGCACCCTCGATGACGTGGTTGTTCGTGGCGATGAAGCCCGAGGGATCGATGACGAAGCCGGAGCCGAGCGAATTGACCGTCTGCCCCTGGTTGCCGCCGCCCTCGCCGCCTTCGCCCTTGAAGAACTCGTCGAAGAAATCCTGGAAGGGTGAACCTTCCGGCACCTGCGGTACGGGCGCCTTGTCGTCGCTCTTGACGTTCTGCGAGGTGGAAATGTTCACCACCGCGTCAAGCAGGCTTTCGGCGAGATCGGCGACCGAATCCGGGCCTGCCGCCGGCTTCACCTGTGCTAGCGCCGGCGCCACGAACGGCCCACCCGCGACCAGCGAAAAACTCATCGCGAGCGCGAGTGCCGTTTGCGCTGCGCTGGACCTCATCTTCAAAGCCATATTCGGCATCCTCTTGTCCTGGCCATCGTGGCGAGTGTTTGCCGCGGATACGGCGAAAATCAGTCCGCCGCGTTGAATTTGATGTGAAGTCTTGCCCGTCTTCGCGGGCGGCTGCAAGCCGTCCCGTTCACCCGCCCCGAATGAACCAGACCATGACCACGCCGAGCGCCACGGCAACGAGGCCCGAGACGCGCAGCTGGCTTTCCGGAATCTGCGGCAACATTTCCGCCATGCGCTTCAAAACCGAAGGGGCCAGTGCGTACACCAGCCCCTCGATGATCATGAAGAAGGCGATTCCCGTCAGGAAATCGGCCACGGCGTCAGTTTGCCGTCGTCGTCGGCGTCGTTGCCGTGCCGTTCGTCGTTCCCGTCGCGGCACCCGAGGTGGTGGGCGTCGTGCCCGCCGCATCCTCGAAGTAGCGGAAGAATTCCGACTGCGGCGACAGCACCAGCGTGGTGTCGGACGACGTCATGGACGCACTGTAGGCGCTCATCGACCTATAGAAGTCGAAGAAGGCCGGATCCTGCGAGAAGGCTTCGCCGAAGACGCGGTTGCGCTCGCCTTCGCCCTCGCCTCGCAGGATTTCCGAATCGCGCTGGGCCGCGGCAATGAACTCGACGACCTGGCGGTCGGCGATGGCGCGGCGGCGCTGGCCGGCTTCGTTACCGCGGGCGCGGATGAGTTCGGCTTCGGCAAGACGCTCGGCCTTCATGCGCTCGAAGGTCTGCTGCGAGACTTCCTGCGTGAGGTCCGTGCGACGGATACGCACGTCCGAGATCGTGAGGCCCAGGTTGGAGGCGTCGTTCGTCAGTTCGCCGCGGACTTCGCGCATCATCGACGCACGCTCTTCCGACAGCGCAGATTCGAAGCCGCGCAGACCGTAGACCCGGCGAAGTGCCGCATCGAGACGGGTGCGCAGGCGCGATTCGGCCGATTCCCGGTCACCCGAGACGGCTTCGCGGAAGCGGCGGGCATCCGTGATCTTGTAGACCACGAAGGCATCGACTTCGTAGAACTTGCCGCCCGAGACCTGGACGCGGATGTCGTCGAGATCGAAGCGCAGGGCCTGGTCCTGAATGTACTGCACACTGTCGGCATCCATGAAGCCGAAGGGCAGCTTGAAGTAGAGGCCGGGCTCGGCCTTGACGTCCTGGATCTGGCCGAAGCGGATGACGATCGCCTGCTGGCGCTCGTTGACGACGAACACCGACGAATAGGCGATGAACAGGAGAACGCCGACGGCGATCAGAATGGCTGGTAGACGGTTGCCCATTACTGAGTGCCTCCCGTGCTCTGCTGTTGCTGGGTCGTTCCGCGGCCGAGTTCGTTCAGCGGCAGGAAGGGCACGACGCCCTGTCCGCCCTGCTTCTCGTCGATGATGACCTTCTTGGAGTTCTTCATCACGCCTTCCATCGTTTCGAGGAAGAGACGCTTGCGGGTCACGTCGGGGGCCAGCTTGTATTGCTCGTAGACCGAGAGGAAGCGCGACGCTTCACCTTCCGCCTCCTTGACGACGCGGTCCTTGTAGGCGGCAGCTTCTTCACGCAACTGCGCCGACTGACCACGGGCAAGGCCGAGCTTCTGGTTGGCATATTGGTTGGCTTCTTCGAGGAAACGGTCTTCGTCCTGCTCGGCGCGCTGCACTTCGTCGAAGGCATCGGCGACTTCGCGCGGCGGGGCCGCATCCTCGATCGCGACGGTGTTGATCGAGATGCCGGCGCCATAGGCATCCATGGTCGCCTGGATCGTCGTCTTCACGCCTTCCGCAATCGCCTGGCGGTTGTCGCGGAAAATGTCCTGGGCAGGACGGCGGCCGACGACTTCGCGCATGGCGCTTTCGGAAACCTGCTGCAGCGTCTCTGCCGGATATTCGAGATTGAAGAGGTAGGCTTCCGGATCCGTGACCGAATAGAGCACCGAGAACTGCACGTTGACGATGTTCTGGTCGCCGGTCAGCATCAGGCCGGAGGCATCCGAATTCGACGCTGCCGTGCGGCGGCCGATATTCTGCTGCTGCTCGGTGATCTTGACGAGTTCGACGGTCTCGAACGGCCACATGTGGAAGTGCAGGCCGGGCATGGAGATTTCCTGCTTCGGCTTGCCGAAGCGCAGTTCAACGCCGCGCTCGTCCGGCTGGACGGTATAGATGGAGTTCATCAGCCAGAAGACGCCGACGAGAAGCAGCGCGATGACGACCGCGCCACCATTGATGCCGCCGGGCATGACGCTCTTCAGCCGGTCCTGGCCGCGCCGGATGATATCCTCAAGGTCCGGCGGGCCGCCATTGCTGCCTCCACCGCCACCGCGGGGACGGTTCGGTCCCTGCCCCCATGGCCCCTGATTGTTTCCGCCACCGCCGCCGCCGCCGCCCCAAGGGCCGCCGCCGCCGTTCTGATTACTCCAGGGCATCAATACCTCTTTCTCTCAAATCCCCATGAAGCATGTTCGCATTTCTCCGAAACACGAAAACACTCCATTTCTTGTTTATGCGCAGTTCCGGATGCAAAACCGCATCGCACTTTTGCCGGAACTGCTCCAGGCCGCATCTCGCGGAATGTTTCGCCGCGCTACGCAAGGTGAACCCGTTATAGGTATCCCTCCGGCACCTTTCAACAAATCCGCGTGACCTGACGGGTTTGTGCGGCAAAATAGTTCGTGATCGGCACGATTTATGGTTTACGCAGCCATCTTCCGGCGCCAGGTGACGAAGCGCATGGCGTGGCTGTCCTTCTCGCCCTGCGGGATGGGCTCTTCGACGGTCTTTTCGAAAACGCCCGGATCGATCTCGGGAAAGCGCGTATCGCCCTCCACATCCGCCTCGACATGCGTGACATGCAGCACGTCCGCGCGGTCGAAGACCTGAGCATAGATCTGCCCACCGCCGATGACGCAGACTTCGTCCACCCCTAGGTCCTTTGCCTCACGCCGCGCGGCAATCAGTCCCTCGTCGAGAGACGAGACGACCTGGGCGCCCGGCGCTGCAAAGGTGGCATCGCGGGTGATGACTATGTTCGGCCGGCCCGGCAGCGGCTTGCCGATCGAATCCCAGGTCTTGCGGCCCATCAGCACCGGCTTGCCGAGCGTCAGCTGCTTGAACCGCTTCAGGTCCGACGGCAGGCGCCACGGCAGGTCGCCATCGCGGCCGATGACGCCGTTTCGCGCGACGGCCACGACGAGGACGATCTTGGCTTCGGTCATGCGGGTTCCTGAAAGTCAGACGGCAATGGGCGCCTTGATGGTTGAATCGGCTTCGTAGCCGATCAGGGTGAAGTCATCGAATTTAAAGGAGAAAAGGTCCTTCACGTCCGGATTGAGCTTCATGAACGGCAAGGGCTTCGGCCGGCGCGTCAATTGCGTGCGCGCCTGCTCGAAATGGTTGGCATAGATATGCGCGTCGCCCAGCGTGTGCACGAAATCGCCCGGCTGCAAACCGCTCACCTGCGCCACCATCATGGTGAGCAACGCATATGAGGCGATGTTGAAGGGTTTTCCGACATCAACAGTTTTATGATCCATTAGGTACCAACTTTCGACTCGGTTTCATTGGAATCTCGGCTTGTTAACTAGCAGCACATCAGCGGCACAGCTAATGATTTAACCCTTCTGTCTTCTCCCCCCTTTTTTTAGCACCCCGGAGGGGTGCCAGCAATCTATGATTGCCCAAAAGCAACAAAATTAAACTTTAAATTGTATAGGGGCGCGCAAAAAAGGCAGCCGCAAGGCCACCTGTGTATCGACTTAACCCTTCGTGTTGGTTTCCACGCAGAACTGAGCCGGTTAGGCGCATAATTTCCATTGAGAATTGAGCCATGTGAACCTTCCCCCAACGCGGTGAGCGACGGGGGCAACGGAGTGATCCACATGGGACTTTTAAACATCATCCGTCGGATGAAGCTGCGCGAGAAGCAGTCGATCCGCGAGATCAGTCGGCATACCGGTTTGTCGCGTAACACGATCGCGAAGTATTTGAACGCTGGTACGATCGAGCCGACGTTCACGGTACCGGAGCGGCCGAGCAAGCTTGATCCTTTTGCCGACAAACTGGCGGCCTGGCTGAAGACCGAGGCCGGGAGGTCGCGCAAGCAGCGCCGAACGCTGAAGCAGCTTCATGCCGATCTGGTGGTTCTCGGCTTTACCGGCTCCTATGGTCGGGTCGCCGCCTTTGCCCGTGAGTGGCGGGTTGAGCAGCAGACGGCGGGCCGCGGCGTATTCGTTCCGCTGTCTTTCCGCCCAGGCGAGGCATTCCAGTTCGATTGGAGTGAAGATTATGCCGTGATCGGCGGCGAGCGCACCAAGCTTCAGGTCGCACACATCAAGCTATCGCA
>NZ_JBPEHL010000005.1:0-463740 GCF_051201095.1 Shinella sp. BE166 | reverse complement strand
CGCGGGGTGGAGCAGCCCGGTAGCTCGTCAGGCTCATAACCTGAAGGCCGCAGGTTCAAATCCTGCCCCCGCAACCAAATATCAAAAAGCCCTCCAAACTCGGAGGGCTTTTGCCGTTTCTAGGGGTGGGAAAAATTAGCCGCTGTTTTCCCCGCCCGCCCGCGCGTCCGTATACTTCCGGAAAACCCACACAGGAACCGGAAACATGGACGCATCCGAAAACCTAAACCTTCCCTATATCCTCCCCGCACAGGCCCAGAAGCATGTGACGCACAATGAGGCCATCAAGGCGATCGATGCGCTGCTTCATCTGGCGGTCGGCAGCCGGAGCGTGGCGAGCCCGCCGGGAAGTCCTGCAGCGGGGGATCGTTATATCGTGCCTGTTGGCGCCACGGGGGCCTGGACGGGGCGGGGGAGGGATGTCACGGCCTGGCAGGATGGAGTCTGGACCTTCTATACGCCCCGCGATGGCTGGTTGGCCTATGCCACGGACGAAAACCGCATGCTGACCTTCGAGGAGGGCGAATGGGGGCTTGCCACCGTCAGTGTCGCGATTCCGGTCGAAGTCGGTATCAACACGACGGCGGATGCGACGAACCGGTTGGCGGTCGCCTCGCCCGCTTCGCTCTTCACCAATGAGGGTGCCGGGCATCAGGTCAAGATCAACAAGGCCAATGCGGGCGACACGGCGTCGCTGCTGTTCCAGACGGGCTGGTCCGGGCGGGCCGAGATGGGGCTTGCCGGCAGCGATGCGTTCCGCGTCAAGGTGAGCGCCGACGGCTCCACCTTCAACGACGCCATGGTCGTCGACCAGGCGACGGGCAGGGTTTCCTTTCCGGCCGGCGCCGTCGGCCTGCGGCCACAGCTCACCGGAAACCTTACCTATTATGTCGCGGCGACCGGGAGCGACAGCAACAACGGACTTTCCGTTGGAGCGCCCTTTGCGACGCTCCAGAAGGCGATCGACGAGGCGCATAGGCTCGACTGCGCGAGCTATGACGTGACGATTGAGCTTGCCAACGGAACCTATGTCGGCGCGAGCGTCGTGCGTCCGCTGATCGGCGGCGGCACGCTCTTCATCAAGGGCAATGAGACGACGCCGGCGTCGGTCGTGCTGTCCTCGGGGCTCAGCTTCCGGAACGGGGCGCAGGTTCGGGTCAGCGGCCTGCGGATCGCCATCGGCACGGATCTCATCCATGCGCTTTCGGTCAGCAACGGCGTCACGCTCCGCCTCGGCAAGATGGAGTTCGGCGCAGTGGGCGCCAATGCCGACCATATCTTCGCTGACAGCCCCTGCCAGATCGTGCTGGAGGACAATTACACCATCAATGGCGGCGCGCGGCGGCATATGAACATCGCCATGGGTTATCTCACGGGCGTCAACCGCACCTTCACGCTGACCGGCACGCCCGCCTTCACGCAGTTCATTGCCACGAGCAGCTGCGGCACCGTGGCGCTCTCCAACCCGACGATCGTCGGCGCCGCCACCGGCGGCCGCTACATCGCCGAGACGAACGGCGTCATCAACACCTTCGGCAAGGCGGCGACCTTCCTGCCGGGCTCGACCGCCGGCACGATCCCGACCGGCGGCATCTACGCGTGAAAGCATAGTATGCGTTGCTTTTCGGTGGCCTCTTGCAAGGAGGCCGCCGGACTGGCTATGAACATGGGCATGTCTCTCGAATCCGTCCGCAGCTTCTTTTCCGAAAACGCTCCCGATGTCGCGGTGCTCGTCACCGAGCAGAGTTCGGCGACCGTGACGCTGGCCGCCGAAGCCCATGGGGTGGCGCCGGAACAGATCGCCAAGACGATCTGCCTGCGCATCGGCGAGGAGATCGTGCTGCTCGTCGCCGCCGGCACGGCACGGCTCAGCAACCGGAAATTCAAGGACCGTTTTGCCGCCAAGCCGCGCATGCTCGATGCGGAACAGGTGCTGGCGATCACCTCCCATCCCGTCGGCGGTGTCTGCCCGTTCGGCCTGCCCGCTCCCGTGCCGGTCTATTGCGACGTGTCGCTTCGGCCGTTCGACGAGGTGGTTCCGGCGGCGGGCGCGACGAATGCGGCGGTGCGCATTGCGCCGGAGCGCATGGCGGCGCTGGTCAAGGGCGAATGGGTCGACGTCTGCGAGTGACGCAGAGCCCTGCCGATCCGGCAAATCGCGCCGCCGCTCGGGCGAATCCGTGCCCTGCATCAGGCGAATCGTGAAAGAGTTTCGCTCAAATTCGGGGAAATGCCCGGCTGGCGCAACTGCGCTCAAACAAGCAATATGACGAAACTGTGATCAACCGCGGCCGGCTTCCGGCGGACAGCGGCGCGCGGGCGCGGGAAATCCGCGGGGGCGGCGGTTCGCAGCGCGAAGCGCCGGCCAGGACCGGGTGGCTGGAGGAGCTTTGACCCGGAAGTTTCGCACGGCGCGCCTCAGGCAGCGCCAGGGGGAGAAAACATGTTTGAACGGCTTTTCAAGCTGAGTGAGCACGGCACGTCCGTGCGCACAGAGGTGATCGCGGGTCTCACGACCTTCCTCACCATGTCCTATATCATCTTCGTCAACCCGGACATCCTGTCGACCACGGGCATGGACCGGGATGCCGTCTTCGTCGCGACCTGTCTTGCCGCGGCTCTCGGCTCGCTGGTCATGGCGCTCGTCGCCAACTGGCCGATCGGCATGGCGCCCGGCATGGGCCTTAACGCCTTCTTCGCTTTCACCGTCGTGGCGGCGCTGGGCTTCACCTGGCAGCAGGCGCTGGGCGCGGTGTTCATCTCCGGCATCATCTTCGTCATCCTGACGGTGACTGGTGTTCGCAGCTGGCTGATCGCCGGCATTCCGCATTCACTGCGCAGCGCGATTGCCGCCGGTATCGGTCTCTTCCTCGGTATCATCGCGCTGAAGAATGCCGGGATCGTCGTCGACAATCCGGCGACGCTCGTCGGCCTCGGCAGCTTGAAGGAAACCGGCCCGCTTCTCGCGATCCTCGGCTTCTTCGTCATCGCGGTGCTCGATGCGCTGCGCGTGAAGGGCGCGATCCTGATCGGCATTCTCGCCGTCACGGTGCTCTCCTGGATCTTCGGGGTCAGCGAGTTCCGCGGCGTCGTCTCGGCCCCGCCGTCGATCATGCCGACCTTCCTGCAGCTCGACATCATGGGCGCTCTGCATGGCGGCCTCATCCATGTCATCCTGGTCTTCGTGCTCGTCGAAGTTTTTGACGCGACCGGCACGCTGATCGGCGTCGCCAAGCGCGCCAACCTCATCCAGGAAAACAAGCCGAGCCGCCTCGGCCGTGCGCTTCTCGCCGACAGCACGGCGATTGTCGCCGGCTCCCTGATCGGCACCAGCAGCACGACGGCCTACGTGGAAAGCGCGTCCGGCGTGCAGGCCGGCGGGCGTACGGGCCTCACCGCCTTCACCGTCGCCATCCTGTTCCTCGCCGCTCTCTTCATCTCGCCGCTCGCCGCCTCCGTGCCGACCTATGCGACGGCACCGGCCTTGCTTTACGTGGCAGGCCTGATGATGCGGGAACTGACGGAAATCGAATGGGAAGACCTGACGGAAGCGGCGCCGGCGGCACTCACCGCGCTCGCCATGCCCTTCACCTATTCGATCGCCAACGGCCTTGCCTTCGGCTTCATCAGCTATGTCGTGCTGAAGCTGTTTACCGGCAAGTGGAAGGATATCCACCCGGCGACGGCCATCGTCGCGGTCCTCTTCGTCATCCGCTTCGCCTTCTTCGCGGAGTAAGAGGCTTACTTCAAAAGGAACGGGCCGCGTGATGAATGCGGCCCGTTTTCGTTTCAGGATTTTGCGATGCCGTCGAGCCAGGCCTGCCATGTCGGCTCGGTCGCAGCGGCGGTGTCCGCAGCTTTCGGGCCGTAGAAGAAGCGGCAGACGCTGAGCCGGACCGCTTCGCCCATGCGGTAGATGCCGAACAGGCCGACGCCGGGCACGTCGCCGGCAATGTGCACCAGAACGTAGCGCTGCTCCTCGTCCTGCCGCACGCGAACGACTTCGCCGAAAAATGTTTCGCCGGCGTCGACGGTCCAGTTTTCGCCGGCATCGGCCGTTTCGTGGCCGAGCCCGTCGAGCAGCTTGCGCCAGACCACGAGATCCTCGCCCTTCGCTTCGGCGCTGATCTGGAAGGAGGCGGCGGTGTCGCCGGCGTGATGGCGCAGATAGAGCCGCAGCACCTCGAAGAAGCCGGGCCAGCCGGATTCGAAGCCCTCCATCTGGCTGTCCCAGTCATCGGTCGAAGAGAAGAGGGAATGCACCATGCGGATCAGGCACTGGTCGCCGGAGCGCGCGACGATGCTGATCTCGGTGGCGACCGGCGGCGCATTTTCCGCCCAGCCCACCTCCACATAGCCGAAACGGTGCGGCGGCTCCCATTGGGTGACCGTGCCGCCGGAGGTGACCCCCGGCATGAAATGGAAGGTGATCTGGCCGCCGATCTTGCCCTCGATCTCGGCCTTGGTGAACCAGGCCGTGTTGCCGGGTCCGGTCGCGATTGCCTGCCAGACCTGGTCGGGTGTGCCGGGCACCAGAAATTCCATCTCCACCCAGCGTTTGCCGGTGGCGTCAAAGTTCGTCGGCATGGGTCTTCCTTTCGGTTTCCGGAGGTGCGGGATAGGCGGCGACCACCAGCCTGTGCGGCCGGCCGCCTGGGGTCGTGTCGTCGTGATAGCGGGCGGCGAGCACGGCTACCGCTTCGGTGAGATCGGCGGTGAAGGCGGCGCGTGCGGTGGGCGAGGCGAAGCGGATTGTCGTGTCGATCGAGAGCGTGGCGAGCCGTTTGTCCGAAGCCCGCGCGCCGCGCCAGAGCGCGCCGACCTCGCGCACGATGCGGGCGGCGAGCGCGATGAGGTAGCTCGCGGAGAGCCGGTCGCCATTGAGGGCCGGGTCGGCGCCGACCGGGCCGAGTGCTGCGGGCGAAACGACATAGGAGCGCGCCGTCGCCACCATCAGCCGCTCGGTGATGCCACCCCAGTGGCGCGCCTCGGTCTGTTCCACCAGCTTGCCCTCTTCCAGCGCCTTGAGGTGATAGTTGACCTTCTGGCGCGTCAGGCCGACGCGGCCGGCAAGCGCGGCTGCGGAGGAGGGAACCGAGAGTTCAGCGAGAAGCCGCGCCTTGATCGGGTCGAGGGCGAGGGCGGCCGCTGCCGGCGTATCGAGGATGTCGAGATCGAGCATGCGCAAGGATTCCATTGACAAGAAAATTTGTCAAGGAGGCCGAGAAAGTGCCGGCCCGTGGAGGCGGGCCGGCGGATCCGCTGCCCGGTGGATGGATCAGCGGATCAGGAAGGTTTCGTCGTAAAAGTGCTCTTCAAGGTTCACGCCCTCGCCGCCGCGATCGACCACGGCGAAATCGGAGACGGTTTCGAGCGGCGTCAGGATGCCATGCCAGACATTGCGGCCGATATTGACGCCCTGCCCGGGCGCGGTGCGAAAAGCGATCGGCTCGGCCGGTCCGTTTTCCGTCTCCTCGGCGACGACGACGAGGAAGGGGCTTTCGCCGAGCGGAATGAAGGCCTGGCTGCCGAGCGGATGGCGCTCGACCATCTTCAATTCCAGCGGCAGCGGATAGGGCTCGCCGCGCAAGAGGCTGATCATCGGCCGGGCCTTTTCGCCCGTCGTCTCGATATGGGCGAGGTCGTGGAAGCGGGTGCATTTGCCCGCATTGATCGGGAAATTCGGCGCCCCGTCCTGCTCTATGACCTGGCCGAAGGGCGCAAAGGCCTCTCGGGTCAACGGTCTGATCTCGATGGTCTTCATGTCTTTCCTCCCTCGGCCGGATGGCCAAAAACACGCAGGCGGCTGACGCCGCCGTCCGGATGGATGTTGAGGCGGACATGCGTCACCGCACCCGCCCGCTTCACGAGATGGCCGTCGAACGTGTGGATACGGTCGGCGGCCAGTTTCTGTTCGGGCAGGATTTCCTGCCAGAACATCGACGCGGCTTTGACAAGGGTGGGGAGGTCCCCCGTCGAGCCCGTCAGGTCGGCGGCCTGCATGGAACAGGCATCCGGGTAATTGCCCTTGAAATGGGCGGTATCGACGACGATGCTGTCCACCGTCGCCCGCGTGGCGAGCTTCACCACGATCCATTCGTGGCCGGGCTCGCGGCGCCGGCTGGTCTCCCAGCCGTCACCCATATTGACGCCGCGGCCGGGCGCGAGCAAGCGCTGATGGCCGTAGTGCCCGTTCGAAAGCGCGATGACCTGGCCGCCGGCAAGGGCCGCGGCAAGGTCGATCGGCTCTTCCGTGGGGACGAGCGTCGGAATGCCGTAGACCCGTAACCGCGCCACCCCGCCATCGGGATAGATGCGAAGCCGCACATGGCTATAGAGCCCGTCTGCGGCGCAGTCGAAGAAATGCTGGGCGCTTGGCCCGAGCGGGCTGGGCCCGAGCAATTCCGCCCAGGATGTCCGGTCGTCGGGGCCTTCGGGCGCATGACAGGCCTCGATGGCACAGGCCGTCGGAAAATTGCCGGTGAAAAAAGCGGTGTCCACGTCGAAGCCGCGGATGCGGCCGGGCGTGGCGAGCGCGATGACTGCATGGTCATGGCCCGGCCCGCGCCGCCGCCGCGTTTCCCAGCCGTCCATCCACTTGCCGTTCTCGTCATAGAGGCCGGGCTGAAAGACGGCCGGTTCATCGGCCAGCATGCGCGACAGCGGCCCGAAGAATTCATCCGTGGCGAAGATGCCCCTTGCCCCGAGGCTGGCCGCGGCAAGGTTGATCGTTCCACGGGTGAACGCAGGCAGGGCGCCGGTCGACATGATCTCTCTCAGGCCGGCAGCAAGGCTTTGAGCCGCAGCAGCCCGATCCGCTCCACCTGCTTGCAGGCAGTAGCGAATTCGACGTCGCGGTCATTGCCGATGCGTGTCTGGAAGGCGGCGAGGATGCTGGCCTTGGTGTTGTCCCTGACCGCGATGATGAAGGGGAAGCCGAATTTCCGGACATACTCCGTGTTGAGCTCGGTGAAGCGCGCCCGCTCCTCGTCCGTCAATGCGTCGAGGCCGGCCGACGCCTGCTCTTCGGTCGAGCTCGCCGTCAGGCGCTTGGCCTCGGCCAGCTTGCCGGCGAGGTCGGGGTGGGCGACGAGCACGCCGAGCCGTTCGGCATCGCTTGCCGCGCGGAACTGGAAGGTGAGCGCTGCGGCAAGGCCGACTGCGGTATCGTTAGCCGGCGAAAGTTCTCCCGCCCAGGCGCGGCGCGCGACCCAGGGCGAATGCTCGAAAATATCGCCGAAGCGTGTGACGAAAGCCTCTTCCGCCATCTGCGAGGGGCGCTCGGCCTGCTTCTGCGGCGGATGGGTCTTCGCCCAGTGCTCGGCAATGTCGATGCGGCGCGCGATCCAGACCTTGTCGTGGCTCTGCACGTAGTCGATGAAGCGGGCGAGCGCCATGACGCGGCCCGGCCGGCCGATCAGCCGGCAATGCAGGCCGATACTCATCATCTTCGGGCTGCCCGCCTTGCCTTCGGCATAGAGCGCATCGAAGGAATCCTTCAGGTAGCTGAAGAACTGGTCGCCGCTGTTGAAACCCTGCGGCGTCGCGAAACGCATGTCGTTGGCGTCGAGCGTGTAGGGAATGATGAGCTGCTGGCGGCCGCCATGCTCGTACCAGTAGGGCAGGTCGTCCGCATAGGTATCGGATACGTAGTCGAAGCCGCCTTCTTCCGCCACCAGATCGACGGTGTTTACCGAACAGCGGCCGGTATACCAGCCGCGCGGCCGCTCGCCGGTGACGAGTGTGTGCAGGCGGACCGCCTCGGCAATCGCCGCGCGCTCTTCTTCGGCCGGCATGTCCTTGTGCTCGACCCATTTCAGGCCGTGCGAGGCGATTTCCCAGCCGGCCTCCAGCATGGCGGCGACCTGGGCCGGCGAACGCTGCAAGGCGGTCGCCACGCCATAGACCGTGACCGGCACGGCCTTTTCCGTCAGCAGCCGGTGCAGCCGCCAGAAGCCGGCGCGTGCGCCATATTCGTAAATCGATTCCATGTTCCAGTGGCGCTGGCCCGGCCATTGGGCGGCGCCGACGATTTCCGAGAGGAAGGCCTCGGATGCGGCATCGCCGTGCAGCACGCAGTTCTCGCCGCCCTCTTCGTAGTTCAGCACGAACTGCACGGCGACGCGCGCCTCGCCCGGCCACTCGGCCGCCGGCGGTGTCTGTCCGTATCCGTGCATGTCACGGCAATATCGCATGGGAACGCTCCTCCAAACCCTGTCCATGGCGAATTTCTAACCCGAAATCGCGCGGGCCATTCCCCCGGAAATTTTGAAAGTCTCGAACGATCCCGCCGCTTTTCAGGGGGTAGGGGCTGACGGATAGTGGAGAGAGGAGCACTGTGTACGCGGAGGAAGATCATGCAGTCACATTCGCAGCCGGCCGGCCGGCTCACGACCCACGTCCTGGATACCGCCCGCGGCAAACCGGCGGAGGGGCTGCGCATCGAACTCTTCCGGGTCGAGGGCGATGCCTTCCATCTGCTGAAGACGACCGAGACGAACGATGACGGCCGCTGCGACGCGCCGCTTCTTGCCGGCGAGACCATGAAGGCCGGCACCTACGAGCTGCGCTTCCACGCCGGCGACTATCTCGGCCGCACGGGCGATGGCCCGATGTTCCTCGATATCATCCCCATCCGCTTCGGCCTTGCCGACGAGGGCGCGCATTATCACGTGCCGCTGCTCGTCTCGCCCTATAGCTACTCCACCTACCGCGGGAGCTGAACCATGCCTGTCGAGATCCGCTCCGAGCTGCGCTTCATCCTCAACGGCCGTGACGTGGCGCTGCGCAACGTGGCGCCGGACCACACGCTGCTCGACTGGCTGCGCCTTTCCCGCCTGCTCAAGGGCACCAAGGAAGGCTGCGCGGAGGGCGACTGCGGCGCCTGCACGGTGCTGGTCGGGCGCCTGACGCCGTCCGGCGGCCTCGTCTATGAAGGCGTCAATGCCTGCATCCGCTTCCTCGGCTCGCTGGATGGCTGCCATGTGTTGACCGTCGAGCATGTTGCCGCAAGCGACGGTCATCTGCATCCCGTGCAGCAGGCGATGGTCGATTATCACGGCTCGCAATGCGGCTTCTGCACGCCGGGCTTCGTCATGTCGCTCTATGCGCTGTGGATGCAGTCGCCGAACCCGAGCGACCAAGAGATCGAAACGGCGCTCCAGGGCAATCTCTGTCGCTGCACCGGCTACGAGCCGATCCTGCGCGCCGCGCGCGCCATTTCGAGCTACGGCAATACGGACAAGGACCCGCTGCTCACCGAGCGTGCAACCATGATCGCGCGCCTCAAGGCCTTGCGTGACGGCGCCCGTGTCGAGATCGGCGAGGGAAAGCACCGCTGGATCGTGCCGGCGAACCTCGACGATTTCGCTGCCGTGCTGGAAGCCTCGCCGACCGCGACCGTGGTCGCCGGCTCCACCGATGTCGGCCTGTGGGTTACCAAGCACATGCGCGCCATCACGCCGGTCTTCATCGCCGGGCTCGATGAACTGAAGGCGATTTCCGTGCAGGACGGCGTGGTCTCCTTCGGCGCCGGCGTCACCTATTCCGAGGCGATCGCCACGCTGTCGCACCATATCCCGGCGCTCGGGCCGCTCATCACCCGCATCGGCGGCCAACAGGTTCGCAACATGGGAACGATCGGCGGCAACATTGCCAACGGCTCGCCGATCGGCGACACGCCGCCGGCACTGATCGCGCTGGATGCATCGCTCACCTTGCGCAAGGGGGCGCAGCGGCGCACCATCCGGCTCGAAGACTATTTCATCGCCTATGGCAAGCAGGACCGCCAGCCCGGCGAATTCGTCGAAGCCGTGCAGGTGCCCATTCCCGCCGCGACGGAAAAATTCGCCGTCTACAAGGTGACCAAGAGGCGCGACGAGGACATTACGGCAACGCTCGGCGCCTTCCGCCTGGTGCTGGCCGACGATGGCACGGTGGCCGAAATCCGCATCGCCTATGGCGGCATGGCGGCGACGCCGAAGCGGGCCGCCGCGGTCGAGGCGGCCCTTCTCGGCCGGCGGTGGACGGAAGCGACGGTGGAAGCGGCGATGGAAAAATATGCCGACGACTTTTCGCCTTTGACCGACATGCGCGCCACCGCGGAGTATCGCGCCCTGGTGGCCAAAAACCTTCTCCTGCGTTTCTATATGGAAACGACGTCAAGCGAGACACCCGTTCAGGTGTCCAGATACGAGGCTGCGTGAGCCATGAACAAGCACACCCCTGACCTCAAGGCCGAAAAGATCGCTGGCGGCGTGCATTCCAGCATGCGCCACGACTCGGCGCACAAGCACGTCGCCGGCACCGCCGTCTATATCGACGACATCACGGAACCCGCCGGCACGCTGCATGCCGGCCTCGGCCTCTCGACCGTCGCGCATGGCATCCTGAAATCCGTCGATCTGTCTGCCGTGCGCGCCGCGCCCGGCGTCGTCGACGTGCTGACCCATGAGGACGTGCCCGGCGTCAACGACATCTCGCCCTCCTACATGAACGACGATCCGGTGCTGGCGAACGGCAAGGTCGAGTTCCATGGCCAGCCGATCTTCTGCGTGATCGCCGAGACGCGCGAAGAGGCCCGCCGCGCCGCGCGGCTCGCCAAGATCGAATATGAAGAGCTGCCGGCCGATATCGATATCTGGGACCTCGACGTCAAAACCCACCGCCAGGTCGTCACCCCGTTGACGCTGAAGCGCGGCGATGCCGCCGCTGCCCTCGAAAGCGCGCCGCGCCGCATCAAGGGCCGCATGCGGCTTGGCGGGCAGGATCACTTTTATCTCGAAGGCCAGGTCTCGCTTGCCGTGCCGGGCGAGGATGACGAGGTGCTCGTCTATTGCTCGACCCAGGGGCCGAGCGAGACGCAGCACATGGTCGCGCACGCGCTCGGCGTACCGAGCCATGCCGTGACGGTGGAAGTGCGCCGCATGGGCGGCGGCTTCGGCGGTAAGGAAACCCAGGCGAACCAGTGCGCCGCCTTGGCCGCCATCGCCGCCAAGAAGCTGAACCGCGCCGTAAAAGTCCGGCTCGACCGCGACGAGGACATGGCGGCCACCGGCAAGCGGCACGATTTCGCCATCGACTACGATGTCGGCTTCGACGACGAAGGCCGCATCCTCGGCATCGACTACACGTTCGCTCTCCGGGCCGGTTTTTCGGCGGACCTGTCCGGCCCGGTGGGCGACCGTGCGCTGTTCCACTGCGACAACGCCTATTTCTTCCCGCATGTGCATGCCAAGTCCGCACCGCTCTACACCAACACCGTCTCCAACACGGCGTTTCGTGGCTTTGGCGGCCCCCAGGGCATGGTGGGTGCGGAGCGCGTCATCGACGAGGTGGCCTTCGCCGTCGGCAAGGATCCGCTCGATATCCGCAAGCTGAATTTCTACGATGCGATGGGCGTGGAGGGCACACGCAACGTCACGCCCTATCACCAGAAGGTGGAAGACTGCATCATCCAGCGCATCGTCGCCGAGTTGGAGGAAAGCGCCGACTATGCCGGCCGCCGCAAGGCGATTGCGGAATTCAACGCGAAAAGCCGCATCGTCAAGCGCGGCTTGGCGCTGACGCCCGTCAAGTTCGGCATTTCCTTCACCAAGACGGAATCGAACCAGGCCGGCGCGCTCGTGCATGTCTATACGGACGGCTCCGTGCACATGAACCACGGCGGCACCGAGATGGGCCAGGGCCTGCATCTCAAGGTGGCGCAGGTCGTCGCGGAGGAATTCCAGATCGACCTCGACCGGGTGAAGATCACCGCGACGACGACCGCCAAGGTGCCGAACACCTCGCCGACCGCCGCCTCCTCGGGCGCCGATTTGAACGGCATGGCGGCGCAGGATGCCGCCCGCCAGATCAAGGACCGGCTCATCGATTTCGCCGCGGAAACCCACCAGGTTCCGCGCGAGCAGGTGGTGTTCCTGCCGAACCGGGTGCGCATCGGCAATGCGGAGATCTCCTTCAGCGATCTCGTGAAGAAGGCCTATATGGCGCGTGTCCAGCTCTCGGCCGCCGGCTTCTACAAGACGCCGAAGATCCACTGGGACCGCTCGAAGGGCCGCGGCCACGCCTTCTACTATTACGCCTATGGCGCGGCCTGCTCGGAAGTCTCCGTCGATACGCTGACCGGCGAATATGTGGTCGAACGCACCGATATCCTGCACGATACCGGCCGCTCGCTGAACAGGATCATCGATATCGGCCAGATCGAGGGTGGTTTCATCCAGGGCATGGGTTGGCTGACGACGGAAGAACTGTGGTGGGACGGCAAGGGGCGGCTTCGCACGCACGCGCCCTCCACCTACAAGATCCCGCTCGCCTCCGACCGCCCGAAAATATTCAATGTGGCGCTGACCGACTGGTCGGAGGCCTACGAGCCGACGATCCACCGCTCCAAGGCCGTGGGCGAACCGCCGCTGCCGCTCGGCCTTGCCGTGCTGCATGCGCTGTCGGACGCGGTGGCGAGCGTCGCGGATCACAAGATCTGCCCGCGCCTCGATGCACCGGCAACGCCGGAATGCGTGCTGATGGCAATTGAACGGCTCAAGGCTCAGAAGAAGGGGTGACGTCATGCCCGCCCTGCGCGAAGACATCCGGGATTTCCTGCGCCGCGAACCGGTGTCGATCCTGGTCGAGGTGACGGGTGCCGCGGGCTCCACGCCGCGCGACACGGATGCCTGGATGCTGGTGTCGGACCGGGCGATCTTCGCGACGATCGGCGGCGGGCAGCTCGAATATATGGCGATCGACCAGGCGCGGCGTGCGCTCCGCTCCGGGCTTGCGGCCGAGCCGATGAACGTGCCGCTCGGCCCGGAGATCGGCCAGTGCTGCGGCGGACGGGTCGGGCTTTCCTTCACCGCCATGAACCCGGGGCTCGCCAAAAGCCTGATTTCCCGCAGCGACCGCGAAATGGCGGCGCGCCCGCATGTCTACGTCTTCGGTGCCGGCCATGTCGGCGATGCGCTCGCCATGGCGCTGTCGCTGGCGCCCTTGCGCGTCGTGCTGGTGGATACGCGGGAGGACGAGCTTATGGCGTCCACGGTGCCGCGCATCGAAACCTGCCTGACGGCCATGCCGGAAGCGGTGGTGCGAGACGCGCCGGCCGGCAGCAGCTTCGTCATCCTCACCCACGACCACGCGCTCGATTTCCTCATCACCGCCGAGGCGCTGAAGCGCGCCGATGCGGCCTATGTCGGCATGATCGGCTCGAAGACGAAACGCACGACCTTCCGCAACTGGCTGTCGCGCGAATTCGGCCAGCCGGGCCTGTTCGAAAACCTCATCTGCCCGATCGGCGGCACCACCCTGAAGGACAAGCGTCCCGCCGTCATCGCCACACTTGCCGCCGCCGAGATCATGACGGCGGCGCTGAGCTGGACCGATAGCCGGGTCAATAGATTGCGGGCCGTCAGCCGCTAGCGGTTTCGTCGGCAGGCGCGTCACCGAGCAGCTTGCCGATCAGCCGCTGACATCGCTCGGCCATGAAGTCGATCATCAGGCGGACCTTCGGGTCCTGGAACCGCTTGTGCGGGTAGATCGCGGCGAGCTGCACGGAAGCGGGCGGCGAATCCTTCAGGATTTCGACCAGCCGGCCTTCCTTCAGGTGCGCCTTCACCTCGAACAGCGGCTTGTTGATGATGCCGCGGTCCTCCAGCGCCCATTGCGTGAGCACGTCGCCGTCGTCGCTGTCATAGGGGCCGGCGACTTCGAATTTGCGCGGGCCTTCCGCGGTCACCAGCGTCCAGAAATATTCCTTCGAACCGGGATACCGCAGCAGCAGACAGTCATGTTTGTCGGCAATCAGCGCATCCGCATTTGCCGGCACGCCGCGCCGCGCCAGATAGGCGGGCGAGGCACAGAGCACGCGTTCGCAATTGAGGATGCCGCGCATGCGGAGATTCGAATCCTCCAGCACGCCGAGCTTGAAGGCGACATCGACGCCTTCGGCGAGGATATCGACATTGTGGTCCGACAGGCGCACGCGCACTTCGATATCCGGGTACTTGTCGTGGAATTCCGGAATGCCCGACGCGATCAGCCGCCGGCCGATGCCGAGCGGCGCGGTGATCCGGAGCGAGCCTTTCGGGTTGCGCGAGAGGTCGGCGATCGCCGCCTCCGCCTCGTTCACCGCCTCGATGATCTTGACGGCGCCGTCGTAGAAGACGCGGCCGTGTTCGGTCGGCGAGAGCTTTCGCGTCGTGCGGTTGAAGAGGCGCACGCCGAGATGGCGCTCCAGTTCCTTGATGCGATTGCTGGCGACCGCCGGGGTGACACGCTGGTCGCGCCCTGCCGCTGAAAGAGTACCGAGTTCGACCACGCGAACGAAGACGCGCACATTATCGAGATAGGACATGGATTCCTTCTACCACATTGGCGTGCAGAGCAAAGTGGGGGCCATCTTATAGATTTTTTTGAAAGTGTTGGGGATTCACCGGGATTTCCGAGAAAATCGCTTGATGGCAAACAAGACCACGAAAAGTGGGTGGAGGTCCCTATGTACGAATATGCCATAGCCTGGGATTGGCTGATGTTTGCCGTGCGCTGGCTGCACGTGATCACGGCGATCGCCTGGATCGGCTCGTCGTTCTATTTCGTCGCGCTCGATCTCGGCCTGAAGAAGCACCCCGCACTGCCGCCGGGCGCCCATGGCGAGGAGTGGCAGGTGCATGGCGGTGGTTTCTACCACATCCAGAAGTATCTCGTGGCGCCGGCCTCGATGCCCGAGCACCTCGTCTGGTTCAAGTGGGAAAGCTACGTCACCTGGCTCTCCGGCTTCGGCATGCTCTGTCTCGTCTATTATGCAGGCGCCGACCTCTACCTGATCGATCCGAACGTGCTCGACGTCTCCAAGCCCGTGGCGATCGCCATCTCGCTGGCCTCGCTCGCCTTCGGCTGGATCATCTACGACCTCATCTGCAAGTCGCCCTTCGGCAATGACAACACGCGGCTGATGGTGGCGCTCTATTTCATCCTGGTCGCTGTGGCCTGGGGCTATACGCAGCTCTTCACGGGCCGCGCTGCCTTCCTGCATCTCGGCGCCTTCACGGCGACGATCATGTCGGCGAACGTGTTCTTCATCATCATGCCGAACCAGCGCGTCGTCGTCGCCGATCTCATCGCCGGCCGCACACCCGATCCGAAATACGGCAAGATCGCCAAGCAGCGCTCCACGCACAACAATTACCTGACGCTGCCCGTGCTGTTCCTCATGCTGTCGAACCATTATCCGCTGGCCTTCGGCACGGAGTTCAACTGGATCATCGCCTCGCTGGTCTTCCTGATGGGCGTCACGATCCGCCATTACTTCAACACGACCCACGCCAACGCCGGCAACCCGACCTGGACCTGGCTTGCAACCGCGCTGCTTTTCGTCCTCATCATGTGGCTCTCCACGGTGCCGAAGGTGCTGACCGGCGAGACGGCGGATGCCAAGGTCTCGGCGGTCCAGCAGTCCTTCATCACGGCGGAGGCCTTCCCGAAGGTGCGTGACACGGTGCTCGGCCGCTGTTCCATGTGCCATGCCAAGGAACCCGGCTGGGAGGGCATCATCACCCCGCCGAAGGGCGTGGTGCTGGAAACGGATGGCGAAATCGCCGCCCATGCCCGCGAGATCTATCTGCAGGCCGGCCGCAGCCACGCCATGCCGCCGGCAAACCTGACGCAGATTTCCGACGAGGAGCGCCGTCTCCTCGTCTCCTGGTACGAAAGCGCCGTGAGCGGGGAGAAAATCCAATGAGCGAACTTTTGATCCGGGGCCGCGTGCTCACCTTCGTCGCCGAGCCGCAGGGCATCGACGATGCTGCCTCCTACCGCTATTTCGAGGACGGCGCCGTCTTCGTGCGGGGTGGCAAGGTGGTCGAGACCGGCAACTATGCCGATATCCGCAAGCTGGCCGGTGCCGAGGTCGAGATCGCCGATCACCTGCCTAACCTCGTCCTGCCCGGCCTCATCGACACGCACCTGCATTTCCCGCAGACCCAGGCGATCGCGTCCTATGGCGCGCAGCTTCTCGAATGGCTGAACACCTATGTCTTCGTCGAGGAGCAGAAGTTTTCGCGCCCCGCCCATGCGGCGGCGGTGGCAGAGCGATTCATGGACGAGCTGCTCTCGAACGGCACGACGACCGCCGTTGCCTATTGCTCGGTACATCCCGAAAGCGTCGACGCCTATTTCTCGGCGGCCGAAGCGCGCGGCATGCGCATGATCGGCGGCAAGGTGATGATGGACCGCAATGCGCCGGATGCGCTACGCGACACGCCGCAGCAGGGTTATGACGAGACGAAACGGCTCATCGAGAAGTGGCACGGCCGCGGCCGCGCGCATTATGCGATCAGCCCGCGCTTCGCCATCACCTCGACGCCGGAGCAGCTGGAGATGAGCCAAGCGCTCGTCGCCGAACATCCCTCCTGCTACGTCCAGACGCATCTTTCGGAAAACCGCGACGAAATTGCCTTCGCAACTTCGCTCTATCCGGAGGCCAAGGACTATACGGATATCTACGCCCGTTACGGACTGCTGAACGACCGCATGCTGCTCGGCCATTGCATCTATCTGAGCGACCGGGAGATTTCGGTTCTGGCGGAGACCGGCGCCGTCGGCGTCTTCTGCCCGACCTCGAACCTCTTCCTCGGCTCCGGCCTGTTCGATCGCGACCGTTTCGACAGGCTCGGCGCGCGCTGGTCGGTCGCCACCGATGTCGGCGGCGGCACCAGCTTCTCTATGCTGGAAACCATGGACGAGGCCTACAAGGTGCTGCATCTGCAGGGCCAGCGGCTGACGCCGTTCAGCTCGTTCTACCGCATGACGCTCGGCAATGCCCGCGCGCTCGGGCTGGAAAACCATATCGGTTCGCTGCATTCCGGCGCGGATGCGGATATCGTCGTGCTCGATTCCAGCGCCAAGTCGGCGATGGAATATCGCATGCGCACCGCGACCTCGCTGCTCGAAGAGCTGTTCATCCTCCAGACCATGGGCGACGACCGTTGCGTCGCCGAGGTCTATGTCGCCGGCAAGGCGATGAAGGGGAAGGGCAAGGCCGCCGAAAAACGCGTTCTCGAAACGGCCTGATTATTTGACGGTGCAAACACCGTTCGCGCCACCGTGTCCGGTATAGGACACGTCGGGCGAGCCGTCCGGGCGGATGGTGAGCGAGATCGTCACGCCGCCGCCCTTGGCCTCGTAATAATTGTCGTTGAAGACGTGGAGCTTGGCTTCCTTGCCGTTGATGTAGACCGGCCCGCCCTCGTCGGCATGCACCTCGATCTTGCCGGGGCAGGTGGCGTTGACGAGCGGGATCTTTGCAAAGGCCGGGCTTGCGGCAAGCAGCGTGAAGGCGGCGGCAACGGCGGGGCGGACGATGCGCATCGGGAAATCCTCTCGTGATTTTCACCGGGCAAAACTGAGCCCTTCGCCGGCAAAGTCAAGCGCGCTTCGAGCGTCCACCCATGGCCTTGGTTAACTCTTCTGCAGCCGCGCGCACCACCGGCCCGAAGGCGCCGACCTTCTCGTCCGGCAGGCGCACCGCCGGTCCCGACACGGAAATCCCCGCAACGGCCTCGCCATATTCGTCGAAGATCGGTGCCGCCACGCAGCGCATGCCGAGCGTGTGCTCCTCGTCGTCGATCGACCAGCCGCGGATGCGAATCTTGGCGATATCCTCCAGAAGCATCGCCACGCTGTCGCGGGTCTTGTCGGTAAAGTGCTGCAAGGTGCGGCCGGCGAGCAGCGCTTCGATGCGGGAATCCGGCCAGGTCGACAGGATCGCCTTGCCGATGCCGGACGCGTGGATCGGCCCGCGCCGGCCGGGGCGGAAGAAGGCGCGCATGGGCGCATGGCTTTCGACCTGCGAGATGAAGACCACGTCGCCGTCGTCCTCAATCGCGATGTTGGCGGTCTCGCCGCAGCCTTCCATCAGTTGTTTCAGGAAGGGCCGGCTGATCGTGCCGAGCTTGCGGAAGCGGAGGTAAGCGGTGCCGATCTCGAAGGCCTTCACGCCGATCGTCCAGGCGCCGGTCTCGTTGTCATGGGTGACCATGCCGTGCTGGGCAAGCGAGGTGAGCAGCCGGTGCACGGTGGACGGCGCCATCGCCGACTGGTCGGCAAGCTCTGTCAGGCCGGCACCATCGGCCTGCGCCACCAGCTCCAGCAGTTTCAGGCTGCGATCCAGCACCTGCACCGAAGAGGGCGCCGCGTTTTCGCCGGCCTTGCGGCCCGGTTTGGCCCGCGTCTTTTCCTGATGGTCCGCCATGTCGTTTTCTCCTGTCCGCCGACGTCATGACATAGCTGGCCCGGATCGATTGTTCCAGTTTCGTTGAAAATGTTTATTTCCACATGATGGGATTGATTTCCATTTTATGATTGCACGCCATCGGAAATGGGTTACCTTCCAACTCGAGAGACGGAGGAAATTCCCATGGCAAAAATGCGTGCTGTCGATGCAGCGGTCCTGGTTCTGGAAAAGGAAGGCATTGATTGTGCCTTCGGCGTTCCGGGTGCTGCGATCAATCCCTTCTATTCGGCGCTGAGGGCGCGGGGCACGGTCCGCCATGTTCTCGCCCGCCACGTCGAGGGCGCAAGCCACATGGCGGAAGGCTATACCCGTGCCCGTGCCGGCAATATCGGCCTGTGCATCGGCACCTCGGGTCCGGCCGGCACCGACATGATCACCGGCCTCTATTCGGCCTCGGCCGATTCGATCCCGATCCTCTGCATCACCGGCCAGGCGCCCCGCGCCCGCCTCGACAAGGAGGATTTCCAGGCCGTCGACATCGCGAAGATCGCGGCTCCCGTCACCAAGTGGGCTGTCACCGTCATGGAGCCGGGCCTGGTTCCCTACGTCTTCCAGAAGGCGTTCCACACCATGCGCTCCGGCCGTCCCGGTCCGGTCCTGATCGACCTGCCGATCGACGTCCAGCTCGCCGAAATCGAATTCGACATCGACGCCTATGCGCCGCTCGAACCCTACAAGCCGGCTGCCACCCGCGCCCAGGCCGAGAAGGCGCTCGCCATGCTGAACGCATCCGAGCGGCCGCTGATCGTCGCCGGCGGCGGCATCATCAATGCGGATGCCTCCGATCTCCTGGTTGAATTCGCCGAGATCGTCGGCGTCCCGGTCATCCCGACGCTGATGGGCTGGGGCACGATCCCGGACGATCATCCGCTGATGGCCGGCATGTGCGGCCTGCAGACCTCGCACCGCTACGGCAATGCGACCATGCTCGCCTCCGACTTCGTCCTCGGCGTCGGCAACCGCTGGGCCAACCGCCACACCGGCAATATCCCGACCTATACGGAGGGCCGCACCTTCGTTCACGTCGACATCGAACCGACCCAGATCGGCCGCGTCTTCACGCCCGATTTCGGCATCGTGTCGGATGCCGGCGCCGCGCTGAAACTCTTTCTCGACGTTGCGACGGAGTGGAAGGTCGCCGGCAAGCTGCGCGACTGGTCCGGTTGGGCCGAGGAATGCCGCGAGCGCAAGCGCACCATGCTGCGCAAGACCCATTTCGACCAGACGCCTTTGAAGCCGCAGCGCGTCTACGAGGAAATGAACAAGGCCTTCG
Organism: Shinella sp. BE166; assembly: GCF_051201095.1. NCBI lineage: Bacteria > Pseudomonadati > Pseudomonadota > Alphaproteobacteria > Hyphomicrobiales > Rhizobiaceae > Shinella > Shinella sp. BE166. The sequence goes on along the minus strand of NZ_JBPEHL010000005.1, from coordinate 444,181 downwards.
ACCGCGACACCTGCTACGTCTCGACCATCGGCCTTTCGCAGATCGCCGGCGCGCAGTTCCTGCATGTCTACAAGCCGCGCAACTGGATCAATTGCGGCCAGGCCGGCCCACTCGGCTGGACGCTGCCGGCAGCGCTCGGCGTGCGTGCCGCCGATCCGGATCGTCCGATCGTCGCCCTGTCCGGCGACTATGACTTCCAGTTCCTCATCGAGGAGCTTGCGGTCGGTGCCCAGCACAAGCTGCCCTACCTGCATGTGGTCGTGAACAATTCCTATCTCGGCCTCATCCGCCAGGCCCAGCGCGGCTTCAACATGGACTTCGAAGTCTCGCTCGCCTTCGACAACGTCAATGCATCGGACGATGCGGAGCCGGGCTATGGCGTCGACCATGTCGCGGTCGCCGAAGGCCTCGGCTGCAAGGCGATCCGGGTCCGCAGCCCGAACGAGTTCCAGGAAGCCTTCAACACGGCGCAGAAGCTGATGAAGGAGCACCAGGTTCCCGTCGTCATCGAGTTCATCCTGGAGCGCGTCACCAACATCGCCATGGGCGCCGACATCAATGCCGTCGTCGAGTTCGAGGAGCTTGCCGAACGCGGTGAAGATGCCCCGACCGCCACGATGGCACTGCTGGACTAAGGAGAAAAAAATGCCGAAATTTGCGGCCAATCTGACCATGCTCTTCAACGAGGCGCCGTTCCTCGAACGCTTCGCGCTGGCCGCGAAGGCCGGCTTCGAGGGCGTGGAATACCTCTTCCCGTATGATTTCGACAAGGAAGCGCTGCGCGCCGCCCTCGATCTGCATGGGCTGACGCAGGTGCTGCACAACCTGCCGGCCGGCAACTGGGCCGGCGGCGAGCGCGGCATTGCCATCCTGCCGGACCGCGTCGACGAGTTCCGCCGCGGCGTGGCTTCCGCCATCGACTATGCGACGGCGCTCGGCTGCAAGCAGGTCAACTGCCTGTCCGGCATCGCCCCGGTCGGCGCCTCGCACGAAGTGCTGCGCTCGACTTTCGTCGCCAACCTGAAGCTTGCGGCCGCCGAACTCGGCAAACACGGAATCCGGCTGTTGATCGAGCCGATCAACCGCTTCGACATTCCGGGCTTCTACCTCAACACCCCGGACCAGGCGGCCTCGCTCATCGCCGAAGTCGGCAGCGACAACCTGTTCATCCAGTACGACCTCTACCACCAGCAGCGCACCGAGGGCGAGCTGATCGGCACCTTCAAGAAGCACCAGGCGAAGATCGCCCATGTGCAGCTTGCCGACAATCCGGGCCGGGGCGAACCGGGCACCGGCGAGATCGCCTATCCCTTCGTGTTCAAGACGCTCGACGCGCTCGGCTACGACGGCTGGATCGGCTGCGAATACAAGCCGGCCGCCACCACGCAGGAAGGCCTCGGCTGGCTGGTCGAAATCGGTCGCTGAGCCAAAAACAATTCAAGTTAGGGAGTTAGCATCATGGCAAATATCGGTTTCATCGGCCTCGGCATCATGGGCACGCCCATGGCACGTCACCTTCAGGACGCCGGCCACACGGTCATCACCTCGAAATTCGCAATCGCGCCGCGTCAGGAACTCCTCGACAACGGCCTGAAGATCGTCGACAGCCCGAAGGCGCTGGCCGAGACCGTCGACACGATCATCCTCATGCTGCCGGACACCCCGGAAGTGCAGGATGTGCTGTTCGGCGAGAACGGTGTTTCCTATGGTCTGTCCGCCGGCAAGCTCGTCATCGACATGAGCTCGATCTCGCCGATCGAGACCAAGGAATTCGCCAAGAAGATCCGCGCGACCGGCGCCGAATATGTCGACGGTCCGGTTTCCGGCGGTGAAGTGGGCGCCAAGAACGCCACGCTCTCCATCATGGCCGGCGGCTCGCAGGAAAGTTTCGACCGGGCGCTGCCGCTGTTCCAACTGATGGGCAAGAACATCACGCTCGTCGGCGATTGCGGCGACGGCCAGGTGACCAAGGTCGCCAACCAGATCATCGTTGCCCTCACCATCGAAGCGGTCGCCGAAGCGCTCGTCTTCGCCTCGAAGGCCGGTGCCGATCCGGCCCGCGTGCGCGCCGCGCTGATGGGCGGCTTCGCCTCCTCGCGCATTCTCGAAGTGCATGGCGAGCGCATGGTCAAGCGTACATTCGATCCGGGCTTCCGCATCTCGCTGCACCAGAAGGACCTGAACCTGGCCCTCCAGGGCGCCAAGGCGCTGGGCGTTTCGCTGCCCAACACCGCCTCGACGCAGGAACTTTTCAACCAGTGCGCCGCTCACGGCGATGCCGGCCTCGATCACTCAGGTCTCGTCACGGCGCTGGAGCGCATGGCGAACCACGCCGTCGCATGACGGCCTAGCCGTCGACCGACGGCCTGACCGGGCGGGGAGGGGAGCCCCGCCCGGTCACCCATCCTGGAGGAGGAAATACGAGCCCCTCATCCCGCCGCGTCATCTTCATTCGGAAGGTGACGCAGGCTTGCGGATGAGGGGCTTCGTGTTCATAAGACCAGCATTCCGCAGACTTGGAGGAACCCCATGCCTGATATCGCCGATCCGCGTGCCTTTCTCGAAACGCTCTTTCACGCCGCGGTCGCCGCCGCCGACCCGGAAAAGGTGCTGGCCGCCAACCTGCCGGAAAAGCCGAAGGGCCGCACGGTGGTGATCGGCGCCGGCAAGGGTGCCGCGCAGATGGCCCGCGCCTTCGAGCGCCTGTGGGACGCGCCGCTGACCGGCGTGATCGTCACGCGCTATGGCTATGCCGTTCCCTGCGAGCGCATCGAAGTGCTCGAAGCCGCCCATCCGGTGCCGGATGACAGCGGCCTGCTCGCCTCCGGCCGGCTGATGGCCGCCGTGCGCGGCCTCACCGAAGATGATCTCGTCGTGGCGCTGATCTGCGGCGGTGGCTCTGCCCTGCTGCCGGCACCCGCCGGCGACCTGACGCTCGCCGACGAAATTGCCGTCAACCGCGCCCTGCTCGCCTCCGGCGCGCCGATCAGCGCCATGAATGCCGTGCGCAAGCAGGTCTCGCGCATCAAGGGCGGCCGTCTTGCGGCCCTCGCCCACCCGGCGCGCGTCGTCTCCCTCGTCGTTTCCGATATTCCCGGCGACAACCCCGCCCTCGTCGCCTCCGGCCCGACCATCGCCGACGCCACCACCCGTGCAGATGCGCTGCGCTTCATCGAGCGCTACCGCCTCGACCTGCCGGAAGCGGTGATGCGCCATATCCGCGACGGCCAGGACGAGCCGCCGCTGCCGTCCGATGCCTGCTTCGCCCGCAACGAGGTGAAGCTCGTCGCCTCCGCCGCCGTCTCGCTGGAGGCCGCCGCGGACGTTGCGCGCAAGGCCGGCGTCGAGGCTGTCATCCTCTCCGATGCCATCGAGGGCGAGGCCGCCGAAGTCGGCCGCGTGCATGCGGCGATCGCCGCCGAAGTGGTGCGCCGCGACCGGCCGTTCCAGAAACCCGTCGTTGTGCTCTCCGGCGGTGAAACCACCGTAACCATCAAGGGCAAGGGCAAGGGCGGCCGCAACGGCGAGTTCCTGCTGTCCTTCGCCTGCGCCACCGACGGCCTCGACGGCCTTTCCGCGCTCGCTGCCGATACGGACGGCATCGACGGTTCGGAAGACAATGCCGGCGCCTTCGCCGACGGCACCACCGTCGCGCGCCTCGCCGGCAAGGGCAAGGACGCCGCCGACTATCTCGGCCGCAACGACAGCTGGACCGCCTTCGACGCGCTCGGCGACCTTTTCGTGCCCGGCCCGACCGGCACCAACGTCAACGATTTCCGCGCCATCCTCATCCAGTAGAAAAGAAAACAGCCCCGGCAAGCCGGGGCTGTTCTGTTTCGTCGCCCCCTTCCCCACCAACGTCGTCCTCGGCCTTGAGCCGAGGATCCATGCAGCGGAGAGGCGGTGGATGCTCGGGTCAAGCCCGAGCATGACGGAGGAGAGGTTGGCTCTCTCTGGCCAGTGCCGGATCAGGCGGCCGGCTGCTTCGTCTTGCGCAGATACGGCAGCACCGTGTCGAAGGCGCCGAAGCGGGTGATGGCGTCCTCGTTGGAAACGGCGGCGGTGATGATCACGTCCTCGCCCTGCTGCCAGTTGGCGGGCGTTGCCACCTGGTGCTTGCTGGTGAGCTGGATCGAATCGATCGCGCGCAGGATTTCCGCAAAATTGCGGCCGGTCGTCATCGGGTAGGTGAGGATCAGCTTGATCTTCTTGTCCGGGCCGATGACGAACACCGAGCGCACGGTGGCGTTGTCGGCGGGCGTGCGGCCTTCGGATGTCTCACCGGCGGCGGCCGGCAGCATGTCGTAGAGTTTGGCGACCGCGAGGTCCTTGTCGCCGATCAGCGGATATTCCACGTCGAAGCCGGTGGCGGTGCGGATGTCGTTCTTCCACTTGCCGTGGCTTTCGACCGGATCGACCGAGATGCCGATGATCTTGACGCCGCGCTTGCGGAATTCGCCTTCGAGGCCGGCCATGGCGCCGAGCTCGGTGGTGCAGACCGGGGTGAAGTTCTTCGGGTGCGAGAAGAGCACGGCCCAGCCATCGCCGATCCAGTCATGGAAGCCGATCGTGCCGGCGGTGGTTTCGGCGGTGAAGTCCGGAGCGATGTCGTTGATGCGCAGGCTCATGGGTCTCGTCCTCTCTGTCGTGCGGGATCGCAGGCAGACGGCCCGCGAGAATATATCCCGGCGGGTGTAGAACGAAAATTCCGCCTTGCCTATAGCGGCAAGCCGTCGCTGCCGGAGAGGCCGGGAGCGCATCTTTGCGTCTATCCCGCCCCTCGCAACACGGCATTCGGCGTTGCTTCGCGGCCGCGCCAAACCGTTCTCCGGAAACGCCGCGAAATGGAAGGGGATTTTATTTTGGTCGGCGAGGCGAATCTGGCCTCAATCGCCGATTTCGGCCCGCCCGCTGGTGAGATCCACGATCAGCCGGCCGGTCTCCTCCGCCTTGTCCGCCGGCACGCGGAAGCAGAGGCGCGCGCCCGTATCGTGATAGGCCTCCTCGTCCATCACCAGCCCCGGCAGGGCGGCAAGCCGCGCCTTCACCAGGGCGAGATCAGAAAAGCCGAGCGAGACGGAGAGCGCGACACGCTCGACATATTCCGTTTTGGCGGCGGCGCGCAGGCAGAGGGCCGCGGTGCCGCCATAGGCGCGGATGAGCCCGCCGCTCCCCAGAAGAATGCCGCCGAACCAGCGCGTGACGACGACGAGCGTGCGATCGAGCGCCTGCCCGTCGATCGCCTGCAGGATCGGCTTTCCCGCGGTGCCGCTCGGTTCGCCGTCATCGCTGAAGCGATAGGCTTGGCCGATCCGCCAGGCCCAGCAATTGTGGGTGGCCGCCATGTCGGAAACCTCCGCCAGTCGCGCCTTCGCCTCCGCCTCGCTCTCGACCGGACAGGCGATCGCGCGGAACCGGCTCTTGCGGATTTCCTGCTCGAAAGTTTCGGTCTGGTCCAGCGTGTACAAGCGGTCGATCCGGTGGTGTGGAGATGCCTCGTAACCCCACGGGCGCCGTGCAATCAAGGGTCGAATAGAGCACCAATTTTATGGACTATTGACAGATGCCACGATTTTGCCATGATGTTGACCGGATCGTAACAGCAACGGAAGCGATGGCATGATGTATCTCGGTGGCGTGACGCTCGGTTACTTCAACCTCTATCCGGTCGGCTTCCAGCCGAAGACCGAAGAAACCCGCGAGGCCGAAGAGACGGTTGATTCCGGCGAGCAGGACAGGCTTCCGCTCGAAGGCAGCCGGCTTTCCTATTCCCGCCGCCCGGTGCAGTGGCCGTTGCACGTTTTCTTCTGAAGCATGGGCCGACTACAGAAAATCATCGGTGATTTCCTGTGGTCCGGTCTTCGACGTCCCGCATGAAGCTCAAAAACTGACGACGGACTCCAGGCCGATGCCGCGGATTTCCCCGCTGGGTTTTGCCCCCGGATCGGTGCCGGCGCGGGGTGTAAGGCGGATGGGTTTCAGGGCGCCGGGCACCAGGTGGAACCAGTTGTCCGATGGCACGAAGCCTTCGGCCTCTATTGCGACGGATTGCGCAAAACGATCCGCCGACACATCCAGAACCCAGCCGTCGGCATCCTGCCGCAGCGCCGCCGTCGCGGCAGCGGAAAACAGGGCCTCCGCCCGACCGCGCGGAAAATGGAACGCCTCTGAAACCATCGTTCCATCAGTATCGGTCAGCCGGCCGACGGTCACGTCGTGGGAGGGCGGACCGAAACGGAAGGCATAGGTCGTGTCGAAGAAGGCGCCGAAGAGGTCGGTTGCCGGCAGCGTTTCGGCCGAATGCGGGGCAAGCGTGAGCTCGCGCCGTCCGCTGACGACAGCCTGGCGGCCATGGCGCAGGCAGGAAAGCTCCAGCACAAGATGTTTTTCATGCGCGCTGTCGTTGATGACGTGCACGTCCAGCCCATTGGTGCCCTCGTCCGAGAGCACGACCTGCACCGGGCGGAAGGCACGGCGCAGCGCATGCCAGGCGGATTTCGGCAGGCCGGTCGCATCCACGATGCCCCAGCCGGCGCCGGGCAGCAGGTCCTGGAAGGTCCAGACGAGCGCCCCGTTGCAGGTGGATTGCGACCGGCGCCATTCGGCAAAGGTCGCCTCCATCACTTCGGCCACGACGGCGCGGGAGAGATCGAGATAGCGGGCCGGGTCCTCGCGGCGCAGGCGCGCCGGGTCGTGGACGTAGAGCAGGCCGAGATAATGGTAGCGCACATCCTCGAAGTCCCAGGAGGCACCCCGGTCGCGTGGCACGCGGGCCTTCCAGCGCGGATCGTGCACGGCGGGCACCGGCAGATGGGCGTCGAGCGTCTGCTGTTCCGGCACATTGGCGAAGGCGAGGCTTTCGGCGGAAAAACGCACCTCGGCCCGGCGCGCATCCTCCAGCGGCCGGCAATAGGCGCCGACGCCGTAGTAGTGCGTCACGCCGGCATTCGGCGAAAAGGGCATGGCGCCGCCGCTCGGCGAGTTTTCGACATAGGGCACGTCGGGGCGGTGGGTAGCCACCAACGCTGGCAGGATGTCGCGGGTCAGCGCCCCGGCCCACGACGCTTCCGGCAGGCCGAGCATCGCCGCCTGCTGGTCGATCTCGCTGCCGCCGCACAGCACGGCGAGCGATGGCGAGGCGGCGGTCGCGTCGAGGATCTGGGACACTTCCTTGCGCACGTTCTCCGCAAAGGCGGGATCGTTCGCCGGGTAATCGAAATTGGCGAACTGGAAATCCTGCCAGACCATCAGCCCCAGTTCGTCGCACAGCGCAAAGAAGTCCGGCGTTTCATAGGCCATGGTGCCGCCGATGCGCAGCATGTTCATGTTGGCGTCCGCGGCGAGCCTCAGCAGCGGTTCGTAGCGCTCGCGATTGCCGGGAAGATCAACGATATCGGCCGTGGTCCAGACGGCGCCGCGGCAGAAGATTTTTACGCCGTTGACGAGGAGCGCAAAATCCCGGCCATCGGCGCCCCGGTCGATCACGATACGGCGGAAGCCGGTGCGGCCGATCGCTTGGCGCTTGCCGTCCGCGACGAGGGAGACGTCGTGCAGAACGGGCTTGCCATGCGTGCGCGGCCACCAGGTTGCGACGTCGGGAATCGTGAGGCTGGCGCTGAAACCACCTTCGCCATCGGGCACGGCAATAGCGGTCGCGCCCGCGCATTCCACTATCGGCGGGGTAGCGCTGTCGAAGCTGAAGCGAACGTCGAGGTGCCCGGTGCCGTCCGCATCGAGCCGCGCGGAAATCCGGATATCGGCAGGAAGGGCCGGCGTGGGCCGCGAGAGGCGCACGGGACGCCAGGGGCCGGCGGCGTGAACCTCCGGGCACCAGCCCGGCATGCGGCCGAGCAGCGTGGTGCGCACGAGGCGCAGGCCCTGCGGCGTGATCATCTGCGGCCGCCAGCGGGCGCGGGGGCCGCGTTTCTCCAGCTGCGGTTTCAGCGCGCGGAAGCAGAGGGCAAGGCGGTCGTTGCCGGTGAGCGTGACGGGCAGGTCGTGACGCACGAACATGCTTTCGGACGACAGCGCCAGCGCACCGTTCCACCAAACCTCGGCCACCGTGGCGAGGCCTTCGAAATGCAGAACCGCTGCTCCCGGCGCCTCTTCGAGGTCGAGCACATACCAGGCGTCGAGATGATCGAGCGGCGCGGGTGCGGTGCGGTCGAAGCGGCCGGCGCGTTCCAGCGCACCGGCGACGGTGCCGGGCACGGGGGCGTCGATGACATCGGAAAAGGCTTCGAGCGCCGCAGGCTCCGCGGCGGCGCCGGCCGGCGTCAGGATCATGCGCCAGCCGCTCGAAAGGTCGTTTCCGGTCAAGGACATCCTCCGTCAGCCGATGCGGGCGGCAAGCGTCGCCATCAGCCTGTCCCAGGCTTCGATAGCCGGATCGAGCGCTGTCGCCAGCGGCTCGAATTTCCGGCGGGTCACGGCGCGGGCGATCTGGAACTGCACGGATTTCGCCGTCTCGGAAATTTTCCGCGCGGCCTCGGCGGCCTCGATGAGGCTCCCATCGGGCGCGATCCAGTCGAGATGACTGCCGGCTAGCTCGAAATTCGCGCCGAGCTGTCGCAGCGTGTTGAAAGCGTATTTGTGGAAGAAGCCGAAGGGGCGATCCGCCACCGCCTCCACCTGCTGCGGGAAGACGCTCGCGAAAGCCGCGACCGGGTTTGCCTCCGGGCGCCGGGCGAAATGAACGGCGAGCAGGCGCTTGGCTTCACAGCGGAGATGCACCTCGCCAGGCCGCTTTTCCGGGAATTTGGCGAATTCTGTATAGGGCAGGAAGGGCAGCTCGTCCGGGCCGTCGTTCAAGTGGAACAGGCCGTCGAAATCCGCGCCCTCCAGCCGGAAGAAGCCGGCATTGTGGAAATAGTCGAGCCGCTTGTTCTCAAGGTCCAGCCGGTTGATCGCCACCGTCGTCTTGCCATGCTCCTGGCCATAGGCGACGCCGCGGGTGTCGGGCATGTAAAAGCTGTCCATCTCGACGAGGCAGAGGCGGCCGCGCGCGATCTGGGTCGCGACGTGGCTTTCCACGCTGTCGAAGATGGCGAGTTCCGTCGCGCGGATGCCGTAGAGGCTTTCGAGGTCTTCCAGCGGCACCTTGAAGAAGGTGAACTGGTCGCCCTCGAAATCCTGGGTCAGGGAAAACCCGAGCATCGCCTCCGGCGCGGCGCCGAAGGCGTTCAGCACCTCGATCCAGAGATCGATATAGCAGTTGGTCTCCGGCCACATGCGCTCCGCATCGTGCAGCGCATGCGGCCGGTAGGTCTCGGGATCGGCCCCGGCGAAGACGGCGGCCATGCTCAGTCCTGGTATCCCAGCACCTTGCGGACCTCGGCCGGCCACAGGGCGATATCGAGGCCGTGGCGGGCGAAGAGGGCGAGCGCGATGCGTTCCAGGCCGAAGCCGACGCAGGCGGTGTGCGCGACATCGCCGTTTTCGAGGTTCAGCCCCCACTTGGCGCCGAAAGCGTCCTGGTGGTAGTTGAAGCTCATGCAGGCCGTCGGCTTGGCGGCGGATGTCACGGGGATCAGCAGCTCGAACTTCAGGTTCTGGTCGCGCTGGTTGTTGGCAAGCATGCGGCCGGCGCGGCCGAAGAACGGGTCGTTCGCCACATCCATCGTAACGTCGAGGCCGACCTTGGCCATCATTTCGAGGCCACGATCCATCCAGGTCTGGCGGAACTCCGTCACATGATCCTGCGTGCCCATGCAGACATATTCGCGCATGCGGAAGAGCTGCTGGCGGGCCGGATCGTTCGACGGCTCATGGCGGAAGCAGTAGGATTGCAGGTCGTAGAGGCCACCCTTAGCCGGCAAACGGCCGCGCTTGGCGATCGTCGGATAGAGTGGGTAGCAGGCGGCCGGCGTCAGCACGATATCGGTCGGCTTCTGGTCCTTCATCCAGTCGCCGCCAACTTCCATGCATTGCAGCAGGCTCATATGGTCGAGTTCGCCGCCACAGAAGCTGTGCACGGTGCCGGCGAGCTGCGGGAAGCTCTTCATGTAGCCGGATGTCTCGAAATGCGCGCGGTTCATGCCCGGCGGAAAGCGCATGGCCTCCGCGCCGTCGGCGCCGCCATAGGCATCGATCAGCCGCTCGAAGCGGGCGATGACGTCCTCGAAGGCGCCGCTGCGGCCATAGAGGCCTTCCACGCCGGTATCGATGAGCAGGCCTGAATGGAAGAGCCTGTCGAGAAGAGAGGTTTGCATGTCCATCGGTTTCACCCCGTCAGGCTGGTGTCTTGTTTGTGAACGAGCAGCAGGTTCGACGTATTGCCGAGAATGCGGTCGTTGGAGATCATGAGCTGGGCCGAATGCGCATCGCGCAGGTGCCGGCCGAGGCTGAAGGGCGTACCGTTCTTGTAGCCCATGATGCCGCAGATCAGCATCGCCTGGTTGATGATCATGAGGACCGTTTCAGAGGAGGCGATCTTCACGTTGTTCATCGCCACCGCAAAGCCCATGGAGGACAGCTTGTCCGGATCGGCCTTGGCCGCCTCATATTCCTTGAGCCCGGCGATCGTGTTCGACTTGACGAGCTGGAGCAGGTTCGAGGCTTCCGCAAGGCGCAGCGCGCCGGGCGGTGCCACACCGGGGCTCTTGCGGGCGGCGGCGCGCACGAAGGCCTGGGCGCGGGCGACGGCGTTGACCGCGATGCCGTACCACACGCTGCTCCACAACAGGTGCGAAGTGGCGAGCATCGACTGGGCGGCGATCTCGGCAAAGGGTTTGGGAAGGATCTGTTCCTTCGGCGCTTCGCCCTTGAAGAGCCAGCCGTCGGAGCAGGTGCCGCGCATGCCGAGCGTGTCCCAGACATGGGTCTGCTCCAGCGTGTACTGGTCCTTGGTGAAGACGGTCATGACCTGGTCGGTCGAGGCGGCCTCGGCATGGGCGCGGGACGTGATGAGGATCGCGTCGGCATGCGCACCGTAGGAGATGACGGTCGCATCCTTGGTGAGCCGGCAGGTGTCGCCATCGATCTCGATGGCGCAGATGCTGTTGCGCAGATTGCCGCCGATGCCGCCTTCGGTCGTCGCCGAGGCGAGCAGCAGCTGTTCGTCCGCGACGCGGCGCATGAAGGCGGAATGCCAGGCGCTGTCGGCGCCATGCGTGACGAGGCTCGAAAGCTTGATGTGGTGCATGGCAAAAACCATGGCGGCGGCCGAGCAGCTCTGGCCGAGAAGCGAACAGGCCTCGGCGATCTCGGAGACGCTCGCATCCTCGCCGCCGAGGCTGGCTGGGATCTGGATCGACAGCAGCCGTTCGGCGATCATCGCGTCGACGGCCTCCCGCGGGAAACGGCCCCTGGCGTCCACGTCGTCGGCATGCACTGCGGCCACGGCGGAGACGCGCTGGGCGCGTTCCGCGAAGCTCGTACCGACGGTCATGGTCATTCGGCGGCCTCCGCGCTGCCGGTCAGCCCTTCGACCGCCCGCGTGATCGCGGCGATGCTCTGGAAGGACTTGCGGTTCAGGAGATTGTCGGGGAACTCGACGTCGAATGCTTCCTCGATGCCGAGCATCACCTGCACGGAAGCGAAAGAGGAAAGGCCGGCCGCATAGAGATCGGCATCGTCTGCAAGCTGATCGACCGGAACCGGGAGGGCGCCGTGTTTTGCCAGGATGTCACGGATCTTCTGCTTCATGTCGCTTTCTCCATCGTTTTTTGTGCCGGCATTTTCGTGCGCCGGCCGGACAGCGGGCTCTTGGCGTATTCTTCCCAAAAGGCATAACCGACGGTTGATAAGATCGGCTGAAAGGACATGGATAAGATTTCGTGAAGCGCGCCGGAGAGGCGGATCAAGGTGAGGCGACCCATTGTGAAGCTTCATGAAGGAAGATCGAAGAGCCCCGGTTTTGCAGTGCATTGCGCGGGAGGGGTGGTGTTCTGGAACGGTACGCTTCAGCGCTATTGAAGCTCTGTTAGCCATAATCGCAAAGCGTGTGGGACAAGGCGAAATTCAGGCTGGCGGAAAGGGTCAGGGCAGCGCAGGGCAGCTTCCGGGTTTGGCTGGCAGTTCGCCGCCGGCAACAAGGGCCGCAAGCTGCGGGCGGTCGCCGTCGGCGGTCGGCTGGATATTGAGCGGTTCGGTCGCCGGCCACCAGTCGCCGCCGGCCCAATAGGTCCAGCCGGTCCAGACATCCTGTTCCTTGCCGACAAGCGCCGTCATGCGGGCAAGGCCATCGAGGCAGGCCTGGTCGGCCGAGCCGCCGAATTCGCCGAGGAAGCCGCGCTTGCCGTTGCGCTTCAGCCAATCGGTAAAGCGTTCCAGCGCCGTCACGGCATCGTCCGCCCGCTCGCAGGTCGTTGCCTTTCCGGAAAAGTCGCCGTCCAGGTACTGGTGCACCTCGTAGGCGTGGTTGTCGGCCGGGTCTGCGATGCCGAGCATGACGGTGCCGTTCGCGCCGCCCTCGCGCTCTTCCTCCCAGCTGTGCGCGCCGGTCCAGGCCGTGCCCGGCACGAGCACGAGGTTTTTCGCGCCCGTCTCGCGGATGGCGGCGATGGCGGCATTGGCGGAGGCGAGCCATTGCGTGGCCGGCACGTCGTGCGGCTCGTTCATCAGGCCGAACTGCACGCCTTCGTCGTCCTTATAGTCCTCGGCAAGCCGCTGCCAGAAATCGGCAAACGCGCTGTCCGGCACCTCGGTCGAGCCGATCTGATTGTCGCCGTAATAAGCATAGTTGTGCGGGTCGAGGATGACGGTCATGCCGGCGGCGCGTAGCGCCTTGACGGTCGCGGTGAGCCGCTTGCGCTCTGCCTTGTCGAAGCCGCGGTTGAGGCGCGGTTGCAGCCGTTCCCACTTGAAGGGCAGGCGCACCGCATTGAATCCTTTGCCGGCGAAATAGGCGATCGTCTCCTTCGAGGGATAGGTATAGTCCTTGTCGAAGGTGCCGCGCCCCTCGCCGAATTCGGCGCCGGCGAGATTGACGCCGCGCAGGCAGCCCGCGCTCGCCGTGACGGGAACCGCTATTGCCACCATGGCCACCACCGCCCGAAAAAGTATTGCCGCGCCGGATGAGGATCGCATGCCTTGTCTCCGTGCCGGCTGTCGCACCGGTTCGTCCCGCGATAGGGCGTTGCGCCCATTCGCGCCGATCAAGTCTCCGACGATCTTAAGGCAGCGTTAAGGCAGCGCTTCTTTGGCGAACAGGATTAAGAGATTGCAAGCGCTGGTCCACCCGGCTAGAGGCGAAGGCACTGCCCGCTGGCCCACTCCGGTCCGACAACAGGTCCCGTTTCATGACTGCGTCCGAACAATCCGCCTCCCATTCCGCCGGCCCCCGCCATCCGCTGCGCGTACTGTTTTCTCTCGTGCGCGAAGAGAAAGGCCGCGTGGTGCGGGCGGTCGCCTCGTCGATCATCAACAAGATCTTCGATGTCATGCCGGAAATCCTCATCGGCATCGCGCTCGACGTGGTGGTGCGCGGCAAGGATTCCTTCGTGGCGCAGGTCGGCATCACCGATCCGGTGCACCAGCTGACCCTGCTCGGCATCGCGACCTTCCTCATCTGGTTCGGCGAATCCCTGTTCGAATATTTCTACCAAATCCTTTGGCGTGGCCTGGCGCAGGATGTGCAGCACCGCCTGCGCATCCTCTGTTATGACCACGCCCAGCACCTTCCGACGAGCTTTTACGAGGAGAACCGCTCCGGCGATCTCGTCGCGGTGCTGAACGACGACATCAACCAGCTCGAACGGTTCCTGGATCGCGGCGCCAACGAGCTGATCCAGACCTTTGCCGCCGTCATCCTCGTCGGCGCGGTGTTCTTCATCGTCAGCCCGCTGATCGCGGTCATCGCCTTTACGCCGGTGCCGGCGATCATTGCGGGCGCCTTCTGGTTCCAGCGCCGCGCGCAGGCCCGCTACGATGCGGTGCGGGCGCGGGCCGGCGGCCTTGGCGCACGACTGACAACCAACCTGCAAGGCCTCCAGACCATCCGCGCCTTCGGTGCGGAAGCGCGCGAGACGGCGGCGCTGACGAAGGAAAGTTTGGGCTATGTCGAGGCGAACCGCGCGGCGATCCGCGTCTCCTCCGCCTTCATCCCGATCATCCGCATGGCGATCCTGTCCGGCTTCCTCGCGACCTTCCTCATCGGCGGCTGGCTGACGCTGACCGGCCAGATGCAGGTCGGCGCCTACGGCCTGCTCGTCTTCCTGACGCAGCGCCTGCTTTGGCCGATGACGGGCCTTGCCGAGATCGCCGACCTCTATGAGCGCGCCATGGCCTCGACGCGCCGCATCCTGCGCCTGCTCGACGAGCCGCGCGGCGAACCGCACGGCACGCACGAGGCCAAGGTCTCCGGCCGTTTCGAGATCGACCGTGTCGGTTTTCGTTATGCGACAAGCCCCGGCGGCGTGACCGACATCAACCTCGCCATCCGCGCCGGCGAGACGGTGGCGCTGGTCGGCCCGACCGGCAGCGGCAAGTCCACATTGATCAAGCTGCTCGGCCTGTTCATCCGCCCGCAGAAGGGCCGCATCCTGCTTGACAACGTGCCGCTCGCCGATTGGTCGGGCGAATGTCTGAGGAAGAGCATGGCCTGGGTGCCGCAGGAGGTGACGCTGTTTTCCGGCTCGATCGCCGACAACATCGCCTATGGCAGGCCGACGGCGAGCCGCGACGAGGTCGAGGCGGCCGCGCGCATGGCGGAGGCCGATGGTTTCATCTGCGAGCTACCGGACGGTTACGAAAGCCAGATCGGCGAATACGGCCAGAAACTCTCCGGCGGCCAGCGCCAGCGCATCGCGCTCGCCCGGGCGCTGCTGATCGACCCTGCGATCCTCATCCTCGACGAGGCAACGAGCGCGGTGGACAACGAGACGGAAGCCGCGATCCAGCGCTCGCTGGCGAAAATGAAGGGCAAGCGCACCGTGATCCTCGTCGCCCACCGGCTCAGCACGGTCGTGCATGCCGATGCGATCCATGTGATGGAGGCGGGGCGGATCATCCAGTCCGGGTCGCACGATAGGCTGGTGGAATGTCCGGGGCTTTACCGCACGCTGTGGAATATCCAGACGGGGCATGCGGAGATGAACGAGACCGCATAACGGCCCCTCATCCGCCTGCCGGCACCTTCTCCCCGCAAGCGGGGCGAAGGGGGTGTTGCACCGGTGCCCCCGGACAGTAGGCATCGATGTTGAAATAAGGCTTTGCCCCTTGTCCATTCGCCCCGCTTGCGGGGAGAAGGTCGCGGCAGCGGGATGAGGGGCTGTCTTGCGTCCCTCAGTGCGCCTCGTCCCAATTGTGCGCGGCGCGCGCATCCACCTTCAGCGGCACCTTCATCGACAACGCCGGCATGGACGCGTTCTCCATGATGTCGACGATGAGCGGGATCGCCTTCTCCACTTCGCCGTCCTCGACCTCGAAGATCAGTTCGTCGTGCACCTGCAGCAGCATGCGGGCGGAGAGGCCGGCTTCTTCCAGCGCGGGTTCGATCTTGATCATGGCGCGGCGGATGATGTCGGCGGCGGAACCCTGGATGGGCGCATTGATCGAGGCGCGCTCGTTGAAGGCGCGCACCGACGGGTTGGACGACTTGATTTCCGGATAATGCGCGCGGCGGCCAAAGATGGTTTCGACATAGCCGTTTTCGCGGGCGAAGGCCTTGGTCGAATCCATGTAGTCCTTGATGCCCGGAAAGCGCTCGAAATATTTCTTGATGTAGTCGCCCGCTTCCGAACGCTCGATGGAGAGCTGGTTGGCGAGGCCGAAGGCCGAAATGCCGTAGATGATGCCGAAATTGATCGCCTTGGCGCGGCGGCGCACTTCCGACGGCATGCCCTCGACCGGCACACCGAACATTTCGGATGCCGTCATGGCGTGAATGTCTACGCCGTCGGCAAAGGCCTGTTTCAGCTGCGGAATGTCGGCGACATGGGCGAGCACGCGCAGCTCAATCTGGCTGTAGTCGGCCGAGACCAGCTTGTTGCCGGGCGTCGAGATGAAGGCCGTGCGGATTTTGCGGCCTTCCGCTGTGCGCACCGGAATGTTCTGCAGGTTCGGGTCGGAGGAGGAGAGGCGGCCGGTCGTCGTCGCGGCGAGCGCGTAAGACGTGTGCACACGTTTCGTCTCCGGATGCACGAAGCCCGGCAGCGCGTCGGTATAGGTGGATTTCAGCTTTGTGAGCTGGCGCCAGTCGACGATTTTCCGCGGCAGCGGCAGGCCCTGCGCGGCGAGGTCCTCCAGCACCTGCGCGGAGGTCGACCATTGGCCGGTCTTGGTCTTCGAGGCGCCGGGCAGGCCCATCTTGCCGAACAGGATATCGCCGAGCTGTTTGGGCGAGCCGATGTTGAAGCGTTCGCCGGCAAGATCGTAGATTTCCTCTTCGAGGCCAGCGGCACCCTGCGCCAGTTCGCCGGAAAGGCGCGAGAGCACCTGCCGGTCGATGGTGATGCCGCGCTCTTCCATGCGCGCGAGCACCGGCACCAGCGGGCGCTCCAGCCGTTCGTAGACGGTCGTCATGCGGTTGGCGGCAAGGCGCGGCTTCAGCACATGCCAGAGCCGCAGCGTCACGTCGGCATCTTCCGCCGCATAGGCCGTGGCGCGGGAGATATCGACCATGTCGAAGGTCTGGGCGCCCTTGCCCGAGCCGGCGACGTCCTTGTAGGAGATCGGCTTGTGGCCGAGCCAGCGCTCGGACAGCGTATCCATGCCATGCGTGCCGGCGCCGGCATCCAGCGCATAGGACATCAGCATCGTATCGTCGAAACCCTCGACGGTGATGCCGTGGCGGCGCATGACGAGGTAGTCGTATTTGAGGTTCTGCGCGACCTTCAGGATCGAAGGGTCCTCCAGCAGGCTTTTCAGCCGTTCCAGCGCGGTGCGGATCGGGATCTGCCCCTCGGCAAGCCCGCCGCCCAGAAGGTCGCCGACGCCGGTCTTGTGGTTGAGCGGCACGTAGCAGGCGCGAATGGTCGTGCCTGTCGGGTCCTTGGCATTGCTGGCGATTGCCAGCGAGAAGCCGCAAAGCTCCGCCTGCATCGGGTCGAGCGAGGTCGTCTCCGTGTCGAAGCCGACGAGGCCGGTCTCGCGGGCATCCGCAATCCAGCGGTCGAGCGCGGTGAGGTCGCGCACCGTCTCATAGGTGGAATGGTCGATCGGCGCGGCGGAGAAGCGCTCCGCCCGGGCTCGTGCGAGTGCGCCCGGCGTGGCGTCCCCGGGGCTGGCCGTGGGCAGCAGCGTGGAGGCCGCCTCCGCCGCGGTCTCACCGCCGTCGAGCACGAGCGCGGGACCGGCCACCTCGCCCTTGTCGAGGTCCGGGCCGCGCGCTTCCGCGCCCCATTCGACGGGCACGTCCGCGGCGTCGATGGCGCCGGCATCGCAGTCGCAGGCTTCCGCTACGCGGCGCGTCAGCGTGGTGAATTCCATGGCCTTGAGGAAGGCGATCAGCTTCGGCCCGTCCTGCGGATGCAGCACCAGCTCGTCCAGCACCGTGTCGAGCGGCGTATCGGTCTTCAAGGTGACGAGCTGGCGGGACAGCAGCACGAGCTCGCGGTTCGCCACGATGTTCTCGCGGCGCTTGACCTGCTTGATCTCGTCGGCGCGGGCGAGCAGCGTATCGAGGTCGCCATATTCTTCCAGAAGCTGCGCGGCGGTCTTCGGGCCGATGCCGGGAACGCCCGGCACGTTGTCGGTGCTGTCCCCCGTCAGCGACTGAAGGTCGATCATCTTTTCCGGCGGCACGCCCCATTTCTCGATGACTTCGGGAATGGAGATCTGCTTGTCCTTCATGCTGTCATACATCGAGACATTGGCCGTCACGAGCTGCATGAGGTCCTTGTCGGAGGAGACGATGGTGACGTCGGCACCGTCGGCCTCGGCAAGGCGGGCATAGGTGGCGATCAGGTCGTCGGCCTCATAACCTTCCTTCTCGATGCAGGGCAGGTTGAAGGCGCGGGTCGCATGGCGGATCAGGCCGAACTGCGGGATCAGGTCTTCCGGCGGCGCCGTGCGGTTCGCCTTGTAGAGATCGTAAAGCTCGTTGCGGAAGGTCTTCGAGGAATAGTCGAAGATGACCGCGAAATGGGTCGGCGTCACGCCCACGTCGGTGTTGCGCGCATCCTTGAGCAGCTTCCACAGCATGTTGCAGAAACCGGAAACGGCATTGACCGGCAGCCCGTCCGATTTGCGGTTGAGCGGCGGGATGGCGTGGAAGGCGCGGAAGATGAAGCCGGAGCCGTCGACGAGGAAGAGATGATCACCTTTTTTCATGGGGTGAATGGATAGCGCGGGCGGCTTTCCGCGTCTATCTCTCATTGCGGTTTCAAGGCCGTTTCGGGGGTCTGGAAAGGGTCACGCGAACGTTACCAATTTGTAATTTTCGCCGCCCTCTGAAACCCTTGAAAAGCCACATTCGGACCCACAAATATTATCCAACGGCACCTGATCAAGCCGTTGTCTGGCACCCGGCCTGTCCCCCGCCGCGCCAGACAAAGGACAAAGGCCTTATCCCCCTCTCCGGGCCTTTGTCCATCATTCGAAGAAGCCGCCGCGACAAGCCTCCTGTCGTCGGCGGCTTCTCGGTTTCAAGCACTTGTCTTGCCCGTGATCCTTGATTGTCTTCCGTTGAAAACCGGCATAGCCTCCGGTCATGGACTTTGACCGGACGGAGTCGGCAGCATATCTCGCCAATCTCCTGGCGAAGGCGGCGTCCCGCACCCTTCAGGCGCGGGCGGACGGGGCCGGCTTTGCGCCCGGCCAGTTCCCGGTCCTGCTGGAACTGTGGAACGGCGACGGCCTCACCCAGCGCGAACTTCTCGACCGCCTCGACATCGAGCAGGCGACGATGGCCAACACGCTCGCCCGCATGCAGCGCGACGGCCTCATCTCGCGCCGCCGCCATCCCAAGGACAGGCGCGCGCAACTGGTCTTCCTGACCGAGCGCGGCAAGGCGTTGCGCGAGACAGCGATGGAGGCGGCAAGCGCCACGGAGGACGCCCTCTTCCACGGCTTCCGCCGCTTCGAGCGGGAACTGCTGCTGGAATATATGCGCATGGTGCTGGCCAATCTCGGCCGCGAACCGCGGATCTGAGAACACCAGAATCGTCATACGATTTGCCCTCCCCGATGCGATCGGTCTAATGTCGCGCCGAGTTTCGCAAGGATTCGACCATGACCAATATTCTGCCCGTCCTCGACCACGCCAGCGCCGGCATTCCGGCGAGCCTCGAACGCATGTTCGAACTCGTGCGCATCAAGTCCATCTCCACCGATCCGGCCTACAAGGCGGAGTGCCGCCGGGCGGCCGAATGGCTGGTGACGGAGCTGCGTACGCTCGGCTTCGACGCGACGGTGCGCGACACGCCCGGCCATCCGATGGTCGTCGCCCATCATGACGGCGCGAAGCCGGATGCGCCGCATGTGCTGTTCTATGGTCACTACGACGTCCAGCCGGTCGATCCGCTCAACCTGTGGGACCACGATCCCTTCGAGCCCGCGGTGCGCGATGCCGGCGGCGGGCGCCGTATCATCACCGGCCGCGGCACCTCCGACGACAAGGGCCAGCTCCTGACCTTCGTGGAAGCCTGCCGCGCCTACAAGGAAATGGCGGGCGCGCTGCCCTGCCGCGTCACGATCCTCTTCGAAGGCGAGGAGGAATCCGGCTCACCGTCGCTGAAACCCTTCCTCGAAGCCAATGCGGCAGAGCTCAAGGCGGATTTCGCCCTCGTCTGCGATACCAGCATGTGGGATGCCGATACGCCGGCGATTTCCGCAGGCCTGCGCGGCCTCGTCGGCGAGGAAGTCGTCGTCAAGGCGGCCGACCGCGACCTGCATTCCGGCTATTTCGGCGGTGCCGCCGCCAACCCCATCCATATCCTTTCGAACATCCTCGCCGGCCTGCACGACGAGACCGGCCGCGTGACGCTCGACGGTTTCTACGACGGCGTCGAGGAGACCCCGACGCAGATCAAGGCGGCCTGGGAAAAGCTCGGCAGCTCGTCCGAGAGCTTCCTGGGCGAGATCGGCCTGTCGATCCCATCCGGCGAAAAGGGTCGATCGGTGCTGGAACTCACCTGGGCGCGTCCGACCGCCGAAGTGAACGGCATTACCGGCGGCTACACCGGCGAGGGTTTCAAGACGGTCATCGCCGCGGAAGCCTCGGCAAAGGTCTCCTTCCGCCTGGTCGGCAAGCAGGACCCGGCAAAGATCCGCGACGCTTTCCGCGCCTATGTGCGCGCAAAGATCCCGGCCGATTGCTCGGTGGCGTTCCATGCCCATGGTGGCTCGCCGGCGATCCAGCTTCCCTATGATTCCGCGCTGCTCGGCAAGGCGAAGAACGCGCTTTCCGACGAATGGCCGAAGCCCGCCGTCGTCATCGGCATGGGGGGCTCCATCCCGATCGTTGGCGATTTCCAAAAAATGCTCGGCATGGAATCCTTGCTCGTCGGCTTTGCGCTGTCGGATGACCGCATCCATTCGCCGAACGAGAAATACGAGCTGCGCTCCTTCGAGAAGGGCATTCGCTCTTGGGTGCGCATCCTCTCGGCGCTCGCGGCGCGCTGACCAAGATGTGATGACACGGTTGACCGGCGTTAACCGGACGGAACGGATATGCTGGTCAACTGGTTAAACAAGGACCGCATCGCGGACAGGCGATGACAGGTCCACACAATGGGGAAGGAACGGAATGGCGGTAGGCGGATGGATTGCGAGAGAGCCTTGCTGCTCAGGCGATGGGGCGCCGGGGGCAGGGGATAAGGCAGGATGAAGCGGCTGAAAAAATTCTTCTGGCCGCTCGTCAGCACCGCCGCGATCATCCTGTCGATCTACATCCTCTACAAGGACCTGCGCGGCCTGTCGCTCGCGGAGTTCATGGCGAGCGTTCATGCCATTCCGGTTTCCGGCTGGATCCTCGCGAGCGTCGCGACGCTCGTCGCCTACGCGGCGCTGGCCGCCTACGACCACCTTGCGCTGGAACATCTCGGCCACCGCATCTCGCTGTGGTTCATCACCATCACCTCGTTCACCACCTATGCCCTGTCGCACACGATCGGCGCCTCGGTGTTTTCCGGCGCGCTGGTGCGCTACCGCGCCTATACGTCGAAGGGCCTGACCGGGTCGGAGGTGGGCGTCCTCGTCGCCTTCTGCTCCTTCACCTTCGCGCTCGGCACCTTCATGCTGTTCGGGCTGGTGCTGGTGCTGGAACCCGCGATCATCGAGCGTTTCGCCGCCTTCCTGCCGATCGAGGCGGCGCTGTCGACCGGCTGGCTGATCCTCGCGCTGGTGGCGCTCTATGTCGTTGGAAGCCTCGTCGGCTTCCGGCCGGTCCATACACGCTGGCTGCGGCTGGAATATCCCAAACCCTCGCTGGTGTTCCGTCAGCTCTTCATCGCGCCGATCGAGCTCATCGGGGCGGCGGCGATCATCTATTTCGTGCTGCCGGCGGAAGGCAATCCGGGCTTCTTCGTCGTGCTCGGCATCTTCCTCGCCTCTTTCTCCGTGGCGCTGCTGTCGCATGCGCCGGGCGGCATCGGCGTGCTGGAACTGGTCTTCATCGCCGGCCTGCCGGACATGGACCCGGCAACGGTGCTGGCGGCCCTTGCGGTCTTCCGGCTGTTCTACCTGATCATCCCGTTCATCATGGCGCTGGTGGTCGTGCTCATCTTCGAACGGCAGCGTTTTCTTGCCCGCCCGAGCAATGGCGACGATTAAGCGGCGGAGAGTTTCGGTTCATCTCGTATTCAGTCGAATTGTTTCATGCTGTCATCCGTCTTGATCACTGTACAACAGTGACTATCCAAGGGAGACCGACATGAAGACAACGATCAAGGGCGGCATTGCCGCTGCCATGGCCGTCGCCATGTTTGCCACGACCTTCGTAACGGCGCCGGCCTTCGCCATGCCGATGCCGAAGGTCGGCGCGTCGCAGGCATCCGACGTCGAACAGGTTCAATATCGCCGCGAACGCCGTGGCTGGTACGGCGGCCATCGCGGCTATCGTTACGAGCGCCGCGGCTATCGCCGTCATTCGGATGGCTGGTGGTATCCGCTGGCTGCCTTCGGCGCCGGTGCGATCATCGGTGGCGCGATCGCCAATGACGGCTATTCCCAGCCGCGCTACGAAGGCATCAACCCGCGCCACACCGAATGGTGCTATGCGCGCTACCGCTCGTATCGTGACTACGACAACACGTACCAGCCGAACTATGGCGGCCGCCGCCAGTGCCTCTCGCCTTACTATTGAGGCCTTTTCTCGGGCGGTCCCAAGGGCCGCCCGAAGTCTTTTCGGCTGTTACTTCTCCGGCAGGTCCGTCGTCACGGCGGTAGGGCGAAGGCGGCCGACCTCGCCGATGCTCACATAGAGTTGCAGCAGCGGCGGAACGAGGGCTTGCGACGCCTTGGCGACCGCCTCGTTATAGGCCTTGACGTCGGCCTCCGCCTCGATCGTCTTGCCCGCATTGGCGAAGATCATGACGATCATCCCGTTCATGGCGGCATTCACCTGTGCCGCCGCCTTCGGGCCTTCCGCCGTGGTGAACATCGGCATCATCGACAGGTTCTGCGCGCTGACGCGGCTGACGATCTCCTGCAGCTTGAACACCTGGTCCTGGATATCGAGCCCGGCCGCCTGCTTTTGCGTGACGACCGCGTAGAGACCCTGGAAGTCCTCCATTTTCTGGCGCAGGTCGCTGTAGTTGCGGATCACGAAATCCGTCTTGATCTTCTGCTCCTCGAAGGTGGCGTTCACCTGGGGCGCCAAATAGTAGGTGCCGATGCCGCCGACCATCAGGGCAAGCGTCGTGAACCACATCGGGGTCCGGTCCGCGACGAGGAATGTGCGCACGGCCTCGCGCTTCTTGCGGGGGCTTTCCGTCGACGAGGCTTCCGTGAATTCGGCCATCTGGCACTCCACCTTCTGTGACGGGCGTTAGTTGTAACCGCGGAGGGCGGCATGACAACCCCGGCGGCGCTGCATCCTGTGCAAGGCGCAAACGATTGACAAATTGGGGCTTTCCGTTTCCGATTTCTTAACCACCCCTTAAATCGCCGCATTTAAGGTTCACCCGACGGCGATATTTTTGAGGGTGTACCCGACCGCTTATGGCAGCCAATCGCAAATCCCAGCGCATCGAACCGTCCTTCCAGGGGTCGGGAGGCCGCAACGACGACGATTTTCACGTCGGCGCGGGGGATCGCGTGGCGGGCGGCGCCGGCCGCAAGGGCCGCGGCAAGCCGCCGAGGGCCGAGCGGCCGCGGCGCGGCGCGCGCGGGCGCCGGCAGGCTTCGGGCGGCGGCATCTTCGGCCTGTTCCGCCGGCTGTTCTACTGGTGCGTCGTGCTCGGCATCTGGGGCGCCATCGGCGTTGGCGGCCTCGTGCTCTATTACGGCGCGCGCATGCCGAGCGCCACGAGCTGGTCCATCCCCGACCGGCCGCCGAACATCAAGATCCTCGCCGTCAGCGGCGACGCCATCGCCAACCGCGGCCTCACCGGCGGCGAGGCGCTGTCGCTCGAAAACATGTCGCCCTATATCCCCCAGGCCGTCATCGCCATCGAGGACCGGCGCTTCTATTCGCATTTCGGCATCGATCCGCTCGGACTTGCGCGCGCCATGTTCACCAATGTCACCACCGGCCGCATGGTGCAGGGCGGCTCGACGCTGACGCAGCAGCTGGCAAAAAATATGTTCCTCTCGCCGGAGCGCACGCTGGAGCGCAAGGTGCAGGAAGTGCTGCTCGCCTTCTGGCTGGAGCACAAATATTCCAAGGACCAGATCCTTGCGATGTATCTCAACCGCGTGTTCTTCGGCTCGAATTCCTACGGCGTCGAGGCCGCCTCGCGGCGCTACTTCAATAAGTCAGCACGTGACGTGAACCTCGGCGAAGCCGCCCTTCTCGCCGGCCTCCTCAAGGCGCCCTCGCGCCTCTCGCCGGCGCGCGATCCGGAGGCGGCGGAAGCCCGCGCCCAGGTCGTGCTCGGCGCCATGCGCGAAGAAGGTTTCGTCACCGACACCGAGATCAAGACCGCGATGTCGCAGACGCCGGCGCGGGCAAAAAGCTACTGGTCGGGCGCGCAGCATTACGCCGCCGACATGGTCATGGCGCAACTGCCCGGCATGATCGGCGATATTACCGAAGACCTCGTCATCGACACGACGATCGACCTCGACCTCGAAAAGAAGGCCGACGAGGCGCTTACGACTCTCCTAGACAAGGAAGGCGCCAAATCCGCCGCCTCGCAGGCCGCCCTCGTCTCGATCGACGGCACGGGCGCGATCCGCGCGCTGGTCGGCGGGCGCGACTATGCCGAAAGCCAGTTCGACCGCGCCTCCAAGGCCAAGCGCCAGCCCGGCTCCGCCTTCAAGCCCTTCGTCTATGCCGCAGCGCTTGAGGCCGGCCGCTCGCCGCTCTCGGTGCGCAACGATGCACCGGTGCGGATCGGCAAATGGACGCCGGAGAACTACGACCAGAAATATCGCGGCGAGGTCACGCTCTCCTCCGCGCTCGCCAATTCGCTGAACACCATCGCCGCCCAGCTCGTCATGGAAGTCGGCCCTGACGAGGTGATCAAACTCGCCCGCAGGCTCGGCATCGAATCGGAACTGCAATCGAATGCCTCCATCGCGCTCGGCACGTCGGAAGTGACGCTCGTCGAGCTGACGGCCGCCTACGCGCCCTTCATGAACGGCGGCTACAAGGCCACCCCGCACATCATCCGCCGCATCTCGACCGCCGACGGCCGGGTGCTCTACGAAAACACCTACGACAACCCGCCCCGCGTGCTGGAGCCCAACATCGTCTCCATGATGAACGGCATGATGATGCGCGTCATCACCGAGGGCACCGGCAAGAACGCCCGCATTCCCGGCTGGCAGGCCGCCGGCAAGTCCGGCACGACCCAGTCCTTCCGCGACGCCCTGTTCGTCGGCTACACAAGCAACCTCACGACCGGCGTCTGGTTCGGCAACGACGACGGCAAGTCGATGAAGAAGGTCACCGGCGGCGGGCTCCCCGCCAAAGCCTGGAGCAGCTTCATGACCGCAGCCCACGAGGGCCTCTCGCCCTCGCCACTCTTCGGCACGGCCGGTGGCGACCAGCCGGTGGTGGACGGCACGCAGCCCGTCCCGGAAGAAGGCGGCGACCAGCTCTTCGACATCATCTCCCGCACGCTCGGCACCGACGAGCGCCCGGGTGACAATGGTTCGGCTGTCGCGAGCGAGCAGACGGGCGCCGTTCCCGCAGACGACGGACTGATCCCGCCTGCGGATGTCGGCGAGCAGCGGCAGACCGGCACGCGCCGAACGACCCTTCTCGACGTCCTTTTGGGCGGCTAGTGCAATTCCAGCAAAAGTTTCGCAGCTCATGGTTTGGGGTATGAGTTAATATTCTGGCGTTTCTCCGTTATTTGGCGAAGGCCGTCGTGGGGTTGTTTTGAAGCGTAGCGCTTTGAGCTGCTTGGCGTAGTTGTAAGCCAGCAGACAGTCCCGGATATGGCGTCGCAGGTCGGCGATCGAAGCGGAGTGGAACGACTTAACGCTAGCATCCTCGATCGTTATGACTAAGCAGTTTAGACTGCCCACTGGTCCATGAAGGATCGGGCTTGGCCTAACGGTGCTCGATACCAATCTCTGTGCACACCGCGCCTAAAGTGTGATCAACAAATAAGCCGGATACAGTATCAAAGGCTCCAAATACGTAAAAAATTAATCATAAAATTTTCATAAAAATTCTCGAATTAACAATACATTACTTTATAAATTGACTAGGTGTCCTTCATTTAAATATAGATCTGCGCAGAGTTATCGAAGAACTATTGAATATGCTTGTAGGCAGGATTAGAGAATGCTTGAATCTCGCATTTTTGAAGGAATGGCGAATTTTCTTCAATTGGAAGAAGATTGGAATCGCCTTTCTAGGTCCGTTATAACCTGTCATCTTACGCAAACTTTCGAATGGTGCCGGCTCGGATGGGAAACAAGGAATGCTTCGCCCGATGACCGACTGCTTTGTGCCACGGTATGGGAGAACGATAGGCTTGTTGCTGTTTGGCCATTCCTGGTGAAAACGAGCGGCTTTGTCGCGCGGATGGCGCCAGTCGGGTGCCCGATGCAAGAGGAGTATGGGGATCCGCTGATCGCGAGCGACGTGGATCCGGAGCGGGTCTGCGAATACCTACTTGAACTCGTTCGCAAATCCGCTGACGTGCTCTACGTCTACTGCGCGCGCCAAGGAAGCCCGATGCAGAAATTGCTTAGCCGGGCCGGCATGTTCAACATTCCGAGACCCATGGATGCTTACTCTGTTAAGAAGGTCGGCGCGCAATCTTTCGAAGAGTTCATGCAGGGCCATTCGGCAAATTTCCGCAACAATCTCAAACAAAAGCGCAAACGGCTCGAAAAGCTGGGTGCGCTGCGTTTTGAGCTTCCGGAGGATGCCGGGACCAGTGCCGAGACCGTCAATTGGGTGCTGGCGGAGAAGAAAAAATGGGTTCAGCGCCAGCAGAAGGAATGCCCCTGGATCTATCAGAATGAAACCAGCGACTTCTTTCTCGCTGCATCGATGCTGCGCGGCGAACTAGGAAGGTTCGGCCTCTTTCGCTTAACACTCGACGGCAAACCTATCGCAGCATATCTTGCGACGATCGATCGGACGCGCACCGAGATGCTCGTCACGTCCTTCGATCCCGCCTATAGCCAGTTTTCCCCTGGCATGTTGCTGATCGAAGATGTCGTGCGGTGGAGCTACGATCACGGGCTGAACTTCGACATGCGGCCATTATGGCTAGGATACAAAGAACGGTGGGCAAACTGTACAACGCCAGTGATCACCTATCGTGTCCCCTTAACCTGGAAGGGCGGCATCCGTCTGCTCCCGGCTTATATCGACTTCACGTTCAAGTCTTTTGTAAGATTGGTCTTGAAACCTGAGCAACGCAACGCTGTCAAGCAAGCGTTAAACTGGCCTTTTGAATTGAAGGCTCGTATCAAATCCCATCTCACGCAGAACAGTGCCAAACTGGCGGCTGAAGAGTGAGATCGGCGACCGTGACGGGCCGGCGGCGAATTGTGCCCAGGACCGGAATTTCTGCCAACGGGTTAAACCATTACTTTAGCAGATTCGTGCAATATTGAGTTTATGAAAACAGTGCGCGGGAAGAATTTCATTTTGATCTCGGTTGGTCTTTTCAGCTTTCCGGTAAAATGCGCAGACCAGGCGATAACGAAGTTTGAGTGCTCGATGGGGTGATCGAGCCATATACGGACATGCGTTTTCGTTAACGGAACCATCGTCTTGACGCACTCGGATACCATTGCGCCAAAAACAATAAGCTGGTTTTGCGTCGTATATATGCTGAGATATTCCGGCGCGATTGCAAGGGTTATTAGGCATGGGCTTCAAGAGATCCCTTTGGATATAAAGCCACCTTGTAACTTGCTGTGCCACCCGCCGCCAAAACCGCCGGCAATCTCGTAGGCCGGGTTTACACACGCTTGGATACGCTCACCGATGGCCGCCGACCGCGCCCTTTGGCTTGACGCCCGCAAGGAACCTCACCACATTGCGTCTTACAGACGGTTCACCCTTCTCATGGCGCTGATTTTGCGAGCTTTGCGGCCGCACGATGTCTTGCAGTCGTCTGGACTGCTCCTTATATACGCCGCAAGGCTTCGGCTCAGGCTCAAGCTTTCGAGAAGACCATACCATTAGGGGCTGCCAAAAGAATGCCTGAATGGGTTCCGGCAGTTCGCTTCAAGGAGAGAATGACATGGCTAAAGTAATCGGTATCGACCTCGGAACGACCAATTCCTGCGTTTCCGTCATGGACGGCAAGGACGCGAAAGTGATCGAAAATGCCGAAGGCGCGCGCACGACCCCGTCGATCGTCGCCTTCAACGATGATGGCGAGCGCCTGACCGGCCAGCCGGCAAAGCGCCAGGCCGTCACCAACCCGGAAAACACCCTGTTCGCAGTGAAGCGCCTCATCGGCCGCCGCTACGACGACAAGCTCGTCGAGAAGGACAAGGGTCTCGTTCCCTACAAGATCGTCAAGGGCGACAATGGCGACGCGTGGGTCCAGGCCCATGGCACCGGCTATTCCCCCTCGCAGATCTCCGCGATGATCCTTCAGAAGATGAAGGAAACCGCCGAATCCTACCTTGGTGAAAAGGTCACGCAGGCCGTCATCACGGTTCCCGCCTACTTCAACGACGCGCAGCGCCAGGCAACCAAGGATGCCGGCAAGATCGCGGGCCTTGAAGTCCTGCGCATCATCAACGAGCCGACGGCTGCGGCACTCGCCTACGGCCTCGACAAGAAGGACGGCAAGACCATCGCCGTCTACGACCTTGGCGGCGGCACGTTCGACATCTCGGTCCTGGAAATCGGCGACGGCGTCTTCGAAGTGAAGTCGACCAACGGCGACACCTTCCTCGGCGGTGAAGACTTCGACATGCGTCTCGTCGAATATCTCGCAGCCGAGTTCAAGAAGGACCAGGGCATCGACCTGAAGAACGACAAGCTCGCCCTTCAGCGCCTCAAGGAAGCCGCCGAAAAGGCCAAGATCGAGCTGTCCTCCTCGCAGCAGACCGAAATCAACCTGCCGTTCATCACGGCGGATGCTTCCGGCCCGAAGCATCTGACGATGAAGCTGTCGCGCGCCAAGTTCGAAAGCCTGGTCGACGATCTCGTCCAGCGCACCGTCGCGCCCTGCAAGGCAGCCCTCAAGGATGCCGGCGTCACGGCGGCCGAGATCGACGAAGTCGTTCTCGTCGGCGGCATGAGCCGCATGCCGAAGGTGCAGGAAGTCGTCAAGCAGCTGTTCGGCAAGGAGCCGCACAAGGGCGTCAACCCGGATGAAGTGGTCGCCATGGGCGCCGCCATCCAGGCCGGCGTTCTCCAGGGCGACGTCAAGGACGTCCTGCTCCTCGACGTGACCCCGCTGTCTCTCGGCATCGAAACGCTGGGTGGCGTCTTCACCCGTCTGATCGAGCGCAACACGACGATCCCGACGAAGAAGTCGCAGACCTTCTCGACTGCCGAAGACAACCAGTCGGCCGTGACCATCCGCGTCTCGCAGGGCGAGCGCGAAATGGCTGCGGACAACAAGCTGCTCGGCCAATTCGACCTCGTCGGCATTCCGCCGGCACCGCGCGGCATGCCGCAGATCGAAGTCACCTTCGACATCGACGCCAACGGCATCGTGCAGGTTTCGGCTAAGGACAAGGGCACCGGCAAGGAGCACCAGATTCGCATCCAGGCCTCCGGTGGCCTCTCCGACGCCGACATCGAGAAGATGGTGAAGGACGCCGAAGCCAATGCCGAAGCCGACAAGAAGCGCCGTGAAGGCGTCGAGGCGAAGAACCAGGCCGAAAGCCTGATCCATTCGTCGGAAAAGTCGCTCAAGGAATATGGCGACAAGGTCACGGAAACCGACCGCAAGGCCATCGAGGACGCCATCGCCTCACTGAAGACCGCCGTCGAAGCCTCGGAGCCCGATGCCGACGACATCAAGGCGAAGACCAACACGCTCATGGAAGTCTCCATGAAGCTCGGTCAGGCAATCTACGAGGCCCAGCAGGCCGAAGAGAACGCGTCTTCCGGTGAAGCCGGCGACAATGTCGTCGATGCGGACTACGAAGAAGTCAAGGACGAAGACGACCGCAAGAAGTCGGCCTGAGCCTCCTGAAAAACCGGCCGCCACAAGCGGCCGGTGCAACGGATAGCAAAAGGGCGGAAGTCAGCGCGAAGGGAACAAGGCCAAGATGATCACTCCCGTTGCAAGCGGTGACGATGTCCTGGTCTTTCCTTCGCTCCGGCTCCCGCCTTTTTGCGTGTCCGGTTTCCAGTGCAGGCTGAAGGCAAGCTTGTTCATCCATAACAAGAAGACCGTTCCACTGAAACGGACGTGAACCCGAATGGCTAAAGCTGATTTTTACGAGACGCTGGGTGTCTCCAAGACCGCCGACGAGAAGGAGCTGAAGAGCGCCTTCCGCAAGATGGCGATGAAGTATCACCCGGACAAGAATCCTGGCGATGCCACGGCCGAGCAGACGTTCAAGAACGTCAACGAGGCCTATGAGACGCTGAAGGACCCGCAGAAGCGCGCGGCCTACGACCGTTACGGCCACGCTGCCTTCGAGCAGGGCGGCATGGGCGGTGGCGGCGGTGCCGGCTTCCAGGGCGGTGGCTTCTCCGACATCTTCGAAGACATTTTTGGCGAGATGATGGGCGGCGGGCGCCAGCGGCGCTCCTCCGGCGGGCGCGAGCGCGGCGGCGACCTGCGCTACAACATGGAAATCTCGCTGGAAGAGGCCTATGCCGGCAAGACCGCACAGATCCGCGTGCCGACGTCGATCACCTGCGACGTCTGTTCCGGCTCGGGCGCCAAACCCGGCACCAGCCCGAAGACCTGTGCCACCTGCCAGGGTTCTGGCCGCGTGCGCGCCGCACAGGGTTTCTTCTCGATCGAGCGCACCTGCCCGACCTGCCATGGCCGCGGCCAGACGATCAGCGACCCCTGCACCAAGTGCCATGGCCATGGCCGCGTGACGGAGGAGCGTTCGCTCTCGGTCAACATCCCGGCCGGTATCGAGGACGGCACGCGCATCCGGCTCTCCGGCGAAGGCGAGGCGGGCGTGCGCGGCGGACCGGCGGGCGATCTCTACATCTTCCTGTCGGTGAAGCCGCACGAGTTCTTCCAGCGCGACGGCGCGGACCTCTACTGCACCGTGCCGATCTCGATGACGACGGCGGCCCTCGGCGGCACGTTCGACGTGGCGACGCTCGATGCCACCAAGTCGCGCGTGACGGTGCCGGAAGGCACGCAGGCCGGCCGCCAGTTCCGGCTGAAGGGCAAGGGCATGCCGGTGCTGCGCTCCGCGCAGGTCGGCGATCTCTACATCCAGATCCAGATCGAGACGCCGCAAAAGCTCACCAAGCGCCAGCGCGAATTGCTCAAGGAATTCGAGGAGATTTCCTCGAAGGAAAACAACCCGGAATCCGCGGGTTTCTTTGCGCGAATGAAGGAATTCTTCGAGGGTTGATGGCCTCGCACGGAGACTTCGGACCTCTCCTCCGTCATGGTCGGGCTTGACCCGACCATCCACGCAAACCGCTTCTGCACGAAGGGCGAGACGAAAAAGACGATGGCGAACACCATGATCGGCGCGATGACGGCCGTGCGTTGCCAGATCGTCCAGCCTTCGGTGAGCGGCAGCACGATGTAGAGGATCGTGGTGATCAGCGGATAGACGGGCACCAGCATGGCAAGCGCGAAGTGCAGTTTCGAGAGTTTGCGGGTGGGAGCGGGCGTGGTCATTGGGAGGAGCCTTTATAGAACGGAACGTTTCGTTTATATAGAAACGAAACGTTCCGTTCAGGTACCTTCCGTGCTAGAAGTGCGAAAAAAGGAAAAGGCAGATGACCGAGGCAGAGTTGAAGCCCGCCCGCCGCTCGATCGGCGCCACGCGCAATCCCGCGAGCCAGGAGGCGATCCTGGCGGCGGCGGAGGCGGTGCTGCTGGAAAACGGGCTCGCTGGCTTCTCCATCGAGGCGGTGGCGCGGCGCGCGCGTGCCGGCAAGCCGACGATCTATCGCTGGTGGCCGTCGCAGGCAGCCCTGCTGCTCGACGTCTATCACAGCCACAAGCGGATCAATTTCATCTTTCCCGACCGGGGCAATATCCGCGACGACCTGCGCGCCTATCTCACCGGCATTCTAAAGACCTGGCGGGATGGCACGAGCGGCGAAGTCTTCCGCTGCGTGGTGGCAAGAGCGCAGGAAGAGCCGGCTGCGCTTGCCGCGCTCTCGGCCTATATGGCGGACCGCCGCCACCAGAGCGGCAAGATCGTCGAGAAGGCGCAGGAGCGCGGCGAGGTTCGCCCAGACGTCAACGCCGAACTCGTCACGGAAATCCTGTCGAGCTTCGCCTGGGGCCGGCTGTTGACCGAGCGGCTGGATGTTTCCGAAGCCGAGGTCGAGGCCGTCGTCGATACGGTGATTGGCGGCATCCTGACGAAACCGGCGGCCTGAGCCGCCGTCAGTCGTCAGTCCGCGATGCGGACCAGCGTCAGCTTGCCATCACCATCCTGCCGGGCGGCGACGCCTTCATAGCTGTTGAGCAGCGGGTGGCTCGTTTCGATCGGGTGGTGGTGCGTCGCGGTGATGACCACGACGCCGGCGCCGGCACTCTCACCGGCAAGAATGCCCGCGGGCACATCTTCGAACACCAGGCAATCGGCCGGGTCGACGCCGAGGCGCGAGGCACCCAGCTTGTAGCCATCCGGCGCCGGCTTGCCCTTCGTCACGTCGTCCGCCGTCACGATCACCTCGGGCAGCGGGATGCCCGCGGCGGCAAGACGGCGGCGGGCGAGCGCCACGGGTGCGGAGGTGACGATGCCCCAGCGCCCGGCCGGCAGCGAGGTCAGGAAGGCGATCGCGCCGGGGATCGGGATGACGCCGTCGACATCCTCCATCTCTTCGCGCTCCACCTCCTTGGCTTCAGCCACGGGATCGACGCCCGGCAGGCCGAGGCGGGTGATCGTGTCGATGCCGCGCACGCCGTGCATGGTCGGCAGGAAGGTCGCGACGTCGAGGCCGTGTTTCAGCGCCCACCGCGTCCAGACCCGCTCCGTCGCCGGAATGGAGTTGATGATCGTGCCGTCCATGTCGAAGAGGAAGGCGGAAAACGGGCGATCGAAGACGGGACGGGCGGAAGAGGACAAGGCGAAAACCTGCGGGAGCTGAGAGGGGAGGATGCAACGCATGGGCGGGCTTTCCGATTACCCCCTTGCGCCCGTACAGGCAACCGCCCTCACGCCATCGTGTGCGCGGTCCTTTGCATCGGTCCGGCAAACCCCTATCTAGGGGGCGAGCCGACGATCGGCGCTCGATCTTTCTGTTGTTGCCGCATTTATGCGGCTCCAGGTGATTCCACTCGCGCAAAAAATGCTCTAGCTCTCACCCCATGCCGCACAAGGTTTCCCTCTCCCGCCTCAAGCTCACGGACTTCCGCAACTATGCGGGCCTGTCGCTAGCGCTCGACGGCCGGCATGTCGTGCTGACGGGCCAGAATGGTGCCGGCAAGACCAACCTCATGGAAGCCGTCTCCTTCCTCTCGCCCGGCCGGGGCCTGCGCCGCGCGGCCTATGGCGATGTCGCGCGCGCGGGGGCCGAGGGCGGCTTCTCCGTCTTCGCAACGCTTGAAGGCATGCTGGACGAGGTGGATATCGGCACCGGCACGGAAGGCGGCGACGAGGGCCAGGCGCGAAAACTCCGCCTGAACGGCACGCCGGCCCGCACCGTCGACGAGTTGCTCGATCACCTGCGCGTGCTCTGGCTGACGCCCGCGATGGACGGCCTCTTCACCGGCCCCTCCGCCGATCGCCGCCGCTTCCTCGACCGGCTGGTGCTGTCGCTCGATCCCGAACACGGCCGCCGCGCGGCGGATTTCGAAAAGGCCATGCGTGGCCGCAACCGGCTACTCTCCGAGCCGCGGCAGGATCCGGCCTGGCTGACGGCGCTGGAACGGCAGATGGCCGAGCTCGGCATCGCCATGGCGCACGCCCGCCACGAGCTCGTCGGCCTCATCTCCGGCCTCGTGGAGGCTGCGCGCGACGACGGCCCGTTTCCATCCGCCACCATGCGGCTTTCCGGCTTCCTCGACGGGGAGTGGCAGCGCCCCGCCTACGAGATCGAGGAGATTTATCTCGGCATGCTGCAGGATGGCCGCTACCGCGACGCCGCCGCCGGCCGCACGCTGGACGGCCCGCACCGCGCCGATCTTTTGATCCGCCACCGCGAGAAGGACATGGAGGCCGAGCGCTGCTCGACGGGCGAGCAGAAGGCCCTGCTCGTCGGCCTCATCCTCGCCCATGCCGGCCTCGTCGCCAGCATGACCGGCCATGCGCCGGTGCTGCTGCTCGACGAAATCGCCGCCCATCTCGACGAAGGCCGCCGCGCAGCCCTCTTCGACCGGGTCGATGCGCTCGGCGGCCAGGCCTTCATGACCGGCACCGACCGTGCAATGTTTGACGCGCTCGGCGACCGCGCCCAGTTTCTCACCGTCTCGAACGGAGGCATCGTGACATGACCGATCCGCTCAGCCCTGAAGAGATCGACCGCTACCGTCGCCATATCGTGCTGGCCGAAATCGGCGGTGCGGGCCAGCAGAAGTTGAAACAGGCCAATGTGCTGATCATTGGCGCCGGCGGCCTCGGCGCACCCGTCATCCAGTACCTCGCCGCCGCCGGCATCGGCCATATCGGCGTGCTGGACGATGATACGGTCTCACTCTCCAATCTCCAGCGCCAGGTGATCCACGATACGGCCGGCATCGGTACGCAGAAGATCGCCAGCGCCGAAGCCGCCGTCGCCCGCCTCAACCCGCATGTGCGCTTCACCGGTATCGCGGAGCGGCTGAGCGCGGACAACGCCGCTTCGTTGCTCGCCGGCTACGATATGCTCGTCGACGGCTCGGACAATTTCGACACGCGTTACGCCTCGGCGGACGCCGCTGAAGCCGCCCGCATCCCGCTCGTTACTGGCGCCGTTGGCCGTTTCGATGGCTCTCTGACTGTGCTGAAGCCCTATGAAGCCGGCCCGGACGGCACGCTCAACCCCGGCTACCGCGACCTCTTCCCCTCAGCTCCGCCTCCGGGCGTCGTGCCCGCCTGCGCCGAGGCCGGCATCGTCGGCGCCCTGACGGGCGTCGTCGGCACGCTGATGGCGATGGAGGTGATCAAGCTCGTGACAGGCGCCGGCGAGCCGCTGGTCGGCCGCCTGATGCTCTATGACGGCCTTGCCGCGCGGTTCGAGACGTTGAAGTACAAGCGCCGCAAGGCATAGCCGTCCCCCCTCTGCCCTGCCGGGCATCTCCCCCTCAAGGGGGGAGATCGGCAAGCGGAGAAGCATTGCTCACACTGCGACGTCAATGATTGGCAAAACGGTTACCCCATCCAATCTCCCCCCTTGAGGGGGAGATGCCCGGCAGGGCAGAGGGGGGTGTCTACGGTTTAAACCCGCCCCGGCAGCACCCGGTCCGGCGGGCGGTGGCCGTCGAAGAAGGTGCGGATGTTGATCACGACCTTCTCGCCCATGTCGATGCGGCCCTCGAGCGTTGCCGAGCTCATATGCGGCAGCAGCACGACCTTGCCCTCGGTGGCGAGCTTCAGGAGCTTCGGGTTGACCGCCGGCTCGTTCTCGAACACGTCGAGGCCGGCGCCGGCGATCTTGCCCTCGCGCAGGCATTTGATCAGCGCCGTCTCGTCGATGATGCCGCCGCGGGCTGTGTTGACGATGTAGCTCGTCGGCTGCATCAGCTCCAGCCGGCGGGCGGAGAGCAGATGGAATGTCGCGGGCGTCGAGGGGCAGTTGACCGAGACGATGTCGACGCGGGCGAGCATCTGGTCGAGGCTGTCCCAATAGGTCGCTTCCAGCGCGTCTTCCGTGTCCGGGCGCACGCGGTGGCGGTTGTGATAGTGGATGGAGAGGCCGAAGGCCTTGGCGCGGCGGGCGACGGCCGTGCCGATGCGGCCCATGCCGACGATGCCGAGGCGTTTTCCCCAGATGCGGCGGCCGAGCATCCAGGTCGGCGACCAGCCGGCCCATTCGCCCTTGCGGTCCGTCAGGATGCGCGCACCTTCGGCAAGCCGGCGCGGGGCGGCAAGGATCAGCGCCATCGTCATGTCGGCCGTGTCCTCGGTCAGGACGTTCGGCGTGTTGGTGACGGTGATGCCGCGCTTGGCGGCAGCCTCGACGTCGACATTGTCGACGCCGTTGGAAAAGCAGGCAATCAGCTTGAGCTGCGGCCCCGCCTGTTCGATGAGGGCCGCGTCGATGCGATCGGTCAGCGTCGGCACCAGGACGTCCGCCGATTTCACGGCGGCGACGAGCTCGGGCTGGGTGCGCGGCGTGTCGTCGATGTTGAGTTCCGCGTCGAACAGTTCGCGCATCCGGGTCTCCACGACCTCGGGCAGGCGGCGGGTGATGTAGACCTTCGGTTTTTTCTTCTGGGTCATGGGATGTTCCGGCGTCCTGTTGACGGGTCCTTAACCAAGTTGGGCAAGGATTGCTTCATCAGGGGCATTTTCTACCAGACCCGGTCGCGAAGACAATCCGCCCTCTTGGCGGTCCCCGCGATTTGCCACGTCGCGCCGGCAAGGCAGCCTGATGCCCTCTACAGTTTCGAACGGATTTTCCATGCGTAACCTCGTCGTCCGTCTCAGCCTTGCTGCCCTTGCCGGCGTCATCGTGTCGGTCGCCGGCCTCTCGCTCGCCCATGCCCAGGCGGCAAAAGGCCCGAGCGGCCTGCCGCTGCCGCGCTTCGTCAGCCTCAAGGCCAAGAGCGTCAATCTCCGCGTCGGCCCGAGCGTCGATTATGCCGTCGCCTGGCGTTATCTCAAGTCCGGCGTGCCGGTCGAAATCATCCAGGAATACGACAACTGGCGCCGCGTGCGCGATGCCGACGGCACGGAAGGCTGGGTCAACCAGGCGCTGCTCTCGGGCGAGCGCACCGCCGTGACGGCACCCTGGATGCGCGGCAAGGGCGAGGACATTTACGTCAACATGCGCCGCGAGGCTTTGGCCAACAGCTCGCTCGTCGCCAAGATCCAGCCGGGCGTCGTCGTCAAGGTCGGCGAATGCAATGGCGACTGGTGCCGCGCCGAAGTGGACGGCACGGCAGGCTGGGTTTCGCAGAACGAGATCTGGGGCGCCTATCCGGGCGAAGCCTTCAAATAAGGCCGGCCTTTTTGGCTTCATCCGCCAGCGACAGGAGCGGCCGCGGGCCGACCTGCTGGATGACGAGGCCGGCGGCCAGGCTGCCGAGCTTGCCGCAATCGGCAAGCGAACGCCCAGCCGTATAACCGTAGAGGAAGCCGGCGGCATAGAGATCGCCGGCGCCCGTCGTATCGACGACGCTCGGAATGCTGATCGCCTCCACGCGGGTGCGCTCGCCCTTGGTCAGCACGATCGAACCTTCTTCGCTCATCGTCACCGCCGCCAGCCGGCAATCCTGCGCGATGCGCGTCAGGGCTTCCTCGAAATCCTCTGTCTCGTAGAGCGCCAAGGCTTCCGCCTTGTTCGCAAAGACGATGTCGACGGTGCCGGAGCGCATGAGATCCAGGAATTCGCCGCGGTAGCGGTGCACGCAGAAACTGTCGGACAGCGTCATCGACACTTCACGACCATGGGCATGCGCGATGCGGGCGCATTCGCGGATGGCGTCCTTGGCGCGCGGCGGATCCCAGAGATATCCCTCGAAATAGGTGACCTTGGCCTCGGCGACGACATGCTCTTCCACGTCCTCCGGCCCGAGCTCCACGCAGGCGCCGAGATAGGTATTCATCGAGCGCTCGCCGTCGGGTGTCACGAAAATCATCGAGCGGGCGGTGGGCGGCGTGCCGCCGAGCGGCTTTGTCTCGAAATGCACGCCCTGGGCGCGGATGTCGTGGATGAAGATCTCGCCGAGCTGGTCGTCGGCGACCTTGCCGAAATAGGCGGCCCGTCCGCCGAAGCTCGCCACACCGGAGGCCGTGTTGCCGGCGCTGCCGCCGGAGGCTTCGAGCGCGGGGCCCATGCGGGAATAGAGCAGTTCCGCCCGATCGGTGTCGATCAGGTTCATCGCGCCCTTGATGATGCCGTTGTCCGTGATGAAGTTCTCATCGCAGCGCGCGATGATATCGACGATGGCATTGCCGACCGTCAGCACGTCGAATTTGGTCATTCGGGATTCCCGTCTCCGTAAGCTTGCCGCGCAAAAGTGTATAGCGGTTTTGCGATAACGGCATGCGTCAAAACAAATGGTAAGAGCCGGGAGTCGGTCTTAACGGATTTTGCGGAGTTTGAAAGAAAAAAGCCGCCCGGCCGTTTCCGGCGGGCGGCTTTGATGTCCGCGAGGGCGGATCAGTCCTTGGCGCGTTCCACGTAGGAACCGTCTTCCGTGGCGATGACGACGCGCGTGCCGGCCGAAATGTGCGGCGGCACCAGCGTGCGAACGCCGTTCGACAGGATCGCCGGCTTGTAGGAAGAGGACGCCGTCTGGCCCTTGACGACCGGCTCGGTCTCCATGATCTCGAGCGTGACGTGGCGCGGCAGGTCGATGGCGATAGCCACGCCTTCATGCACCGAAAGGATGACCGTCATGCCTTCCTGGAGATAGGCCTTCAGGTCGCCGATGTCCTCGTGGGACATGGTGAGCTGGTCGTAGCTCTCCGGGTTCATGAAGTGGTAGCCGTCGCCGTCTTCATAGAGGAAGTTGTGTTCGCGGTCCTCGACGAAGGCGCGTTCGACCTGCTCGGTCGTGCGGTAGCGCTCGGAGACCTTCACGCCGTCGGAGATGCGGCGCATGTCGACCTGGGTGACCGGCGTGCCCTTGCCCGGGTGGAAGTTCTGCGCCGTCAGCACGACATAGAGCTTGCCGTCGACGTCGAGGACATTGCCCTTGCGGACGGAAGAGGCGATGATCTTTACCATAAGTCTTCCTTGTAACTGGATGGAGCGCGTCGTAGAGGACCGCCTTGAGACGTCTTCCCCGCGCGCTGAAAAGCGTATTCGGGGCCGCAACTATCCTATATTCCGGCAAAAGACCAGTCTGTCCGCCGGCATGGCCGAAGAAACCTGTCACATGAGTGCCACAAGCCAAAAACCCTCGCCCTGGTGGACGCCCGACGTGCACGCCGACCGCCGGCCGTTCCTGATGGCGCGGGGCCGCATCCAGGCGGCCTTGCGCGGCTGGTTTGCCGCGCGCGATTTCGTCGAGGTGGATACGGCGACGTTGCAGGTCTCGCCCGGCAACGAGGCGCATCTGCACGCCTTCGAGACCGCCGCGATCGGCCATTCGGGCACGAAGACGCCGCTCTACCTGCACACCTCGCCGGAATTCGCCTGCAAGAAGCTGCTGGCGGCCGGCGAAACGCGCATCGCCTGCTTCGCCCACGTCTATCGCAATCGCGAGCGCGGGCCGCTGCACCATCCGGAATTCACCATGCTGGAATGGTATCGGGCGGGCGAGGCCTATGACGTGCTGATGGCGGATTGCGCTGAGATGCTCGCGCTTGCCGCAGAGATTACGGGCGCATCGGCGCTCACTTATCGTGGCGCCACCTGCGATCCGGCGCTCGCACCGGAACGACTGACGGTGGCGGACGCTTTCCGGCGTCATGCGGGCATCGACCTGCTCGCCTCGATCGATCCGGACGGGTCGACCGACCGGGAGCGCCTTGCCACGGCGATGCGGACCGCCGGCCTGCGCGTGGCGGAGGACGACACCTGGGCCGATCTTTTCAGCCGCGTGCTGGTGGAGAAGGTGGAGCCTAAACTCGGCTTCGGCCGCGCCACCATCCTGTGCGAATATCCGGTCGCCGAGGCCGCCCTTGCCCGCCCCGCGCCGCACGACCGGCGCGTCGCCGAGCGCTTCGAACTCTATGCCTGCGGCGTGGAACTGGCCAATGCCTTCGGCGAGCTGACGGACGCCGCCGAACAGCGCCGGCGTTTCGAGCTGGAAATGGCGGAGAAGGCCCGCGTCTACGGCGAGACCTATCCGCTCGACGAGGATTTTCTGGCCGCCCTTGCCCTCATGCCGGAAGCAAGCGGCATCGCGCTCGGCTTCGACCGGCTGGTCATGCTGGCGACGGGGGCTTCGCGCATCGACCAGGTCATCTGGGCGCCCGTTGCGGAGACGGCACCATGACGGCGGCCAGAAGCCTGACGACGGTCACCGAATTTTTCGAGGCCGGCCTTGTTGCGGAGGAGAAGCGCGATGAAGCGCGCGCCGTCGCCGAACGCTACACAGTCGCCATTACCCCGTCGCTCGCCGCGCTGATCGATCGCGACGACCCGCTCGATCCGATCGCCCGGCAGTTCGTGCCCGATGCGGCCGAACTCGTCACCCTGCCGCAGGAGCGCGCCGACCCGATCGGCGATCTCGCGCACAGTCCCGTCGAGGGCATCGTGCACCGCTATCCCGATCGCGTGCTGCTCAAGGCCGTGCATGTCTGCCCGGTCTATTGCCGCTTCTGCTTCCGCCGCGAAATGGTCGGGCCGGAAGGTCTCGGCACGCTGTCGCCGGCAGCGCTCGATGCGGCCATCGCCTATATCGCCGAACGGCCGGAGATCTGGGAGGTGATCCTGACGGGCGGCGATCCGCTCGTGCTCTCGCCGCGCCGCCTGCAGGCCATCATGGCGAGGCTGGCGGAAATCCCGCATGTGAAGATCGTGCGCTTCCACACCCGCGTACCGGCGGTCGATCCGGCCCGGGTGGGCGCCGCCCTCGTCGCGGCGTTGAAGGCCTCCGGCAAGACGACCTATGTGGCGCTTCACGCCAACCATCCCCGCGAATTCACCACTGACGCCCGCGCCGCCATTGCCCGCATCGTCGATGCCGGCCTGGTGATGATCAGCCAGACGGTGCTGTTGAAGGGCGTCAACGACGATGCGGCGGTGCTGGCGGAGCTGATGCGGACCTTCGTCGAGAACCGCGTCAAACCCTATTACCTGCACCATCCCGACCTGGCGCCGGGCACGTCGCATTTCCGCCTGACGCTCGCCGAGGGCAGGGCGCTGGTCGAAAGCCTGCGCGGCCGCGTCTCCGGCCTCTGCCAGCCGACCTACATCCTCGATATTCCGGGCGGCCACGGCAAGGTCCGGGCGGATTCGCTCGCCGTCGAGGAGGCGGACGACGGCTGTTTTCGCGTGCGCGATTTCCGCGGCGAGACGCATCTCTATCCGACGGAAGAGGGCGGGGCGTAACGCCAGCGCCCTATTTGCCGCGTCTCAAAACTCTTCCCAGTCCCCGTCACTGCCCTTTTCCTGCCGCACGCCGAGCGCGCCGGCAAGCTTTTCGCTGAGCGCGAGCGCCGGTGAGCCGACCGGGCGGGAGGCCGTGTTGGCCGGCTTGACGTTCCATTGGCCGGGCGACTTGCGGGCGACCACCGGAGCCGGGGCAGGGGCGGGCGTGGAGGGCACGATGTGGAGATGCGGTGCGTGCACGGTGCGGCTTGCGGCGGCGCTGCCGCCGACATTGAAGCGGCCGATCAGTGCGTTGAGCGCCTGCACTTCGGAGGCGAGGCCGTGGCTTGCCGCCGTCGTCTCCTCGACCATCGCGGCATTCTTCTGCGTGCCCTGGTCCATGGTGTTGACGGCGGTGTTGATTTCCTGAAGCCCCGTCGATTGTTCGCGCGCGGCCTCGACGATGGCTGCGACGTGGCTGTTGATCTCCTGCACCTCGGTCACGATCGTCTGGAGCGAGCGCCCCGTATCGCCGACCAGCGACACGCCGGTGCGCACCTGCTCTCCGGAGGTGGTGATCAGCGCCTTGATCTCCTTGGCGGCCTTGGCGGAGCGCTGGGCAAGCTCCCGCACCTCCTGCGCCA
This sequence comes from Shinella sp. BE166, assembly GCF_051201095.1. NCBI lineage: Bacteria > Pseudomonadati > Pseudomonadota > Alphaproteobacteria > Hyphomicrobiales > Rhizobiaceae > Shinella > Shinella sp. BE166. The sequence continues at coordinate 402,871 of NZ_JBPEHL010000005.1, read as the reverse complement.
CGACCGCAAAGCCCTTGCCGGCCTCACCCGCCCGCGCCGCTTCCACGCCGGCATTCAGCGCCAGCAGGTTGGTCTGGAAGGCGATATCGTCGATGACGCCGATGATGTTGGTGATCTCGCTCGACGACTTTTCGATCTCCTGCATGGCCGAGACCGCGCGGCGCACGATCTCGCCGGATTTTTCGGCGCCGGAGCGGGTGCGGGCGACGAGCTGGCCGGCCTCTTCCGCCCGCCGGGTCGAATCCTTGACCGTGGTGGTGATCTCTTCAAGGGCGGCGGCCGTCTCCTCGACGGAGGCCGCCTGCTGCTCGGTGCGGCGCGAGAGGTCGTCGGCAGCGGCGCGGATCTGGCTCGCGCCGGCATCGATCGCCCGGGCGTTCTCGCCGACTTCGCGCAACGCGTCGCTGAGGCGCGAGACGGATGCGTTGAAATCCTCGCGCAACCGCTCCAGGTCGCCGTCGAAGGGTTTTTCGATGCGGCAGGTCATGTCGCCGCCGGCAAGCCGGCCGAGCGCATCGGCGAGGCTCGCAACGGCTTCCTGCACGCGGCCGCTGTCGCGGGTGCGCTCGGCCTCGCGGGCCTGGCGCTCGCCATCGGCGCGGCGGCGGTCGTCCTCGCCCTGGCGCTCCAGGCGCTGGCGTTCGGCGGCATTGTCGCGGAAGATCGCGACGGTGCCGGCCATCTCGCCGATCTCGTCGGTGCGGTCGGCATGGGGAATGGTGACGGCCGTGTCGCCGCCGGCAAGCCGCTTCATCGCGGCGCCGAGGCCGTTCAGCGGTTTGACCACGCGGCGGTTGACCAGGAAGATCGCGGCAATCGCAAGGCCCATGGAAATGGCGAGCGACGCCCAGGTGAGCGCGAAGGCGGAACCCTCTTCGCCGCGCGCCGAAAGGATCGTCTCCTCGGTGACTTTCTGCGTGCTGGCGACGAGGTCGTTGAGCGCGGCGGTGATCGCGTCGGCGCTCGCCTGCATCGGCCCCTTGTAGACCTCCAGCGCCGGCCCCTTGGCGGCGATGGCGGAGAACTGGATGAGTTTGGCGGAATCGTCGATATAGGTCTTCAGCGTCGCCTTGATACCGTCGATCTCGGCCGTCGCAACCGGGTCCGCGGTGTTGGCGGCGCCGTAGCTGTCGACCATGCCGGAAAACGCGTCCGCCCGTTCCTTGATGCGCGCCTCGATGCGGCCGATCTCGTCCGGGTCCATCGACAGGAGATGCTCGGAATAGGTGGCGTTGAGCTCGGAGAAGGCGTGGCTCAATTGCAGGATGCTGCTCATCTGCGGCATGCGGTCCGTGCCGATGCGCTCGATATGGCCGGTCATCGTCGAGAGCGAGCGGAAGGCGACGGCGCCTTGCAACGCGCCCAGCACGACCATGAGGACGAAGAGCGCGGGCAGGAGCCTGCTGATCCGGACGTTACGCATGACGGTTCCCTGGTTTTCTTGAGACGCACGGCTGCGTGCGTGTGGGCGAAAGTCTAGGAGCGGTCGTTTAACGTGGGCTTAATGGGCCGCCCTGATCTCCTGCCTTGCCGCCCGCTTTTCCACACCCTACATGCGAGAACGAACAGGAGTTTTTCGATGATCCTTCACGCCGCCCGGCTCTCGCTTGCCAACCTCTTCGCCCCGGAGACGCGCGGCGTGTTCTGGAAGGTCATCGGGCTCACCGTCCTTGCCCTCGTCGTCATCTGGTTCGGCCTGCGGGAAACCTTCGTCGCCTTCGCCTGGCCCTGGCTGCAGGGCGCCGTGATGCCGGACCTGCCGGAATGGGCTGGCTGGCTCACCTTCGTCTTCGGCATCATCGCGAGCCTCGGCCTGGCGCTGGGTCTTGCGCTGCTGCTGGCGCCCGTCACGGCCATCATCGCCGGCTTCTTCCTCGACGACGTCGCCGAGGTCATCGAGAAACGCGACTACCCGGCGGAACCGCCGGGTACGGCGCTGCCGCTCGGCCAGGCGATCTCGGGCTCGATCAAGTTTCTGGGCATCGTCATCCTCGGCAACCTGGTCGCGCTGTTCTTGCTGTTCATTCCGGGCGTCAATCTCGTCGCCTTCTTCCTGGTCAACGGCTACCTGCTCGGCCGGGAATTCTTCGAGTTCGCGGCGATGCGCTACCGCACGCCCGCGGAGGCGCGGCTGTTTCGGGCCAAACACGCCTCCACGGTGCTGCTCGCCGGCCTGCTCGTCGCGGCCTTCCTGGCGATCCCCATCGTCAACCTGCTGACGCCGCTCTTTGCCGCCGGCCTCATGGTGCATCTCCACAAGGCGCTGAGCCGCAAGGACCCCGGCTTCTCACTGCGGCAGAACTGACGCGTCGTAGAGCGCGACATATTCGCCCTTCGGCGGGATCGGTTTGATCACGTCGATCAGCACGCCGTTCGGATCGGCGGTGATGAAATGGCGCTGGCCGAAATCCTCGTCGCGGATATCGAGCAGGATGGGAAGGTCGGCGGCACGCAGGGCATCATAGACCGCGTCGACATCCTCCACCTCGAAGTTCAGGAGCAGTCCGGAGACCTTGCCGCGGCCGGCGGCGGGGATCGTCGTGTGGCTGCCGTCGAGCACGGCGAGCGTCACCTTCTCGTCCTCGCGGGATTGGAGATGGATGTACCAGCCGCTGTCGAACAGGGCCTCGAAGCGGAAATGCTTTTCATAGAAGGCGGCGGTGCCGGCAACGTCGTCGGTCATGATGACCGGATAATAGCTCGTCGTTTTCATCTCTTTCCCTTTCGTGAAAATAAACATACAGTCTGCATGTTTCTATCAATTAACATACAGACAGTTTGTATGTAAAGGCAAAAAATGGTACGCAGCAACAAGGAACGCACGGAGGCGACGCGCCTCGCTCTGATCGAGGCGGCGCGGCGGCTTTTCGTGGAAAAGGGCTATGCGGAGACGGCGACGCCCGACATCGTGGCGGAGGCCGGCGTCACGCGCGGCGCTCTCTACCACCATTTCGAGGACAAGAAGGCGCTGTTCCGCGCCGTGCTGGAGCGGGAAGGTGAGGCGGTGGCCGCGCATATCGAAGGTGTCGCGCTGGAGGGGGCATCGCCCCGCGCGGCGCTGCTCCTCGGTGCATCCGCCTATTTCGATGCGATGGCGGCGCCCGGCCGCACGCGGCTTCTCCTGTTGGAGGCGCCGGCCGTGCTCGGCTTGGAAAGCGTCGTGGCGATCGACCGGGAGAATGCCGAAGGCACGCTGAAGGTCGGGCTTGCGGATTTCCTCGGCGCGGGCGCGAATGCCGCAACACTCAAGGCGCTGACGGAAATGCTTTCCGCCGCCTTCGACCGTGCGGCGATTGCCATCGAGACCGGCGCGGACCGCAAGACCTACGAAAGCGCCATTGCCGATCTCATCGACGGGCTCGTCAGGGCGTAGGGCCGAAAAGCTGCGGCGGCAGCTCCACCAGCGGCGCCGGCACGTCGCAGGTCTTTTCCGGCGACTTGCAGAGATCGGCGATGACGCAGCGCTCGCATTCCGGCTTGCGCGCCTTGCAACAGTACCGCCCGTGCAGGATCAGCCAGTGGTGGGCATGGTAGAGATATTCGTCCGGGATGATGCGGATCAGCCGGTCCTCCACTTCGTCCGGCGTCTTGCCGGGCGCCAGCAGCAGCCGGTTGGCAATGCGGAAGATATGCGTGTCGACCGCCATCGTCGCCTGCCCGAAGGCCATGGAGAGCACGACATTCGCCGTCTTGCGCCCGACGCCCGGCAGCAGGATCAGCTCTTCGCGCGTGCGCGGCACCTCGCTGCCGAAGCGCTCCACCAGCATCTGGCTGAGCGCGATGACGTTCTTCGCCTTGTTGCGGTAGAGCCCGATGGTGCGGATGTAGTCGCGCACCTTCTCCTCGCCGAGTGCCAGCATCTTTTCCGGCGTGTCGGCCACTTTGAACAGCGCCCGCGTCGCCTTGTTGACGCCGGCATCCGTCGCCTGCGCGGAAAGGGCGACGGCGACGACGAGCGTGAAGGGATTGACGTGTTCGAGCTCGCCCTTCGGCTCCGGCCGCTGGATGGAAAAGCGGCGGAAGATTTCGCTGAGTTCATCGTGCGAATAAAGGCTCTTCGGCCGCGCCGCCGCCTTGCGACGTTGCGGAGCGATGCTCGCTGTCTTTTTGATCTTTCCGTTTTCCATGATGCTTCTATAGTCATGCGCCATGACGCAAGGCAACGCCGACATGACGATGAACGAGCGCCCGGTCTTTTCCGCGGAGCTCCACCCCTACCGCTCGCTCGGGCGCAACGGGCATAGGATCTTTTTCATCATCGCCGGCGCCATGTGCCTCGCCCATATGGTCGTCTTCCTGATCTCGGGCGCCTGGCCGGTCGTGCTGTTCTTCGGCCTGGATTTCCTGGTGCTGTTCGGCGCCTTCTGGCTGAACAACCGGGCGGCGAAGGCCCGCGAGGTCGTCTCGCTGTCGCGCACCAACATCTCGATCCGCAAGATCAGCCCGTCGGGCCGCGAGACCGAACATGTCTTCAATCCGTTCTGGGCGCGCTTCCTCGTCTCGCGCAAGGCGAAGATCGGCATCACCGCCATGCATGTGCGCGGCAATGGCCGCGAGACCGACGTCGGCACCTTCCTGCCGCCCGACGACCGCGAGCGCTTCGCCTCCGCCTTTTCCGGCGCACTCGCCCGCGTGAAACGCGGTTACTGACCCGCCCCGCAGGAATCGGGTGGCGGGCACGCCAAGGGCGTGCTTTTCTGGCGGCACAGGAGAAGACTGATGAATATTGCCGCGACTTTGCAATCCGATTTCACGCCCGAGGGCGACGACTACACGACCGTGCGCCGGGTCATCGAGCTGATCACCGAGGATTACCGCGCACAGCCCGGGCTGGAGAATATTGCCGGCCAGCTCGGCCAGTCGCCCACGCAGTTGCAGAAGACCTTTACCCGCTGGGCCGGCCTCTCGCCGAAGGCGTTCCTGCAGGCCGTGACGCTCGACCATGCCAAGCGCCTGCTGCGCCAGGAAGCGCTGCCGCTGCTGGAGACGAGTTTCGAAGTCGGCCTCTCCGGCCCGAGCCGCCTGCACGATCTCTTCGTCACGCACGAGGCCATGTCGCCCGGCGAATGGAAGGCGCGCGGCGCCGGCCTGACCATCCGCTACGGCCTGCATCCGTCGCCCTTCGGTCAGGCCCTCGTGATGATCACCGACCGCGGCCTCGCCGGCCTGGCTTTCACCGACGAGCCCGGCGGATTGGACGCCTTCGAGGACATGTCGTCACGCTGGCCAAACGCCCATTATGTCGAGGACAGCGCGGCGACGACGCCCTATGCTGAGCGCATCTTCGACCCGAAACGCTGGAACCCCAAGGAGCCGCTGCGCGTCATGCTGATCGGCTCGGATTTTCAGGTCCGCGTCTGGGAGGCGCTGTTGCGCATCCCCATGGGCTGCGCCGTCACCTATTCGTCGATCGCGGAAAAGCTCGGCCAGCCGACCGCCTCCCGCGCCGTCGGTGCCGCCGTCGGCCGCAACCCCATCTCCTTCGTGGTGCCCTGCCACCGCGCACTCGGCAAGAGCGGCGCGCTTACGGGCTACCACTGGGGCCTGACGCGCAAGCGGGCGATGCTGGGGTGGGAATCGGGCAGGGCTTGAGAACAAAAAAGGCCGGCGAGAGCCGGCCTTTGTATTTGGAGGGCACTTACCTCTCATTCCGTCATCCTCGGGCTCGACCCGAGGATCCACCTGCATCCGCGGCGTGGATGGTCGGGTCAGGCCCGACCATGACGGAGGAGAGGGCAGCGGCTATCGCCAAGGGCGAAGCGCTCAATGCGCGCCGGACATATCCCCAAGCACATCCTTCGACTTCACCGTCGAATCCGCGTTCAGCGTGTAGACCATCGGCACGCCGGTCGCGAGGTTGAGCTTCAGGATCTCTTCCTTCGTCAGCTTGTCGAGCACCATGACCAGCGAACGCAGCGAATTGCCGTGGGCGGCGACGAGGACCTTTTCGCCGCGCAGCACGCGGGGCAGGATTTCCGTGAGGTAATAGGGCCAGACGCGGGCGCCGGTGTCGCGCAGGCTTTCGCCGCCCGGCGGGGGGATGTCGTAGGAGCGGCGCCAGATATGGACCTGCTCTTCGCCCCACTTGGCGCGGGCGTCGTCCTTGTTGAGGCCGGAGAGGTCACCGTAGTCGCGCTCGTTCAGCGCCTGGTCGCGGATCGTCTCAAGACCCTGCTGGCCGATCTCGTCGAGGATCAGCGTCAGCGTCTTCTGGGCGCGCGAGAGGTCGGAGGTGAAGGCGATGTCGAACTTGATGCCGGTCTCGGCGATCGCCTTGCCGCCGGTCTTGGCTTCCTCGACGCCGAGTTCCGTCAGGTCTGGGTCGCGCCAGCCGGTGAAGAGGTTTTTCAGGTTCCATTCGCTCTGGCCGTGGCGAACGAGGACGAGGGTTCCGCTCATATCATCTGTCTCCCGAGAGGTTCTGTCAGTTGAGCCCGAGCACGTCGAGCATGGAATAGAGGCCCGGCTTCTTGTCGCGCGCCCAGAGTGCCGCCTTGACCGCGCCGCGGGCGAAGATCGAGCGGTCGGTGGCGCTGTGCGACAGGGTCACCAGTTCGCCTTCGCCGGCCAGCATCACCGAATGTTCACCGATGACCGAGCCGCCGCGCAACGTCGCAAAGCCGATCGTGCCGGCGGGCCGCGGGCCGGTATGGCCGTCGCGCACGCGCACGGAATTGTCCGCAAGCTGGATGCCGCGGCCCTTGGCGGCGGCATTGCCGAGCAGAAGTGCTGTGCCGGACGGCGCGTCGACCTTGTGCTTGTGGTGCATTTCCAGCACCTCGATGTCCCAGTCTGCCGGGCCAAGCGCCCGCGCCGCCGTTTCCGTCAGCACGCCGAGCAGGTTGACGCCGAGGCTCATATTGCCGGACTTGACGATGCGGGCATGGCGGGCGGCCGCCTTGATCTTCTCGTCGTCGGCCGGCTGGCAGCCGGTCGTGCCGACGACATGCACGATGCGCGCCTGCGCGGCGAGACCGGCGAATTCGATCGTTGCGGCCGGCGCTGTGAAATCGAGCACGCCTTCCGCCGCGACGAAGGCTTCCAGCGGCTTGTCGGTGATCGGGACGCCGATCGGGCCGAGGCCGGCGATCTCGCCCGCGTCACGGCCGACGAAGGGCGAGTCCTCGCGCTCCACCGCGGCAAAGACTTCCGCGCCCTCGATGGCGTGGATCGTCCGGATCAACGTCTGGCCCATGCGGCCCGCAGCCCCCACGACGACCAGCTTCATTGCAGTGCCGCTCATATCCCTTGTCCGTCCATTCTCTATTTGCCCGTGCTGCCGGCAGGCGCCTGAAGGCTGTTGAGGCGAGCGTAAAGGCCGTTTTCCCGGCCTGCAAGCGCCTCGTGCGTGCCTTCCTCGGCAACCTTGCCGTCCTGCATGACGATGATCTTGTCGGCGCGCACGATGGTCGACAGCCGATGCGCGATGACGACGACGGTGCGCCCGCTCATCGCCTCGTCCAGCGCCTTCTGCACGGCCTGTTCCGACTCGGTATCGAGGGCCGAGGTCGCCTCGTCGAGCAGCAGGATCGGGGCGTTACGCACCAGCGCACGCGCGATCGACAGCCGCTGGCGCTGGCCGCCCGAAAGCGTCACGCCGTTTTCGCCGACGGGCGTGTCGTAGCCGAGCGGCTGGGCGAGGATGAAGTCATGCGCATAGGCGTGGCGCGCGGCTTCCTCGATCTCGCCGTCCGTCGCGTCTGGCCGGCCATAGCGGATATTGTCGCGGATCGTGCCTTCGAAGAGGTAGGGCTGCTGCGAGACATAGGCGATGGCGTTGCGGAGCGACTGCTTGGTGACATGGGCGATGTCCTGCCCGTCGATCAGGATTTCGCCCTCGGCCGGATCGTAGAAACGCGGGATGAGGTTGATGACGGTCGACTTGCCGGCGCCGGACGGGCCGACGAGCGCCGTCGTCCTGCCGCCCTCTGCGGTGAAGCTCACGCCCTTCAGGATCGTCTCGGTCTCCGAATAGCCGAAATGCACGCCGTTGAAGCTGATGGTCGCATCGGAAACGACGAGCGGCCTGGCATCCGCCAGGTCGGCCTGGCGCGGCTTCAGGTCGAGGATCTCGTAGATCATGCGGGCATTGACGACCGCGCGCTCCAGCGAGACCTGCAGGCGGGCGAGGCGTTTTGCCGGGTCGTAGGCCATCAGCAGCGCGGTGACGAAGGAGAAGAAGGCGCCCGGCAGCACGCCGCCATAGATCGAGCGGTAGGCGGCATAGGCGAGCACGCCGGAAATGGCGAAGCCCGCAAAGGTTTCGGTCATCGGTGCGGTGCGTTCCGTCAGCCGCGCGATGCGGTTGGAGCGGCTTTCGGCGCGGTCGATGATGCCCTCGACCTTGGTCTTGAGCTGCGCCTCCATGGTGAAGGCCTTGACGATGGCGATGCCCTGCACCGTCTCCTGCATGGCGCCGAGAACGTGGCTGTTGAGCTCCACGGATTCGCGCGTGGCGCTGCGCAGGCGCTTGGAGACGTAGCGCAGGCCGAGAAGCAGCGGCGGTGCGACGACGAAGACGATCAGCGTCAGCACCCAGTCCTTCGAGATCATCACGCCGATGAGGGCGACGAGCGTCAGGAAGTCGCGCGCCACCGACGTCACCGTCATGTTGAGCACGTCGCGGATGCCGGTGACGTTCTGGCTGATCTGGGCGGCGAGATAGGCCGAGCGCGATTCGTTGAAATAGCCGACGCTGAGCGCCATCAGGTGCGAAAACAGCCGCCGCTGGTAGCGCGCGACGATGTTGTTGCCGATCTTCGACAGGATGACGGCCTGGTAATAGGTGGCAAAGCCGCGCAGCACGAAGGCGATGAAGATGGAGCCGCAGATGAGGGCGACGAGGTCGGCGCGCTTGTTGGCGAAAGCCTCGTTGACGACCGATTCCATGATCCAGGCGGTAAAGCCCGTCGTGCCGGCGACGACCGCAAGGCAGGCGATGGCGATGACATAGCCCCGGACGTGCTCGCGGCCATTCTCGGCAATGATGCGCTTGAGCACGGTGGTGACGGTGTCGGAGCTTATGGGCTGGCGCTGGGTGCGACTCTTATCGGCCAATACACTGACTTTCCTGCACGGTCCTGCGGCGCCGGGAGGAAGCGCTGCACTGGCCGCTCTATAGGGTGTCGGCCTGCCTTTGGCGAGTCCGCGCCGCGCCGAAGCGCGAAGCGCGGCCTCACCTTTTCCAGTGGCGTCCCTCGGTTGCAACACCAAAACGGTCGGGCATGCGCGCGAAGGAGGCAAGGCCGGCAAGGGCCGCGACCGGATGGGTGACCACATAGGTCGGCATCGTCCTCAACAGTTCGCTGTGCGGCGCCTTGTCCTCGAAGGCTGCGCGGAATTCCGGGCCGCGCAACGCCGGCAGGATCTTTTGCGAGATGCCGCCGGCAAGGAACACGCCGCCCTTGGCCATGAAGATCATCGCCATGTCGCCGGCGACCCGGCCGAGATAGGTCGAAAACAGCGAGACGGTCTCGACCGCCGCGCGGTCCTCGTGCGCCAGCGCCTTCGCCGTCACGTCGGCCGGCGTTTCCAGCGGCGCATCGATGCCGTCGGCGGCACAGACCGAGTGGTAGATGTTCATAATACCGCGGCCGCACAGAAGCTGCTCGGCGGAAATGCGGCCTTCGATCGGCTCCAGGAAGGGCCAGATCTGGTAGTCGCGCTCGCTGCGCGGGCCGACATCCACATGGCCGCCTTCGCCGGGAACCGGAAACCAGGTGTGGCGCGCATGAACGAGGCCGGCGACGCCGAGCCCGGTGCCGGGGCCGAGCACGGCGCGCGACGCTGCGGCGCGCTCGACGCCGGGGCCGATTTTCTCCCGTTCGCCGTCGGTCAGCGAGGCGATGGCAAGGGCCTGCGCCTCGAAATCATTGACGAGCAGCACGTCCTCGAAGCCGAGATTGGCGATCATGTCGCGCGGGCGTACCACCCAGGGGCAGTTGGTCAGCGGCACCTCGTCGCCTTCGATCGGCCCGGCGAGCGCCAGGATTGCAGAGCGCGGCTGGACGGAGCTTTTATCGAGAATGCACTGCTGGAGCGCGTCGTCGATATTGGCGAAATCGGCGGTCCGCACGAACGGAAACTGTTTCGGTTCGGCAAAGGCATCGAGCAGCAGCGCGAAACGCGCATTGGTGCCGCCGATATCGCCGACCAGGATGGGGAAGGGGAGGTTCGTCTCGTTGTCGCTCGGCCTTGCCATCAAGCTGTCCCGTTCTCTTTCGCGTGGATGGTCCCGCATTTTGCCTATCGAGGGCAGAGGCTGCCGTCAATCGGTCGCGAAGTCGAGCAGGTTTTCGGCCGTCGCGCGGTTCAGCGCCATCGGAATGTCGTAGACGATGGCAAGCCGCATCAGCGCCTTGACGTCCACGTCATGCGGCATGGGGGTGAGTGGATCGACGAAGAAGATGAGGAGATCGACCTCGCCGGTGGCGATCAGGGCGCCGATCTGCTGGTCGCCGCCGAGCGGCCCGCTCTTCAGCCGCGTCACGTCAAGGCCCGGACAGGCCTCCAGCACCTTGCCGCCCGTCGTGCCGGTGGCGACGATCTTCGCCTTGGACAGCACGGCTTCGTTCTGCCGCGCGAAGGCCGCCATGTCGTCCTTCTTCTCGTCATGCGCGATGAGCGCAATGCATTTCTGGCGCGACATGGGCGTTCCCTGGCGGTTTTAAATCGATTTGAACGCCTTATACAAAAGCGGCGGAACCTTGAAAAGCCCCGCCGTGGAATCGCTTACTGAAACGGCCGCGGGATCGGGATGGGCACGATGGCCGGGAGCGCCGTGTCGGCGGCGATGACCGATTCGATCGAGCGGCCGGCGCTTTCGCCTGCACCGGAGAAGGCGAGCGCCGTCGAGGTGCCGCCATTGCCCTGGTAGGTCACTTCCTGTTCGGACGCCGGCGAAGGACCGGCGAGCACCGTGCGGCAGGCCTTCGGCAAGTCCGACATCTTGACGTACCAGGGTTTGACGGGCTTGGCGTCCTTCTTCGGTTTCGGCTTCGCCCAGGGCTCCTTGGTGAACCACCAGGCAAGCGACGCATCGCAGCCGTCGCCGGCCGGCACGCGGGCCTGCGGCTTGCAGTCGGCCGCCCCTTCCGGGCACTTGATGCGGATGTGGAAGTGCTCGTCATGGCCGTAGATCGGCCGCACCTTGCCGAGCAGCGAGCGGTCGCCCTGCCAGGTCTCGCAGAGCTTCTTCTTGATCGCCGGATTGACGAAGACGCGCTCGACCTGCGGGTAGCTTGCCGCCTTCATGACGAGTTTCGCATGGGTGGAGGTCCAGCGGCGCGAATCGACCGTCAGGAACTTGCTCTTGTCGAGCATGGAGGTGAAGGGCAGGGCGTCGCGCTCGGCGGCGGAAAGCCTGTGGTCGGGCATCGGCGTGAACCAGATGTCGGCATCGAGGCCGACCTGGTGGGAGGCATGGCCCGACAGCATCGGCCCGCCGCGCGGCTGCGAAATATCGCCGAGCAATAGCCCCGGCCAGCCGAGCTTCTGGGCGTCGGCGGAAAACTGCTCGATGAGCGCGATCATTTGCGGATGGCCCCAGCGGCGGTTGCGCGACAGGCGCATGGCCTGCCAGGCCGGCCCGTCCGTCGGGATCGCCACGGCGCCGGCTATGCAGCCCTTGGCATAGGAACCGTAGGGGCTCGCCGTCATCTTCGCCGGCAGGCGCTTGGCCCCAAACAATTCCTTCGCCGGCCGTTCTTCGGCGGCAAGCGGCCCGGCCAGCGCGCTCAGCGCAAGCCCGGCGGCGATCAGGCAGGTCGTCAGTCGGGAAATCAAGGAATGCACGGGCATAATCCGGTCTCAAAAATCGCAATCGTTGCGAAAGGTTAAAGGATCATCCTTTCGCGGAAGTGAATCACTGGCCGGGATTGGGGCGGCAAAAACCGCCGCTTTGATGGCGGGCCTGTCATTTGCCCGGATTTTGCCTATTCTCTCCTGCAAGCTCCGGCAAAACGACTGAAAGGGAATTGGCATGCATTCAGCCTTCGGAAAAATGATGTTCGGCACGGCGCTGGCTTTGTCGCTGGCGGTCGCGACCGGCACGAAGGCGCAGGAAACGAAGGAGCCGGTCTGGCGCACCGGCATTTCGACGATCGGCGAGCTGAAACGCCCGAACGGCTTCGAGCGCTTCGACTATGTCAATGCGGACGCGCCGAAGGGCGGCGAGCTGAAGATGTCGGAAACCGGCACCTTCGACACGTTCAACCCGATCCTTTCCAAGGGCGAGGCGGCGACCGCCGTCACGTCGCTCGTCTTCGATACGCTCTTGAAATCCGCCGAGGACGAGATCACCGCCTCCTACGGTCTGCTCGCCGAGGGCGTCTCCTATCCCGACGATTATTCCTCCGCGACATTCCGGCTGCGTCCCGAAGCGAAATGGGCGGACGGTCAGCCGGTCACGGCGGAAGACGTCATCTTCTCCTTTGAAAAATCGAAAGAGCACAATCCCCTTCTCTCGAACTACTATCGCCATGTGATCTCGGCCGAAAAGACCGGCGAGCGCGACGTGACCTTCCGCTTCGACGAGAAGAACAATCGCGAACTGCCGAACATTCTCGGCCAATTCCCCATCGTGCCGAAGCATTGGTGGGAGGGCCAGGACGCGAAGGGCAACAAGCGCGATATCGCGAACACCACGCTGGAACCGGTGATGGGCTCAGGCCCCTACAAGATCGCCTCTTTCCAGGCCGGCGGCTCGATCCGCTTCGAACTGCGCGACGACTATTGGGGCAAGAACGTCAATGTGAATGTCGGCCAGAACAATTTCGGCTCGATCACCTACACGTTCTTTGGCGACAGGAGCGTCGAGTTCGAAGCCTTCCGCGGTGGCAATGTCGACTTTTTCCGCGACGGCAGTGCCAGCAGTTGGGCCACCCGATACGATTTTCCGGCCGTTAAGGATGGCCGCGTGGTGCGCGAGGAGATCGAGAACCCGCTGCGCGCCGTGGGCATCATGCAAGCCTTCGTGCCGAACCTGCGCCGCGAAAAATTCAAGGACCAGAAGGTGCGGGAGGCGATGAACTACGCCTTCGATTTCGAGGACCTGAACAAAACCCTCGCCTATAACGCCTACCAGCGTGTCGACAGCTATTTCTGGAACACCGAGCTTGCCTCCACGGGCCTGCCCGAAGGCCGTGAAAAGGAGATCCTGGAAGAGCTGAAGGACAAGGTTCCTGCCGCGGTCTTCACCACGCCTTACACGAACCCGGTGAACGGCGACCCGCAAAAGGTCCGCGACAACCTGCGCAAGGCGATCGCGCTCTTCAGGGAGGCCGGTTATGAGCTGAAGAGCAACAAGCTGGTCAATGCCAAGACCGGCGAACCCTTCGCCTTCGAGATCCTCCTGTCCAGCCCGTCCTTCGAGCGCACGGTCGCGCCCTTCGTGGCGAGCCTGAAGAAAATCGGCATCGACGCCCGCATGCGCACGGTCGATGCGTCGCAATATACCAACCGCGTCAGAAGCTTCGACTACGACATGATCTACGGCATCTGGGCGCAGACGCTGGTGCCCGGCAACGAGCAGAGCGACTATTGGGGCTCGGCCTCCGTCGACCAGCAGGGCTCGAAGAACTATGCCGGCATTTCCGACCCGGCGATCGACGACCTGATCCGCAGGATCATCTTCGCGCCGACCCGGGACGAGTTGATTGCGACCACGCGCGCGCTCGACCGGGTGCTTCTGGCGCATCACTATGTCGTGCCGCTGTTCTATTCCAAGGCCCAGCGCATCGCCTACTGGAACCACCTCGTGCGCCCTGCGGAACTGCCCTATTACGGCCTGGGCTTTCCGGATGTCTGGTGGTCGAAAAATGCTGCGAAATGAGCCGGGGCTTGCGCCGTGCGGCGTCCTCGGCTCCATATAGCGACGACGAATCACCGCCGCGGCGAGCGGCGGCAGAACGGAAGGGTTGGGCTTGACCGACGGGATTGCGCCAAAACAAGAAGACCGGCAACAGGCTGTGGCGGGCAATCGCTGATGGGCGCCTATATCCTTCGCCGAATCCTGCTGATGATCCCGACGATCTTCGGCATCATGGCGATCTCCTTTGCCATCGTGCAGTTCGCGCCGGGCGGCCCGGTCGAGCAGGTGATCTCGGACCTCACCAACCAGAGTTCCGGCGACCGCCTTTCCGGCGGAACCGAGATGTCGCAGGAACTCTCGCAGGACAGCGCCTATCGCGGCGCGCGCGGCCTCGATCCGGAATTCATCGCCAAGCTCGAAAAGCAGTTCGGCTTCGACAAGCCGCCGCTCGAACGCTTCTTCACGATGATGTGGGACTATCTGCGCTTCGATTTCGGCGAGAGCTTCTTCCGCAACACATCCGTCATCGATCTCATCGCCCAGAAGATGCCGGTCTCGGTGTCGCTCGGCGTGTGGATCCTCATCTTCTCCTACGCCATCTCCATCCCGCTCGGCATCCACAAGGCGATAAAGGACGGCTCGGCCTTCGACGTCTGGACCTCCGGCATCATCATCATCGGTTACGCGGTGCCGAGCTTCCTCTTCGGCATCCTGCTGATCGTGCTCTTCGCCGGCGGCTCGTTCCTCGACTGGTTCCCGCTGCGCGGCATCGTGTCGGATAATTTCGATACGCTCGCCTGGTGGCAGAAGCCGCTCGATTATCTCTGGCACATGACGCTGCCGCTGATCACGCTGCTGCTCTCGGCCTTCGCAACGACGACGCTGCTGACGAAAAACTCGTTCATCGACGAGATCAAGAAACAATATGTCACGACGGCGCGCGCCAAGGGCCTCAACGAGCGCCAGGTGCTCTACGGCCACGTCTTCCGCAATGCCATGCTGATCATCATCGCGGGCTTTCCCGGCGCCTTCATCTCGGCCTTCTTCACCGGCTCGCTGCTGATCGAATACATCTTCTCGCTCGATGGCCTCGGCCGCCTCGGCTACGATTCCATCGTGCGGCGCGATTATCCGATCGTCTTCGCCACGCTCTTCATCTTTTCGCTGATGGGCCTCGTCGTCAGCCTCATCTCCGACCTCATCTATACCTGGGTCGACCCGCGCATCGATTTCGAGCGGAGGGACGTCTGATGAGCGCCGTCGTCGACGCAAAACAGATCGCGCCACCGCGCAAGGGCCTGCTCAACCCGACCAACCTGCGCCGCTGGGAGAATTTCAAGGCGAACCGCCGCGGCTACTGGTCGCTCTGGATCTTCCTCGTCATCTTCGTCCTGAGCCTGCTTGCCGAGGGCATCGCCAACGACCGGCCGGTCATCGCCTCCTACAAGGGCGAGATCCTCTTCCCCGTGGTCATCGACTATCCGGAAGAAAAATTCGGCGGTTTCCTGGCGGAGACCGACTACCGCTCCGACTTCATCGCGGAGGAGATTAACGCCAATGGCTGGATGATCTGGCCGCCGATCCGCTATTCCTACAACACGACGAATTCCAATATTCCGCATTCCGCGCCGACCAAGCCGTTCTGGCTGATGTCGGAGGCGGAGCGCTGCGCCGGCTATCCGGGCGGTGCCGGCGACCCGAACTGCAACTGGAACAATCTCAACTGGCTCGGCACCGACGACCAGGCGCGCGACGTGCTTGCCCGCGTCATCTACGGCTTCCGCATCTCCGTGCTGTTCGGCTTGGCGCTGACCATCGCGTCGGCCATCGTCGGCGTCACGGCCGGTGCCATCCAGGGCTATTTCGGCGGCTGGACCGACCTTCTGATGCAGCGCGTCATCGAGATCTGGTCATCGATGCCCGTGCTTTACATCCTGCTCATCATCGCCTCGATCCTTCCGCCCGGCTTCTGGATCCTGCTTGCCATCATGCTGCTGTTTTCCTGGACCGGCTTCGTCGGCGTCGTGCGCGCGGAATTCCTGCGCGCCCGCAATTTCGAATATGTGCGCGCCGCGCGTGCGCTCGGCGTCGGCAATGCCACGATCATGTACCGGCACCTGCTGCCGAACGCGATGGTCGCGACCCTCACCTTCCTGCCCTTCATCCTCTCCGGTTCGATCACCACGCTCACCTCGCTCGACTTCCTGGGCCTCGGCATGCCGCCGGGCGCGCCGTCGCTGGGCGAGCTGATCGCGCAGGGCAAGAACAATCTCCAGGCACCCTGGCTTGGCTTCACCGCTTTCGCCGTCATGTCCATCATGCTGTCGCTCCTGATCTTCGTCGGCGAAGCGACGCGCGATGCCTTCGATCCGAGGAAGACCTTCCGGTGAGCGCTCCCGAAACCATCCTGTCCGTCCGCGATCTCTCGGTCGCCTTCCACCAGGGCGGCAACACGTCGCTCGCCGTCGACCGGGTCTCGTTCGACATCCAGCGCGGCGAGGTCGTCGCGCTGGTCGGCGAATCCGGCTCCGGCAAGTCGGTGACCGCGAATTCGATCCTGCGGCTCCTGCCCTATCCTGCCGCCAGCCATCCTTCCGGCGAAATCTTCTTCGGCGGCAAGGACCTGTTGAAGGCGTCGGATGCCACGCTGCGCGACGTGCGCGGCAACGACATCACGATGATCTTCCAGGAGCCGATGACCTCGCTCAATCCGCTGCATTCGATCGAGCGGCAGATCGGCGAGATCCTGGAACTGCACCAGGGCATCGAGGGCGCGGCCGCGCGCACGAAAATCCTCGAACTTCTGAACCAGGTCGGCATCCGCGAGCCGGAAAAGCGGCTTGCCGCCTATCCGCATGAGCTTTCCGGCGGCCAGCGCCAGCGCGTCATGATCGCCATGGCGCTCGCCAATCGGCCGGAACTCCTGATCGCCGACGAGCCGACGACCGCGCTCGACGTCACCGTACAGGCGCAGATCCTGGCGCTCCTGAAAAACCTGAAGGAAGAGCACGGCATGTCCATGCTCTTCATCACCCACGACCTCGGCATCGTGCGCAAGTTCGCCGACCGGGTCTGCGTAATGACAAAGGGCAAGATCGTCGAGACGGGGCCGGTGGAAGAAATCTTCTCCAACCCGCAGCACGCCTATACGCGCCACCTGCTCGCCTCCGAGCCCAAGGGCCAGCCGCGGCCGGCGGACGATGCCCAGCCGATCGTCATGGAAGCCGAGGACGTCAAGGTCTGGTTCCCCATCAAGGCCGGTTTTCTCCGCCGCGTCGTCGATCATGTGAAGGCGGTGGATGGCATCGACCTGAAACTGCGCGCCGGCCACACGCTCGGCGTCGTCGGTGAATCCGGCTCGGGAAAGACAACTTTGGGCCTCGCACTGACGCGGCTGATCTCCTCCCAGGGCCGCATCGCCTTCGTGGGGCAGGACATTGCCGGCCATTCCTTCGGCGAGATGCGGCCTTTGCGCCGCCGCATGCAGATCGTCTTCCAGGATCCCTTCGGGTCGCTCTCTCCACGCATGTCCGTTTCCGATATCGTCGCGGAAGGCCTGAAGATCCACGAGCCATCGCTCTCCGAGGCCGAGCGCGATCATCGTGTTGCCTCCGCACTGGAGGAAACCGGCCTCGACCCGACGACCCGCTGGCGTTATCCGCACGAATTCTCCGGTGGCCAGCGCCAGCGCATCGCGATTGCGCGCGCCATGGTGCTGAAGCCGGAATTCGTCATGCTCGACGAGCCGACCTCCGCACTCGACATGAGCGTGCAGGCGCAGGTGGTGGAACTCCTGCGTGACCTCCAGGTGAAGCACAATCTCGCCTATCTCTTCATCAGCCACGACCTGAAGGTCGTGCGTGCGCTCGCCAACGACATCATCGTCATGCGGGCCGGGCGCGTGGTCGAAAAGGGGCCGGCGAAGGATATTATCGAACGGCCGAGCGAGGCCTATACCAAGGCACTGATGGCCGCCGCCTTCGATCTGGAAGCCATCCGCGCCGACAGCATCCGCCAGTAGTAGACATAAAGAGAAATGCCATGAAAAGCCCGGTCATCATCGATCTGAAATTCGACCAGGAGCAGGTTGCGGCCGCGCTCAAGGGCGCCTTTGCCGACCGGGAGGTGATCAACCTGTTGCACCCCGGCAGCCGCAAGCGCGACCTCTCCGGCATCGATTATGCCGTGGTCTGGAGGCCGGGTGCCGATCTCTTTTCGCGCGCGAAGGACCTCAAGGTCGTGTTCTCCGGCGGCGCCGGCGTGGACCATGTGCTGACGCTGCCCGGCCTGCCGGACGTGCCGCTGGTGCGCTTCGTCGACGATACGCTGACGACGCGCATGAGCGAGTGGGTGGTGCTGCAGTGCCTGCTGCATCTGCGCCAGCATCAGGCCTATGAGGCGCAGCGGCAGAAGCGCGTCTGGCGCGAACTCGTGCAGCCGGAAGCCAAAGAACTGACCGTCGGCATCATGGGTTTTGGCGTGCTCGGGCAGGATGCGGCGGCGAAGCTGAATACGCTTGGCTTCAACGTCATCGGCTGGTCGCGCAGCCGCAAGCAGGTGGATGGTTTCGAGACCTTCGATGCGAGCGGTCTCAATGCCTTTCTCGCCAAGACCGATATTCTCGTCGGCCTGCTGCCGCTGACGCCGGACACGAAGGGCATTTTCAACACCGGCCTCTTCACCCGCCTCAGCCGCAAGGGTCCCCTCGGTGCGCCGGTCTTCATCAATGCCGGCCGCGGCGGCAGCCAGGTGGAGGCGGATATCGTCGCCAGCATCAATGACGGCACGCTGCGCGGCGCCTCGCTCGATGTGTTCGAGACGGAGCCGCTGCCGCTCGAAAGCCCGCTCTGGTCGATGGACAAGGTGGTCATCACGCCGCACGCTGCGGCAGCCTCCGACGTCGCCGCGCTCTTCCGCCATGTGGCCGGACAGATCGAGCGGCTCGAAAGCGGCAAGCCGCTGGAGCATCTCGTCGATCGTAGCGCGGGGTATTGAAGCTCTAAGGCCGGCGGTAGCCGGTCGGCTGCTGGTAGAGCCAGCCGATGCGCTCAATTGCCGCGTCCAGCCCTTCGCGCGCGACGGTCATCGTGTGGCCGTTGGCGTGCAGGATGGTCTTGTCGTCTTCCATGATCGCCACATGGCCTTTCCAGAAGACCAGGTCGCCGCGCGTAAGGTCCGCGCGCTCGATCGGTGTGCCGAGGCCGGCAGCCTGCATATCGGAATCGCGCGGTGCCGTGCGGCCGGTCATCATCATCGCAAGCTGCACGAGGGCCGAGCAGTCGAGCCCGAAACCGGAGCGCCCGCCCCAGAGATAGGGCGTTTCGAGGAAACGGGCGGCGATGGACACATAGTCGTCGCCCGCCGTCTCGCCGACGGCCAGGCAATGGCCGGCCACGACGGACTGACCGCCCGCTAGCGTGAGATAGCGTGTACCGCGCGTCTCGCTTTCGCCGACAACCGTTAGCCGGCTTCCGATCGACAGCGCAAAGGCTGCAGGCGTCTTCAGGTCGGGGCCGGAATAGGCGAAGCTGCGCGGCACGGCGACGATATGGGTCGCAGCCTGTTCATCCTCGACAAGTGCTGCTTCTGGCAGATAGCCGACATAGCCGTCGAAATCCGACTTCACCCAGGCCCAGCCATCCGCCCGGTCGAGCACGCGAACGTCCTCGCCGAACAGCAGTTGCGTATCGATGCCGGCAGCGAGGTCCGGCCGGGGCCGGAGTGCTGCGACCGGATCGGCGATCCGCGCCGGCGTCCCCGCCACATAACGTTCCGCCGCGACGGTGCCGCGCAGCGCCTCCTCGGCGAGGTCGAGGCGATAGGCATTCAGGCGGCGGTCGGGAAGGGTGGTCATGGTCGTCTCACAGGGTTTGCGCACGGCCCCGGGCGATGATCAGGTCGCCCAGGCGTTCGAGATAGAGCGCGCCGTCGACGGTGCGCTTGATGACGACGTTGCGGCGGTCGCGGTCGTCGCGCATGCGGGTGACGAGGCCGAGCTCGCCCATCGTGTCGAGGGCGCGGGTGATCACCGGCTTGGTCACGCCGAGTTTCGCCGCGAGCCCCCGCACCGTATGCGGCGGCGGCACGAGGTAGATTTCCAGCAGGATTGCGAGCTGGCGCAACGTCAGGTCGCGCCCGTCCTGATGCACCTGCTGCAGCGTCACCTCGTGCCAGAGGCCGAGCGCCTGCGTTGGGGTCAGATCTACCGGCACGGCTCCTCCGGATGCGAGCGGATTTTCGTTACGCTACCGTATCGTTCCCCCGAAGGAAAGTCTTCCTCTCAAGCGGTCGCCTTGCGCAGGTGGTGGTAGAGCGCGCGGATCGCCTGCGCCTCGCCGCCGACGGGCGAATGCGGCCGCTCGGCCTGCGCCCAGCCGTAAATGTCGAAATGCGCCCAGCGCTTGTTGCGGGTGACGAAGCGTTTCAGGAACAGCGCCGCGGTGATCGAGCCCGCCATGCCGCCGGAAGGGGCATTGGTGAGATCGGCGATGCGGGCGGAAACATCCTTGTCGTAGCCCATGTAGAGCGGCATGCGCCACATCGGGTCGTCGACCGTCAGGCTCGCCTCGGTGATGTCGTGGGCAAGGTCGCCGTCGTCGGTGAAGAAGGGCGGCAGGTCCGGGCCGAGCGCCACGCGGGCGGCCCCCGTCAGCGTCGCCATGTCGATGACGAGGTCGGCCTCCTCCTCGTCCGCATAGGCAAGCGCATCGGCAAGGATGAGGCGGCCCTCGGCGTCGGTATTGTCGATCTGCACGGTCAGGCCCTTGCGGCTCTTGTAGATGTCGCCGGGGCGGAAGGCATTGGCTGAGATCGAGTTTTCGACGACCGGCAGCAGCACGCGCAGATCCACCTTCAACTTGGCATCCATGATCATCAGCGCAAGGCCCATCACGTTTGCCGCGCCGCCCATGTCCTTCTTCATTAGCAGCATCGAGGAGGCGGGCTTGATGTCGAGGCCGCCGGTATCGAAGCATACGCCCTTGCCGACGAGCGTCACGCGCTTGTGGCCCTTCTTGCCCCAGCGCAGTTCGAGGAGCCGCGGCGCCTGCGCCGAGGCGCGGCCGACGGTATGGATGAGCGGGAAGTTCTCCTTCAGCAGGTCTTCGCCCGTGATGACCGAGACCTTCGCCTTGTAATGCGCGCCGAGCGCCCGGAAGACGTCTTCCATCGCGTCCGGCCCCATGTCGTTGGTGGGGGTGTTGATGAGGTCGCGGGCGAGGAAGACACCGGCGAGCTGGCGCTTGATGTCGGTGGCGTCGGCGTCGCTGGGGATGAGCAGGGTCGGCGCTTCGGAGGCGGAGGCCTTGTAGCGCTCGAAGCGATAGCTGCCGAGGCCGTAGCCGAGCGCCAGGCGATTGGCCGTCAGCGGCGCGGTCTCGATATGCCAGTCGCCGGCGGGAAGCGCGCGGGCGAGCTTGCCCGTCAGGAACGGCGCGTCGGAGGGGTTGCGGCCGAGGCCGAACAGGGCGCCGCCGAGATGCCCGTCGGCGGTCGGCACCATCAGGAGCGCGCCGGACTCCGCTTTGAAGCCGGCCTTCTTCGCCCAGTCGAGCGCGATCGGGTCGATCGTTCCGGTCTCGATATGGGCCGGGGTGATCGCAAAGATCGGCAGGGTCTTCCCGTTCTTCGTGTTGAAGGGAGAGGGCCGGTCGATGAACTGGAAGGGGGCCATGGCGAAACCTTTGAAGAGAGCCGAGAGAATCGGCCAATTAACACTCTGTTAGGGTTAACAGATTATTGCTGGAGCGAAGATTGCGGCGTGATTCCTTAACCGCCGTGACATGCGGAAATCGCTTCGGGGACTTAATCATGGCCGCTTGCCTCACGCGTTCATCCTTCTATTCGGGGCTCCTCAAGGGTGCAGCACTTCTGACCATCGCCGTCGCGGTGGCCGGCTGCGCGGGCAAGAGCAACCTCACCACCGGCTCCATTCCGAAAATGTCGAAGCCGGTTTCCGAGATGAACACGACGGAACTGCGCGGCGCCGCCGACAGCTACGGCCGGGCCTACGAGAAGAACCCGAAGGACCGCACCGTCGGCATGAACTATGCCAATGTGCTGCGCATGAACGGGCGCAACGACCAGGCGCTCGCCGTCATGCAGCAGGTCGCCATCAGCAATCCCAACGACCGCGAGGTGCTCGCAGCCTATGGCAAGGCGCAGGCCGCGGCCGGCCAGCTCGAACAGGCGCTGAACACCATCATGCGTGCCCAGACACCGGACCGGCCGGACTGGAAGCTGAAATCCGCGGAAGGCGCGATCCTCGACCAGCTCGGCCGCGCGGGCGACGCCCGCCAGCGTTACCGCGAGGCGCTCGATCTCAACCCGAACGAGCCCTCGGTGCTGTCCAATCTCGGCATGTCCTACCTCTTGGCAAAGGACCTGAAGACCGCCGAGACCTATCTGCATTCCGCGGCCTCACAGCCCGGCGCCGACAGCAGCGTTCGCCAGAACCTGGCCCTCGCCGTCGGCCTACAGGGCCGCTTCCAGGAGGCGGAAAACATCGCGCGCCGCGAGCTGACCTCCGAACAGGCCGAGGCGAACGTTGCCTATCTCCGCTCCATGCTGACCCAGCAGAACGCGTGGAAGAAACTCGCCTCCGACGACAGCGGCAATACCAACTAACCAGAGCCTCCCTCCCAAGGACGACTCCGCCCCGGCCGAAATTTTCGACCGGGGCGTTTTTTATCGTGTCCAGGTTTGTGCTTAGAAGCGGTCGGCGACCTGGATGCCGGCGGGGCCGAGGATGACGGCGATCAGCACCGGCAGGAAGAACAGGATCATCGGCACGGTCAGCTTCGGCGGCAGGGCGGCGGCCTTCTTTTCCGCCTCGTTCATGCGCTGGTCGCGGCATTCCTGGGCGAGAACGCGCAGCGCCTGGGCCAGCGGCGTGCCATAGCGCTCGGCCTGGATGAGCGCCTGCGTCACCGATTTCACGGTGTCGAGGCCCGTTCGCATGCCAAGGTTTTCGTAAGCAGCGCGGCGCTCCTGGAGGAAGGAAAGTTCCGCCGTGGTCAGCACCAGTTCCTCGGCGAGTTCCGGCGAGGCCATGGCGATTTCGTCGGCCACGCGCTTGAAGGCGACTTCGATGGAAATACCGGATTCGACGCAGATCAGCATGAGGTCGAGTGCATCCGGCCAGGCCCGCCGGATCGATTTCTGCCGCTTCGTCACTTTGTTGGAGATGACGATGTTCGGCATGTAAAAGCCGATATAGGCGATGACGATCGTTGCCAGAATGCGCATCGGCAGCGGTTTGTCGCCGAGATAACCAAGATAGAAGATGTAGAAGGCGCCGAGCGCGCCAAAGACGAACGGCAGCACGAAACGGGCGAAGAGGAAGATGTTGAGCGCGTTCTGCGAGCGGTAGCCGGCCTGGCGCAGTCGGTTCATCGTGTTGGCGTCGACCAGCGCCTCGCGAAGGTTCAGCCGGTCGACGACGTTGCGAACGGAGGTGTTGTGCTGCGCGCGCAGCGATGCCTTGTTCTGCGGGGAGTCCGCGTTCATGCGGGCGCGTTCGCGCGCCCGCATCTGCTCGCGCTCCAGCGCAACCGACTTCATGCGCTTGTCGAGGTCGCCGCGGTCGAGATAGGGCACGGCGAGCGTATAGAAGGTCGCCAGCACCGCGATCATCACGAAGGCTGGCAGCAGGACATTAGGGTCGGTAAGAGTTTCGACGATGGACATGACCCTGGCCCCTAGATGTCGAAGTTGATCATGTTGCGCATCACGAGGATGCCGATGGACATCCAGACGCCGGAGACGCCGAGAATGAGGTGGCCGCGCGAATCCTGGAACAGGATCATGATGTAGTCGGGCGAGGTCAGGTAGACGAGGAAGGCGACGATGAACGGCAGGGCGCCGATGATGGCAGCCGATGCCTTGGCTTCCATCGACAGCGCATTGACCTTGGCCTTCATCTTGCGCCGTTCGCGCAGGACGCGCGACAGGTTGCCGAGCGCCTCGGAGAGGTTGCCGCCGGCCTGGCTCTGGATCGCGATGACGATGGCGAAGAAGTTGACCTCCTGCAGCGGGATGTTGGTGAACATGCGCGCGCAGGCTTCCGGCACATTGAGGCCGACCTGCTGGGCCTCGACGAGGCGGCGAAATTCGGTGCGCACCGGCTCCTGGCCCTCGGAGGCGATCAGGCGCAGAGCGTCCGTCAGCGGCAGGCCGGATTTGATCGAGCGCGTCATCACGTCGAGCGAGTTCGGGAACTCCTCGAGGAACTTGTTCAGCCGCCGCTTGACGAGGAAGCCTACAATCCAGCGCGGCAGGCCGGCTGAGCCGATGAAGGCGGCACCGAGGCTGACGATGAGGCCGGAGCCTGCGAGGAGGACGAGCAGGAAAACGAAAAGGCCGAAGGCAGCGCTGATCATGTAGAATTGCGAGATGGTAATCGAAAGCCCGGCCTGTACCAGCTTCGCCTTGAGCGTGGCCGCAACGCGCTTGGTCTGTTCCTGCTGTTTCTTCTCCAGGTCCTTCAGCGAATCCTGCACCGACTTGCGGCGTTTGGACAGTTCCTGCAAGCGGTCGCGGGAGGCCTTGGCCTTGCCCTGGTCCGTCTCGGCCGCCTGCACCCGGCGCACGCGGCTTTCCGTCTTCCTCTCGGTTTCGATGCGCGAGAAGAGCAGGCCATAGGCGAGGCCGGCGGTGGAGAGCGCCGCCAGCGCGAAGATCGCCACGATGGTGATATCCAGTCCGAACATCGGCGCCCCTTACGGCTTTTCCATCGCGTCGAGCGTTGCCGCCAGGCGCTTGTCCTCGTTGAAATAGCGGGCGCGGTCCCAGAAATGCGGCTTGCCGATGCCCGTGCCCGTATGTTTGCCGATGATGCGGCCGTTGGCATCTTCGCCCTGCATCTCGAAGCGCATCAGGTCCTGCGTGACGATGACGTCGCCTTCCATGCCCACCACCTCGGTGATGTGGGTGATGCGGCGCGAGCCGTCGCGCAGGCGCGAGGCCTGGATGATGACGTCGATCGAGCCGGCGATGATTTCGCGGACCGTCTTGGCGGGCAGCGTGTAGCCGCCCATGGCGATCATCGATTCCATACGGCTGAGGCACTCGCGCGGCGTGTTGGCGTGGATCGTGCCCATCGAGCCGTCGTGGCCGGTGTTCATCGCCTGCAAGAGGTCGAACACCTCCGGTCCGCGCACTTCGCCGACGATAATGCGTTCTGGCCGCATACGCAGGCAGTTCTTGATGAGATCGCGCATGGTGATCTCGCCTTCGCCTTCGATGTTCGGCGGGCGGGTTTCGAGGCGCACGACATGCGGCTGCTGCAGCTGGAGTTCGGCCGAGTCTTCGCAGGTGATGACGCGCTCGTCCCGGTCGATATAGTTCGTCAGGCAGTTGAGCAGTGTCGTCTTGCCCGAGCCCGTGCCGCCGGAAATGACGAGGTTGCAGCGCACGCGGCCGATGATCTGGAGAAGAGCTGCGCCCTCGGGCGTGATCGAGCCGAACTTGACCAACTGGTCGAGCGTCAGCTTGTCCTTCTTGAACTTGCGGATGGTGAGCGCGGTGCCGTCGATGGCGAGCGGCGGGGCGATGACGTTGACGCGCGAGCCGTCCGGCAGGCGCGCGTCGCAGATCGGGCTCGATTCGTCGACGCGGCGGCCGACCTGGCTGACGATGCGCTGGCAGATCGACAGAAGCTGGGCATTGTCGCGGAAGCGGATCTCCGATTCCTGCACCTTGCCGCCCACTTCGATATAGGTCTTGCCCGCGCCGTTCACCATGATGTCGGCGATGTCGTCGCGTGCGAGCAACGGCTCCAGCGGTCCGTAGCCGAGCACGTCGTTGCAGATGTCGTCGAGCAGTTCTTCCTGCTCGGAGATCGACATCGCGAAGTTCTTGATCGTGATGATGTCGTTGACGATGTCGCGGATTTCCTCGCGCGCGCTCTCGGTATCGAGCTTGGCGAGCTGCGACAGGTCGATCGTGTCGATGAGCGCGGAGAAGACCTGGCTCTTCGTGTCGTAATAATCTTCCGTGCGCGGCGTGCGGCGGCGTCCGGTCGCGGCCTGCGCGGGCGCCATGACCGGCGGCGGGGCCGGTTCGAAGACGGGCTGGGGAGCGGCCGTGACAGGACGCTCCGCCGTCATGGTCGTGGCGGAAGCCGGGACGGCATGGGTCGTCTGGGCCGCCGTGCCGCTCTTGCCTGTACCTTCATTGCCGCGTCTGCCGAACATGCCACTTCATCCAGTCTGTTGCGCCGCCCCTTGGGGTCTGCCTTGGCTTACTTGCGGCCGAGCAGGCCGAGCATCTTGCCGAGGCCGGCCTTCTTGGGTTTCTTGATCGTCGCGCGTCCCGTCACGATATGGGCGATCTGCGAGAAGGTTTCCGCCGTAGGCGATTTGCGATCCATCTCGGCGATCATGCGGCCGCTGTTGGAGGCCGTGCCGAAAAGCTGCGCATCGAAGGGGATGATCGCGATCGGCTGCATGCCGAGCGGCTCGCAAAAATCGGCAGGCGCGATTTCCGGGCGTTTCGGCAGGCCGACCTGGTTGAGGATCAGGTGGGGCGGCTTGTCGTTCGGCCTCAGCTTCTTCAAGGCGTCGAGCATGTTCTTCGCGTTGCGCAGGTTCGCAAGGTCCGGCACGGCGGTGATGATCAGCTCGTCGACCTCCGACAGCAGCGCGCGGGTCCATTCCGACCAGGCATGCGGCACGTCGAGGATGGTCACCGGGGCGCTGCGCTGCAACACTTCGATGATCGGCTGGAAGGAGCCGCGTTCGAGATCATAGGCACGGTCGAGCATGGAGGGGGCCGCGAGCAGCGACAGGCGCTCCGAGCACTTGGTCAGCAGGCGGTCGAGGAACACCTCGTCGAGCCGGTCCGGCGCGTAGATCGCCTCGGAAATACCCTGCGGCGGATCCTGGTCGAAGTCGATATTGGCGGTGCCGTACGGAAGGTCGAGGTCGGCGAGGATGACTTCCGTCTGGAACAGGCTGGAAATGTCGAAGGCGCAATTGTGCGCGATCGTCGAGGAGCCGGAACCGCCCTTGGCGCCGATGAAGGCGATCGTGCGGCCGAGCGGCTCGGAATCGGGATCGACGAAGATCGCCGACATGGCGTTCAGGATGTCGGCCATGCCGACGGGGCCGACCATATATTCGGAAATGCCGTTGCGAATAAGGTCGCGATAGAGCGGGATGTCGTTGTAATTGCCGACGATGATGACCTTGGTGCTCGGGTCGCAGACCTCGGCGAGCGGCGCAAGCTCGTCCATGATGCCGCGCGGCTCGGTCGATGTTTCGAGGATCAGCAGGTTCGGCGTCGGCGCGGAGGCGAACATGTTGGCGGCGGCCGCGATGCTGGCGCTGGAGACGCGCAGGCTCACCTTGGAGAGGCGCCGGTCCTGGGCGCAGCGCTCCATGGTGCGCAGCATCGCCTCGCTTTCGCAGAAGGCGTGCACCGAGATGCGGGGCAGCGAACGCACGGCCTCGAGTTCGGAGGGCCGAACCGTCTCTTCAGCCTCGGCGCCTGCGACGTGCTCAATGGTGTAATCTGCTGGGTTCATCGTCATGCCCGTTCCTGGTGTCCGGTTGACCGGATGAAGGGTTGTCTCTTGTCGGTGGCCGTTCCACTGTCGTTAGTCCGCGCTGCTTTCTCCGGCGCGATAGTCCTGGATGACCACGTAACGCTGCTCGGCGTCGATCGGGGTCATGCCGCGCGGCTGGAGAAGATCCATCGGGTTCGCGATCTGGGCGGCAAGGTTGGCTTGCGAGGCGCAGCCGAAATTATGGTAGTTGCGGTTTTCCATCGTGTTAACGACGAGATCTTCCGGCCATTCACCGCAGGGGCCAGCCTTGGCCGTGATGGCGAAGAAGGCGAGGCGGATTGGCGCGGACGATCCGTAGCCGCTGGCATCGTAACGCGTCTCGATCAGCTGGTCGCGTTTCAAGCCGGCGCCGACGAGGGTCGCGCGGATATCCTTGCGCAAGTGGTCGGCCGTGGCCGCGTTAGCCGATCCGGCCGGCAGCATGATCTGCACGGCGCTGCGCGACTTGGCGAGATGGTCGGCGGCGAAACCGCGGATGTTGTCACGCATGGCAACCGTCAGCGCCCGGTCGCCGGTGGCGATCGGAATGTCCATGGTCTGCGCGGTCTCAGACAGCACGATCGGATGGCGCGTGCGGTAGTCGTCCGGGATCGACCCCGTCGTGGACCGGTCCGGGCGCGCACCGCAGCCGGAAAGGGCCGCGGCCGAGAGAATGAGGGTCGCTGCAAGCGCAGCGCGCATCGGCTTGTGCATGGTGCGGTTCCTTGCGGGAAGTCGGATCTGGCTATTGTTGTCGCGCATCTTCCGTCCCGTCACTTGTAGATGAAGCCGATGGAGCCGTGGTAGTTGCCCGAGGGCATCGCCTCTTCCTTGCGGCCGTAGATCTTGTTCACCTTGCCGAGGAAGAAGCTCGCCGCGTCGTTGGTCGCGTTGAAATTGTCATCCGGACGCGAGAGTGCGTTGCGCGCGACGGGCCGCACGAGATAGGGCGTCGCGATGATGACCATTTCCGTCTCGTTGCGCACGAAATCCTTCGAGCGGAACAGGGTGCCGAAGATCGGAATCTTCGAGAGACCCGGCAGACCCGAAACCGCTTGGCGGATATCGTCCTTGACGAGACCGGCGATGACGATGGAGCCGCCCGACGGCAGTTCGACGCTGGTGGAAGCCTCGCGGCGGCGGATGCCGAGCACGGTCAGGCCGGGAATGTTGCTGTTGGCGATGGATGTCGCAGACCCTTCAAAGGTCGGTTCCGACACCTCGGTCTCAATCTTCAGGCTGATGCGGCCAGGCGACAGCACGACAGGGCGGAAGTTTAGACGGATGCCGTATTCGACCTGATCGATGGTGCGACCGACCGTCGCTTTGCCGGTTTCTTCGTCGACGTCGATCGATTGTTCGGTCGGAAGGCGGAACTCGCCGCCGACATAGAATCTCGCCTCCTCGCCGGAAATGGCCGTGAGGCTTGGTTCGGCAAGCGTGCGCATGACGCCGGCCTGTTCCATGGCACTCATGCTGCCAGCAAGCGACAGGCCGCCAAGCGTGCCGCTGGCAACGCCGTTGGAGACCCAGTCGGCCGCGCCGCCGAGATTGGTCGGGTTGCGGAACGATATGCCGCCGTTCGATCCCTGAACGGAGCCGTTGAAGCCGAGCTGCTTCAGCACCTGGCGGCTGACTTCCGCCACGGTGATCTTCAGCGTGACCTGGTCCTCGCCATCGATCTTCAGCATGTTGACGACCTGCGAGCTGCGGCGCGCTTCGCCGAAGATCGCGGAATCGCCGTTATTGCCCTGGGAGACGATCGTGCGGGTCGTGGCCTCGCCGCCCTTCAGGAAGATTTCCGCAAGACGCGTCGCCTGGGCGGCATCCTGCGGCGTGCGCACTGTGCCGTTCAGCACGATATTGTCCGAGATGATCTCGACTTCGATGTCGGAGTCGGGGATGAAGCGGCGCAGGTTCGCCTGCAGGCCGTCAATGTCGCGCTCGACATTCAGGTCGATGCTGACGATCTCCTCGCCACCCGGCCCAAAGATAAAGATGTTGGTCTGGCCGACTTCCTTGCCGAAGAGATAGATGCGGCGCGACGTGCGGGTGACGGCGTCAGCCTTGACTGGATCCGCGACAAGGATGTCGTGCGCGTCGGTCGGCAGATCGACGACGATTGCCTTGTTGAGGCCAAGCTTTACAGACTTGCGGGCACCGGGGCCGCTGCTGGTAATGCGGATGACCGACGCGGTCGATGCTTGCGCGGTCGCGACGCCCGCGCCCTCGAGGCCCGGCATACCGGAAAACGCCAGGCAGAAACTCAGTCCACCCGCGACGGAAGCTCGAAAAGTTTTTGCGATTCCAAACACGGTCAGCTCCTGGTCACTTCTGTGTCGCGGGCGAACCGCCATTGACGATTTCACCGGTCTTGATCACCTGGATGATCGGCATGCCGTCGCCGCCGCTGAGCAGGTAGTCGGCCGCACCTGTATCGGGCTCCTGGGCGTCCGCCACGCTGCGCAGCGCCAGCGACAGGCGCTCTGCCATCTGCTGGGCGACGGCAATCACCTTGGTCTGGTCCGGGGTGAGTTCGAGTGTAGCGGTGGTGCCGATGGCGGCCTTCGAGCCGTCCTCGTTTTCCTGGATCTGCTGGTCGATGGCAAGCACGCGCACGTTCGCCAGCACGGTCTCGGTGATGTACGAGCCCTCGGCGCTCTTGCGCACCATGATCACGTCGACGCGGTCGTTCGGCAGGATGAAACCGCCTGCACCCGTTGCCACAGAAATTTCTGTTGCGACGGCGCGCTTACCGGAGGGAAGCAGCGACGACATGATGCGATTGCTCGAGTCGGCGATCTTTTCCTGGCGGATCGGTTCACCATTGAACACCGGCAGGCGCACGACCGCGCCGTTGAGCGTCTCCATCGCGTCGGGCCGGTTCTGGTCGGTGATGAATCCTTCGACCACCGAGCTTTCCGGCCATGCCGTCCACGCGAGTATTTCCGGATTAAGGCGCGCGCCGACAGGCAGGCTTTCCTTGGCCACAAGCACGTTGATCGTCGGCTCGCGCTCGACGACGGCCTCGGGCAGGGCGGGCGTGCCGCCGCCGGCGATCTGCAAGGCCAGGAGGCCTGCGACGCCGGCCGAAACGACGGCCACTGCCAGAATGATGATTCGCGCCGGTCTCATGTGGATTCCCTGGGGCTGCGGACAGTTCTATCCGCCCACATTGACCGGCAATGGTATAATTATGGTTAATAGCTGCCTTACGGCTATGGTTAACGACGGGTTGACGCCGCCATCTGCCGCAACGGCTTCGCCCCGGGCGTTTCAACCCGGGGTGGCGCATGTTCCCTATGGAAAGGTAGAGCTATCAGCCGGCGCTGCCGAGGGCGGCAAGCATCAACGGCGACGTCGGATAGGCGGCAAACGCACCAATCCCGATCGCGATGCCGTAGGGGACTTTCGTCGCCTTGAGGAGATGGTTGGGAATGGGCAGGCCGGTGGCCAGGATCAGGGTCGTGTTCGAACGCAATGCCAGGATCGCGAAAGTGAGGAACCCGCCGAAGATGGAAACGTAGATCAGATATTCGACAAGCGAAAAGGTCAGGCCGAACCACACGGCACTCGCCGTCAGAAGCTTCGCATCGCCGCCACCCATAACGTTGAAGGCGAACAGCGTAAAGCATACGGCAAAGACAATAAGGCCGGCGGCCAGATGCATCGCGATGTCCGTCAGGCCGAGGCCTGCCAGCGGCGCCACGATGATAAAGGCGACAAGCAGGATCGCCGAAGCCCTGTTGGGGATAAGCATGGTCAGGAAATCGGAAACGGCCGCGAGCGCAAGGCAGAGCGGAAATACCACGAAGATGATGGCCTGGGTCACGCTGCTCTCCTTTTGGCGAAGAATACGCTGGATCCGTTTCGGAAAGGATAACGTCTGGAAAACGGAAAGCCGCCTTTTGGAGGCGGCTTTCCAGATAAGCGCAATGAAGCCGCTTCAGCTTACGGCGCGGTCTTGTCCACGGCGTTCGTCAGCTTGCCACCCAGCTTGCTGAAGGTGGAGTTGAGCGAGTTGCCCAGCGCGGTAGCGCCGGTGATGAGAGCAACGGAAATCAGGGCAGCGATCAGGCCGTATTCGATGGCAGTTGCACCCGATTCGTCCTTCATAAAGCGAGCGAAAGTCTTGGTCATGGTATTCTCCTAGCTCCACGATGTTGGTTCAGCACGTCCGCCAACTGTTTCCGTTGTTCGGATGATTGCAACCTACAGGTCGGCCATTTCCATCGGCTTAAAGAAATGGGTTAACAATAGGTTAGCGCCTGCCTGCGGGAAATAGGGTGACCAATTGGTTAAATCCCCTTACGCGCGCGGATTCCCTAGAACGATCCGCCGGTTGGACTCAGATCCGGCTTACCGGGCGGATTCATAAATCGACAAGCCTAGCGACCGGTTTAAACCTTCGTTCACCATTCACGGCGATGCTATCCCTGTTTTCTTACCGGGATGAATGTTTATGGGACGCGACTGGACCTTCGCCGTAGCAGCCGCAAAGCTTGCGACAGCCGCAATTGTTATCATGTCGACGGTCGCTTCTTACGCGTTTGCCGAAGAGCCGCTGATGCGCGTCTACATGGATCATGCTCGCGTGCTCAAGCTCGACCGCCCGGTCAGCAAGGTGATCATCGGCAACGCTGACGTCGCCGACGCCACGGTGGCGGATGCGCAGACGATCGTGCTCACCGGCCGCAACTTCGGAACCACCAACCTCGTCCTGCTTGATGCGGATGGCAATGCGATCGTCGACGAGCGCATCCTCGTCTCGATCGACGAAGGCAATACGGTACGCGTCTTCCGCCAGACCGACCGCTCCGTTCTCTCCTGCACGCCAAATTGTGAGGAACATGTCGCCAGAACCAATTCGGGCGGCTGACGGCGCGTCCCGCTTCGGGCGTCCAAATGCGGGAAACCGTTCAATTCTTCCGCTCCACACACACGAAATATAAACGGTCTGTCACCTAATCTCGCCGTGTCCAATATCTGGGAACGGATCGCGATGTCGCTCGATCATGATGCAACCACCCGCCGGAGGCCGATGAAGGGTCTGTTCGGCCGTTTCCTTGCCGGTCGCGATGGCGCGACGGCAATGGAAATAGCAATTCTCAGCCTTCCGTTCTTCATGATCGTCTTCGCCTCGCTCGAGACCTTCATCGCCTTTTCCGCAGAGCAGCTCCTCGCCGGCGCCACTGACACGATGGCGCGCAAGATCAGGACCGGCGAAATCCGTTCGACCATGAGCGAGGAGGACTTCCGCAAGACTTTCTGCGCCGAAATCTCGATCCTGATGCCCTGCTCGGCCGGCGAGCTCAAAAAAGCGGACAAACTGTTCATTCAGGTGCAGAGCTTCGCGACCTATTCGGACATTCCGAAAACCGTTCCGCAGACGGTCGCAGATCTCAATGCGGCCAACAAATTCTTGCCAGGCGGCAAGCGCTCCATCAACTTGATACGCGCTTATTATCGCTGGGATATCGTGACGGACGTTATCCGCCCCTATGTCTCCAACTTTCGCGGGGCTGATGGCACTCGCCAGAATTACCTGATGATCGCGACAGCCGTCGTGCAGAATGAGGACTACCCATGAAGCGCGGTATCCTCCTCAGGCTGCGTCGTTTCGTCGAGGATCGGCGCGGTGTCGGGGCCATCGAATTCGCGATCGTCGCCCCGCTGATGATCATGGCCTATGTCAGTGCCTTCGAAATCACCGTCGGTTTCACCCTGTCGCGCAAGGTCAGCCGTGCGGCCAGCACCGTTTCCGATCTGGTCACACAGAACGGTTCGACCAATGCCGCGGTGTTGGACACGATGAAGGACGTAACTGCAAGCGTGATCGCGCCCTTCCCGCAGGCCACCGGTTACACCCTGAAGATCACCGGCGTCACCATTGATGCGGATGGCAAGGCAACGGTCGCCTGGTCGCGGGACCAGAGCAAGGGGCAACCCTACGTCAAGGGCACAGCCGTGGTTCTGCCGAGCCATATAGAAGGCGCCAAGAGCCTGTTCTTCGTGCGCACCGAACTGGGCGTACCGCACAAGATCCTCCTCATGGCACCGAACCTCTCCGCGAAGCTTAACAATATCACGCTCAGCAAGACGAGCTATTTCGGCCTGCGCCAGGGCTCTTCGATCAGCTGCCCCGATTGCTGAGCGCGGCCGCGCGCCCTGCCGATTTCGCTTGAACCGTCCATGACGCCCGTGTCATGTCAGTCAGTTCATCCGCTCTTCAGAAGGCGGACACGGACAGACGACAGGTGATTCCATGGCGCGAGCCTTCCTCTTCGTTCTCGATTCCTTCGGCATCGGCGGCGGCCCGGATGCGGCGGCCTTCGGCGATCTCGGTGCCGATACGCTCGGCCATATCGCCGAATTCTGCGCGGCCGGCGTCGCCGACCGGCCGGGGCTGCGGCAGGGGCCGCTGAAGCTTCCCAACATGTCGGCGCTCGGCCTCCTGCATGCCGCCCGCGCCGCGACAGGCCGTTTCCCGCCGGGCATGGACGTGCCACCGCGCGTCTTCGGCCTTCATGGCGCGGCAAGCGAGGTCTCGAATGGCAAGGACACGCCGTCGGGCCATTGGGAGATCGCCGGCACGCCCGTCACCTTCGACTGGGGCTACTTTCCGGCCGAAGGCGATGCTTTCGAGCCCGAGTTGGTGAAAGCCATCTGCGCGGCAGGCGATGTGCCGGGCATTCTCGGCAATTGCCACGCCTCGGGCACGGATATCATCGCCCGCCACGGCTGGGAGCACGCCAGCACCGGCCGGCCGATCTGCTACACCTCCTCCGACTCCGTTTTCCAGGTCGCTGCCCACGAGCGCTATTTCGGCCTCGACCGTCTGTTGGCTTTCTGCGAGACCGTGCGAAAAATCCTCGACGAGCGGCCGGGCGGGCGGATCGGTCGGGTCATCGCGCGGCCCTTCGTCGGCGAAACGCCGGAGACCTTCGAGCGTACCGGCAACCGCCGCGACTATTCCGTCCTGCCGCCGGAGCCGACGCTGCTCGACCGGCTGAGCGAGGCCGGCCGCACCGTGCGCGCCGTCGGCAAGATCGGTGATATCTTCGCCCATCAGGGCATCGGCAAGCTCACCAAAGCGAATGGCAACATGGCGCTGCTCGATGCCACGCTCGGCGTGATGGACGAAGCGGAGGACGGCGACCTCGTCTTCACCAATTTCGTCGATTTCGACATGCTCTACGGCCACCGTCGCGACGTCGCCGGTTATGCGGCGGCGCTGGAAGCCTTCGATCGCCGCCTGCCGGAGGTCGACCGCAAGCTGAAACCCGGCGACATCGTCATCCTCACCGCCGACCACGGCTGCGACCCCACCTGGCGCGGCACGGACCACACGCGCGAGCGCGTGCCGATCATGAGTTTCGGCCCGGGCATCCGCTCGCGCCTGCTTGAAACCCGCACGACCTTCGCCGATATCGGCGAGAGTATTGCCCGTCACCTCGGCATCGCGCCGGGTCCGCACGGAAGGAGCTTTTTGTGACGACATCCATGCCCAAGGCGGAGCTGCACTGCCATATCGAAGGCGCCACCCCGCCGGCCCTGGCGCTTGCCCAGGCTGAACGCTACGGCATCGACACCTCCGCCTTCATCCGCGATGGCGCCTATGCCTGGCAGGATTTCACCAGCTTCGTGCAGAGCTACGATGCGACCGCCAACCTGTTTCGTGACGAGGAGGATTACGCGCTGCTTGCGGAAACCTACCTCACCGAGATCGCCGAAGCGGGCGCCATCTACAGCGAGCTGATCGTCTCGCCCGACCAGGGCGACGCCGTCGGCATCGGTGCCGATGCCTATGTGCGCGGCCTTGCCGAGGGCGCCGAGCGCGCCAAGGCGAAGACCGGCATCGAGACGCGCCTCCTCATCGTCGGTATCCGCCATTTTGGCCCGGAACGGGTGGTGAAGGCGGCGGAATATGCCGCGCGCCGGCCGCATCCGCTGATTACCGGCTTCAATCTGGCCGGCGAGGAGCGCATGCATCGCGTCGCCGATTTCACCCGCGCCTTCGATATCGCCCGCGACGCCGGCCTCGGCATCACCATCCATGCCGGTGAACTCTCCGGCGCCTTCAGCGTGCGCGACGCACTCGACCATGTCCGCCCCGCCCGCATCAGCCATGGCGTGCGCGCCATCGAGGATGCGGATCTCGTCAAGCGGCTGGCGGATGAGGGCGTGGTGCTGGAAGTCTGCCCCGGCTCGAATGTCGCGCTGAACGTCTTCCCCGATTTCGAAAGCCACCCGCTGCGGGCGCTCCACGAGGCCGGCGTGCGCGTCACGCTCAATTCCGACGACCCGCCGTTCTTCCACACCTCGCTCGCCCGCGAATACGAGGTTGCCGCGACGATCATGGGCTTCAGCGAGGCGGAAATCCTCGGCATGACGCACACCGCCATCGAGGCGGCCTTTGTGGACGAGCCGACGCGGCAGCGGCTGTTGGCAAAGCTTTGAGGCCTGTTCCGGCTGGGGATGTTGCCCGCGGCCGGCTGTCTTCTCTTGCGGCCCTCCGCCGTTCCGTGGAAAAAGAGGCGTTTACTCAATTTGGGAAGGTTGGCCATGGACGGCGTCACAGTCATCGATCACCCGCTCGTGCAGCACAAGCTGACCATCATGCGCAAGAAGGAAACCTCGACCGGGAGCTTCCGCCGCCTGCTGCGCGAGATTTCCACGCTGCTCTGCTACGAAGTCACGCGCGATCTGGAACTCACCACCCAGCGCATCGAGACGCCGCTGGAAGTGATCGACGCGCCGGTGCTGGAAGGCAAGAAGCTGGTCTTCGCCTCCATCCTGCGCGCCGGCAACGGTCTGCTGGAAGGCATGCTGGAGCTGGTGCCCTCGGCCCGCGTCTCCCATATCGGCGTCTACCGCGACCATGAGACGCTCGAAGCGGTCGAGTATTTTTTCAAGGCGCCCGACAGCATCGACGAACGCCTCGTCATCGTCGTCGATCCGATGCTGGCGACCGGCAATTCGGCCATCGCCGCCATCGACACGCTGAAGAGCCGCGGCGCAACGAACATCCGCTTCCTCTGCCTGCTGGCCGCCCCCGAAGGCATCAAGAGCTTTCGCGCGCATCATCCGGACGTGCCGGTCTACACGGCCTCCATCGACCGCCAACTCAACGAGAAGGGCTACATCGTGCCCGGACTGGGCGACGCGGGCGACCGCATGTACGGAACGAAGTGAGCCGTTAACCGGCGCTTTACCAAGCCGAACGAAGATCGTGGAGAGGGGCGCCGTCGGGTGCCCCTTTTGCCGTCCGTTAGCCGGATGCGTGTTATTTCGGGACAGATCTTCCGGAGACCCGTCCATGTCCGTCCGCAGCCTCGCTTTTGTCACCGGTGCCGTGATTGTCACCGCGGCCTTCGTGCCCGACGTCGCGACCCGCTATCTCGAATCGACCGGCGAAAAACCCGCCGCGAAGGTCGAGACGGCGGTCGTGCAGACGGGGCAGGGCGCGGCGCGTTACACCGGCAACCGCAGCGCGGTGATCGATGCGGATCCGAACGGCCATTTCACTGGCCTCTTCGCCATCAACGGCCGCAAGGAAGAGGGCATGGTCGATACCGGCGCCAGCATGGTCGCCATCAACGTCTCGACGGCGCAGCGCATCGGTATCGCCCGGTCCGACCTCGATTTCCGCTATGCCGTCGATACAGCCAACGGCAAGGCGCGCGCCGCCTATATCCGCCTCGACCGGATCGAGATCGGCCCGGTGCGCATGGAAAACATCGGCGCGATGGTGCTGGAGGACAAGGCGCTCTCCGGCACGCTGATCGGCATGAGTTTCCTGAAGGGCCTTTCCTCCTACCGCGTCGAAGACGGCAGGCTGCACCTCACGCGCTGATGCGCGTCAGGATATCGGGAGACGCCGCTGGCGCTTCCGGAGCGATCCGATAAAGCCCGGCAAGTCGCTCGGCGCCGCGTGCGGCATCCGTCTCGTTTACGGCGTGCACACGGCCGATCTCGTCGCCCTTTTCGACCCTCGTACCGAGCGGCACAAGGCGATCGAAGCCGACGCGGTGGTCGATCGTGTCGTCCGGGCGGCTGCGCCCGCCACCAAGCTCGATGACCGCCATGCCCACGCCGCGCGTATCGCAGGAAACCAGATAGCCGGCTTCCGATGCGAGGACCGGGTGGATCACCGGCGCGGCCGAA
Organism: Shinella sp. BE166; assembly: GCF_051201095.1. NCBI lineage: Bacteria > Pseudomonadati > Pseudomonadota > Alphaproteobacteria > Hyphomicrobiales > Rhizobiaceae > Shinella > Shinella sp. BE166. Next base: position 365,348 of record NZ_JBPEHL010000005.1, on the reverse strand, counting down.
AGGTAAGCCTCCGGCTTCTCCAGCAGGTCGGCGGGGCCGCCGAGCGCATGCACCATGCGCCCGAAAATCTCTGCGGCCGCGCCGCTGGCGAGTGCCTGGGCTGCCTTCGTTTCGGCCGCGGCCAGGTCTCGTTCCACCCCCGAAAGCACCAGCATTTCCGCCGCGAAGGCGAGCACGATGCGCTCCAGTCGCGTCCCGGCCTTCTCGCCCTTCAGGAAAGCGATGCAATTGGCGATCTCGACGGCATTGCCGGCGGCGTCGGCCAGCGGCTGGTTCATGTCGGTGATGAGGGCGGAGGTCTTGACGCCTGCGCCATTCGCCACCGCGACCAGCGAGCGGGCGAGCGTTTCGGCTTCAGTCGTATCCGCCATGAAGGCACCGTTGCCGACCTTCACGTCCAGCACCAACGATTGCAGGCCAGCCGCGAGCTTTTTCGAGAGAATGGAGGCGGTGATCAGTGGCACGGAATCGACCGTCGCGGTGACGTCGCGGATGGCGTAGATGCGCTTGTCGGCGGGCGCAAGGTCGGCGGTCTGGCCGATGATCGCGCAGCCGACGTCCTTCACCGTGTGGCGGAAGAGGTCAGCGGAGGGCATGATCGTATAGCCGGGAATCGATTCCAGCTTGTCGAGCGTGCCGCCGGTATGGCCGAGGCCACGGCCGGAGATCATCGGCACGGCGAGCCCGCAGGCGGCCGCGATCGGCGCCAGCATCAGCGAGACATTGTCGCCGACACCGCCGGTTGAATGTTTGTCGGCGATCGGCCGGTTTATGTCCGACCAGTCGAGCACGTCGCCCGAATCGCGCATGGCGAGCGTCAGCGCCACGGTCTCCTCGCGCGCCATGCCGTTGAACCAGACGGCCATGGCGAAGGCCGCCACCTGCCCCTCGGAGACGCTGCCATCCGTCACGCCGGCCATGAAGCGGGCGATGTCTTCCGGGGCGAGAGGCTCACCGTTGCGCTTTCGACGGATCGTCTCCTGCGGGAGCATCTTCAGTAGCTCGCGGGCGCGGCCGGCGCGGGCTGGCCGTCGAGCATGGCCAGGATATCGCCGAGCAGGCCGGACGCGCCGAAGCGGAAGGTTTGGGGCGTTGCCCAGCCTTCGCCGAGGATCGAGGCGGCAAGTGTGAGATAGTCGCCGGCATCGGCGACGGTGCGCACGCCGCCTGCCGGCTTGAAACCGACCGGCTTGCCGCTGGCCTTGATGGCATTCAGCATGATCTCGGCGGCTTGCAGGGTGGCGTTGACGGCAAACTTGCCGGTCGAGGTCTTGATGAAATCCGCGCCTGCGGCAATCGCGAGATCGGAGGCCTCGCGGATCAGCGCCGGGTCTTTCAGCGCGCCGGTCTCCAGAATGGTCTTGAGAACGATCGGCGGCGTGCAGACCGCCTTTACGGCTTCCACCATCTCCACCACTGCCGCTTCGTCGCCGATAATAAAGTCGCGGTAAGGGATGACGAGGTCGATCTCGTCGGCGCCGTCGGCAATCGCCTGCTTTGTCTCGGCGATCACCTCGGAGACCGTCAGGTCTCCGGCGGGGAAGTTGACCACGGTCGCGATCTTCACCGCATGGCCTTTGCCCAGGATGCCGCGGGCCTGCGCGATGAAGCGCGGCCAGATGCAGATGGCGGCCGTGTTGCCGAAGGGCGTCTGCGCCTGGGCGCAGAGTTTCTCGATGGCCGCCGCATTGCTGTCGTCGTTGAGGTCCGTCAGGTCGAGCAGGGAGAGCGCCTTTTGCGCGATCGCCTTGGTGTCGTCCTCATGCATTTTCATTGCCTCCGCCCGCGATCATTTCCGCAAGGATAGCGGCAAGCCGCTTTCCGCCGATCGGGGCCATGTCCTTGGTTTCGTGATGGCTGAGTTCGCCGCCCGTCATTCCGGCGCCGAAATTGGTGATGACCGAGGCGGCGGCGACATCGAGGCCGAGATGGCGGGCGACCAGCACTTCCGGCACGGTCGACATGCCGACGGCGTCGGCGCCGAACACCCGGGCCATGCGGATTTCCGCCGGCGTTTCGAAATTCGGGCCGGAGAACCACATGTAGACGCCGCTCGACAGCGGGATGCCGAGTTTCTGCGCCGCCGCTTCCATGCGGGCGGCAAGCCCGGCATCATAGGCATTGGTCATGCCGACGAAGCGGTCGTCGCTCTCGATGCCGATCAGCGGGTTCGCGCCCGAAAAATTGATGTGGTCGGAAATCCGCATCACCGAGCCGGGCGGCATGTCTTCGCGGAGCGAGCCCGCCGAATTGGTGAGGATCAGCGAGGTGACGCCCAAGCCCTTCAGCACCTCGATCGGCGTGCGCATGGCATTGGCATCGCCGCGTTCATAATAGTGCACCCGGCCGGACAGCATGATGACCGGGACCTCGCCGAGATAGCCGATGACCATCTCGCCGGCATGGCCGGAAACGGAGCTGACGGGAAAACTCGGCAGGTCCGAATAGGGAATGTGCAGCGGGTTTGCGACCGCTTCCACCAGTGAGCCGAGCCCCGAGCCGAGCACGATGCCATAACGCGGCAGCACGCCGCCGAGGCGGGCGCGGAGCAGTTCTGTCGTGTGCGCGCTCATCCGATCACGTCCGTGGCAAAACCATGCGGCAGGAGCTCTTCCATGGTCATGGTCTTCTTCACGCCGGTCTCGTCGCACAGATAGATCGGTGTTTTCGCTTTCGCGAATTCCGCGATCTTCTGGCGGCAGCCGCCGCAGGGCGGGCAGAGCGGCAGTTTTTCTGCAATCACCGCCATTTCGACGATTTTCTTGTTGCCGGCCATGATCATGTGGCTGATCGCGGTCGGCTCGGCGCACCAGCCTTGGGGGAAGGACAGGTTCTCGATATTGGCGCCGGCATAGATCTTGCCGTCCTCGGCGCGGATGGCCGCGCCGACGGGGAATTTGGAATAGGGCGCATGCGCGAAGGCCATCGCCGCGCGCGCCGCCTCGAAGAGGTCTTGGGACATTTTTCTATCGCTCCTTGACGTAGGGCACGCCGCCGGCCTTCGGCGGAATGGCCTTGCCGATGAAGCCTGCAAGCAGGATCACGGTCAGGATATAGGGCAGCGCCTGCATGAACTGTACCGGCACCTTGCCGATCAGCGGGAAGGCATAACCCTGGTAGCGGATGGCGAAGGCATCGAGGAAGCCGAAGAGCAGGCAGGCGAACAGGATGTTCTTCGGCCGCCACTTGGCGAAGATCAGCGCGGCGAGCGCGATATAGCCCTTGCCCGCCGTCATGCCCTTGGTGAAGCCGGCATTGGCCGAGAGCGACAGGTATGCGCCCGCAATGCCGCAAAGGATGCCGCAGCAGATGACGGCGCGGTAGCGCAGCCAGATCACCGAAATGCCGGCGGTATCGACCGCGCCGGGGTTCTCGCCGACGGCGCGCATGCGCAGGCCGAAGCGGGTGCGGTAGAGAATCCACCAGCTTGCGGGCACCATCAGGAAGGCGAGGTAGGTCAGCGGCGAATGGCCGGAGAGCAGGCCGGAATAGAGCGGACCGAGGATTGGCACCTCGCGCACCGCATCGGCGAAGGGCAGCGTGATCCGGCCGAAGCGGCCGTCTTCGGTGAGCGCCGGCGTGCGCCCACCCTGGCGAAACCAGGCCTCGCCGAGGATGACGGTGGAGCCGGCGACGACGAAGTTGATCGCGACGCCGGAGACGATCTGGCTGCCGCGCTGGGTGATCGAGGCATAGCCATGCACCAGCGAGAGCAGCACGGAGACGAGCACGGCGGCGAGCAGGCCCATGGTCACGGATTGCGTGAGATAGGCGACGGTGCCGGCGGCGAAGGCGGCGCCGAGCATCTTGCCCTCGAGGCCGATGTCGAAGACGCCGGCGCGTTCGGTGAAGAGGCCGGCAAGGGCGGCGAGGATCAGCGGCGTCGAGACGCGCACCGTCGACTGGGCGAGCTCGATGAAGGTCTGGAAGAATTCCATGGCGCTCAGGCTCCCTTGGTGGCGGCGACGTCGCGGGTTTTCGGCGAAAGCGCCAGCACGACCCGCGTGATGGCCGGGCGGAACATGTGCTCCAGCGCGCCGGCAAACAGGATGACGAGACCCTGGATGATGACGATCATGTCACGCGAGATGGAGGGCATCTCGAAGGAGATTTCCGCCCCGCCCTGGTAGAGCATGCCGAAGAGCAGTGCGGCCGGAATGATGCCCGCCGGATGCGAGCGCCCCATCAGCGCCACCGCGATGCCGACGAAGCCGGCGCCCTGCACGAAATCGAGCTGCATGCGGAACTGCTCGCCCATGATCGGGTTCAGCGCCATCATGCCGGCAAGCCCGCCGGAGATCATCATGGCGATGACGATGATCCTGGCTTCCTTGATGCCGGCATAGCGCGCGGCCGCGGGGCTGTGGCCCATCGTGCGCATCTCGTAGCCGAGCCTTGTGCGCCAGATCAGCACCCAGACGCCGAAGGCGGCAACCAGCGCGAGCAGGAAGGAAATGTTGAACGGCGCCGAGCCGACGGAAAGGCCGAAGATCGACATCAGCCAGTCGAGTTTCGGCAGCTGGCCGCCCGCCTCGAAGGTGCGGGTTTCGAGCGACATGGAGCCGAGCGGCTTGAACACCCGGTTGAGCAGGTAGTTCATCAGGCTGGCGGCGATGAAGTTGAACATGATCGTCGTGATGACGATATGGCTGCCGCGCTTGGCCTGCAGCCAGCCGGGGATCATCGCCCAGAGCGCGCCGAAGAGCGCTGCGCCGAGAATGGCGATCGGGAAGAGGAGATACCAGGGCAGCACGCGGTCGAAGGAGAGGCAGGCGAGCGCGACGCCGATGCCGCCGATATAGGCCTGGCCTTCGCCGCCGATGTTGAACAGGCCGCAATGGAAGGCGACCGCCACGGCAAGACCGGTGAAGATGAAGGTCGTCGTGTAGTAGAGCGTGAAGCCGATATATTCGCCGCGCCCGAAGGCACCGTTGATCATGTGATAGGCGGCTTCCAGCGGGCTCTCGCCGACGATCAAGACGACGAGGCCGGAAATCAGGAAGGCGACGGCGAGGTTGACGAGCGGGATCAGGCCATATTCGGCCCAGGCCGGCAGTTTCGCGTAAGGAACACTCATTCCGCAGCCTCCTTCCGGCCTTCCACACCGGCCATCAACAGGCCGAGCTCTCCCTCGGTGGCATCCGGCAGGCGCTCGCCGACGACGCGGCCGGCAAACATCACCAGAATACGATCGGAAAGCGCGCGGATCTCGTCCAGCTCCACCGAGACGAGCAGCACCGCCTTGCCCTGGTCGCGCATCTCGATGATGCGCTTGTGAATGAATTCGATGGCGCCGACATCGACGCCGCGCGTCGGCTGGCCGATGATCAGCACATCGGGATTGCGCTCCATCTCGCGCGCCAGCACGATCTTCTGCTGGTTGCCGCCGGAAAAGTTGGCGGTCTTTAGCCGCGGGTTCGGCGGGCGGATGTCATAGGCGGCGATCTTTTCCTCCGCATCGGCGCGGATGGCGTCGATATCGAGCAGCAGGCCTTTGCGGTATTTCGGGTCATCGTGATAGCCGAGGATGGCGTTTTCGCTTTCCTCGAACTTCAGGACGAGGCCGACATGATGCCGGTCCTCCGGCACATGCGCCAGGCCGCGCTTGCGCAGCTCCGCCGGGTCGGCATTGCCGGTGACGTCGATCGGCCTGCCGTTGAGCAGCACCGTGCCGGATTTCGCGCGGCGGATGCCGGAGATCGCCTCCAGCAGTTCCGACTGGCCGTTGCCGGCAACGCCCGCAATGCCGACGATCTCGCCGGCGCGGATATCGAAGGAGACGTCGTCGACCATGGTCACGCCGCGGCTGTCGCGCACCGTCAGGTTCTTGACGGAGAATTTCGCGTCCGCCGGTTTTGCCTCGCCCTTTTCCACGCGCAGCAACACGCGACGGCCGACCATCAGCTCGGCCAGCTCCTCGACGGAGGTATCCTTCGTCGTGCGCGTCGCAACCATCTCGCCGCGGCGCATGACGGAGACCTCGTCGGTGATCGCCATGATCTCGCGCAGCTTGTGGGTGATGAGCAGGACCGTTTTGCCTTCGTCCTTCAACTGGCCGAGGATGCGGAACAGGTGGTCGGCCTCGGGCGGCGTCAAAACACCCGTCGGCTCGTCGAGAATGAGGATGTCGGCCCGGCGGTAGAGCGCCTTGAGGATTTCCACGCGCTGCTGGATGCCGACCGGCAGTTCCTCGATCACAGCGTCCGGATCGACCTCCAGCGCATATTCCTTTTCGAGCCGCTTCAGCTCGGCCCGCGCCTTGGTGATGCCGGCATTGAGGATCTGGCTCTCTTCCGCGCCGAGCATGATGTTTTCCAGCACGGTGAAATTCTCGACCAGCATGAAATGCTGGTGCACCATGCCGATGCCGGCGGCGATGGCGGCATTCGGATCGCGGATATTGACCGTCTTGCCGTCGATCACGATGTCGCCGTGGTCGGCCTGGTAGAAGCCGTAGAGGATCGACATGAGGGTGGATTTGCCGGCGCCGTTTTCGCCGATGATACCGTGAATGGTGCCCTTGCGGACCTTCAGGTTGATGTTCCGGTTGGCGTGGACGAGGCCGAAGCTCTTGTCGATGCCCTTCAGTTCGATTGCCAATTCGCTCATGACGATCCACTCTTACGGGGATTTAGGGCGACAGGCCTCCCGGCCGATCGGTCTTAGTCTTGTTGCTTCCGCCGTGCTTGTCCAGCCTGATTGCGGGTTGGTGCTGCGCTCGCTATAGCTCGGGCCGCCGGCAGCGAGCGACGAGGACTAGACATGACCACGCCCGATCTTCCCGAAGACGACCGCATCGCCCGCTTGGAGGAGCACATCGCCCACCAGGCAAAGACGATCGAGGAAATGTCGGACCAGCTCGCCGAGCAATGGCGCGTGATCGAACAGGTCCGCTCGAAGCTCGACCGGTTGACGGAACGTTTCCTCACGCTGGAAGAGGGGTCCTTGGAAGCCCCGGCCATTACCCGCCCGCCGCACTATTAAGGCGTAAGGGAAAACGGAATCGGCCCGTCTGCTTTCACGCAAACGGGCCGTCAATGCCGCTTAGTAGGGGCAGGTTTCATCCGACATGTAGTCGTGCACCTTCACTGTACCGGCAATGATGTCGGCGCGCGCCTTGTCCACGGCGGCCTTCATTTCCGGGGTGACGAGTGCGGCGTTGTTGTCGTCCATGGCGACATCCACGCCGTTCTCCTTGAGGCCGAGCACGTTGATGCCGGGCTTGAACGTATCGTCCTTGGCCGAGATGAAGGCGTCGTAGACGGCGACATCGACGCGTTTGAGCATCGAGGTCAGAACCTTGCCGGGGTGAAGGGCGTTCTGGTTGGAATCGACGCCGATGCCCAGCTTGCCGGCGTCAGCCGCAGCCTGGAGAACGCCGACGCCCGTGCCGCCTGCCGCATGGTAGACGACATCAGACCCCTGGTCGAACTGCGACTTGGCGATTTCGCCGCCCTTGACCGGGTCGTTCCAGGCATCCGGCGTCGTACCCGTATACGCTTCGAGGACGTTGTAGTCCGCGCCGAGCGACTTGGCGCCGCCGATATAGCCGCAGGCGAATTTGTGGATCAGCGGAATGTCCATGCCGCCAACGAACGAGACGGTCTTCGATTTGGAGGCCATGCCCGCCATGATGCCGGCGAGCCACGAGCCCTCTTCTTCCTTGAAGACGACCGAGCGCACGTTCGGCTTGTCGACGACCATGTCGATGATGGCGAACTTGGTGTCGGGATATTCGGCTGCGACCTTCTCGAGCTGGGCAGCCCAGGAGAAGCCGGCCATCACGATCGGGTTGTTGCCGTCGCTGGCGAAGCGGCGGAGCGCCTGCTCGCGCTGCGCGTCATTGGCGATTTCGAAGTCGCGGTATTCGATGCCGGTCTCGGCCTTGAACTTTTCCGCGCCATTATAGGCTGCTTCGTTGAACGACTTGTCGAACTTGCCGCCGAGGTCGTAGATGATCGCCGGCTTGATGTCCGCGGCAAAGGCGCCGGCCGACATGGCGGCGGTGGCAAGAAGGGTGAGAAGGGTTTTTTTCATTGTGCAGCCCTGTTCGCTATTGGTTTTATAGGGACCTTCCGCGCACCGCCCGAAAAGGCGCGCGACGGAGCCACCGACCCTTTCCCTTGGGTCAGGCTGGCGGCATCCTTGCACGGCTCCGGGAAAAATTCACCAGAAATTTTTCAGTTGGTAAAAAATATGAGCCGCCGGGAATGAAGGTGGAAAACCCCATTCCCGGCGGCCGGTAGCCTGATGAAAAATCTGTGAAATCAGCCGATGGCGCAGGCGACGCCCGTGCCGCGCATGCTGCAATAGCCGCCCGGGTTCTTGGCGAGATATTGCTGGTGCACGTCCTCGGCGAAGTAGAGCGGCCCCGCCTTGGCGATCTCCGTGGTGATGCGGTCCGTGCGTCCGGCGGCCGTCAGCGCCGCCTGGTAGACGTCGCGCGCGTGGCGCGCCGTGGCAAGGTCCGCCTCGTCGTCGAGATAGATCGCCGAGCGGTAGGTCGTGCCGATATCGTTGCCCTGGCGCATGCCCTGGGTCGGGTCGTGCGCCTCGAAGAAGGTCTTCAGCAGCGTTTCCAGCGAGACCGTGGCGGGGTCATAGACGACGAGCACGACTTCGGTATGGCCGGTGAGCCCCGTCGTCGTCTCGTGATAGGTCGGGTTGGGCGTGAAGCCGCCGGAATAGCCGACCGCCGTCACCCATACGCCGGGGATCTTCCAAAGCGCGCGTTCCGCACCCCAGAAGCAGCCCATGCCGAGCAGCACGGTCTTGAAACCCTCGGGATAGGGGCCTTGCAGCGGGCGCCCGTTGACGAAATGGGTGGCGGATGTCGGGATCGGCTGGTCGCGGCCGGGCAGGGCTGCGTCGGGCGCGGGCATGGTGGTCTTCTTGTTGAACATGTCGATCAGGAACATATCTGGCCTCCTGGCCGGGCCGCGGAACGCGGCGGGTTGGTATCAGGCGGAGAAGCGGCCTGCGGGGGATGGGCGCTTGTAAGCGATCACCCAGAAGAACAGCGAGACGGCGAGCAGCACGGCAAAGGCCGGTTGGGACAGCACCCACATCGCCGCCGGATCCCACGCATAGGGATGAAGATTGCGCATGATGCCGTCCGCAACGAGCGCGATCGTATCGGGACTCGCCGTGCTCCAGGCGACCGCCAAGGGCGTCAGCACCGGCTCTGACGCCGAAACCGACTGGATCGCATCGATCGTCCCCGCCATGACGGCGATGACCAGGGCAACAAGACTGATGGCCCTCAAGACGAATCGTATCATCGCGCACCCTCCTGGTGCCGCCTGCGGGAGCCTCGATTTCGCTCCGCTTCATTCCTGCCTATAAATAGGAAGACGGCCAACCTTCTGCAATCCTTCGCACCTGTGCGTGAAAGAACCTTCAAGAATCTGTCAGAAAGCGGTTGATCCCGCGTGAAACCTCGGTATATATCGCGCCGTCTCGCCGGAATGGAAACAGGAAAGCGGTCCGCGCCGGATTGACCGACGGCTGCGAGCGGATGGACAGGTGGCCGAGTGGTTGAAGGCGCACGCCTGGAAAGTGTGTATAGGGGAGACTCTATCGCGGGTTCGAATCCCGCTCTGTCCGCCATCTCTTCCCAGCAAAACGCTGACTTCCCCAAACGCAAACGCCTCACCGAAGACGGCCGCCCGCCGTTCGATGATTCGTCTCGCCCGCCTCCGGAATCGGTTACGGGTGTTTTTGGTGTTTGTCAGGCGAGCCAGCCGGGCAGGCGTGGCGGCGCGCGGCCGGTGAGCGCTGCTTCGATGCAGTCGGCGAGGTTGCTGAAGCGGACGGTGCGGCCGGAGAGGCCGGGGCCGTAATGGGCGTATTTGCCGGAATTGGTGATGAGGGTGCGGGTCTTCGGCGGGAAGACCGGTTCGGAGATCGAGCACCAGCAGAGGTCCGGGATGACCTGGACGCCGCATTCCCTTAGTCGGGTAAGGATGTCGCCGGCTTCGGCCATGATGTCGCGGCCGGCGGTGATGATGACGGTGACGTCCTTGTGCCGCTTGCGGTCTCCCAGCGCATCCGCCAGGGCGCGGCATTCGGAAAGCGAGGCGTGCGGGCTGCCGATGGCGACGAGTTCGACCTCGGCCGAGCCGTCGTTGAACATCGTCCAGACGTCGATCATGTCGGCGCGCGTGATGGTGGTGTGGTCGGCATCGGCGGCGGCTGCGTCCTTGGCTTCGGGCGTGACGCCCTCGATGTGCAGCATCGGGGCGGCGGAGGTAGTGCCGAAGGCGGCGCACAGCGCCTTCAGGTCATCCTGCGTCGGTTTTGCCTCGGCGAGGCCGCGCAGCAGGGGGATGCGGTCGGGCGCGGCGCGGCCGGCGAGATAGCCGACGAGCGGCCAGAAAGCGTCGTCGATGTTTTCGGGCAGGTCGACGTCGATGATGCGGGCCGCCTTCCGGTGTTCGTCGAGATAGACGCCGGAGAGCGGCGCGCGGCCGGTCAGCGCGATGCAGAGGTCGAGGAAATCCGGATGTTTCGCCGTGCGGGCGCCAAGCACGGTGTTGGCGAATATCACGGCGTTGGATTCGGCCCAGGCGATGGCCTCGCCGGTTTTGGGCGCGCTGTCGAGCAGGTATGGCGAACAGGTGAAGGTCGGACGACAGCCCATGCGCACATAGGCATCGGCGAGGCGGGCGGCAGGATCGCCGAAATCCTCCGGCACGCCTTGAGCCTGCCAGTTGGCGCGATCGACGGAGATGGCGTTCATCGTGGTGGGGATGCGTACCTTGGCGCCCATCTCGGCCATCTTTTCGGCGAAGGTCAGGTTGGCGGGGCTGGCATAGATGCAGCCGTCGATGTGGCCCTGCACGACGTCGACGAGCTTTTGCGCGCCCTGCTGCGCGGCCATGGCAGCGGTGATGCGCATGGCGAGCTGTACGGCAATGCCGTCGCGGCCGTCCAGCATGGCGCAGTCGTCTTCGGTGAGGTCAAGGGTGGCGGTCGCGGGCGGCGTGACCGGGATCGTCAAGGCGTCGGTCTCGATCGCCGTTTCGCTGATCCGGATCGTTTTTTCACCACAGAGGGCGGCGAAGGCGTCGCGCGAGACGCGCAGCACGGGCAGCGACTTGCCGAACATTTCGGCCGCGATCAAGGCGCCGAGCGTCAGCACGTCCTCGGCTTCGCTGAAGACCAGGGCTGCCGACGCACGGCCCGTCAGGGCCAGATCGAGCAGCACGCCGGAGCCGGTGCAGGAGCCGCGGCTCGACGGCATCATGAGAATGCCGCCGGTGATCGTGACGCCGTGCAGCGGGTGGTGCACGTCGATGACCTTGCCGGTGGCGGGATCGACGCCGCCCCAGAAGCTCAGCGCCTCCCCCGCGGCGATGACCGGGCCGGCCGCGATGCCGGGGAGAATGCTGCGGGCGGAAAGCTCGGCCATGGGGCGGGTCCTGTGGGGCTAGAAGCGTTGCGGCGAGAAGGATGTGATGTCGATCGTCGTCGGGCGATCTGTCAACAGGTCTGCGACGAGTCGTGCGGTGCCGGCGGACTGGGTAAGGCCGAGATGGCCATGGCCGAAGGCGTAGACGACGTTCGGCGTGGCGCGGGCGCGACCGATCGCCGGCAGGCTGTCGGGCAGCGACGGGCGGAAACCCATCCATTGCACGCCGCCGTCCGGCTTGAGGCCGGGCAGGAAGGCGCGGGCCTTGTCCAGCATGGCTTCCGACCGGCGGAAGTTCGGTGGCAGCTTCAGCCCGCCGAGCTCCACCGCGCCGCCGACGCGGATACCGGTCGACAGCCGGGTCACGACGAAGCCATGGCCGCCGAAGGTGACCTGGGTGCGCAGGTCGAAGGCGTCGAGCGGCAGCGTCGTGTTGTAGCCGCGCTCGGTTTCGAGCGGGATGGTTTCGCCCAGGCTGCGCGCGATCTGGTGGGAAAAGGCGCCTGCCGCGAGCACGACCTTTTTTGCGCGCCGCGCACCGCTTGTGGTGGTGATCTCGACGCCGCCGTCGACGGGGCGCAGGCCAAGAACCTCCGTCCGTTCGATGACGCCGCCTTTGGCTTGGAAATGATCGGCGAGCGCCAGCGTATAGAGCTTTGGGTCGGCGATCGAATACCAACCGGGCGTGAACGTGCCATGGGTGAAGCGCGCGGCGAGGCCGGGCTGGACCGCCGCCATGGCGCTCGCGTCCATGTGGTGGAATTCGATGCCGTGTTTTTCGCGCACCTTCCAGCCGGGCAGCGAGGCGTTCAGTTCGGCCTGGCTTTCATAGACCTGGAGGTTGCCCTCCTTGCGCAGCATCGCGGCCGTGCCGGTCTCGCTGAGGAAGGGCTCCAGCTCCGCCCTGGAGAGGTCCATCAGCGCGGTCTGCGCGGCGGTGGAATGGGCGACGCGGCTGGCGGAGCAGGCGCGCCAGAAGCGAAACATCCACGGCGCGATTTGCACGGCATAGGACGGCGGAATGCTGAGCGGTCCGAGCGGGTCGAGCAGCCATTTCGGCGCCTTCTTCAAAATGCCGGGCGAGGCGAGCGGCAGGATGTCGGTGAAGGCGAATGCGCCCGCATTGCCGGCGGAAGCGCCGGCTGCCGGCGCCTCGCGTTCCAGCACGGTAACGGAGAGGCCGCGCGCCTGCGCGGCAATCGCCGCCGAAAGCCCGACGACGCCGGCGCCGATCACCACGACATCGGGCATGGTTTCAGTCTTCATCATGGCCTCAATGGGTGGCGGCGAGGAAGTTCTGCAGCTCGGGATCTTTTGGCGCGCCGAAGAGCGTTTCCGGTGGTGCGATCTCGGCCATCACGCCCTTGTGGAAGAAGGCGACGCGGTCGGAGACCTCGCGGGCGAACTTCATTTCGTGCGTGACGCAGATCATCGTCATGCCTTCGGAGGCGAGCATGCGCAGCGTATCGAGCACTTCGCCGACGAGTTGCGGGTCGAGCGCCGAGGTTACTTCGTCGAACAGCATATAGGCCGGCGACATGGCAAGTGCGCGGGCAATCGCCATGCGCTGCTGCTGGCCGCCGGACATGCGGTTCGGATAGACCTTCAGCTTGTCGCCGAGGCCGACATGGGTGAGCTGCTTGACGGCCATGGCCTCGGCCTCGGCCTTCGACTGGCCGAGCACCTTTCGCGGCGCGAGCATGACGTTTTCCAGCACCGTGAGGTGCGGAAAGGCATTGAACTGCTGGAAGACGATGCCGAGCTTGCGGCGCAGCTTGTTGAGGTCCGTCGCCTTGGCGTGCACGTCGGTGCCGTCCACCACGATGCGGCCGGCATCGATGGTCTCCAGCCCGTTGATGCAGGTGAGCAGCGTCGACTTGCCGGAGCCCGAACCGCCGATGATGGTCAGCACCTCGCCCTTCTGGACGGTGAGGTTGATCCCCTTCAGCACTTCCAGAGAGCCGAAGGATTTGCGGACGTTTTCGATCTCAATCATTGGGGGACCACCGTTTTTCGAGATAGCCGCCAAGCCGGGCTATGGGGAAGCTGATGATGAAGTAGATGGCGCCGCAGATGAGCAGGATGAACAGCGGTTCCTGCAGGCGCGTGACGAGGATCTGCGAGGCCCGCAGGAGCTCGATGAGGCCAAGCCAGAGCACGAGCGCCGAATCCTTCATGACGCCGAGCGTCAGCCCGATCCAGGAGGGTAGCGAGACGCGCGTGGCGAGCGGCGCCACGATGTAGCGCATGTCCTGCCACCAGGTCATGCCGAGCGAACGGGCCGCGCGGCGCGTGGTCAGCGGCACGGAGGAGATGCCGCCGCGCACAATCTCGGTGCAATAGGCGGCCGTGTAGAGCGACAACACCACGCAGGAGGTGGTGAAGGGCGCCCAACCGAGCTTCATGATCGATTGAGCCGCATTGCCGAGCACGAGCTGGATGAGCAGCGGCACGGAGCGGAAGACATCGAGCAGGAAGGTGAGCGGGATCGACCAGTAGGGGCCGGCCTGGTTGCGGACGACGCCGAAGATGACGCCGAGCACGGTGCCTGCCAGCACGGAGACGGCGGTGACGGCGAGCGTCATGGCCGCGCCCTTGGCGAGGAAGCCGAGATCGGCCAGCGTGAGAGCGGTATCGAACATGGTTTACCCTCTCAGTAGCGGAACATGCGCGTGGCAGCGAGGCGGGCTGCCAGCGTCACGGCCTTGGCGATCAGGTAGTAGATGACCGCCGCGAGCGCGAAGAATTCGAAGGTCCGGAAGGAGACCGCGTTCAGCGCCTGCGTGACGCCCGCAAGATCCGTGTTCATCCCGACGGTGACGCCGAGCGAGGTCATCAGGATCGCCCAGACCGCCTGGTTGGTGGCCGGCAGGAAGGCGATGCGCAGCATCTGCGGCATGACGATGTAGCGGAAGGCCATGAGCGGCGTCATGCCGAGCGAACGGCCGGCACGGGCCTGCGTCTCGGGGATCGCCTTCAGCGCGCCGCGGAAATTTTCCGCGAGATAGCCGGCATTGTTGAAGGCGATGCCGACGAGCAGCGCCGTGTAGGGGCTGAGATGGATGCCAAAGCTGCCGAGGCCGAAATGCGCCATGTAGATCTGGAAGAGGGCGGGCGTGTTGCGCGCGATCTCGACCCAGGCCGTGGTGAAGCCTCCGAGAATGCGGTTGCCGGAGAGCCGGAACAGCGTCAGCGCCATGGCAACGGTAAGGCCGATGACCATGGAGAGAAGCGCTATCTGCAGCGTGACCAGCGCCCCGTCGAGGAGCTGCGGCAGCGCCTTCAGCGCCTGATTCCAGTGGAAGGTGTAGTTGAACATGCCGTCTCACCTTTTGGAAATGAGGAACGGCGCGGGAGAAGAACCCGCGCCGCCTTGGAAACGGCTCTCTTAGCGGTAGACGCCGCCGACCGAGAGGTCCGGCACGTCGCCGCCGACCCACTTCTCGTAGAGTTCCTTGTAGCGGCCGGTGCGAACCTGCTGGTTGATGAAGAGGTTCAGGTAGTTGATCAGGCCGTATTCTTCGCGGTTGGTGAAGAGCGCGACATAGTCGATGTCATAGGGCGCCTTGCCGACGACCGAGATGCCGGGGAACTTGCCGGTCTTGACGTTGGCCTGGGCAACCGTCGAGGTGGAGACCGTGGCGTCGATCTGGCCCTGGCTCAGCGCCAGGAACACATCAGCCTGCGTCTGGTACGGACGGAACTCGCCGGCACCCCATGCCTTGACCGAGTTTTCCAGCGCGATGGCCTCGAACGTGCCGGCGGTGGCGCCGACCGTCTTGCCCTTCATGTCCTCGAAGGACTTGACGCCCGACTTGTCATTGGCGGTGACGGCCATTTCGAAGGCGAAGTAGGGGATCGTCATGCCGACGGTCTTGGCACGCTCCAGCGTGTCGGAAGTCGAGGCGACGCCGACATCGACGCGGCCGGACATCAGCGCCGGGATGCGCTCCGGGAAGGGCGTTTCGACGATCTCGGCGGTGACGCCGAGCGCCTTGGCGAGGTCGTTGCAATAATCGACGTCGAAACCGATCGGGTTGTTGCTCTCGTCGCGCGCGCCCATCGGCGGGAAGTCGAGCACGACGGCGCAGCGCAGCGTGCCGGACGCGATGATGTCGTCCAGCTTGTCGGCCTTGGCCGGGCTGGTCAGAGCGGTGGCGGCCACGAGGCCGAAGGCGAGGACCGAGGTCTTCTTCATTACTCTCTCCCTGGATTGGTCAGTCGATCCCGTCGGCGCAGGTTCCTCCTTCGCCAAAACGGTAACCGGCCTTAAAATACAACTAATATACAAAAAGTATATACCAGGGACGCAGAAAATATGCAGGCCGGGCAGTCCATCGAGGTGCCCGGCCAAAGGGCTGAATCAGTTGAGAAAATCTTCCGGCAGCAGGCCTTTCGGCATGTTCTGGTAGGAGACCGGGCGCAGAAAACGCCGGATCGACATCGTGCCGACGCTCGTCGCGCCGAAATTCGTCGAGGCCGGGTAGGGGCCGCCATGCACCATGGAATCCACCACTTCCACGCCGGTCGGGAAGCCGTTGACCAGCACGCGGCCGGCCTTGCGCTCCAGGACCGGGCGCAGCCGCTTGGCATGCTCCAGGTCGCCCGCATCCATATGGATCGTCGCCGTCAGTTGGCCCTCGAACGTGCGGGCAAGCGCTTCCATCTCATCGAGCGAGCCGACGCGCACCACGAGGCCGAGCGGGCCAAAAACTTCCTCCGAAAGCGCATGGTCGGCCAGGAACTGGTCGCCGGAGATCTCGAAGAGGTTCGGCAGCGCGGTGCGGCCGGTGGATTCGCTCGAAAACAGCGGCTTCACCGTGTTGCGGCTTTCGAAACGCGCCTGGCCGTCGTGATAGGCCTTGGCGATGCCGTCGGTCAGCATGGTCTGCGGGCCGACCTTGCCGAGCGCTTCCACGGCAGCGGCGGTGAAGCGGTCGGCGTCAGGGCCATCCGTCACGATGGCGATGCCCGGATTGGTGCAGAACTGGCCGGCACCCATGGTGAGCGAGCCCGCCCAGCCCTGGCCGAGCCCTTCGGCGCGCGCCTTCAGCGCTTCCGGCAGCAGGAACATCGGGTTGACCGAGCCGAGTTCGCCGAAGAACGGGATCGGCTCGGGACGCGCGGCGCAGAGATTGAACAGCGCGCGACCGCCGGCGAGCGAGCCGGTGAAACCGACGGCCTTGATCAGCGGATGCTGCACCACGGCCTCGCCGACCTGACGGTTGCCGCCCTGGATGAGCGAGAAGACACCCGGATGCACGCCGGTCTTGCGGATCGCGGCTTCCACCGCTTCGGCGACGATCTCGCCCGTGCCCGGATGGGCGGAGTGACCCTTCACCACGACGGGGCAGCCGGCGGCAAGCGCTGCGGCGGTGTCGCCACCGGCGGTCGAGAAGGCGAGCGGGAAGTTCGAGGCGCCGAACACGGCGACCGGGCCGATCGGCCGCTGGATCAGGCGGATTTCCGTGCGCGGCATCGGCTCGCGATTGGGAAGGGCGGCGTCGAAGCGGCGGTCAAGGTAGTCGCCCTTCTCGATATGGTCGGCGAAGAGGCGCAGCTGGCCGGTCGTGCGGCCGCGCTCGCCCTGCAGGCGGGCTTCCGGTAGGCCGGTTTCCTGGCTGCCGATTTCGGTGATCGCGTCGGCGCGCGCCTCGATCTCGTCGGCAATGGCGCGAAGAAAACCGGCGCGTGTCGCGCGCGACGCATAACCGTAGCTGAGGAAGGCTTCTTCGGCCGCCTGCGCGGCACGATCGACCAGCGCCACGGTGCCGGTCGCGAAGCTGTGCGACGGCCCATGGGCGGGCGAGGAGGTGAAGGTGCTGTCGCCATCCAGCCATTCGCCGGCGACGAGGTGTTTACCGTTGGGAGTGAAAGCCATTTGACGTACCTTTCTCGGAGAATAGGGATTCGCCCTCATGAGACTTCGGACGGGCGAATTGCACTTGTCGAAATCTTGTATACTCTATGTATGCAAATACTCAATCACCAACTGCCGCAGCCGGCATCAGCCTTGAGAGACGAACGATGACGCAAACCTCCACCTTGACGATTGCCGACCTTTACGCGCGCGTCGAAGCGATCTTCCGCAAGGCCGGATTGAACGATGTGCAGGCCGGCGCGCTCGCCCGGGTGATCGTCGCCGGCGAGCGCGACGCCTGCAAATCGCACGGCATCTATCGCATCGAGGGGGCGCTACGCACGGTGAAGGCAGGCAAGGTCAATCCGCAGGCGGTGCCGGAGTTGGAGTTGAACGAGGGCACGGCCATCGTGAAGGTCAATGCCAATGGCGGCTTTGCCAACCCGGCCTTCGAACTCGGCGTGCCGGCGCTTGCCGAGCGGGCCCGCAAGCTCGGCCTTGCCTCGCTCGTCATCAACGACTGCACGCACTTCTCCGCGCTTTGGCCCGAAGTTGAAGCTGTGACCAACGAGGGCCTGGCCGGCCTCGTCATGTGTCCGAGCTATGCGACCGTGGCGCCGACCGGCGGCAACAAGCCGCTGTTCGGCACCAATCCCTTCGCCTTCGGCTGGCCGCGCCCGAACCAGTCGCCCTACGTCTTCGACTTTGCCACCTCGGTCGCCGCCCGCGGCGAAATCGAGCTGCACCGCCGGGCCGGCAAAAAGCTGCCGGAGGGTTGGGCGATCGACGCCGAAGGCAACCCGACGACGGATCCGGAAGCGGCCCTTGCCGGCGCCATGCTGCCCTTCGGCGGCCACAAGGGCTCCGCCATCAGCACGATGATCGAGCTTCTCGCCGGCGTCATGATCGGCGACCTCACAAGCCCCGAAGCGCTCGCCCAGCTCGGCACGACGACGCTCGCGCCCGCCCATGGCGAGCTGATTATCGCCATGTCGCCGGAAGCCTTCTCCGCCGGCCGCCCCGGCGATCCCTTCGCCCGCGCCGAAGTGCTGTTCGAGGCGATCGTCGGCCAGGGCGCGCGCCTGCCGTCGCAGCGCCGCTTCGTCGCCCGCAAAAAATCCGAGGCGGACGGCGTCACGCTGACGGCCGCCGAGATCGAGCAGCTGGATCGCCTTCAGGAAAAGGGCCTCGACGCGGTCGCCTGACGAATGGACCGCGGCGACATCGCTTCCGCGGTTCTCAGCCCTTTTGCAGGGCGAGATGGGCGCCGAGCCCGATGAGCACGGTCCCGCCCGCCTTGCGCACGAGCGCCTGCACCCCGCTCGACCGCTTCAGCCGCGCGAGGATCACATCCGCAAGCAGCACGCTGACCACGTCGGCGAAGGTGAAGATCAGGTTGACCACCGTCCCGAGAATCGCGAGCTGTGCCCAAATCGGCAGGCCGGCGGTGCTGTCGACGAACTGCGGCAGGAAGGCGAGGAAGAAGATCGCCGTCTTCGGGTTGAGGATCTCGACGGTGACGCTCTCGACAAAGGCCCGCCGCCCGCCTTTCACGACCGCACCATTCTCCTCGCGCATATCCGTCGCGCGGAACAGCGAAATGCCGAGCCAGATCAGATAGGCCGCACCCGCAAGCTTGACGCCGGTATAGGCGACGGGAACCGCATGAAACAGCGCGGAAAGCCCGGCGGCGGCGGCAATGATATGGGCGTAGGCACCGAGATGGATGCCGAACACCGCCATCAGCCCGGCCTTGCGTCCGCCCGCCATCGTCCGGGCGGCGGCATAGAGCATCGCGGGGCCGGGAATGAAGGCAAAGATCGCCGTGGTGACGGCAAAGGCAAGCAGCACATCCAGGGAAGGCATTTCGGGTTCCTCTCGTTCAGGTCTCGCGACCGTCGCAGAAGAGGGCCGCTGCGGCAATCCCAAACGAACACCGCCCGCAGCGGCGGCTGCGGACGGTGAGCAATTCATGAAAGATTAGCCGGATCAGGCAGCCTTGTACGTCTGGACGGCGCCGGGCAGCTTGCTCCATTCGGCATACCAGGTGTCGAACAGCTTGAGCTGGGTTTCGACATAGCCGCGCTGGCTGTCGGAGAGCGCGTCGTCCTCATTGAAGTGCAGCGTGTATTCCGCGTCGCCCTTCAGCACCATCATGTGCTTGAAGTAGAGCACGAGGTCCGGGCCTTCGTCGAAGGAGGAGAGCACGCCGAGTGCCGATTCCAGCTCCAGCGCGCGGTTGCGGGCATCCGCGTCGCCCTTGGCGGCCGCCTGTGCGAGGTTGCACATATGGAGCACTTCCTTCGGCAGCACGCAGCCGATGCCGGTGATCGCGCCGACGGCGCCGCAATTGACGAAGCCGTGGAACACGCAGGTATCGACGCCGATCATCAGCGAGACGTCATCGTCGCGGCTGGTGATGTTTTCCGCCGCATAACGCATGTCGGCAGCGCCGCCGAATTCCTTGAAGCCGACGAGGTTCTTGTGGTCCTGGCGCAGCGCGAAGAACAGGTCGGCGCGGGTGGCGAAGCCGTAATAGGGGCTGTTGTAGATGACGGCCGGCAGGTCCGGGGCGGCCGACAGGATTGCCTTGAAGTGGTTCTTCTGGGCAGCGACCACCGTGCCGCGCGACAGCACGCGCGGAATGACCATCAGGCCGTGCGCGCCGACCTTCTGGGCATGCGCGGCATGCGCCACGGCGGAGGCGGTGTTGACCGCACCGGTGCCGACGATGACCGGAATGCCGGCCTTCACCAGGCGCTCGACGCCTTCCATGCGCTGCGCATCGGTGAGCAGCGGCCAGTCACCCATCGAGCCGCAATAGACGACGGCGGACATGCCCTTTTCGATGAGTTCCTTGCCCTTGCGCACCAGCGCGTCGAAGTCCGGGCTGCGATCGTCCTTGCAGGGCGTCATCAGGGCGGGGATCACGCCGGAAAAAATCTTAGCCTTCATGTCGGTCTCCTCTCGGGCTGTTCGGTTGGTCTGGTGGGCCGGCGCAAGGCCTCCCCCGTTTCATGATGAGGGTATAGCATCTTGTATTTTATTTGTCGACAAGAAAAATACAGCTACATCACAAGGCGATGTCGAGCCTGTCGTTGCGGCTGAACAGCTTCTGCACCTGCGCCACGATCTGCTCGGCATGCGCCTTGCCCAGCCGGTCGGCCGCTTCCACGTCGCGCGCCTCGATCGCCGCGATGATTTCCGCATGTTCATCGACGAAACGCTGCGGAAACTGCTCTTCGTAGGACTGGTAATAGAGCCGCAAGATCCGCCGCGCCTCGTCGAGAAGCCGGCGAAACAATCCGGTGAAATAGGGGTTGCGGCCCGCCTCGGCGATCGCGGCATGGAAGGCGACGTTGGTGGCGATCATCGCCAGCGTGTCGCGCGCCGCAACCGCCGCCGCATAATCCTCGTGAAAACCCCGAATGATCGGCAGGTCCTCCGGGCGATGGCTCTGCGCCGCCAGCCGCGTCGTCACCCGGTACATCAGCACCAGCGCGTCGAAAAGCGTGTTGAGGTTGAGGAAGTCGATGTTCGACACCATGGTGGAACGATTCGGCAGTGTCTCGATCAGCCCTTCGCCGGCAAGCCGCACCAGCGCCTCGCGGATCGGCGTGCGCGACATCTTGAACCGCTCGGCAAGCTGCACCTCGTCGACGGGGCTGCCGGGCGCGATCTTCAGGTCGAGGATCTCGTCGCGCAGAAGGTCGTAGACCATCTTTACGCCGGAGCCTCGCTTGCGTTCGGGCAGGGAATCGGTATCACTCATCGAAAAATCCTCTTGTCGACATAAGAAATACAATTCTCTGTCGGCTCTATCAATCGTTTTAAGGGAGCCCTTTGGCGAAAGCGCCGTCAAGCCGTCGGAAGGAATAGTTCGGTGCTTTGTCGCCGGGGTGCGGGCCGTAAATCGGCTCGCAGGGTGAAAACGTTCGAAAATCGGAGAAAGTGCCATGCGCAGCAGCAAGGTCATTCATATCGTCTCCTGCCACGCCGAGGGCGAGGTGGGCGATGTCATCGTCGGCGGCGTCGCGCCGCCGCCCGGCGCGACGCTGTGGGAGCAGCGCAACTTCATCGCCGAGGACAAGACGTTGCGCAATTTCGTGCTGAACGAACCGCGCGGCGGCGTCTTCCGCCACATCAATCTCCTGGTGCCGCCGAAGGATCCGCGCGCCACCATGGGCTTCATCATCATGGAGCCGGAGGACACGCCGCCGATGTCCGGCTCGAATTCGATCTGCGTCTCCACCGTGCTGCTGGACAGCGGCATCGTGCCGATGGTCGAGCCGGAAACCCACATGGTGCTCGAAGCGCCGGGCGGGCTGGTCAACGTCGTCGCCACCTGCCGCAACGGCAAGGCCGAGCGCATCACCGTCACCAACGTGCCCTCCTTCGCCGACAGGCTGGATGCCACGCTTGAGGTGGAAGGCCTCGGCACGCTCACCGTCGACACCGCCTATGGCGGCGACAGTTTCGTGTTCGCCGACGCCCGCGCTCTCGGCTTTTCCATCACGCCGGACGAAGCGCGCGAACTTGCCGAAACCGGCATCCGCATCACCAAGGCCGCCAACGAACAGCTCGGCTTCACCCATCCGGAAAATCCGGAATGGAACCACATCTCCTTCTGCCAGCTTACGCTGCCTGTCGAGGAGCGCGACGGCGCGCTGCACGGCCGCAACACCGTCGTCATCCAGCCGGCAAAGCTCGACCGCTCGCCGACCGGCACGGGCTGCTCGGCGCGCATGGCGGTGCTGCATGCCCGCGGCCAGATCAAGGTCGGCCAACGCTTTTCCGGCTATTCGATCCTCGATTCGCGCTTCGATTGCCGCATCGTCGGCGAAACGACGGTCGGCGGGCGCCCCGCCATCGTGCCGGAAATATCGGGCCGCGCCTGGATCACCGGCACCAGCCAGGTCATGCTCGATCCGGACGATCCCTGGCCGGCGGGCTATCGCCTGGCCGATACCTGGCCGCGCAAGCAATAAGAATCACTCGCCGGCGGCGCGGCGAAAACGTGCGCCGCCGGATTTGGCTTTGACCTTTCCCCGAAATCGCGATAATCACCAAGTCATCTGATGACTTGGCGATTTTACAATGCGTTCTCTCAGCAAGACCAACCTCGCCGACACCGCCGTCGAGGCGATCCGCACGGAAATCCTCCGCCAGCGCTGGACGATCGGCGAAAAACTGCCGAACGAGGCGGCGCTGTCCGCCATGCTTTCGGTGAGCCGCGGCACGGTGCGCGAGGCGGTGCGCGTGCTCGTCTCGCAGGGCTATCTGGAGACGCGGCAGGGCTCTGGCACCTATGTGCTCTCCACCGCCGACACGAGCCGCCCGCTCACCATGGCGCGCCGCGCCGGCCTGCGCGACCAGTTCGAGGCGCGCCTAGCACTCGATGCGCAGGCCGCTCGGCTCGCAGCGCTGCGCCAGACGCCGGCAGCGATCGCGGGGCTTCGCGCCCTGCTCACCGAGCGCGGCAATTACGAGGGTGGCGACAAGACGGCCTTCATCGCCCGCGATCTTGCCTTCCACCAGGCGGTGATCGCCGCATCGGGAAACAGCGTGCTGGTCGGCATGTTCGATTTCTTCTCTGCGCTGATCACCGAAACCATCGAGGCGACGCTCGGCGAGGACCTGCCGGAGCCGGACATGGCCGCCCATGCCGCGATCGTCGACGCCATCGAGAGCGGCGATCCGGATGCGGCGGATGCCGCCGTGCGTCGATTCATGGCGCCCGTGCTTTCCTCCCTCGACCGGTTGCTGATGTCATGAGAAATCCGGACCCGAACGATCCCGGCGCCATCGACCTGATCGAAGCCGACAGCGTGCCGGCGCCGGCACCGCACCGCCCGCCGACGCCCATAGCCCGCTTCCTGCTCGGCGCCAGCCTCGTGCTCATCGCCTTCAACCTGCGGCCCGTCTTCTCCAGCGCCTCGGCGCTGCTGCCGGAAATCCGGGACCATCTCGGCCTTTCCGCCACCGGCGCCAGCCTGCTGACGACGCTGCCGGTCGTCTGCCTCGGCCTGTTTTCGCCGCTGGCGCCGCGGCTTGCCCAGCGCATCGGCACGGAGCGCACGCTGCTCGCCGTGGTCTTCCTGCTGGCGCTCGGCACGGCGCTGCGTGGCCTTTCTTCCCTTCCGCTGCTGTTCCTCGGCACGGCGCTTGCCGGCGCCTGCATCGCGGTCGGTAATGTCCTGCTGCCCGGCCTCGTCAAACGCGATTTTCCGGACAAGACGGCGCTGATGACGGGCTGCTACACCATGGCGCTCTGCGCCGGTGCCGCAGGTGCCGCCGGCCTGACGCTGCCGATCGAGCATGCGCTTGGCGGCTCGCTCGATGGCGCGCTGGCGGTCTGGGCGGTTCCGGCGGTGATCGTCGGCCTGCTCTGGCTGCCGCAGGTGCTGGCGACGCGCATGCAGGCCAAGCGCGCCGGCTTCCGTGTCGAAGGCCTGTGGCGCGATCGGGTGGCCTGGCAGGTCACGCTGTTCATGGGTCTGCAATCCGCACTCGCCTATTGCGTCTTCGGCTGGCTGGTGCCGATCCTGCGCGAGCGCGGGCTCGATGGCGTCACGGCCGGCGCTATCGTCTCCGTGTCGGTGATGGTGCAGGCCGGCGCCTGCTTGGTCGCGCCGCACCTGGCCGTGCGTGGAAAAGACCAGCGGCTGATCAATGTCGCGCTCTGCGGCATCGCCGTCGTCGCCCTTCTCGGGCTGCTCTTCGCGCCGCTGTGGACGGTTTGGTTCTGGGCGGTGCTGCAGGGCATCGGGCAGGGCGGGTTGATCGCGGTGGCGATGACCGTCATCGTGCTGCGCACCCGCGATCCGCATGTCGCGGCGCATCTGTCCGGCATGGCGCAATGCATCGGCTACCTGCTCGCCGCCATCGGGCCGCTCGTCGTCGGCCTCATCCGCGGCTGGACCGGCAGTTTTGCCTGGAGCGCCGTGCTCTTCGTATTGCTCGGCCTCGGGGCCGCGGTGAACGGCTGGTTTGCCGGGCGCGCGCGCTATGTGAATGCGCGCACGGTGGAAACCGCGGGCTGAACGATGCCCGCCTCGGTCACGATGATGTCCATCGCAATGTCATGCGGCTGCGGATAGATCGTCGCCAGCCGCGCCGCACTGTAGCCGACGCCGATGACCCTCGGCCTTGTCGGCATGGCCGCCAGCGTGCGGTCGAAGAAACCGCCGCCGTAACCGAGCCGGTAGCAGGCGGCATCGTAGCCGACGACCGGCGCGAGCACGATATCCGGCAGGCAGGGGCGCGCTTCCGCCGGGATGGGAATGTTCCAGACGCCGCGCGACAGCGCCTCACCCGGTTGCCAAAGGTGGAATTCCAGCGGCCGCCCCTTCTCGATGACCACCGGCAGCGCCGTCCTGCCGCCGCGCCTCACCACTTCGTCAAGCAGCGGCCGAAGGTCCGGCTCGCCGCGGAAGGGCCAGTAGGCGCTGAGGATGCGGCCGCTGACATCACCGATTTCCGCCAGCACGCCGGCAGCGATCGCCTCACCATGGGATGCCCGCACCGCCGCCGGCACCGCCAGCCGCGCCGCGATCAGCCGCTCGCGTTCATTTTTGCGCCAGCGATTGACATCGGTCCAGGTCTGCCGGTCGGGCAGGCCGAGATAGGTCGGATCGACCTCGTGCATGAAGCAGGCCGGCGAGGCAAAGGTGGCGGGAACGTCGTCGTTATCCATAAAGTCGGCCTCCGTCGGGTGGCTTGCCGCCAGAATGCCCCCCGTCTCCTTATCTGGCAAACGAATTCGCCTCGCACAGCACCTCGGCCAGCACCGCCACATGATTGAATTCCCGGTTGCGCGAGCTATAGAGCAGCGTAACCATGCCCGCCGCTATGCGTGCGCGCAAAAGGTCCACCGCCGGGTTTTCCCGCAGCTCCGCGCGATAACGCTGCTGGAATTCCGCCCAGCGCTCCGGCCTGTGATCGAACCATTTGCGAAGCTGCGATGGCGGTGCGAGGTCCTTCAGCCATTCGTCGAACGCGGCCTTCTCCTTCGACAGGCCGCGCGGCCAGAGGCGGTCGACGAGGATGCGCGCGCCGTCCGCCGGGTCGAGCGCGTCGTAGATGCGCTTGATCTGCACGGGCATCGGCCAGCCTCCAGTCCTGTCCCCTATTTGAGAGCAGAAAGCGGCCCGTGCTTCAAGCCGGGCCGCGGGGGCGGCGTTCGGCCGCGGCGGCTTGACTTTGCCGGCAGGCTCACGCCATCATGGCCCCATGACGATGATGCACTCCATAGCCCGGTTTCTGAAGCGGTTGTTTCCGCTCGCAGGACACTAGCCCCTCGGCTTGGACGCGTCGCGCCCCGGCCGTGGGGCGATAGCGGTTTCGTCGTGTGACGACAACCGCGGCAGAAGAGCGCGACACATTCCCCTATTTTCCCATTTCCGCGCGCCTGTCAGGCCGCGCGAAACCGTGTCGTGAGGTTTCCATGATCACCAGGACCAAGGACAGGCGCCTGCCTGCCATCACCATCGCCCGCTCCGAACATGCCCGCCTGTCGAACCTCGCCGACATGCTGGCGCAGCGTGATCCCCATGCCGCCGAGCAGCTCGCCGCCGAACTCGACCGCGCGAAGATCGTCGACGACGCGCGTATGGCGCCCGGCGTGATGCGCATGGGCTCCGTCGCAGAATTCCAGATCGACGACGAGGCGCCGCAGAGTGCCGAACTGGTGTTCCCGAAGGATGCCGATATTTCCCGCCAGCGCATTTCCGTGCTGACGCCGGTGGGCGCGGCCCTTCTCGGCCTTTCCGCCGGCCAGTCGATCCAGTGGGTGGCGCGCGACGGCCGGGTGCGGCGCCTCAGCGTCATCGCCGTTCACGCGGCGGACGAAGCGCGCGCCTCCTGAAGGGTTTCGTCCGCCATGAAATTCCTCTCCTTCTCTGACGTCGGGCGCATCGGAGGTTGCCTCGTCGCAGGATCGTGACCCCCTGCGCCGCACCCGCGGCCAGGGGGCTTCTCCACCATGGATTTTGGATGCCCCGCCTGAAGCGCGGGCAGGATGGAGAATGGCGATGGGACAGGATCCCGCGATGCTCACGGCGAGAGACGGATATGTATTGGACAGGATGCTTCGGGAATGGCCGTCGCTCACGCCGGAATGGCTGGCGCTCCTGAAGCGGAAAGTATCGGCCGGCCGGCTGCCCATGGAGGTGCACGCACCCGCCGATCTCGCGATGATCGACGCACGCGTGTCGTTCCGCTGCGCAAGCGGGCTCACGGATACGCGCAGCCTCTGCCTCCCCGGCACCTACGCGCCGGGCAGCGCCTTCCTGCCGATCACCACCTTCTATGGCCTTGCCCTTCTCGGCCTGCGTGAAGGCCAATCCATGGCCTTCGACCGGCCGGAGGGACGCCGCGACTGGATCGTGCTGGAGAAGGTGCTCTTCCAGCCGCTTGGCGTGGACCCTGCGCCCTTGGCGCCCAGGCACCCTTTCCGGCTGATCGCCGGCGGCCTCGTCGAGCGCGCCTTCACGGCGGCCAACGAAAACGGCCCGGGGAGGGGGCCGGGGCCGTCTGCTGCCTAAGGCGGGCGAAGACCCCTCAGATCACGCCGCGCGCGGCGTTTGTCAGATGCCCTGTCCGTGGCCGCCCATCAGGCCATTCGGGCCGGTCTGGGAGAGGCTTTTGGCGAGCGTGGCCAGAAGATCGGTCTGGGAGATGATGCCTACGACGTGGCTGTTATCATCGACGATGATGACGGCGTGGATGCGGCCGTCCGTCAGGCGCGGCAACAGGCCGATCGCCGGGTCGGAAGCGCTTGCGGTCGCGGCCTCGGAGACGGGAAGATGCGCGGCGGGCGTCATGGCGGCGAGTTCGCGCAGGCCCACGGTGCCGAGCAGGCGCCGCTCGCCATCGAGCACGGGCAGGGTGCGGATGTCGTGGTCGAGCAGCAGCGCGCGGGCCTCCTCGGTGGTCGCGTCGGCGGCGACCGTCACCACGTCGCGCGACATGATGTCGGCGGCGGTCAGTTCGCCGCGCTGGCGCAGCAGCGCCTGCATCTCGACCTGCCGGAGCAGCGTATCGAGGTCGGCCCGGCTGATGTCGAGCGTCTCGTTCAGGCTGGCAATGGCGGTGTCGATGTCCTCGCTATTGAAGCCGACGCGCAAGGCGGCCGGCGGATCGGCGGTCTTGTGCGTGTTGACGGGCGCGATCGCCTGGCGATGCGGGTACTGCCGCCCGGCCAGCCGGTGGAACATCATGCCGAGCGCCACGAGGATCAGCGAGTTGATGGCGATCGGCACGAGCGGAAACCAGAAGCCGGCGCGCGTGACGGCAGCACCCCCGATGACGGCCGTGAGGGCCGCGGCCCCGCCCGGCGGATGCAGGCAGCGGGTCAGCGACATGACCAGGATGGCGAGCGCCACGGCAAGGCCGATGGCGATGGTCGGGTCGGTCACGAGCATGGTGACGGTGACACCGACGAAGGCGGAGATCGTGTTGCCGCCGACGATCGACCAGGGCTGGGCAAGCGGGCTTGCAGGCACCGCGAAGAGCAGCACGGCAGAGGCGCCGATGGGCGCGACGATCAGCGGAAGATGTGGACCCTGCCCCATGAAGAGGCCGCAGACGAGGCCGGTGAGGCAGATGCCGATCAGGGCGCCGAGGCAGCCGATCAGGCGTTCCTTGAGCGTGGCGCCGGCGAGAATGGGAAAGAAGAGCCGAAACTTGGACAGAATGCCCGGTTTCTGGGCATCGTGCTGGGGAGGGGCCACGATGATCCTGATCTTGAAAAGGCAGATGACTATTTTCTAGGCTTATGTGCCGATCGCGCCGGGGACGCAAGGAAGATTTTGCTTCGCCCTGGAGGAGGGCGAGAGCGGCAAATCGCAGGCAACAAAAAAGCCCGGCAAAGCCGGGCTTTTTGCAACATCCGGAAACTCCGGGGCACACCGTTGCAAGCACCCTCAGCGGTGGTTACGCCATCAAGAACCAGTCGGCGTCGACATCGGCCAGTGCGATTCCGTCGAGCAGGATCGATCCGCCACCCGATAGCTCAAGCACCGCGAAGCCGGCGGCGTTTTCTGTGAGCGTATAAGTCTGCCCACCAAAGTCGATGATGTCGCGCCCACCTTCGAAATCATGGATGACGTCGTTGCCCTCGGCCTTGCCGAAGATGAACGTGTCCGCTCCTGCACCGCCCGATAGTTCGTCATTGCCCAGACCGCCGGTGAGGACATCGCGTCCGACGCCGCCGAAAAGAGCGTCATTGCCGTCGTCGCCGAAGAGCCTGTCATTTCCTTCGCCGCCATAGATGGCATCTTTGCCGGCTCCGCCATGAACCGAGTCGTTCCCCGCACCGCCACCCAGGAGATCGTTGCCGTTGGCACCGTTGACCAGGTCATTGCCGTTGCCGCCCCATGCGACGTCGTCCCCTTCGCCACCGTCGATGGAATCGTTACCCTCGCCGCCAAAGATCAGATCCTTGCCACCGCCGCCGCGCAGATCGTCCACCCCGGCGCCGCCGCCAATCGTGTCGTCGCCAGTCCCGCCATTGACAAAATCGCTGCCGCCGCCAGCAAAGACGCGGTCATTGCCGCCCTTGGTGTCCAGCCAATCCGCGCCGTTCGTGCCGGGCATGAAGTCGTCGCCGTCGGTGCCAAAATCCGTCTCCGGGCGGGACGGCTTATGGTAATCCCAGCTGAAACCGAGCTTTATAAACTCCTCTGCACTTGGCGCATCAGAGAGATTGTTGAAGCCAGTCCCCACGTCGTTAAAATCGTAAAAGAAGAAATTCGCTTATAACGTGCCGATTAGCGAAGGGCTGCTTTGATCCAAATGACAGCGTCCCATCGCTGATTACGATTTGACGCGAGTGGGATGCGAACGATCTCGACCGGAACGAGGTGATTGCCGGCATTGCGGCCGCACCTCAAACGCCACGCTGATTCACCGGCATACCTCAAAGGCGTTAACGGAAACCAGAGGCGTGCCTGGCAACTGCTGAAACGTAAACCGGCGCCAGGTCGATTTGACCTGGCGCCGGAAAACAAAGCAATGAATGCTTGGGAATTTGGTGCCCAGAAGAGGACTCGAACCTCCACACCCTTTCGAGTACCAGCACCTGAAGCTGGCGCGTCTACCAATTCCGCCATCTGGGCGACGGAGAGCCATGTAGAAGGCCCGCACTCTTGTGTCAACAGGCTTTTTGAAGTTTTTGCAACAGCTTGGCGAAAACCGTCATTCGCGGCCGAGTGCCCATTCGCGAATGCGCGCCAGCCCGGCCGCGAGCAATCGGGCGGCGGCGGCCTCATCCTTGGCCTCCACATAGCAGCGCATTTCCGGCGCATTGCCAGAGGGGCGGAAGTGGATGACGCTGGCATCGTCCAGCGTCACGCGCAGCCCGTCGATATCGCTTGTCTTCATTGGCACGCCGATGGGGGCGAGGAAGGCGGACAGGGCGCCGGCACCTGAACGCAGCTCCGCCATCAGGGCGGCGCTGGTTTCGACGGGAAAGTGCTCTAGCCGGTCGCTGGCGGCCGCGGGCAGCGCGAAGCCGGCGGCGATCTGGGAGAGCGGCCGGTTTTCCGCAGCGGCGAGCGAGAGCACGGCGAGCACCGGCATCAGGCTGTCGCGGGTCGGCAACGGGGCGAGGGCATGATCGTTCACGGTGAAGGGGGTGGCGGTCAGCGTGCCGCCATTCGCCTCGAAGCCGACGACGGCGGTTTCGCCGCCGGCGACCGCTTCGTTCATCGCAGCGATCACGAAGGGGGAGCCGACCCTGGTGCGCAGCACCTTGCCGGCGACGGCCGCCTCGATGCCGGAATTCGAGGTGACCGGCGTGGCCACAGCGGTCGCGCCGAGGAAGCGGCTGGCGATGAGGCCGACGAGATCGCCGCGGATCGGCGTGCCGGTCTCGTCGGTCACGAGCGGCCGGTCGCCGTCGCCGTCGGCAGAGATGATAGCATGCAGGCCGTGCTGCACCGCCCAGCCTTGCAGGAGCGCCACGGTCTCGGCGGAAACCGCCTCCGTATCGACCGGGATGAAGGTCTCCGACCGGCCCAGCGCCACGACATCGGCGCCGTAGTGGATGAGCACCGTTGCGAAGAGGTCGCGTGCCACCGTCGAATGCTGGTAGACGCCGACCCGGAGGCCGGCGAGGCTTCCTTCCGGTAGCAGTGCGCGGTTGCGCGCCTCGTAGAGCGCCATGGCCTCCACATGCAGGTCGTCCGCGGCCTCCTGAACGGCGTCGAAAACCGTGTTTTCCGCGCGGATCGCCACGGCGGCGGCGGTGATCGCAGCTTCGTCCGCCTTGTCGATCTCGCCGTCCGGCCGGTAGAATTTGATGCCGTTGCGGTCGGCGGGAATGTGCGAACCCGTCACCATCAGGCAGGCGGCCTTTCGCGCCAGGCCGGTCAGCGCGAGTGCCGGCGTCGGCAGCGCGCCGCATTCTCGCGGGCGGAAACTGGCCTTGCGAAGTGCTGCGATCGCGATTGCCGAAATCGCCGGGCTGGAGGCGCGAAAATCGCGGCCGACGAGGATCTCGTCACCCGGCCGGGCGATGCCGGCGGCCAGCAGGTGGTGGGCAAAGGCGGTGGCATAGAGCGCGGTGGCAGGCCCTTCGAGATCGACCGACAGGCCACGCAGGCCGCTGGTTCCGAATTTCAGGCTCATGCGGTCACCTCGTGTCTCTTGCGGGCCGGTCCTCTCAAGGCGCGGCGCGACCATGAATAAAACAAAATGCGTGAACGTAATGCAAAGCAGGGACGTGACAGGGAAGTATCCCGCCAGGAACAGTGAGGATCAACATGTTGAAGATTCGAAATCTCGTTTTCGGTTGCGCGATGGGGATTGCCTCCGCGATCGCGCCCATGGGGGCGGCTCAGGCCGTGCCTCTCGCCGTACCGAAGGTTGAGACGAAAAGTGACGTCACGCAGGCGCAGGTGCAGTTCTGCTACGGCTACGGCTGCGAACGTCGTTACAATCGTCGCCACTATCGCCCGTATTACGGTGAGCGACGCTATTATCGTCCGCGCTACGAGCGGCCGCGTTATTATGGTGGGCGCGGGGCGCATGTCGAATGGTGCTCCAACCGCTACCGCACCTACGACCCTTATACCAACCGCTACCATGCCGGCGGCGGCGTCTACCGCCTGTGCTATTCGCCTTATCGGTAAGCGACAAGCGACCTTGGGTCATCCAACGAACGGCGGGCTTCTTGCCCGCCGTTTGTCTTTCAGCCGGGCGTGCTGTCGGCCACGCGGTCAGTATGGCCGAGATCGCGGTCGGGTTCGATGACGTCGCGCACGCGCTGCTTCAGCTCCTTCGGCCCGGGAAAACCGCCGTCGCGCTTGCGCTCCCAGACGAGCGCATCGCCGACGCGGATCTCGAAATTGCCGCCGGTTCCGGGAATGAGCGCCACCTCGCCGAGCGATCCGGAAAAGGTCGACAAAAGCTCCTGCGCCATCCAGCCGGCGCGAAGCAGCCAGTTGCACTGGGTACAGTAGAGAATGGAAACGCGCGGCTTTTCCCCGGTCATGGTCACCTCCTGTCGATAGGGCAAAGCATATAGCAGGGCGGCCCGCTTGGCACGCGATCCGTTCACAACAATGTCAACTCAATTTATCAGGTTTTACCGCCGGACATCTTGTCGCAGCAACGGTCCTGTCGGAGAGGTGTTGCACTGCAACATACAGACAGGACATCCCATGACGGACTTTTCCACCTCCCGCCCGCGCCTCATCATCCCCTCGCTCGGCAGCATCTATTCGGCGCTTGGCGAAAGCGCGGAAACGATCCTGCGCGTGGCGGCCGGCCTGCTTCTTGTCACGCATGGCTACGGCAAGATCCTGAATCCCTTCGGCGCAAGCGGCATGGTGGAAAGCCTCGGCTTCTATCCCGGTGCCTTCTGGTCACCACTGCTGGCCGCCACCGAATTCTTCGGCGGTGTCCTGATCGCCATCGGCCTCTTCACGCGCCCCGCCGCCTTCGCGGCGATGATCGTGCTCGCCGTCACCGTCTATTTCCACGGCATCGTGCAGGCCGAAGGCCTGATGGGCGCGGAAAAGTCCATCCTCTGGGCGCTGATCATGCTCTATTTCGTCATCCGCGGCGCAAACAGCCACTCAGTCGACGCCAAGCTCGGCCGTCAGTTCTGATCCGTCTCTTCGCGCGGCTGTGGCCTTTCCCGCAGCCGCGCCTTGACGAGCGCGACCAGCGTCTCGCCGTCATAGGGCTTGCGGGCGACGGGAATGACCTCGAAGCCCGCGACGCCATCGCGGTGGATCTCGCCAACGGTGGTGAACAGAAGCGGCACGCGCGCCTCGATCAGCCGTTCGATACGCGCCGTGATCCGCGTCGCGTCAAGCGGCACGTCGAGCAGGCACAGGTCGATATCCGCCAGCGCCGCCGCATCCCACTGGTCGAGCTGTTCCGGCCGCAGCAGTGAAATGCGGCAATCGAGCGCCGCCTTGATCAGATATTCCGCGTCGAGCGCAATCAGGAATTCGCGTTCGGCGATCAAGATGTGCGGAAGAGATGGTTCCATGGCGCCGCACTCCTCATCCATGCGAACAGCCGGAATCACCGGCGGTTTTGGAGGCGGAATGTGGGCTGAGGACGGTGCACTGTCATTTAAAAAAGACATAGTGTTTCGCTGCACGGAACAAGTGTGCACGCTTCACGTTCAGCAAGCCAGCCCGGCGCTCCGGGCTGCGAACGGAAGGGGCAAAACAATATGGCGAGCAGCACGGCGGGCAACCATCCCTCGAAATGGCGCACGCCCTGCCATCAGTGTCCCTTGCGAGACCTGTCAGGCTTTCGCGATTTTTCCGCTAAGGAACTCGACTTCGTCTCGCAGTTCAAAAGCGGCGAACTGTCGAGCGAGCGCGGCGCCACCATCCTCGTCGAGGGCATGCACAGCGCCCATCTCTTTACCGTGCTATCCGGCTGGGCCTTTCGTTACAAGCTGCTGCCCGATGGCCGCCGGCAGATCATGAACTATGTGCTGCCCGGCGATCTGCTTGGTCTGCAAGGCAGCCTGATGGGCGAGATGGACCATTCCGTCGAGGCGCTGACGCCGGTCACGCTCTGTGTCTTTGAACGCTCCAAGCTGGAGCGCCTGTTCGAGCGCCATGCGTCGCTCGGCTACGACCTGACCTGGATCGCCGCGCATGAGGAGCGCATCCTCGACGAGCACCTGCTCAGCGTCGGCCGGCGCACGGCGCTGGAGCGCACAGCCTATCTCCTGTCCTTCATCCACCAGCGGGCGCATTCGGCCGGCGTCAACGGCGGCCGGCGCGTCATTCCGATCACCCAGCAGCATGTCGCCGATACGCTCGGCTTGTCGCTGGTGCACACCAACAAGACGCTGCGCAAGCTTTCCGACCGCAAGCTGATGCGCTGGCAGGACAAGGGCTGCGAAATCCTCGACGGGGACGGCCTTCAGGCTCTCGCCGGCTGGGAAGGGCTGAAAGAAGGTGCACGCCCCTTTATCTAGCGCTTTTATAGGCGCAATTCCGGACGCAAAACCGCTTCACACTTTTGCTGGAATTGCTCAGGCCACGTCCCAGTGCAGCGGGAACATCGGGTCGAATACCGTCACCGGCCCGGCCCCGGTCTCGATCTTCGCCGGGAAGGCGACGGGTTCGGCCCGCTTCACCAGCCGGATCGTCTCTTCATTCACCGGCAGGCCATACCAGGCCGGGCCGTTCAGCGAGGCGAAGGCTTCGAGTTTGTCAAGCGCGCGGTCCTGTTCGAACACATGGGCGAGGCAGCTCATCGTGTTGATCGAGGTGTAGATGCCGGCGCAACCGCAGGCGCATTCCTTCAGCGGATCGACATGCGGCGCCGAATCGGTGCCGAGGAAGAAGCGCCTGTCGCCGGAGGTCGCGGCCTTGCGCAGCGCCAGCCGGTGCTCCTCGCGCTTGGCGACGGGCAGGCAATAATAATGCGGGCGGATGCCGCCGACCAGGATGGCGTTGCGGTTGATGATCAGGTGATGCGTGGTGATCGAGCCGGCGAGGTTCGCCTTCGCGGTCTTGATATAGTCGACGCCGTTTTTCGTCGTGACATGTTCCATGGTCACGCGCAATTCCGGAAGGCGCGTGCGCAACGGGTCCAGAACCGTCTCGATGAACACGGCCTCACGGTCGAAGATATCGACCTCCGGCGTCGTGACTTCGCCGTGAACGCAGAGCGTCAGGCCGATCTTCGCCATGCGCTCCAGCACGGGCATGGCTTTGTCCATATCGCGCACGCCGCCATGCGAATTGGTCGTCGCACCGGCCGGGTAGAGTTTCACGGCGCGGATCAGGCCGCTCTTATAGCCGGCTTCCACGTCGTCGGGGTTGGTGTGCTCGGTGAGATAGAGCGTCATCAGCGGCTCGAACCGGTCGCCCTTGGGAAGGGCGGCGAGGATGCGGTCGCGATAGGCAGTGGCATCCGCGGTGGTGACGACCGGCGGCACCAGGTTCGGCATGATGATCGCGCGGGCGAAATGGCGGCTCGTGTCGCCGATCACGCCTTCCAGCATGGCGCCGTCGCGCAGGTGCAGGTGCCAGTCGTCCGGCCGGCGGATGGTCAGTTCAGTGGTCATCGGTCATCTCCCGCGTGTTGCGGCTGCGATAGCATCCGCGGGCGACAACGACAATCGCCTCAGAAGGTGTCGATGGTGAGATCGGCGGGGCGTGAGTTCTCCAGGATGCGCTTTCCGTTCGGCAGGTCGTTGCCGTAGAGCTTCCAGCCGATCTGTTCCTCCGGCAGCGCATAGCCCATCCAGCGCCGGCGCAGCCGCTCCTCCAGCACGGGGTAGGGCGGGCCGACGAAGATGGTGAAGTCGAACTTGCCGTCGAGCCCGTCCCAGGGCGCATCCTTGAAGAGCAGGTAATTGCCCTCGGCGAGGATGAAGCGGGTTTCCCGCGGGATGGCGCGGGCGGCATTGATGGCGATCTCGCGCGACCGGTCGAAAACCGGCACCAGCACTTCGCCCTCCGCCCGTTTCAGCGCCGTGACGATATCGATAAAGCCGCGGCCGTCGAAGGATTCCGGCGCGCCCTTGCGCGGCAGCAGGCCACGCTCGGCGAGAATGCCGTTGTCCATGTGAAACCCGTCCATCGGCAGGATTTCGGCGCTTTCGCCGCGGGCGACGAGCCCGTCGCGCAACGCTTCGGCCAACGTCGATTTTCCTGCGGCCGGCGGGCCTGCGAGGCCGACGAGGAAGCGGCGCGCGTCCCCCGCGCGCCGCTGGAGTGCATCCACGATGGTGGTGGGCGAGATCATGCGGCAATCGCCTCCGCCGGCAGCTTGGCGCCGGTCATGAAGGCGACGGCGTCGGACATGGTGTAGTCCTTCGGGTTGATGACCGTCAGCCGCCGGCCTAGCCGGTGGATATGGATGCGGTCCGCCACCTCGAAGACATGCGGCATGTTGTGCGAGATCAGCACGATCGGAATGCCGCGCCGGCGCACGTCGAGGATGAGCTCCAGCACGCGCCGGCTCTCCTTGACGCCAAGTGCGGCCGTCGGTTCATCGAGGATGATGACCTTCGAGCCGAAGGCGGCGGCACGCGCCACCGCCACCCCCTGGCGCTGGCCGCCCGACAGCGTTTCCACCGCCTGGTTGATGTTCTGGATGGTCATCAGCCCGAGTTCCGAAAGCTTGTCGCGGGCGAATTTCTCCATCGCCGAGCGGTCGAGCTTGCGGAACCATTGGCCCATGACGCCCGGTTTGCGCAATTCGCGGCCGAGGAACATGTTGTCGGCGATCGACAGCGCCGGCGAGAGCGCAAGGTTCTGGTAGACGGTCTCGATGCCGGCCTTGCGTGCCTCGATCGGCGAGCGGAAGTTGATCACCTGGCCCTGCAGGCGGATTTCGCCCTCGTCCGGCGTGATGGCGCCGGAGATCGCCTTGATCATGGAGGATTTGCCGGCTCCGTTGTCGCCGATCACGGCGAGGATTTCGCCGGGATAGAGGTCGAAGTCGGCATGGTCGAGGGCGGTGACGCGGCCGTAGCGCTTGACGAGACCGCGCGCGGTGAGAATGGGTTCCATCAGCCTGCTACCTTTCTGATCCACTGGTCGATTGCGACTGCCGAGATGATGAGGACGCCGATCAGGAGATAGGTCCATTGCGGGTCCGTGCCGATGAGGCGAAGGCCGAGCGAGAAGACGCCGACGATCAGCGCCCCGAAGATCATGCCGAGGATGGAGCCGCGCCCGCCGAACAGCGAGATGCCGCCGATCACCACGGCCGTGATCGATTCGATATTGGCGAACTGGCCGGCGGTCGGCGAGACCGAACCGATGCGGCCGATGAGCGCCCAGCCGGCGAGCGCGCAGATGAGGCCGGACAGCGTATAGATCGAGACCAGCATGCGCTTGACGTTGACGCCGGCGAGTTCCGCCGCATCCGGGTCGTCGCCCACCGCATAGACATGGCGGCCCCAGGCGGTGTGGTTCAGCACGTACCAGAGCAAGGCGACGAGCAGCACCATGGCGATGACGCCATAGGTGAAGACCGCGCTGCCGAGCTTGAGGTTGTTGCCGAAGAACTGGAGGAGCGGCGCCTGCGAGGAAATGTCCTGCGAGCGGATCGTCTCGTTGGCCGAATAGAGGAAGTTCGAGGCGAGGATGATCTGCCACATGCCGAGCGTGACGATGAAGGGCGGCAGCTTCATGCGGGCGACGAGCAGGCCGTTGATGTAGCCGCAGAGCGCGCCGCAGGCGAGCCCGCAGAGGACGGCGACCGTCGGCGGCAGGCCGTAGCGGAAGGTGAACTGGCCCATCACGACCGAGGACAGCACCATGATGGCGCCGACCGAAAGGTCGATGCCGGCCGTCAGGATGACCAGCGTCTGCGCGGCGCCGACGATGCCGACGATCGCCACCTGCTGGAGGATCAGCGTCAGCGTGAAGGCGGAGAAGAACTTTCCGCCGAGAATGACGCCGAAGATGGCCACCGACAGAACGAGCACGATGAGCGGCACGGCCGCCGGGCTCGAATGCAGGAAATGCTGGAATTTCTGGATGGGCGTCTTGTCGTGCGTGTCGAAGGATGCGACCTGCGTCGCGCTGCCGGACAGCACCTTCTCGAATTCCTGCGATGGCTGCGAGGGTTGCGAACCCTGCGAGGCCGTCGTTGTCTCAGTCATGATCCAGTTCCTCCCCTTCCGGGTGCCGACCGTCGCGGCTTGCCGGATGAAATGGTGTACGGACGCACCGATCGGGCGCTTTTCGCGCACCTGCCGCCATTTTTGGGCGGTCTCCTCCCCAAGCGGTCCCGGCTGTCGCCGTCGCCTGCCGAAGAAGGGTGCCCATGTCTTGTGCGAATGTCAAAGCAGGGTGCGTTTCACGCGGACCCCATCCGTCCGTAGCGGAATGCCGGCCCGGTCAGCCCGGGCCGGCGTGGTGGAGCATCAGCCCCAGCACTTGTCCTTGCCGGCCTTGGTGTCGATGGATTCGACGCCGGCTGCCGGCTTGTCGGTCACGAGCGTCACGCCCGTGTCGAAGAAGTCCTTGCCTTCGGTGGCCTTCGGCTTCTCGCCGGTGTCGGCGAACTTCTTGATGGCCTCGATGCCGAGTGCCGCCATCATCAGCGGGTACTGCTGCGAGGTCGCGCCGATGACGCCATCCGCGACGTTCTGCACGCCCGGGCAACCGCCGTCGACCGATACGATCAGCACGTCGCCTTCCTTGCCGACGGCCTTCAGCGCTTCATAGGCGCCGGCTGCTGCCGGTTCGTTGATGGTGTGCACGACATTGATGGTCGGATCCTTCTGGAGAAGGTTTTCCATGGCGGTGCGGCCGCCTTCCTCGTTGCCGTTGGTCACGTCATGGCCGACGATGCGGGCATCGTCCTCGTCGCCGATCTTGCCGATGTCCTTAACATCGATGCCAAAGCCCTTCATGAAGCCCTGGTTGCGCAGCACGTCGACCGAAGGCTGCGAGGGCGTCAGGTTGAGGAAGGCGATCTTGGCGTCCTTTGCGGCGTCGCCGAGGGTGGCGGCAGCCCACTTGCCGATCAGTTCCCCGGCGAGCAGGTTGTCGGTGGCAAAGGTCATGTCGGCGCTGTCGACCGGCTCCAGCGGCGTGTCGAGCGCGATGACCAGCAGGCCGGCGTCACGCGCCTTCTGCACGGAGGGAACGATGCCCTTCGTGTCGGAAGCGGCGATCAGGATGCCCTTCGCGCCGTCCGCGATGCAGGTCTCGATTGCCGCGACCTGGCTTTCCGAATCGCCGTCGATCTTGCCGGCATAGGCCTTCAGCGTCACGCCGATTTCCTTGGCCTTGGCTTCGGCGCCTTCCTTCATCTTGACGAAGAAGGGGTTGGTGTCGGTCTTGGTGATCAGGCAGGCGGTGGTGTCGGCGGCGACAGCCGGCGAGGAGAAGGCGACGCCGAGCGCGAGCGCGCCGAGAGCGGCGGAAATGATGGTTTTCTTCATGGTAATCCTCCCAAGGACAGAACGGGATGCGCCCCTCTCCTGGGGCCATCCGGTCGCAGGGTGGCCAGCAGCTCCTCCGCCGGCAGACCTCGCTTCCGACCGTGAAAAGAGCACCAAAAGAAATCGCTGTCAATAAATAAATCGAATTGAATTATTAATCCAATGTGTCATGCTCCAGCAAAACAAGGGCGTGTCGTTTCCGGTGGAAGAGCGGAACGGCAGCCGATAAGAGGACGGGAGAGGCGAAGAACGCCGCGACCGGCACGGGAGGAGACGATGAGAAAGAATGCCGCGACGGCACCCGCCGCGCCGGCCGAAATCCTCGACCCGAGCGGGGGCGCCAACCAGGTGCGCGTGCGGGCCTATAACGAGCGCCTGGTCATGTCGCTGGTGCGCCGGCACGGCAGCCTCTCCAAGGCCGAGATCGCCCGGCGCAGCGGCCTTTCCGCCCAGACCGTGACGGTCATCATGCGCGCGCTGGAGGCCGAAGGCCTGCTGATGCGCGGCGCGCCGATGCGCGGCAAGGTCGGCCAGCCCTCCGTGCCGATGCGGCTCAATCCGGATGCCGTCTATTCCTTCGGCCTGAAGATCGGCCGCCGCAGCGCCGATCTCGTCATGATGGATTTCGTCGGCGGCATCCGCCGGCAGGTGCGCCGTACCTTCGCCTATCCCATGCCCGGCCCGCTGCTCGCCTTCGTGGAGGAGGGGCTCGCCGAGCTGGAGGCGGCAATCACCCCGCAGGAGCGCGCCCGCATCGCCGGCTTCGGCGTCGCTGCCCCCTTTGAGCTGTGGAGCTGGGCAAGCGAGGTGGGCGCGCCGCAGGCCGACATGGACCAATGGCGCGGCGTCGACCTGGAGGCGGAGATCGCCCGGCGCGTGCCCTATCCGGTCGTCTTGCAGAACGACGCGACCAGCGCCTGCGCCGCCGAGCTCGTCTTCGGCCTCGGCCCGCAATATCCGGATTTCCTCTATCTGTTCATCGGCTCCTTCATCGGCGGCGGCGTGGTGCTGAATTCCGCACTCTTCACCGGTCGCACCGGCACGGCCGGCGCCATTGGCCCGCTGCCCGTGCAGGGTCGCGACGGCGAGACCGTGCAGCTCCTGAAGATCGCCTCGATCTACCGGCTGGAGAATCTTCTGCGCGAGCATGGCATCGATCCGAAGCCGCTCTGGTATTCGCCGGACGACTGGATCGAATTCGGCGCGCCGCTCGAAATCTGGATCGACGACATGGCAGCGGCGCTCGCCC
The DNA here is from genome assembly GCF_051201095.1 of Shinella sp. BE166. NCBI lineage: Bacteria > Pseudomonadati > Pseudomonadota > Alphaproteobacteria > Hyphomicrobiales > Rhizobiaceae > Shinella > Shinella sp. BE166. The sequence goes on along the minus strand of NZ_JBPEHL010000005.1, from coordinate 325,429 downwards.
AGGCGGTCGTGGCGTCGGCCTCCGTCATCGACTTTTCGGCCGTCATCATCGACGGCGGCTTCCCGGCCTGGGTGCGCGAGCGCGTGGTTGCCGCGACGCGCGCCGCCGTCGCCCGCCTCGACCTGCAAGGCGTCACCCTGCCCGAAATCCTCGAAGGCGCCGTCGGCAGCCACGCCCGCTCGATCGGCGGCGCCAGCCTGCCGCTGTTCTCCCGCTATCTTCCCGACCAGAACGTCCTCTTCAAGGAGCTTGCCTGAATGCTGAAAGGTATCGACCCCATCCTGAGCCCGGAGCTGCTGTCGACGCTGCGCGCCATGGGCCACGGCGACGAGATCGCCATCGTCGACGGCAATTATCCAGGCGTCGAACATGCCCGCCGCCTCATCCGCCTCGACGGCGTACCGCTGTTGCCCGTGCTCAACGCCGTGCTCTCGGTGCTGCCGATCGACGATTTCGTCGACGAGGCGATCTTCCGCTCCACCTTCCGCCAGGAGCGCGACACGCTGCAGCCCGTGCACCACGAGATCATCGATTGCTGCGCCCGCCGCGAGCCGACGCGCACCGTCGTGCCGCTGGTCGGCGCCGATTTCTACAACCGCGTGCGCGCCGCGCATACGCTGGTGCAGACGAGCGAGCCGCGGCTCTATGCAAATGTGATCCTGCGCAAGGGCGTCATCTATCCCTGACCCTGTTCCATCCGGAACAGCGGGCGGCGGGGCTATGTGGGAAAGTCTGGTCACTGGATGAGAGAGGCTCATCCCTCACAGAGATCAGGAGAGACCCCATGCGCAAGTTCATCGTTTCCGCCACCGTTGCCCTCGTCGCCGCCGTTTCCTTCGCCGCTCCCTCGCAGGCCGGCTACTACAGCTACGGTTATGAACCCTATTGCTTCATCAAGAAGGTGAAGTCCTACGACTACTACGGCAATGTTATCATCAAGAAGATCAAGGTTTGCCGTTGATTTCTTCCTTCCGCCGATCCTCCCCGCCTTGCCCGGCTCGAAAGAGCCGGGTTCTTTCTATTTTGGACCCTTGAACGAAGCGAAGCGGCGTGATTGTGTCGCGTCCTATCGAAAAGCAGGAGTTTCACATGCGGGTGCTGGTGGTGGAAAACGACAAGGTGACCCTTCTCGGTCAGATCGGTGTCGCGCTGGAAGAGGCGGGCGCCGAGATCGAGATCTGCCGGCCGCATGCCGGCGACGCCATCCCCGCCGACGAGACGAACCATGACGCCATCGTCGTGATGGGTGGTCCGCAGAACGCCCGCGACGACGAACGCCACGCCTATCTGCCGGCGCTGGCGAGCCTCATGCGCCGCTTCGGCGATGCGGAGAAATCGGTGCTCGGCGTCTGTCTCGGCAGCCAGCTCCTGGCGCGCGCCTATGGCGCGGAAAACCTCATCGGAACGGCGCCGGAATTCGGCTGGTGCACGGTCGCGCTGACGAAGGACGGTGCCGGCGACCCGGTTCTCTCGGCCGCGGCAAGCAGCTTCCCGATCTTCCAGTGGCACAGCGACACCTTTGCGCTGCCGGAGGGCGCCATGCGGCTCGCCACCAACGGTGCCGCCGAAAACCAGGCCTTTCGCATCGGCCGCGCCGTCTATGGCACGCAGTTCCATTTCGAAGCGAGCCGCACGGTCGTCGATGAATGGGTGAGCACGTTCGGCGCCCTCATTCCGACGCTCGCGCCCGGCTGGCTCGAGCAGCGCGAGACGCTCGCCGCCGAAAACGGCCCCAGAGCCGATGCCACCGGCCTCGCCATCGCCCGCGCCTGGGTCGCCACGATCGCCGCCGCCGAGTCCCGCCGCGTCGCCTAGTTGCCTGAGATTGCCGTGGCGAAGCGTGTCGCAGCAGCATGCAGCACCTCCGGCGCAAAGCCGGAAAAGCCGATGACCAGACCCTGCCGCGGCGGGTTGGTGACCGCCATGGACGACAGCGCCCGCACACCGAGCCCAGCTCCCCGCGCAATCTCCACCGCCGCCGTATCGGCAAGCGAATCAGGCAGGCCGGCGACCAGGTGCAGGCCCTGGTCGGGCACGCCGACCGAGAGGTTTTTCGCCGCCGAAAGCCCCGCGACCAGCGCATCGCGCGCCGCCTGTGCGTGCCGTCGGGCGCGGCGCAGATGGGCGGCGAAATGGCCTTCGCGCAGGAGATCGGTCAGCGCCGCTTCGGCAAGCGTCGGCGGGCTGCGATCGGTGCGGCTGCGCAGCGCCATGATGGTTTCGAGCAGCGGATCGGGAATGACGGCGTAACCGAGGCGCAGCCCTGGAAACAGCACCTTGGAGAAGGTGCCGAGATAGATGACGCGGCCGCTGTCGTCCATGCCCTGCATGGCGGCGAGCGGCGGGCCGGCAAAGCGGAACTCGCTGTCGTAATCGTCCTCAATGATCCAGCCGCCGGTCTCGCGCGCCCAGTCGATCAGGGCGAGCCGGCGGCGCATGCTCATGGTCACGCCAAGCGGAAACTGATGCGATGGCGTCACATAGACCGCCCGCGCTCCCGCCGTCGCCAGCGATATGTCGGCCCCCTCGGCATCCACCGCGAGGCCGGAAAGGTCGAGGCCCGCGCCGGCAAAGGCGGCCCGTGCGCTTGGATAACAGGGGTCCTCGACCATCACCCGATCGCCCGGCCGAAGCGCGCTGCGGATGACGAGGTCGATGCCCTGCTGCGTGCCGGTCGTGATGACGATGGAGCGCGCCTCGCAGCGCACGCCGCGTGCCTGCCGCAGATAGGCCGCGACCGCCTGGCGCAGCGCCGCCCCGCCGCGCGGATCGCCATAATAGAAATGTTCCGGGCCGGGGCGGGCGAGATGGCGCGCCAGCAGCGTGCGAAACAGGTTCAGCGTGCGCGCATCGGCCATCGCCACACCGAGCGTGCCGGGCAGCGGCATTTTCGCCTCGGTGTTTTCCGTTTCCACCGGCAGAGCGGATTTCACGACGGGCACCCGGTCGGCGACGAAGGTGCCGGCGCCCGTGCGCGCCACGGCATAACCTTCGGCGATCAGCGTCTCAAAAGCGGCAACCACGCTGCCGCGCGCGATCTTCAGTCGTCCCGCCAGGTCGCGCGACGGCGGCAGCTTGCTGCCAGCCGGAATGGTCCCCGCCTCGATCAGCCGGCGCAGCTCCCGGTAAAGCGCCGGCGTGCGCTTGCCCGCTGCCGGCAGTACGGGAATGAGCGACGACCAGTCTGGCAGATTGGCCCGGATTTTTTGGTCAGGATTGGTGCTTTTTCGGTCCAATGGCATGGCGCACCATGACGGCACCCTGTTTGAAAGGCAAGACCGCATGCGTGCAGAAACCGACACCGCCGCCTATCCCATCACCCCGCGCAACCGCGTCAAGCGCATGCATGAGCGCGGCAGCTACGACCGGCAGGCCGTGCATGCCATCCTCGATGCGGCCATGCTCTGCAACGTCGCCTATGTCATCGACGGCCAGCCCTATGCGACGCCAACGCTGTTCTGGCGCAAGGGCGATACGCTCTACTGGCACGGCTCGTCGGCTAGCCGCATGCTGCGGCATTTGAAGGCCGGCACGCCCGCCTGCCTCACCGTCGCCCATCTCGACGGGCTCGTGCTGGCGCGCTCCGGCTTCAACCATTCGGCCAATTACCGCTCCGCCATGTGTTTCGGCACTGCACGCCTCGTCGAGGATTCTGACGAAAAGATCGAGGCGATGCGCGACGTCGTCGACCGTTTCTATCCCGGCCGCAGCGCGCTGCTGCGGCCCATCACGCCGCAGGAGGCCAAGGCCACGACGATCATCGCCATGCCGATCGACGAGGCCGCCGCGAAGGTGCGCGCCAAGGGCGTCGGCGACGACGAGGCGGATTTCGCCCTACCGATCTGGGCCGGCGTCATCCCCGTGACGACCGTGCTCGGCGCCGTCGAAACCTGTCCCCGGCTGGTAGAGGGCGTCGAACCTCCGGAGACGCTCGCCCTTTTCCCGTCGGGCAGACGGCTGGATACGTCGCTCCTCGCCGGCCAGGACGCCTACGAAGAGGCTTAGCCGGCTACCAAGAGATGGCGGTAGGACCGGCGTCGTTTCGGCTGGGATGACGCAGGCGTGATCGCGGCCGGTGGCAGGGTGGCTTGCCACCGGCGCGCGCAGCGGCTAGAGAACCCGCGCGCTGGACGACCAGCGCCTTGTTCGTTCCGGGGACGGCCCCTTATCTCGCAGTCGAGATAGGATGGCCCCGCGTGAACCCTTCACTCCCTACCGTTCCAAAATCAGCCGCACGCCTGTCGCGTGTCGTGCATCGCCGCGCCGCGATCACGGCGCGCGCATTTTCCGTGCGTCCTGATGCCTTTCCAAGGAAATCCGATGGCCGGACCCATTGAGCAATTCGAGATCAAGCCGCTTGTGCCCTTCCAGATCGGCGGGCTCGACCTGAGCTTCACCAATTCCGCCGCCTATATGGTGCTGACCGTCGTGGCCGCCAGCGCCTTCCTGCTCTTCGCCACGCGCCGGCGCGGGCTGGTGCCCGGTCGATTGCAGGCTAGCGCCGAGATGGTCTACGAATTCATCGCGGCGACGCTTCGGGCCAATGCGGGCGAGCAGGGCATGCGTTTCTTCCCGCTGGTCTTCTCGCTCTTCCTGTTCATCCTCGTCGCAAACCTCGTCGGCATGTTCCCCTATGCCTTCACGGTGACGAGCCACCTCATCGTCACCTTCGCGCTCGCCATGCTGGTCTTTGCCACGGTCACCCTTTACGGCCTGTTCAGGCACGGTGCCGGGTTCCTGAAACTGTTCGTGCCGGAAGGCGTCCCGCTGATCCTGACGCCGATCATCGTGCCGATCGAAGTGATTTCCTATCTCTCCCGCCCCGTCAGCCATTCCGTGCGCCTCTTCGCCGTCATGCTGGCCGGCCATATCACGCTGAAAGTCTTCGCCGGCTTTGTCGTCTCGATGGGCGGCCTCGGCATGCTCGGCATGCTGGGCGCGGTGCTGCCGCTTGCCATGACCGTTGCGCTGACGGCGCTGGAACTGCTGATGGCGATCATTCAGGCCTATGTTTTCACTATGCTGACCTGCATGTACCTGAACGACGCGCTGCATCCCGGCCACTGAGACAGACCCGGCCCGTGCCGAAACGGCACAGGGCCGGGATTTTCCCGTTCACGCGATGGAAAGGCCCATGCCGTAAAAAGGCATCGCATCAACGAGGCCTCCGCAATGCAGATCACCGGCATCATGAACACGGCCCGCCAGGGCATGGCGACGGAAACCGCACGCGCCGGCACGGCCGCCCGCAACATCGCCGGCGGCACTGGCGATCCGGCAATGGATATGCTCGATCTGGTCTCTGCCGAAATCGGCTTCCGCGCCAACGCCGCCGTCTTCGAGACGGGCGCGGACCTCTGGGAGGTCCTCGCGACCATCAAACGGGATTGATCACATGAAAAGGGCGGCGCAAGCGCCGCCCTTTTCCATCTTCAGCCCTTCGGTGGATAGGGATCGTTACCATAGGAGTTGCGTTCGCGAATGCGACCGTTTTCCCCGTGGATCCCCATCTCGCTACTCTGATTCTGTGCGATACCGCGCGCGATGCCGATCGCCTCACGCTGGGTTTCGATGACCTTGGTCGCGCGCTCGGTGCCGGCGCCTTTGACGGCCCACCCATTGGCATGCGGTACGACATGTTGGTTGCGTCCTTTAGACATATTTGAATCCTTTCCAGAATGAAAAAGGCCGGCGCCAAGCACCGGCCCATTGTTACGCACTACGCTTGGCAAGCGCCGCTTCGCGGCTACCGATGAACTTCCGTTCCTTGAGAACTTCGTTCACGCGTGCCGGGTTGACGTCAAAACTGGCGGCAATCCGGTTCTGAAACTCGCCGTCCCAGTGGCGGAGCCAAATCTGGACAGTGTCATCGAAAGTGAGCGTATAGCTCGGCATGTTGTCGTTGGTCATTATGACCTCTTGACTTCAAAAGAGATGCCCTCTTGAAACGAAGACCAGGAAGTGCGATTCTGAAAAGGCAAAAGGTTCAGATATCGGCATTCCCAGTTATTCCGTCCAACGGATTGGGGCTTGTCCGCTGACACCACGGGTCACATTGCAGGAATGGTTGCAGCCTTCCTGTTTTGTGGCCCTTTTTGTTACTGCCAACCGCGACGGTGTTCGATGGTGCGGTTGGCTATCGCTCTTCTTACTCGCTGTTCCATATCTAGGCTCCGTCTACGTGAGCTTCCGTGCCCAGGAAGTTTTTACGGACGCACGTCCAAGTTCAGTCAGAACGTAACATCCCCGAGTGAGTGCCTCACCCTTCCTATAAGCCGCTAACCCACGTTTTTCTAAAGTGCGATGGCTAACGAGGTTTCGGATTACTTGGCTTAGCCGATCATCTTTTCTGCCTTTTAATGGTATCAAATCCGCTGGTTTAGGACGAATGATCTCGCGAAGCTTTTTTGCAAGAACGGAAATCTCCAAGCCATTCTCGATGTCTCCAAATCTCGCTATCAGAGCAATTGCCGGCTCCACCAGGTCGGCTTCCAATGTTCGCTCGTTAACCATGTAATTCTCTGTATCAAAGCGTATTTTAGAAGATATTACGAATCCGAATCCGCTTGTCAAGGATTCGTTAACCATTTTTTGATCTGCATTTGTACGCGTCTGCGCAAAAAAATGGGAGGCAAAGCCTCCCAAGTGCAAAGCCTTATTGATGTGAGGCCTATTCGTCGCCCATTTTGAGCGCCGCGATGAACGCTTCCTGCGGGATTTCCACCTTGCCAAACTGGCGCATGCGCTTCTTGCCGGCCTTCTGCTTGTCGAGCAGCTTGCGCTTGCGGGTGGCGTCGCCGCCGTAGCACTTGGCGGTCACGTCCTTGCGCAACGCCGAGATGGTCTCGCGGGCAATCACGTTGCCGCCGATGGCGGCCTGGATCGGGATCTTGAACATGTGCTTGGGGATCAGCTCCTTGAGCTTCTCGCACATGTCGCGGCCGCGCTTTTCGGCGGCCATGCGGTGCACCATCATCGACAGCGCATCGACCGGCTCGCCATTCACCAGGATCGACATCTTCACCAGATGGCCTTCCTGATGGTTGGTGATGGCGTAGTCGAACGAGGCATAGCCCTTGGAAATCGACTTCAGCCGGTCGTAGAAATCGAAGACGACTTCGTTGAGCGGCAGGTCGTACGTCAGCATCGCGCGGGTGCCGACATAGGTGAGCTCCACCTGGATGCCGCGGCGGTCCTGGCAAAGCTTCAGGATGCCGCCGAGATAATCGTCCGGCGTCAGGATGGTGGCCCGGATCCACGGCTCGTGAATTTCCGAGATCTTGACGACATCCGGCATGTCGGCCGGATTGTGCAGCTCGCGCTCGCTGCCATCCGTCATGAACAGCTTGTAGACGACCGACGGTGCGGTCGCGATCAGGTCGAGATCGAATTCGCGCTCGAGGCGTTCCTGGACGATTTCGAGATGCAGCAGCCCGAGGAAGCCGCAGCGGAAACCGAAGCCGAGCGCAGCGGAGGATTCCATTTCGAAGGAGAAGGACGCGTCGTTGAGGCGCAGCTTGCCCATGGCGGCGCGCAGGTCCTCGAAATCGGCGGCATCGACCGGGAACAGGCCGCAGAACACCACCGGCTGCGCCGGCTTGAAGCCCGGCAGCATATGGGCAGTCGGGCGCTTGTCCTCGGTGATCGTATCGCCGACGCGGGTATCGGCCACTTCCTTGATGGAGGCCGTGATGAAGCCGATCTCGCCGGGGCCGAGCGCCTCGACGGTGACCATCTTGGGCGTGATGACGCCGACGCGTTCCACCTGGTATTTCGCGTCCGTACCCATCATGCGGATGGTCTGGCCCTTTTTTAGCACGCCATCGAGAATGCGCACGAGCACGATGACGCCGAGATAGGTGTCGTACCAGCTATCGACGAGCAGCGCCTTCAGCGGCGCGGTCTCGCCGCCCTCGCTCTTCGGCGCGGGAAGCTGGTGGACGATGGCCTCCAGCACGTCGGGAATGCCGAGGCCGGTCTTGGCCGAAATCAGCACGGCCTGCGATGCATCGATGCCGATGACTTCCTCGATCTGCTCGCGGATGCGATCGGGCTCGGCCGCCGGCAGGTCGATCTTGTTGAGGACGGTCACGATCTCATGGTTGTTGTCAATCGCCTGGTAGACATTGGCGAGCGTCTGCGCCTCGACGCCCTGCGACGCATCCACCACGAGAAGCGAACCCTCGCAGGCCGACAGCGAGCGCGACACTTCGTAGGCGAAGTCGACGTGGCCGGGCGTGTCGATGAGGTTGAGGACGTAGGTCTCGCCATTGTTGGCGACATAGTGCAGGCGCACCGTCTGCGCCTTGATGGTGATGCCGCGTTCCTTCTCGATATCCATGTTATCGAGAACCTGTTCCGACATTTCGCGCGCGGCAAGGCCGCCGGTCGTCTGGATCAGACGGTCGGCAAGCGTCGATTTGCCGTGGTCGATATGGGCCACGATCGAAAAATTGCGGATATGGTCGAGGGGCGTCGAAGAATTGGTGCTCATGCGCGCCATATAGCAGCGGCCGAGATTCCCGCAAAGCGGTAAATGAACCGTTGTATGACCGGAATGTCCGCTATTCCCGGGCGTTTTCGCCCTCGACGAGCGCACCGGCATTCGGCACCTGCGCACTTCTGATTTCGAAGCTTTCCCGCGCCGCCACCGGCACGGTCTCGCGACGGCGCAGCCGGTGGGCGACGAAGGCGGCGTAGAGGAGTGCTACGGCCATCGCGGCATAGATGAAGGTCTTCGGGCCGTAGATGGGGGTGAGCGCCGTGACCGCCAGCGGGACGAGCGTCGCCGAAGCCGACCAGGCGACGAGCAGGGTAGAGGCGAGCGGCACGAAATCCTCCGGATCCGTGCGGTCGTTGGCGTGCGCATTGGCGATCGAATAGACGCTTTCGACCGCACCGGCCCATAGCGCGAAGACCAGCATCAGGATGAAAAACGCCTGGAAGGAGACGAAAAGCGCCACGACCGCCGTGCCGGCGATCAAAAGGCAGGTGAAGATCAGCACGATGCGCCGGTCGATGCGGTCGGACAGCGTGCCGAGGGGATATTGCACGAAGATCAGGCCGAACTGCATGACGAACATCAAGAGCGCGACATCGGTCTGGCCGACATTGTTGGTGGCGGCATAGATCGGCGTAAAACCCTGCACGACCATGGACAGCCCGCCGGCGGCAAGAACGCCGATCAGCGCCACCGGCGAATTGCGCCACGTCATGGCGAAATCGACGCTGACGCGGGCGGGTGCGGGCGGGGTGGGCAGGCGCGTCAGGCCGATCGGCAGCAGCGCGATGGTGGTGACGAAGATGGTGACGAGCGGCGCGAGGTTGCCGTCCGCCGGCATCTGCCCGAACAGCCATGCGCCGACGCCAAGGCCGAGCACATAGGCCATGTAGAAGAACGACATGGCCTTGCCGCGCCAGCGGTTGTCGGCCGCATGGTTCAGCCAGCTCTGCGTGATGATGAAGTTAGAATTGCCCGCCATGCCATAGATGCAGCGCGCCAGCACCCAGAGGAGCGGGTTGACGCCGAGCGCCACGAGGAAGGCGGCGATGATGACGAGGGCGAGCGAGCACGAAAAGGCGCGGGCATGGCCGACGCGCCGGATGACCGGACCGGCGATGACGCAGCCGACGAGCCCGCCGAAGGCGATGGCCGTGACAGCGGCACCCGGCGCCCAGGAGGGTGCGACGGCGCGCGACAGGACATAGGGCACATAGGCGAGCATGATGCCGTTGCCGATCGCCACGAAGGTCATCGAAACGACGATGGCGGTGATGGAGAAGAGCGACGATGCCCGTTGCGTCTCACCTGTCATCCGTCCGTCCTCCCGATTCTGCCGCGCCACCTTATCCGCCCGTCCGGTGTCGCATTGTCGCCGGAGCGGCATGAGCGGAATTTATTTTCAGATCGGGTCATGCCGGTTGACTCCATTATAAGAGAGAATTATTCCATAATAATGGAAAACGAAACCGACCCTCTGGAAAGCGCCATTGGCGAGCGGCTGCGGCTGCTGCGCACCGCGCGCAACCAGACGTTGGACGACCTCGCAAGTGCCTCCGGCGTCAGCCGGGCGATGATCTCGCGCATCGAGCGCGGCGAGGCGAGCCCTACGGCGCAGCTGCTGTCACGGCTTTGCGCCGCGCTGGACCTGACGCTCTCCGCTTTCTTCGCCTTTTCGCAAGGCGACGGCGAACCGCTGTCGCGGCGCGAGAAACAGACGGTCTGGCGCGATCCGGAGACGGGCTACCAGCGCCGCGCCGTCTCGCCGCCGAACACGGCGTCCCGCGTCGAGGTGGTCGACGTGGAATTTCCGGCAGGCGCCCGCATCGCCTATCCGCCGGAGACGGCGAAGGCGGGCATGACGCAGCATGTCTGGCTGTTTTCCGGCACGCTCCGCATGACGATCGCCGGGACTGTGCACGACCTTCTTCCCGGGGATTGCCTCTACATGAGCATCACCGAGGGCCATGTCTTCGAAAACCCCGGCACCGAGCCGGCCCATTATGCCGTGGTGCTGGACCGCGGCCGCAACTGAGATAGTCGAGGAAACAATGAGCGACATAAGGCTGCTCGATCATGAGGAAACCCGCGCCCGGCTGGGCGAACTTGCCGAAGTGCTGTCGGATTGCGTCACCGGCGGCGCCTCCGTCGGCTTCATGGCGCCCTATGGGCCGGCCGATGCGCTGCCTTTCTGGGAGGGCGTGGCTGCCGCGGTCGGCGAGGATGCAACGTTACTCTTTGCCGCCGAGCGCGCGGGCCGCATCGTCGGCACCGTGCAGGTCGGCATTCGCCAGATGCCGAACCAGCCGCACCGGGCGGATCTGAAGAAGCTGCTAGTGATGGAGAGCGAGCGCGGCCGCGGCCTTGCCCGCGCCCTCATGACAGCCGCTGAAACGGAGGCCGCCCGGCGTGGCAAGACCGTGCTCGTGCTCGACACCGCCACCGGCAGCCCCGCCGAAGCCGTCTACGAGAAGCTCGGCTGGCAACGCGCCGGCGTCATTCCAGACTATGCGCTCTACCCCGATGGCCGCTATTGTGCGACGACGTTTTTCTACAAGCGGATCGGGGAGGGCGCTTAAGCCTCGGCGCCAGGCCTCGTTCCACCTCTTTTATGGACACGGGACCCATGACCTTTTCTCCCTTCGACCACCCCTATCTTTCCGGCCTTCTGGGTGACGGCGAGATCGCCGCGCTGTTTTCGGCTGCTGCCGAGCTGGAAGCCATGCTCGCCTTCGAGGTGGCTCTGGCGAAAGCGGAAGCCGCAGAGGGCATCATCCCCCAGGACGCCGCCCTGGCGATTTCGGACGCTGCGCACCGCTTCTCCCCCGACATTGCGAGCCTGCGGGCAGCGACCGCCCGCGACGGCGTCGTCATTCCGGATCTGGTGCGCCAGCTGCGCGCCGCCGTCGGCGAGCCGCATGGCAAACACGCCCATGTCGGCGCCACCAGCCAGGACGTCATCGACAGCGGTCTGATGCTGCGGCTTGCGCGCGTTCTGCCGATCCTCGAAAGCCGGCTGGAGGCACTCGCCGCCAGCCTCGACGGCCTCGCCGCCGAGTTTGGCGGCCGGCCGTTGATGGGCCGCACCCGCATGCAGGCGGCAATCGAGATCACGGTGGCGGATCGCATCGATTCGTGGCGGTCACCGCTCGCACGCCATGCCGATCGGCTGAAGGACGTCGCCAAGGATGGCCTCGCGGTGCAATTCGGCGGCGCGGCCGGCACGCTGGAAAAGCTGGGCACCAAGGGACCGGCGGTGCGCGCGGCGCTTGCCCGCGAACTCGGCCTCGCCGATGCCCCCCAGTGGCACAGCCAGCGCGACCGGATCGGCGATCTCGCCGGCCTCCTCGCGGCCACCACCGGCAGCCTCGGCAAGCTCGGCCAGGATGTGGCGTTGATGGCCGATCGCGGCGACGAGATCGCGCTTGCCGGCGGCGGCGCTTCCTCCGCCATGCCGCACAAGCAGAACCCGGTCGGCGCCGAAGTGCTCGTCACGCTCGCCCGCTTCAATGCGGCCCAGCTCGGCGGGCTCGCCCAAGCCGCGGTGCACGAGCAGGAGCGCTCGGGGGCGGCCTGGACGCTCGAATGGCTGATCCTACCGCAGATGGTCGCTGCCACCGGCGTCTCCCTTCGCCTCGCCGGCGAGCTCATCGACTCCGTCAAGCGGCTGGGGGCGGTATAGGTCAACTTCATAATTTATAAGTTATGAATTTTACGGATATTTTCATTTTACATCACCGTTTCATCTGGCAATCTGGCAAAACGCTCTTTTGCGACTGGACCGGGCAACGGCTGGGAGGCCAGGCCCTGAGGGAGGAAAACATGAAGAAATTTGCGATCACCGCGCTCGCGGCGGCACTGATGGGCGGCATCGCCCAGGCCGATACGATCAAGGTCGGCGTCGTGGGGCCGTTTTCCGGCCCCTTCGCGCTCCAGGGCAAGAATTTCAAGGCCGGCATCGACGCCTATATGGCGCTGAACGGCAGCACGGTCGGCGACGATACGATCGAGATCATCTACCGCGACATCCCGACCGCCGACCCGGCCCAGTCCAAGGCGCTGTCACAGGAACTCGTTGTCAAGGAAGGCGTGCAATATTTAGCCGGCTTCTATTTCACGCCGGACGCCATGGCCGCCACGCCGCTGCTCGAACAGGCGAATGTACCGATGGTGGTGATGAACGCCGCGACCTCGGCCATCGTTACCAAGAGCCCCTTCGTGGTGCGCACCTCGTTCACGACCTGGCAGACCTCCACGCCGATCGCCAAGGTCGCCTTCGACGGCGGCACGAAGAAGCTCATCTCGGTCGTCAGCGATTACGGCCCGGGCGTCGACGCCGAAGCCGCCTTCAAGGCCGGGTTCGAGAAGGCGGGTGGCGCGGTCGTCGAGGCGATCCGCATGCCGCTCCAGACCAATGACTTTTCGCCGATCATGCAGCGCATCAAGGATTCGGGCGCCGAGGGCGTCTTCGCCTTCCTGCCCTCCGGCCCGACGACGCTCGGCTTCGTCAAGGCCTTCAACGAAAACGGCCTCAAGGATGCCGGCATCAAATTCTTCGCACCCGGCGACCTGACCCAAGAATCCGACCTGCCGGCGCTCGGCGAGGCAGCCCTTGGCCTCCAGACCACGTTCCACTACGCCGTCTCGCACGATTCCGCGGAAAACAAGAAATTCGTCGAAGCCGCCGCCAAGGCGATCGGCAACCCCGCAGAACTCTCCTTCCCCGCGGTCGGCGCCTATGATGGCATGCATGTCATCTACAAGATGATCGAGGCGACCGGCGGCGAGCAGGACGCGGCCAAGGCCGTCGAAGCCGTGAAGGGCCTCTCCTGGGAAAGCCCGCGCGGGCCGGTGACGATCGACCCCGAAAGCCGGCACATCACGCAGAACATCTATCTGCGCGAAGTGGCCAAGGCGGAGGATGGGACCTACTACAACAAGGAAATCCAGACGTTTGAAAAGCAGGGCGACCCCGGGTTGGCGGCTGCGAAATAGGCTGGGGATTTGCCCCTCATCCCAACCCTCTCCCCGCAAGCGGGGAGAGGGGACGTACCCTGCGAGACGGTAGTGGCTTGGGGAGACTGAGCGGCATATCCCTTCGCCCCGCTTGCGGGGAGAAGGTGGCCGGCCGGCCGGATGAGGGGCCGGCACCACCGAGCCTTGTACGCAACACCAGGACGGAAAAATGCAAACGGTCTTCAGCATCGGTGTCGATGCCCTTGCCTATGGCATGGTGCTCTTCGTCATCTCCATCGGGCTTTCGGTCACCATGGGCCTGATGCGCGTCGTCAACCTGGCGCACGGCGCCTTCGCGATGATCGGCGGCTACATCGCCTCCTATGCTGCGCGCGACCTCGGCCTCGCTTATGCCCTTGCCGTCCTCATCGCCGTCGTCGGCACCATCCTCATCGCCATTCCCATCGAGCGCCTGCTCTACCGCCGCATCTATGGCCAGCCGGAGCTGACGCAGGTGCTGATGACGATCGGCATCACCTTCTGCATCATCGGCATCGCCAACTATGTCTTCGGCCCGACGCTGAAGACCATCCCGACGCCGGAAACCCTTAGGCAATCCGTCAGCCTTGGCTTCCGCACCGTCTCGGCGCACCGCCTCTTCGTCATTGCCTGCGGCCTCACGGTGGCGCTTGGCCTCTGGTATTTCATCGAGCGGATGGCCTTCGGCGTGAAACTGCGCGCCGCCGTCGACAATGCGGCCATGGCCGCAGCACTGGGCGTCAAGACGCAGGTCGTCTATGCCGTCAGCTTCGCCGTAGCGGTCGGGCTTGCCGCTTTCGGGGGCGTGGTCGGCGCGGAGCTGCTGCCGATCGAGCCCTATTATGCGCTGCGCTACATGGTGACCTTCCTCGTCGTCGTCTCGGTCGGCGGCGCGGGCTCCATTCCCGGTGCGCTCGCCGCCTGCCTGCTGCTCGGCGCCATCGACACGACGGGGCGTTATCTCATGCCGGAATTCGGCGAGTTCTTCTTCTATCTCGCGGTCATCGCCATCGTCTGGATTTTCCCGCGCGGCCTCGCGGGGAGGGCGAAGTGATGGCGCTGCTCACGACCTCCCTCTCCACCACCGGCGACCGCCGCGCCCGGCTTACGCGCGACGCGATCGGCGTGCTCGTCATCGCAGCCTTCGCCGTCCTCGGCTATTTCCTCTTCCCGAACAATCTGGCGCTGCTCACCCGCATCACCGCGATTGCCCTGCTGGTCCTCTCGCTCGACCTCGTCACGGGCTATTGCGGGGTCGCGACGCTCGGCCATGCCGCGCTCTTCGGCGCCGGCGCTTATGGCGCGGGCATCGCAGCCGCGCATTTCGGCATCACCGACCCGATCGCCATGCTCGCCGTCGGCATCGTTTCCGGCGCGATCGCCGGGCTCATCTCCGGCGTGGTGGTGCTCCGGGCGCATGGTCTGCCACAACTCGTGCTCTCCATCGCCATCATCCACCTCGCGCATGAAGCCGCCAACAAGGCGTCCGGCTGGACGGGCGGCAGCGATGGCCTTGCCGGCATCATGCCCGATGCCGTCTTCGGCCTGTGGCAATTCGACCTCTGGGGCCGCACGGCCTATGTCTTCGGCATCGTGCTGCTCATCGCCGCCTTCGTCATCCTGCGCCAGATCGTGCGCTCGCCCTTCGGCATGCTCTGCCGCGGCATCCGGCAGGACCCGGTGCGCGTGCGCGCCATGGGCGCCTCGGTGCACGGCACGTTGATCAAAATGTACGCCATTTCCGGCGCCGTGGCTGGCGCCGGCGGCGCGCTCAACGCCATCTCGACGCAGGTCGTCGGCCTCGACAGCCTGTCCTTCACGCTTTCGGCCGAAGCCCTCGTCATGCTCGTGCTCGGCGGCACCGGCTCGCTCTACGGCGCGCTGATCGGCACGATCACCTTCATGTGGTTCGAGGACGTCGTTTCCGCGGCAAACCCCTTCCACTGGCTCACCATCGTCGGCGCGCTTTTGATCGCCGTCGTGCTCTTCGCGCCGAAGGGCCTTTATGGCTCCGTCGCCGCCTATTTCGAACGCCGCGGGAGGAAGGGCCGATGAGCGCGATCTTCGACGTCCGAAACCTCAGAAAGATGTTCGGCGGCCTGGCCGTCACCAATGATGTCTCGCTCTCGATGGCGCCGGGCGACCGCGTCGCGCTGATCGGCCCGAACGGCGCCGGCAAGACCACCTTCGTCAACCTCGTCACGGGCAATATCCTGCCGAATTCCGGCACTGTGACGCTCGGCGGCGAGGATGTTACGCGCCTCGGGCCGACCCAGCGCGTGCGCCGCGGCCTCGTGCGCTCCTTCCAGGTCACCCGCCTTTTCTCCGAGATGACGCCGGAGGAGCATGTGTCGCTGGCCATCCTCCAGCGCGAAGGCCGTTCGGGAAAAATGTTTGCGAGCCACCGCGCCATGCCGGATGTCATTGACGAGGCCCACGCCCTGCTTGCAAAACTCGGCATCGCGCACCTGGCCAGCCACCGCGTCAGCGAGATCGCCTACGGCCAGCAGCGCCTGCTGGAACTCGCCTTGGCGCTGGCGCTGAAACCCAAGGTGCTGCTGCTCGACGAACCCGCCGCCGGCGTGCCGCAGAGCGATACGGCGCGCATCGAACAGGCGATCGCCGACCTGCCGGCCGATCTCGCCGTGCTGATGATCGAACACGACATGGACCTCGTCTTCCGCTTCGCCAAGCGCGTCATCGTGCTGGCGGCGGGCGAGATCATCTTCGACGGATCGCCGGATGCGGTGACGAAGGATGCCCGCGTCCGCCAGGCCTATCTCGGGAGTTATGCCGATGCCCGCAGCGTCGCTTGAAATCGCCGGCCTTTCCGCCGGCTACGGCCCGACGCGCGTGCTGGAGGACATTTCGTTTTCCGCCGGCGCCGGCCGAAAACTCGCCGTGCTCGGCCGCAACGGCATGGGCAAGTCCACCCTCTTCGCCACGCTCGCCGGCCAGACGAAGCGCTATGGCGGCGAGATTCGCCTCGGCGGCCAGGCAATCGAAGCCATCGACAGCGCGTCGCGTGCCCTGAAAGGCCTCGGCTATGTGCCGCAATCGCGCGACGTCTTCCCGACGCTGACCGTGGAGGAAAACCTCTTCGTCGGCCTGAAGGCACGGCCGCGTTCGGCGATCGAGGAGGCCTATGCCATGTTCCCGCGGCTCAAGGAGCGGCGCAAAAATCTAGGCTCGCAGCTTTCCGGCGGCGAACAGCAGATGCTGACGACCGCACGCACCATCCTCGGCCAGCCGTCCGTGCTGTTGCTCGACGAACCGCTGGAAGGCCTTGCCCCCGTCATCTGCGAGGAGTTGATGGCCGCCTTCGGGACGCTAGCGGCTTCAGGCGAGATGACCATCCTGCTGGTCGAGCAGCGCATCCAGAGCGCGCTCGATTTCGCCGATGCGGTCATCATCCTCGAACGCGGCCGCATCGCCTGGACCGGCACGCCGGCGGCACTTGCCGCAGACCAGCACACGGTCGAAACCCTGCTTGGCGTCGGCGGCTTGCACTGAGCCGCAGGCGCCTGTTCCGCGCGGAACAGCGGAGGTCGGGGTGATGTGGGAAAGTCTGATCACTGGATGAGAGAGGCTCATCCCTCACAGAGATCAGGAGAGACCCCCATGCGCAAGATCATCGTTTCCGCCACCATCGCCCTCGTCGCCGCTGTTTCCTTCGCCGCCCCGTCGCAGGCCGGCTACTACAGCTATGGCTACAAGCCGCATTGCTTCGTCAAGAAGATCCACTCTTACGACTACTACGGCAACCTGATCGTCAAGAAGATCAAGATCTGCAAGTAAGCGTCACGCCCACTGACCTCCCCGAAGGCCCGGATGTTCCCCTGCATCCGGGCCTTTTGCCGTCGAGGTCAGATATCGAAGAACACCGTTTCCTTCTCGCCCTGCAGGTGGATGTCGAACCGGTAGCTATCGCCTTCGGCAGTCGCGATCAGCGTCGGCACGCGCGCGCGGTGTTCGATGCGGGCAAGGACGGGGTCCTCTGTATTGGCCGCTTCTTCATCGCCGAAATACAGGCGCGTGTTGAGGCCGAGATTGATGCCACGGGCGACGATCCAGAGCGAGATATGCGGCGCCATCGGGCGGCCGTCCCTGAAAGGCACGCGGCCGGGCTTGATCGTCTCGAAGCGGTACTCGCCGGTTTCGCCGTTCGTCGGGCAGCGTCCCCAGCCGGTAAAGTTGGGGTCGGCGCTGCCACGCAGTTCCGAGGGGCTGTTGTAGAGGCCGGCGGCATCCGCCTGCCAGATCTCGATCAGCGCATCGCGCAGCGGCGTGCCGGTGCCGTCGAGCACGCGGCCGGTAATCGTGATGCGCCGGCCGAGTGTCTTATCGTTCACCATCGTGGTGCCGAGATCACTCTCGTAGACGCCGCCGATGCCGGCGAAATTCGGCGTCAGGCCGATATGCACATAAGGCCCCGCGGTCTGGGAGGCGCTTTCCTTGAGCGTGCCGAGGGACTGCACCATCAGTTGCCCTCCATCCGGTTTTCGAAGAGCGTCGAGCGGCGGCCGCGCAGCACGATGTCGAACTTGTAGGCGCGCGCATCCATCGGGATCGTGTTGCCCCAGTCGAGCGCGGCGACCAGCTGCGCGATCGCCGCCTTGTCCGGAATGGTCTGCACGATGGGACACTTCCAGATCATCGGGTCGCCTTCGAAATACATCTGCGTGATCAGCCGCTGGGCAAAACCATGGCCGAAGACGGAAAAATGGATATGCGCCGGGCGCCAATCGTTGACGCCGTTCGGCCAGGGATAGGGGCCGGGCTTGATGGTGCGGAAGGCATAATGGCCGTCTTCATCGGTGATGGTGCGCCCGCAGCCGCCGAAATTCGGATCGAGCGGCGCCAGATAGCTTTCCTTCTTGTGGCGGTAGCGCCCGCCGGCATTGGCCTGCCAGAATTCGAGCAGCGCACCCGGCACCGGCCGCCCCCGCTCGTCGAGCACGCGGCCATGCACGATGATGCGCTCGCCGATGGCGCTTTCGCCGGCTTTGGCGAAATTGTGGATGAGGTCGTTGTCGAGCTCGCCGAGGATCGAATGGCCGAAGACCGGGCCGGTGATTTCCGACACCGTGCCGTCGAGCGACAGCAGCGCCTTCTGCGGCGAGCGCAGCACGGAGGTCTTGTAGCCCGGCGTCAGCCCCGGCGGATGCCATTGGCGATCGCGGGAGAAGAAGGCGCCCGTTTCGGGTTTTCTGTTGGAAAGGTCCGTCATTGTCAGGCTGCCTTTTCCGCGTCCAGTTCCTCGAAGACATGCTTGGCGATCTTGATCGCCCGGTTCGCCGCCGGCACGCCGGCATAGATCGCCACATGCAGCAGTGCTTCGGCGATGTCCTCGCGGCTCGCCCCGGTGTTGACGGTCGCCCGCACATGCATCGCCACCTCCTCGTCATGGCCGAGGGCTGCGAGCAGCGCGATCGTCACCATGGAGCGCTCGCGTTTCGACCAGCCCGGCCGCGACCAGACCGTGCCCCAGGCGCCTTCGGTGATCAGCTCCTGGAAGGGCTGGTCGAAGGCCGTCGCCGCAGACGAGGCGCGGTCGACGTGATGGTCGCCGAGCACCGCGCGGCGGGTCACCATGCCCTGGCGGTAGCGATCGGAAAAGGTATGGGCATCAGCCATTTGGCTCGTCTCCGGCAGGTAGGGTGGCGATGAAGGCGCGGATCATCTCGGTCAGCATTTCCGGCTGCTCGACGCAGGGAATGTGCCCGGCATCCTTGATGACTTCGTAGCGGGCGCCGGGGATGAGCTTTGCCATGGACAGCACGAGATCCGGCGGCGTCGAACCGTCCTGGTCGCCGACGACGCAAAGGGTCGGGACAGAGATGCGCTTGGTGGTTTCGGTAAGATCCGCATCGCGCACCGAAGCGCAGGTGGCGGCGTAGCCGACAGCGGACTGGCGGATCAGCATGGTGCGGTAGCCGTGGTAGGCGGCGTTCTCCGGGCGGCGGAAGGCCGGCGTGAACCAGCGCTCCATGATCTGGTCGGCAAGGCTCTCGATGCCCTTCGTCTCGACGCTTTCGATACGGGCGTTCCACATCTCCGGGGTGCCGATCTTGTGCGCCGTGTCGCAGAGGATCAGCGCCTTGACGAGATCCGGCCGCTTTGCGGCAAGCCCCTGCGCGATCATGCCGCCGACGGAGAGGCCGCAGATGATCGCGTCCTTCACGGCAAGCCGGTCGAGCAGCGCTGCGAGATCGAGCACATGATCGTCGATCGAATAGGGCACCTGGCCGAGGTCGGAGAGGCCGTGCCCGCGCTTGTCATAGGTGATGATCGGGAAGTCGCCGGCAAGCCGCACCACGACGTCGCGCCAGATGCGGAAATCGGTACCGAGCGAATTGGCAAAGACGATGACCGGCCGTCCGGCGGGGCCGCCGATCAGCTGATGGTGCAGGATGACGTCGTTGACTGTCGCGAATTGCAAGGCTCTCTCCTCCGATCTTTACAGATTGATCCCTTGATCTGGTTAGGTAAAATGATATTTCATGCCGTTTCGTTAACTTGGGGGTTATGAAAACTGTGGTCGATAGCCGTATCAAGTTCCGCCATCTGCAAACCTTTGTCGAGGTGGCGCGCCAGAAGAGCGTGATGAAGGCGGCCCAGCTCCTGCATGTCAGCCAGCCCGCCGTGACCAAGACGATCCGCGAGCTGGAGGAGGTTCTGGGCGTCGCCGTCTTCGAGCGCGACGGCCGCGGCATCAAGATCACCCGCTACGGCGAGGTTTTTTTGAAGCACGCCGGCGCGGCGCTGACGGCGCTCCGCCAGGGTTTCGATTCCGTCTCGCAGGCGCTTTCCGGCGATGCCCCGCCCATCCGCATCGGCGCGCTGCCGACGGTCTCGACGCGCATCATGCCGAAGGCGATGCGGCTCTTCCTGGAGGAGGGCACCGGCGCGCGCATCAAGATCGTCACGGGGGAGAATGCCGTTCTGCTCGAACAGTTGCGCGTCGGCGATCTCGACCTTGTCGTCGGCCGGCTTGCGGCGCCGGAGAAGATGGCGGGGTTTTCCTTCGAGCACCTCTATTCCGAACAGGTGGTGTTCTGCGTGCGCGCCAGCCATCCGCTGCTTGCCGCCAGCAGCGCCGTCTTTGCCGGGCTCGATGCCTATCCCGTTCTGATGCCGACGCGCGCCTCGATCATCCGCCCCTTCGTCGAAAGTTTTTTGATCACTCACGGCATTGCCGGTCTACCGAACCAGATCGAGACCGTCTCCGACGCCTTCGGCCGCGCCTTCGTGCGGGAGACCGATGCGATCTGGATCATTTCGGAAGGCGTCGTTGCGGCGGATATCGCTGAAGGCGCGCTTGCCGCCCTGCCCATCGATACTAGCGGCACGAAAGGCCCCGTCGGCCTCACCATGCGCACCGACGCCGTGCCCTCCCTGCCGCTCGCCATCCTGACGCAGACGATCCGCGAGGTGGCGGGCACGGTGTCGCCGGCGGGTTGAGACGCCGCCGCGCCTCCGCTAGAAGGGGTTATGGCAAACGAACTCGATCCGTTTCGCGCCGCAATCGTCGCGCGCCATCCCCATCTCGCGATGGCCTCCTTCCGGCTGTTGCCGGGCGGCTGGCATTCGCGCGCGGTCGCAGTGGACGAGCGTCTCGTCTTCAAATTCCCGCAGGGTGCGGAAGCGGAGCAGGCGCTGCGCCGCGAGGCCTCGATCCTCGCCGCCGTCCGCCCGCATGTGACGCTGCGCGTTCCGGATCTTCACCTGCATCAGGGTGAACCGCTCTTCTCCGAGCACGCGATCATTCCCGGCGAGCATCTGGAGACGGCGCAATATGAGGCGTTGCCGGAATCCGCGCAGCAGCAACTCGCCGACTCGCTCGCCCGCTTCTACGCTGAGCTCCATTCCCTCGATCGCGACGTGATGGCTACGGCCGGCGCGCGGCCTGTCGAGCGCTGGCTCGATGCGAACGCAATCGCCGCCGGTGCCCTGCCGCTTCTGCCGGAGGCGCTGCACGGCTTCGCCGCGAAAACGATAGCCGGCTGGCGCGCCCTGCCGCCGGACCCCCATGGCGAAACCTACGGCTTCTTCGACGGCCACGGCTGGAATATGGCCTTCGATCATGCCGCCGGCCGGCTGAACGGGATTTACGATTTCGCTGATTCCGGCTTCGGCCCGCTGCACCAGGATTTCATCTATTCGAACTTCATCAGCCCGGACTTGACCGCGCGCATTATCGACGGCTACGAGCGCCTGACCGGCCGCACGCTCGACCGTGCCCGCATCCATCTCCTCACCGGCGTGCACCGCCTCTGGGAACTGGCCGCCCTTGCGGACGCGCCGGAACATCACGCGACGATGATCGTCTCGGTCTCCGCCTGGGCCACGCGTCAGTAAGGCAGGCCGACGTAATTTTCTGCCAGCACCGTCTCCGCCGCCCTTGAATGGGTGAGATAATCGAGCTCAGCTTCCTGGATTTTCTGGTCGAAATCGCCGGTTTCGGGAAAGCGGTGCAGCATGGTCGTCATCCACCAGGAGAAACGAACGGCCTTCCAGACCCGGGCAAGTGCGCGCGCCGAATAGGCGTCGAGGCCAGCGTTGGAGCGGTCCTGATAATGCTCCATCAGGCCGGAAAACAGGTAGTGCACGTCGCTCGTCGCGAGGTTCAGACCCTTGGCGCCGGTGGGCGGCACGATGTGAGCAGCGTCTCCGACGAGGAACAGCCGTCCGAACCGCATCGGTTCGGCGACGAAGGAGCGCAAGGGCGCGATCGATTTCTCGAAGCTCGGACCGGTGATCATCGCGTCTGCATGATGGGCGGGAAGCCGGCGGCGCAGCTCGTCCCAGAATCGGGTGTCGGACCACGCCTCGATCTTGTCCTCCAGCGCGGCCTGGATATAGTAGCGGCTGCGCGTTTGCGACCGCATGGAACAGAGCGCGAAGCCACGCGGATGGTTGGCGTAGATCAGCTCCTCGCTCACCGGCGGCACTTCGGCGAGAATGCCGAGCCAGCCGAAGGGATAGACCTTTTCGAAGGTGCGGATCGCCGTCTCCGGCACCGCTTTGCGGCTCGCGCCATGAAACCCGTCGCAGCCGGCGATGAAATCGCAGTCGATACGATGCGTGAGACCATCCTTTTCATAGGTCACATAGGGCGCGGCGCCATTGAAATCGTGCGGCGTGACATTCGCCGCTTCGTAGATCGTAAGCCGGCTATCGGCTTCGCGCTGTTCGATCAGGTCGCGTGTCAGCTCCGTCTGGCCATAGACCATCACGCGCTTGCCGCCGGTGAGATCGAAGAGGTCGATACGGTGGTCGCGGCCGTCGAAGGCCAGCGAAAACCCGTCATGCGGCAGCCCCTCGGCCCGCATACGGCGGCCGACGCCCGCCTTTTCCATCAGCCCGACCGTGCCTTCCTCCAGAACGCCGGCGCGTACGCGGCTCAGGATATGAACCTTGCTGGAGCGGTCAAGGATGACGGTCTCGATGCCGGCATTGCCGAGCAGTTGCCCGAGCAGCAGGCCCGATGGACCCGAGCCGATAATGGCGATCTGAACACGCATGACATCCTCCCGAACTGGCATTGCGCAAATTGTCGGGGAGGAGGGCGGGTGCGGGCAATGGACGGATCGGTCCCGAACTTGTACAAATCGAACATCGCGAACCGACGGTGCCGGCATGACCAGACACGTCCCGACCTATGATCTCTACGGCGAACGCACCGGCAATGCGCCGGACTTCTGGCTGCACTGCGAAACGATCCCGTCGCGCAGCAGCCTGCATCGCTATGAAATCGGCCTGCACCGGCACGGCAACTTTTTCCAGATCCTGTACATTTCTGCCGGATCGGGCGATGCGCTGTTCGGCACCGGGCAGGTGAAGCTGACGCCGCCCGCCGTCGTCACCGTGCCGCCTAGCGTCGACCACGGCTTCCGCTTCTCGCGCGATGTGGACGGCCACGTCTTCACCACGCTCGCCTCGCATCTGCGCCTGGCCGGCGAGGTGGGGCGCTTCGTGGCGGAGCCGCGTGTGACGTCCCTCGATGGCGACGATCCGGATGGCGCCTTCGTCATCGCGACGCTGGAACGGCTCGCCGCCGAATGGGCGGCCCGGCGCAACGGCCGCACGGACCTGATGGAAGCTTATCTCTCCTCGGTGCTGACGCTGACGGCGCGGCTTTCAGGCCGTGCCGATGCGCCGCCGGAGGGTGCTGCGGCGCGACGTATGGAGCACCTGAACGGCCTGATCCAGCAGCATTTTCGCGCGCAACGGCCCGCCGGTTTCTACGCGGAAAAGCTCGGTATTTCGCCGACGCACCTCAACCGTATCTTGAAAGTCGCGACGGGGCTGTCGGCGCATGCCTATATCGGCCGCAAGATGATCGACGAGGCGAAGCGCGAACTGGTCTTCACCGAAATGCCGGCGCAGGAAATCGGCCTGCGCCTCGGCTTTGCCGACCCCGCCTATTTCTCGCGCTATTTCCTGCGTGAGACCGGGGAGACGCCGCGTGCCTGGCGGCTGCGCGAACGGGCGCGGCTCGCCGCTCAGTCGTCGGAATAACGCTCCTCGCGCCAGGGGTCACCGCGCATGTGATAGCCGTTGCGCTCCCAGAAACCGGCCTGGTCGCCGGGAAGGAAATCGATGCGCGTCAGCCACTTGGCGCTTTTCCAGAAATAGAGATGCGGCACGACGAGGCGCATCGGCCCGCCATGTTCGGTGGAAATCGGCTTGCCTTCCCAATGGGTGGCGAGAATGGCGTCTTCCGCCGCGAAATCGGCAAGCGGCAGGTTGGTCGTATAGCCGTCATAGCTCGTCAGCAGCACGAAATCCGCCTCCGGCCGCGGCATGACGAGGTCGAGCAGGTCGCGGGTGGAAACGCCCTCCCAACGATTGTCGTAGCGCGACCATGTCGTCACGCAATGGATGTCCGAGAGCTTCTGGCTCTGCGGCAACGCCAGAAAATCCGTCCAGCCGAAGGATGTCGGGTTTTCGGCCCCGCCCTTCACATCGAGCCGCCAGCTTTCCGGGCGGATCACCGGCTGCTGGCCGAGATCGAGCACCGGCCAGTTTTTCACCAGATGCTGGCCGGGCGGCAGGCGGTCGGTCTCCGGCCTTGTGATGCGGCCGGTGAGGAATTTCCCCTCGTCGGCCCATTTGCGTTTGGTGCGGGTGAGCTTGCTGTCGTCGTCGCGCATGGCGGTCTCCTGCTGCACTGCAACAGGTGGGGTCGGCCCCTGACCTCTGTCAAGGCCGGCTCAGGCGAGCATCTGCCGCAGCGCCGCCTGTACCTCGCGCATCGCCGGCAGGTAGCGCTCGACCATCTCGCCGGCGGTCACAAGTGCTGCCGGCGCGCCGACATTGAGCGCCGCGACGACCCGGCCACGGGCATTTTCCAGCGGCACGGCGATGGAGCAGAGGCCGATTTCCAGCTCCTGGTCGATGACGGCATAGCCTTGCCGGCGCACGCTGGCAAATTCCGCCATCAGGTCGTCCGGGTCGGTCTTCGTGAACGGCGTGTTCGCCGGCCGCTCGGACGCCTCGACGATCGCCCGCGCCTCAGCCTCGGGCAGGGCTGCAAGCAGCACGCGGCCCATCGAGGCGCAATAGGCGGGCAGCCGCGAGCCCGGCATCAGGTTGATCGACATGACGCGTTTTTGCGCCGCACGCGCTACATAGACGATCTCCGTGCCATCGAGCACCGAGGCCGATGCGCTCTGGCCGACCTTTTCGGAGAGCTGGTCGAGATAGGGCTGCACGAGCCGCGGCAGCGGCGTCGCAGAAAGATAGGTGTGGCCGAGCCGCAGGATCTTTGGCGTGAGCTCGAAGAATTTTCCGTCATAGGCGGCATAGCCCAGTTCGGCGAGCGTCAGCAGACAGCGCCGCGCCGTCGCCCGGTCGAGGTCGGTTTCCTTCGAGACATCGGTGATGGTGAGCCGCGGTTTCGTCTCGCCAAAGGCCTCGATGACCCTGAGACCCTTTGCAAACCCGCCGATGAAATCCGTTTCGCGCATTGTCACCTCTCTTTCCTCTAGTTTGTGCGGTCATTGAACAAAAGTCAAATAACGCACAAAATACCTTGCCGCTTTTTCCCTTCGGATTTACCTCTGCTGCAACAACGGGAGATTTTGCATGGACAAGACCATCAAAAGTCTGGCGGAGGCGGTGGCCGGCATCGGCGATGGCGCCACGGTCATGATCGGCGGCTTCGGTGGGTCGGGCGCGCCGATCGAGCTGATCCACGCGCTCATCGACAAGGGCGCGAAGGACCTGACCGTCATCAACAACAATGCCGGCAATGGCCGCATCGGCATTGCCGCGATGATCGATGCCGGGCTGGTGCGCAAGATGATCTGCTCCTTTCCGCGCTCGACCGATCCGCGCGCCTTCACCGATCGATATCTGGCCGGCGAGATCGAGCTGGAACTGGTGCCGCAGGGCACGCTTGCCGAGCGCATCCGCGCCGGCGGCGCCGGCATCCCCGCCTTCTACACGCCGACGAGCTATGGAACCGAGCTCGCCAAGGGCAAGCCGACCGCCGAATTCGATGGCCGCATGTATGTGCAGGAACGCTGGCTGAAGGCGGATTTCGCGCTGGTGAAGGCGCATATCGGCGATACGCACGGCAACCTCACCTACAACAAGGCCGCCCGCAATTTCGGCCCGCTCATGTGCATGGCGGCGGCAAAGACCATCGTACAGGTCGGGCAACTGGTAAAGCCGGGCGGCATCGAGCCGGAACACGTCGTCACCCCCGGCATCTTCGTCGATGGCGTCGTGGAAGTGACGGATGCCCGGCAGGAAGAAGATCTCATCCGCGCAGGAGTGGCCTACGCATGACTGTCGATACACGCGAAGACATCAAGCTTTCCAACGCCCAGATCGCCTGGCGCGCGGCGCAGGACATTGCCGACGGCGCCTATGTGAACCTCGGCATCGGCTTTCCCGAAATGGTGGCGCGCTACCAGCCGGCGGGCCGCGAGGCGATTTTTCACACAGAAAACGGCCTGTTGGACTTCGGCGAGGCGCCGCCGGCCGGCGAGGAGGACTGGGACCTGATCAATGCGGGCAAGAAGGCCGTCACGCTGAAGCCCGGCTCCGCCTTCTTTCACCATGCCGACAGTTTTGCCATGGTGCGCGGCGGCCATCTCGACGTCGCGATCCTCGGCGCCTACCAGGTGGCGGAGAACGGCGACCTCGCCAACTGGCGCGTCGGCTCCAAGGGCGTACCGGCCGTCGGCGGCGCGATGGACCTCGTGCATGGCGCCAAATCGGTCGTCGTCATTACCGAGCATGTCACCAAGAACGGCGAGCCGAAGCTCGTCGAAAAATGCACCTTCCCGCTCACCGGCGTCGGCTGCATCACCCGCATCTATACGAGCCACGCCGTAATCGACGTGACCGGCGGCCGCTTCGTTTTGCGCGAAAAGCTGGCGGGCATGACGATCGAAGAGTTGCAGGCTATGACGGGCGCGAAACTCCATGTCGACGGCTCCGTCGCCGATCTCGTCGTGCCGGAAATTTGAGGAAAGACCATGAGCGAAGCCTATATCTGCGACTATATCCGCACGCCCATCGGCCGTTTCGGCGGCTCGCTCTCGTCGGTACGCGCCGACGATCTCGGCGCCATCCCGCTGAAGGCGCTGATGGCGAAGAATACCGGCATCGACTGGGAAGCGGTCGACGACGTCATCTTCGGCTGCGCCAACCAGGCGGGCGAGGACAATCGTAACGTCGCGCGCATGTCCTCGCTGCTCGCCGGCCTTCCCGTATCGGTGTCCGGCACGACGATCAACCGGCTTTGCGGCTCCGGCATGGATGCCGTCATCGCCGCCGCCCGCGCCATCAAGGCCGGCGAGGCGGAGATGATTGTCGCCGGCGGGGTCGAAAGCATGAGCCGCGCGCCCTTCGTGATGCCCAAGGCCGAGACAGCCTTTTCGCGCAATGCGGAAATCTACGACACCACCATCGGCTGGCGCTTCGTCAACCCGCTGATGAAGAAGCAGTACGGCGTCGATTCCATGCCGGAGACCGGCGAGAACGTCGCCGAGGATTTCAAGGTGTCGCGCGAGGACCAGGACGCCTTTGCGGTGCGCTCGCAGGCGAAAGCCGCCGAAGCGCAGGCGAACGGGCGGCTGGCGAAGGAAATCACGCCCATCACCATCCCGCAGCGCAAGGGCGATCCGGTGGTCGTCGAGAAGGATGAACATCCGCGCGCGACCACGATGGAAGCGCTCGCCAAGCTCGGCACGCCCTTCAAGAAGGAGGGCGGCACGGTGACGGCCGGCAATGCTTCCGGCGTCAACGATGGCGCCGCCGCGCTGATCATCGCCTCGGAGTCGGCGATAAAAAAATACGGCCTGACGCCGATCGCCCGCATTCTCGGCGGCGCCATGGCGGGTGTTCCGCCGCGCATCATGGGCATCGGCCCCGTCTATGCGACGCAGCGCCTCTGCGCCCGCCTCGGCCTGAAGCCATCCGATTTCGACGTCGTCGAACTCAACGAAGCCTTTGCCTCGCAGGGCCTGGCGACGCTTCGCGAACTCGGCATCGCCGATGATGCGGATCACGTCAACCCGAACGGCGGCGCCATCTCGCTCGGCCACCCGCTCGGCATGTCCGGCGCCCGCATCTCCGGCACCGCGGCGCTGGAGCTGCAGCTGACCGGCAAGACGCGCTCGCTCTCCACCATGTGCATCGGCGTGGGGCAGGGGATTGCCGTAGCGCTGGAGCGGGCTTGAGGCTGCGATAACCCCTCATTCTAACTTTCTCCCCGCTAACGGGGAGAAGGTGGCGGCAGCCGGATGAGGGGCTGCTTCGCCCACCGCATTGACACGGCCCCGCCGCTCCGGCACCCATGCGGATCAACCAATCCGCTTCGATGACGGCCTGCCATGTCCAAGACCACCCGCGCAACCCTGGCGCTCGCCAAGTCCGGCACTTCCTTCACCGTCCATACCTACGACTATGACCCGACCGCTGACCGCGTCGGCATCCAGGCCGCCGAGGCGCTGGGGGAGGATCCGTCACGGGTTCTCAAGACGCTGATGGCGGAGGTGGATGGCAAGCCGGTCTGTGTCATCGTGCCGTCGGATTGCGAGATCAGCATGAAGAAGCTGGCCGCCGCCTTCAAGGGCAAGTCGGCAAACATGATGAAGCCGGCGGATGCGGAGCGGCTGACCGGATTCGTGGTCGGCGGCATCAGCCCCTTCGGCCAGAAGAAGCAGGTGCCGACGGCAATCGAGGAAGCGGCACTCGTGCATGAGGCGGTCTATATCAATGGCGGCCAGCGCGGTTTGCAGGTGCGGCTGGCGCCGCGCGATGCGCTTGCGGCACTGAAGGCCATTTCGGCGCCGGTCATTGCCTGATTGCGCCTTCTCTTCCGGCGACAAGCACACTAAGTTTCCTTTATCCATTTTGAGAACAGACAGGCATGCCATGACCTATCCCGAAAATTCCGCCCCCGCCATCGATCCACAAAAGCTCGACAAGCTCGCCGAAGTCGCGGTGCGCGTGGGCCTTCAGCTCCAGAAGGGGCAGGATCTCGTGGTGACGGCGCCGGTCGCCGCCCTGCCGCTCGCCCGCCTCATCACCAAACACGCCTATATGGCCGGCGCGGGTCTCGTCAGTACCTTCTATTCCGACGAAGAGACGACGCTCGCCCGCTATCATCACGCGCCGGACGAGAGCTTCGACCGCGCCGGCGACTGGCTCTACGAGGGCATGGCCAAGGCCTATGCCAATGGCGCGGCGCGCCTCGCGATCTCCGGCGACAACCCGATGCTGCTCTCCGGCGAGGACCCGGCCAAGGTCGCCCGCGCCAACAAGGCGAACTCCACCGCTTACAAGCCGGCGCTGGAAAAGATCGCCAACTTCGACATCAACTGGAATATCGTCTCCTACCCGAACCCCTCTTGGGCCAAGCAGGTCTTCCCGAACGATCCGGAGGACGTGGCGGTCGAAAAGCTCGCCAACGCCATCTTTGCCGCGTCCCGCGTCGATGTCGCCGATCCGGTCGGTGCCTGGCGAGCGCACAATGCCAATCTTGCCAGCCGTTCGGCCTGGCTCAATGGCGAGCGCTTTTCCGCACTGCATTTCACGGGGCCAGGCACGGACCTGAGGGTCGGCCTCGCCGATGGCCATGAATGGCATGGCGGTGCCGCGACGGCGAAGAACGGCATCACCTGCAATCCCAACATCCCGACGGAAGAGGTTTTCACCACGCCGCATGCGTTGCGTGTCGAGGGCCATGTCTCCTCCACCAAGCCGCTTTCCCACCAGGGTACACTGATCGACGATATCCAGGTACGTTTCGAGGGCGGCCGCATCGTCGAGGCGAAGGCCTCGAAGGGCGAGGCGGTGCTGAACAAGGTGCTGGACACCGACGAGGGCGCGCGCCGTCTCGGCGAAGTAGCGCTGGTGCCGCATTCGTCGCCGATTTCGGCGAGCGGCATCCTGTTCTACAACACGCTGTTCGACGAGAATGCTTCCTGCCATATCGCGCTCGGCCAGTGCTATTCGAAATGCTTCCTCGACGGCGCGAGCCTTTCGCCGGAGCAGATTCGCGCGCAGGGCGGCAATGAAAGCCTCATCCATATCGATTGGATGATCGGTTCCGACAAGGTGGATATTGACGGCATCCGTGCCGACGGCAGCCGCATGCCCGTCATGCGACGCGGCGAGTGGGCATGACCCATATCGGCGTGATCGGCGGTGGCGGATGGCTGGCCGGGGCTCTGCTCCGGCCTGTGCTCACCGATCGCATCGTCAAACCGGCCGATCTCGTGCTGTCTTCTCGTTCGGGCAATATTTCCGGCTTCGAAGCCTGGCCGGGCGTGCATATGACGACGGACAATTCCATCCTGGTGGATGCGTCCGACGTCATCGTCTTCTCCGTCCGCCCGTCGGATCTCGATGAGATCGACCTCGATCTTCGCGGCCGTTTCGTCATTTCCGTCATGGCGAGCGTCTCGGTGGACGAGATCACCGACCGGTTTGGCGCAAGGCGCATCGTGCGCGCCATGCCGAATGCCTGCGCCGAGCAGCGGCAATCCTTCACGCCGTGGTTTGCGACGGATGACGTGCGCAAGTCCGAGGCGGAGTTCGCGCAAAGCTTCTTCTCCGCCTCGGGCCGCGCGCATTTCATCACCAACGAACACGAGCTCGATTATTTCACCGCGCTCACCGGCTCGGGCGCCGCCTTCCCGGCGCTGGTGGCGGATGCGATGATCCGCCATGCGATCGAGGCGGGCATCGATCCCGAGACGGCCGATCTTGCCGTGCGCCAGCTTTTCCTCGGCGCCGCGACGCAGATGGCGAGCATCAGCGATACGCCGGCCGATATCGTCGAACTCTTCATGGAATATCGCGGCACTACGGCGGCCGGCCTTTCCGCGATGATCGACGCCGATCTGGCGCACGCCGTCTTCATGGGGCTGACGGCCGCGCGGCGGCGGGCGATGCAGGGCGCAGACTGATCCGCACGGCACCCTGCGCCTGCGCCCACTGGCTGAGCCAGACACTTCCCAGCACCACGACCATGCCGGCGACCTGCAGAACGCTGAGATCCTGCCTGAGCAGCGCCCAGCCGAGCACGACGGCGATGAGCGGGCTCAGGAATCCGAGCGGCGAGATCGTTGCCGGGTCGAGCCGGGCAAGGCCGCGGAACCAGACGATATAGGTGAGCGCCGCGCCAATGACGCCGAGATAGAAGAAGCCGACGAGGTTTTCGGCTGTCGGAACCGGCAGCGCCGGCTCGAAGAACAGCGCGACGGGCACCAGCAGCAGCCCACCCGCCGTCAGCTGCCACGCGGTGAAGGTGAGCGGCGGCACCGGCGGCTGCCAATGACGCGACAGTACGGTGCCGAAGGCCATGGACACGGCGCCGGCAAGGCCTGCGGCGATGCCGATCGGGTCGAGATGGGCGGCCGGTGTCAGTACGAGCAACGCGACACCGCCAATGCCGGCAAGACCCGCGACGACCGAAAGCGGCCGGATCGCCGTGCCCATCACGGCGCGCGACAGGCCGAGCACGATCAGCGGCTGGATGGCGCCGACCGTGGCCGCCACGCCGCCCGGCAGGCGATAGGCCGAAACGAAGAGCATCGCCCAGAAGAACGAAAAGTTCAGCGCGCCGAGCAGGAAGGTCCGCCTCCACCAGATGCCCCGCGGCAATTGCCGCACGACGGCGAGCAGGAGAAGACCCGCCGGCAGCGCGCGCAGCATGGCGACGGTCAGCGGATAGCCGGCCGGCAGCAGCTCGGTGGTGACGATATAGGTGCTGCCCCAGATGGCAGGTGCGGCGGCGGTGAGGAGGATATCGGCACTGCGAGACATAATTATCTCCATATAAAGAATCTTGACGTCAAGATATAGGGGATTATCTTGACGTCAAGTTAATTTCGCCCTTAAGTCCGCGCATGGATCATGTCGACAGAATTTTAGCCCAGTGGAACCGCGAACGGCCCGATCTCGATGTCGGGCCGATGGGCCTGCTCGGCCGCATCGCGCGGCTGCGCACCCATCTTGCGCGGGAAATCGACAAGACGCTCGCCGACAACGGGCTCAACGCCGCGAGTTTCGACGTGCTGGCGACGCTTCGCCGGTCCGGGCCGCCCTATCGGCTCTCCCCGGGCGACCTGCTGGCGGCCACCATGGTCACCTCCGGCACAATGACCAATCGCCTGGATCAGCTGGAAAAAGCCGGACTGATCGAACGCTCGCACAATCCGGAAGACCGGCGCGGCGTGATCATCGCGCTGACGCCGAAGGGGTTTTCCGTGGTGGATGCGACGGTGACCGCCCATGTCGGGAACCAGCACCGGCTGCTGGAAGGCCTGGATGACGGGGAACGCGCGGCGCTCGACGGCTTGCTGCGGAAATTCCTCGGCGAATTCGAATAGTCAGATGCGGTCGACCAGCTTTTCGACCCGTGCGATATACGCCTTGCGCTTGGCCTCGCTGCTGCGATCGATGTCGTAGAGATTGACCAGCTTGAAATCGAGGCCCTTGGCGCAGAAGGCGGCGATGGCGCGCTTCAAGAGCCGTTTCACCGGGTTGCCCATGTAGAGATGCACGATCCACCAGGGTGAACCGGTCGTGGTGAAGGCCCAGAACAGGTGGATATTGTGGAGGCGCGGCTGGATGCGCCCGCCCGCGGGATCGTTTTCATAGGCGACGCCGGGGGCAAACACCCGGTCGAAGAAGCCTTTCAGGATGGCCGGGAAATTGAACCACCACTGCGGAAAGACCAGCACAAGCCCGTCCGCCGCCTTCAGCCGCGAAACGAACGGCTCCGCTTCCGAGGGGTCGTAACCCGGCTCGAAAAAGCGGGCGCGTTCGGAGGGCGTCAGCCGAGGATCGAAATCCTCGCGATAGAGGTCGAGAAGATCGACCGTATGGCCGTTCGCCACCAGTTTCCGCCGCACCGTCTCGGCGACGCTAGCGGCAAAACTCTCTTCCAGCGGATGGGCGAGCACGAGCAGGATGCGCATCAGAACAGCGAGCCCTGGCGCGGCGCCGGTTTCTCCGGCTCCGCCTTCGCGCCCTTCTTGCGTGGCGGTGTGCCGCCGCCCGAGCCCGTGACGGCATCGACGGTGCCATCGGCGAATTCGATGGCGATCGCCCGGCCCGGCCCCAGTTCCGCTGCGGCGTTTATGGGCGCACCCTCCTCATCGCGCACCAGCGCGTAACCGCGCTTCAGCACGTTGCGGTAGGAGAGCGATTGCAGCACGCGGTCCTGCGCCTGAAGCAGCGCGCGGCGGCGGGCGAGATTGCCGGCAAGCGCGCTTTCGGCGCGCAGCGCCAAGCCCGTCAGCCGGTCGCGCGACCGGCCGGTCTGCGCGGCGATGCGGGCGGGTGTCGCGCGCAGCGACACGTCGAAGGCGGAGAGGCGGGCGCGGAACTGGTCGAGCCGGCGCTCGATGATACGCTCGGCGCGTTGCACGCGGTCGGTGACCCGCTGGCGGCGCTCGGCAATGCGGGTGAGGAGCACGTCGGGCCGAAGATGCGCCGCCGCGCGCTCGAAGGTGCGGCGCTTGTTGACCGTGTTCATCTGCAGGCCGCGGCCAAGCCCGGTGGCCGCCTCGTCGAAGCGGCGGCGGGGGAGCGCGAGAAGCTGGTCGAGCGAGGGCAGTGCCCGCGCGAGTGCGCGCACTCCCTGGCGGCGATTGTCCATCTGGCGGGCCACGGCGCCGCGAAGGCGGGCCGTGAGCGAGGCGATTTCCGCGTCGAGGTCGGCTTTGACGGGCACAGCCATTTCGGCCGCCCCCGTCGGCGTCGGCGCGCGCCGGTCGGCCGCATGGTCGATCAGCGTCCAGTCCGTCTCGTGGCCGACGGCGGAGATCAGCGGGATTTTCGAGGCGGCGGCGGCGCGCACGACGATCTCGTCGTTGAAACTCCAGAGGTCCTCCAGGCTGCCGCCGCCGCGCGCGACGATCAGCACGTCCGGTCGCGGCATCGGCCCGCCGGGCTGAAACGCATTGAAACCATCGATCGCCGCCGCCACCTCCTGCCCGGACCCTTCGCCCTGCACCTTGACCGGCCAGACGATGACGTGGACCGGAAACCGGTCGGCGATGCGGTGCAGGATGTCGCGGATGACGGCACCGGTCGGCGAGGTGACCACGCCGATCACCTTGGGCAGGAAGGGGAGCGGCTTCTTGCGCTCCGTATCGAACAGCCCCTCGGCGGCAAGCTTGCGGCGGCGTTCCTCCAGCAGCGCCATCAGCGCGCCGGCACCGGCGGGCTCCAGCGTCTCGATGACGATCTGGTATTTCGAGGAGCCCGGGAAGGTGGTGACCTTGCCGGTGGCGATCACCTCCATGCCCTCTTCCGGCTTGAAGCGCAGTTTTGAGAAACTGCCCTTCCAGATCACCGCGTCGATGCGCGCCCGATCGTCCTTCAGCGAGAAATAGGCGTGGCCGGAAGAATGCGGGCCGCGATAGCCGGAAATCTCGCCGCGCACGCGCACCTGGTCGAAGGCCTGCTCGACCGTGCGCTTGATGGAGCCGGAAAGTTCCGACACCGAATATTCGGCGAGGTTGCTGGGCGAATCACTGTCGGAAAAGAAGCTCATGCGGCAAAGTGTAGTGCGTTTGTCGGCGGATGACAGGGTGCCGCAGCCGGCATCCCCAGCTGTCGCACCCCCAAAAAAAGCGACCTATTCGGGTTTCACCCGGTAGAGCTTTAGCACCGGCCCCTGCGCGCCCTCGACCGGCTCCAGATAGTCCGGCACCTTGCCTTTCAGGAGGTTGGCATAGAGACCGTCCGGCTCGGCCTTGGCGATCATCTTGATCTGCGAATTGCCCGGGCAGAAGGCAAGCAACGTCACCTTGGCCCCGCGCAAGAATGCTTCCGCCTGGCGCGGGTTGGAAAGGCCGATATGCAGCTCCGTCAGCATGCCGCCCTGGTTGCGGTGGTAGGGCGCGGACAGCACGCGGTGGCCGGTAAAGCGCAGGATCGGCGCGCCGAGATCCGAAACGGCAGCGACGACGCCGATCGGCTCGTGGGTAAGCGGCGCCAGCACGGACTGGTCCTTGCAGGCGGGCAGCTTCGGCTTGCTCGAAAGTTCGGAGCGCAGCACATCGCCGGACTGGCCGGGCAGGAGGGCGCCGCCGAGCGCCCAGCTGGCGGGCGTCGAGGCAAGCGTCAGGCCGGCGAAAGCGGCGCCGAGCTTCAGGTTCTTCGGCGCGGCGTTGGATGCCTGGCGCAGCCTGGCGACCATGCGACCGAGCGGGATGGCGGCAAGCACATAGACGAAGATCGAGCCGCGGATCTGGAGAATGGAGATCGCGAAGGCGACCGTCAGCAGCGCGAGCAGGATGAGATGCTGTTCCGTCGCCTCGCGGCGATAGACGCAGCGCAGGCAGGCGACGATCGCGATCACGCCGGTGGCGTAGAAGCCGG
Organism: Shinella sp. BE166; assembly: GCF_051201095.1. NCBI lineage: Bacteria > Pseudomonadati > Pseudomonadota > Alphaproteobacteria > Hyphomicrobiales > Rhizobiaceae > Shinella > Shinella sp. BE166. The sequence continues at coordinate 290,067 of NZ_JBPEHL010000005.1, read as the reverse complement.
CGATCGACGTGGGGTCGAGGTGGAACTGCGCGATTGCCGATTGCGCCTCGATGACCATGTCGAGCCAGAAGGTTTTCAGCAGCGGATCGAGCGCATCGAGCGGGTTCGACAGGCAGCCGGGCGCGATCAGCAGCACGGCCGCGGCAAGCACGGCGCCGGCACCGGCGAGCGCAAAAACCCGGCCGCGGAACGACCAGGCGCTGGCGAGCGACGCCGTCAGGAAAAGCGTGCCGCCGCCGAGCGTGGCGAGCGCATAGAAGCCGTAGGACAGGCTGTCGCAGGTGACCTGGGTGTAATGCGACGGCGCGACGGTGGCGAAGAAGGCGCCGGTCGTCGTCAGCGCCAGCGCAAGGCCATAGGCGGTGGCCGCGTCCCGGAAGCTACTGCCATGCCACGCCCAGCGAAGGGCGACGATCAGGCAGACCGCGCCGATCAGCGGCGTCGTCTCCACGCCGATGGCGATGGCAAAGCCGGCCAGCACGCCCGCGATGGCATGGTCGCGCGGTCGTCTTGTGGGCGAAAGCAGCATGGCCGTGATGGCGGTCACCAGCAGGATCTGCACGTTGTGGTGATCGATCGAGCCGGGCTGGAAGCGGTTCAGCGAGAGGATGAGGATGGAGGTCAGGATCAGCGTCGCATGCATCGCCATCGTGCCGCCCAGCCGATAGCTGGCGACGCCCGCGCTGAAGAGCACCGCGACGACGAGAATGGATGGCCAGACGGCAAGCGCCAGCGCCTCGGCCTGCTGCTGCCCGGCAAAAAGCGAGAAGAAACTGATCAGGTTGGCGATGGGCAGGTCGATGAAGCGCGACCAGTGCATCGGCGTGCCGCCCGAAAGCCCCAGGCGATACTGCGTCGTGTCGAACCAGCCCTGGCCGGCGAGCAGGTCGCGCACCATGACGAGCCGCATCGCATCGTCATTGTCGGAGCCGACATAATCGGTGGTGAAGGGCAGCGAAAGGGCCAGCAGCAGGGCGATGGTGATGGCGGAATAAAAGGCGAGCACGCGCCAGGTCATCCCGGTGCGCGGGGCGAACGTCTCCTGCTGTGCGATCGGCAGGGCTGCAGGCATGGATTTCGACACGTTTCGCCTCTTTGTCTGCCCATTCAACTCTGGCGAAAACCTAGCCTTAACCTTCTCAAGAAATAGTAAAACCGGTGGGACGCATGAGGCGGCCCGCAACGGAGACCGCGTCGTCATGACGGAAGCCTTGCTGGAAGACCTTGAGATTGCCGTGCTGCTGCCCTGCTACAACGAGGCGCAGACGATCGGCGATGTCGTGACGAATTTCCGCGCAGCGCTGCCCTCCGCCCGCGTCTATGTCTACGACAACAATTCCACCGACTCGACCGCACTGCGCGCAGCCCTTGCGGGCGCGACCGTCGTGCGCGAGCGCCGCCAGGGCAAGGGCAATGTGGTGCGCCGCATGTTCTCCGATATCGAGGCGGATATCTATATCATGGCCGACGGCGACGGCACCTATGCGGCCTCCGACGCGCCGGAACTCATCCGCACGCTGATCACCGAGGGCGCCGACATGGTCGTCGGCACGCGCCGCGGCGTGCATGCGGATGCCGGACGCCAGGGCCACGCCTTCGGCAACCGCATCTTCAACACGCTGTTCCGCTCGCTGTTCGGCAACGATTTCTCCGATATCTTCTCCGGCTACCGGGCCTTCTCCCGCCGCTTCGCCAAAAGCTTCCCGGCCGTGTCCGGCGGTTTCGAGATCGAAACGGAAATGTCCGTGCATGCCTCGCGCCTGCGCATGCCCATCGCCGAGCTGGAGCTCGACTACGGCCGCCGGCCGGAAGGTTCCCATTCCAAGCTCTCCACCTTCAAGGATGGCGCAAAGATCCTCTGGATGTTCGCCATGCTGATGAAGGAGACGCGGCCCTTTGTGTTCTTCGGCGCGATCAGCGGGTTCTTCATGATCCTGAGCCTCAGCTTCATGGCGCCGGTGCTGGGCGAATATTTTCGCACGGGGCTCGTCGAGCGTATGCCGACCTGGGTCTTCTCGCTGGCGCTGATGATGATCTCGTTCCTGGTCTTCTCCGCCGGCATGATCCTCGATTCGCTGGCCCGCGCCCGCGCCGAGCAGCTGCGCATCCATTACATGAACCAATCCGCCGGCCGGCATGCCCGCACCGCCCGCAGGGCGGAAAAGGCGACGCGGCATCTTGCGGCCTGACCGAACGGGACAGCACCATGAACAGGGAAACCACCAACCGCATCCGCTTCGTGATCGAGGACGTGCTGCCGCCGATCCTGCGCGATTCCGCGCTGTTCAAGCAGGCGGCGAGCCTGGTCTGGGGCAAGCATATCGGCAAGCTGGCGAAATTCCGCGAGCGCGCGCCCTTCCTCACCCCCGCGGAATATGAGGATCTCTACCGCGAGCACCCGCGCGTGCATGCCGGCACGGACAATTCGCAGGCCTGCATCGACCGTATCGTCGCCTCCATCGTCGGCGAAAGCGTCTGCGATGTCGGCTGCGGCACCGGTGCGCTGTTGAACTTTATCAAGGCGGGCAATCCCGGCCTCAAGCGGCTGACCGGCGTCGATTTCGTCGTCGACGATGCGGCGAGCATCACAGGCGTCGAATATGTCGCCGCCATGATCGAGTCTTTGCCCTTTGCCGATGGCGAGTTCGACACGGTTGTCTGTACCCATGTCATCGAGCATGTGCTGGAATATCGCCAGGCCATCGCCGAGCTGCGCCGCATCGCCCGCCGCCGGCTGATCATCGTCGTGCCGCGCGAGCGGGAATACCGCTACAGCTTCAACCCGCATTTTAACTTCTTCCCCTACACGCATTCCTTCCTGCGCGCCGTGCATCCCGTGCCGCCGCGCCATGTCTGCGTCGATATCGGCCGCGACATTTTTTACATGGAAGACCGCGCGGAGCCCGACGCGTGACCACAGGCGGCTATAGCCCGACCATCTGGGCCGGCCTGCTCGGCACGCCGCTCTTGATTGCAGCGGGGCAGGTGCTGTTCAAGCTGACGAGCGGCACGACCGGCGAATTCGGCGTGAAGGGCCTCGTCGCGCTGGCGCTCAATCCACTGCTGTTGTTGGCGCTCGCGATCTACGGCGCCGGCACGATCGTCTGGATTTTTGTGCTGAAGGCGGTGCCGCTGACCATAGGCTATTCGTTCATGGCGCTGACCTTCTGCTTCGTGCCGCTGCTCGCCAGCCTCTTCCTCGGCGAGGCGCTGACCCTGCGCTACGCGCTCGGCGCCGTCCTCATCGTCGGCGGCATGCTCGTCATCAACGGCTGAAATCACCCCTCGAAATGCGCCCGCGTCTCGGCATCCGCCGGGAAGAAGCTCTCGATCAGCACGCCCTGCACCAGCGCATCCTGAGCCGAGCCGAAGGAGGTGAGCGTGGTGATCCAGTTGAACCGTTTCGCGCCGATCGCCATCTCGATCGGCAGGATCGGCAGCCTGTCCGTCTCCGGAAAGGCTTGAAGTGCTGCCTGAATGTCGTCCGCCGCGGCCAGCCGCTCGATGCGTTTGAGAAGGGGGCTTCGCGGCCCCTGCAACCAGGCCTCGGCCCGGATGCGGTGCACGAGGTCGGCGGCCGATTGCGCCCAGTTGACGACGATATCGCGCAGCGGCGTCGGCCCGAGATAGGCATCGAGGAAATTGTCGCCCGGCGACACCGCGATCCCGGCCATGCCGGCGAGGCCGAGAAAGGCCTGGTTGGCCGTCAGCACATTGTATTCGTGATCGAAGACGACGCCCGGATAGGGATCGTGCCGGCCGAGGATGAGGCCGATCGCCTCCGCCACGGCCGGCGGGAAGGCCGACAGGCTTGCGGCCGGCGACGTCGCGAAGCGCGGGCGAAAACCGGCAGCGGAAAACAGCATTCCCTGGTCGCGCGCCGGGATATCCAGCACGGCGGAAAGCCGGAGGATCATGCCTTCGGAGGGGCGCGAGCGCCCGGTCTCCAGGAAGGACAGGTGGCGGGAGGAGATGCCGGCCTCGGTCGCAAGCTCCAGCTGGCTCATGCGCCGGTGGCCGCGCCATTCCTTGAGATGTTCGCCGAATTCCATGCCTGTCTCCCATTCCTGCTGTCGCACGCACTAAACAGCAGGCGGGACATCATTTCCATTACCTCCAAGGTAATTGGTTTGCCGCAGCGCTCCCGGCAGGATCAGCCCATCGAAACGAAAGGAGCCCACCATGTTCGCTACCCTCAACCGCAATCTCCTGAAGTCCATCATGCTTGCCGACGGCGTCTTCTCGCTCGTCGCCGCCGCCGGCCTCTTCGCCCTCTCCGGTCCCATCGGCAGCCTCATCGGCCCGCTCGCCACACAGGCCGTCCTCAACGGTTTCGCCGCCTTCTTCCTCGTCTGGGGCGCCTTCCACCTCGCCGTCGGCCGGCAGGAGCGGCCGTCGCCCGCCGCAGTCCGCTTCGCCATTGCCGGCGATGCGCTCTGGGTCATCGGCAGCGTGGCCGTGCTGCTCTTCGCCCGCAGCGGGCTGACGCTGACCGGCATCGGCCTCATCGCCGTCGTGGCCGTGGCGGTTGCCGATATCCTGCTGATCAAGCAGATCGGCCTCGGCCGGCAGCAGCGCGCAGCCCTCGCCTGAACACGCCGACATTGTTCCAATCGCCTCCGTGAAAGCGGGGGCGATTGCCGTTCAGAAAGCGTCGACCTACCCCGCGGGAGAGATTCCCCTTGCCCGGAAAATGCACTACCGTCGCGCCCGAATGAACACGGGGAGCCCTTCATGCGCGTTATCTTTTCCGAGGACCACAAGCTCAGGAACGCTCGCACCGAGCTTTACGGTGGCGAACTCGTACCGCCCTTCGAGGCACCGTTTCGGGCGGAGTGGATCTTGGCGGCGGTCAAGGATGCCGGTTTCACAGATGTTTCCGCACCGGAACGCCACGGGCTCGAAACCGCGCTGAAGGTCCACGATGCCGGCTACCTCGCCTTTCTGGAAGTGGCTTGGGAAAAGTGGAAGGCCGCCGGCTACCGGGGCGAGGCGATCGCCACCTCCTTCCCGGTGCGCCGCACCTCGCCGCGCATCCCCACCCAGATCGATGGCCTGCTCGGCTACTATTGCAACGCCACGGAAACCGCGATCACCCCCGGCACCTGGGAAGCCGCCGTCTCCTCCATGCAGACCGCGCTGACGGCAGCCGACATCGTGGCCGGCGGCGACAAGGCCGCCTTCGCGCTCTGCCGCCCGCCCGGCCACCATGCCGGCATCGACAGTTTCGGCGGCTATTGCTTCATCAACAACGCCGCCGTCGCCGCCCAGCGCTTCCTCGACAAGGGCGCGAAGAAGGTCGCGGTGCTCGATGTCGATTTCCACCACGGCAACGGCACGCAGGATATCTTCTACGAGCGCGGAGACGTCTATTTCGCCTCGCTGCATGGCGATCCGGCCGAAGCCTTCCCGCACTTCCTCGGCTATGCGGAAGAGACCGGCAAGGGTGCCGGCGAAGGCACGACGCAGAACTACCCGCTGCCGCCCGGCACGCCCTATTCCGTCTGGGAGGCCGCCCTTCACGACGCACTGAAGCGTATCGCCGCCTTCGGTGCGGAGGTGATCGTGCTGTCGCTCGGCGTCGACACGTTCGAGAAGGACCCGATCTCCTTCTTCAAGCTCACCTCGCCGGACTATATAACGATGGGCCGGGCGGTGGCGGCAAGCGGCCTGCCCGTGCTCGTCGTCATGGAAGGCGGCTACGGCGTGCCGGAAATCGGCCCCAACGTCGCGAACACGCTAAAAGGCATCACCGGCTGACGGCTTGCATCAATTTTCCTGAAGCAAGGCGTCACGATTATCCATTTGTCGGCTGGCAGACCCTCCTCTAGGACTGGGTGCCTGGAGGAGCATCTCACATGGCAGATCAACAGGTGGCAGCGGACGGCAAGCTTTCCGGCTCCGGCAATGCGGGGCTTTTTTCGGGCGTGCTGCTCTGTCTCGCCTCCATGTCGAGCATCCAGTTCGGCTCGGCGTTTTCCGCCACCGCGATCGACGCCTATGGGCCATCGACCACGACGTTCCTCCGCTTGGTCATGGCGGCCGCCGTGCTGGCGCTCATCGTGCGCCCGCCCATGCGCTCCTACAGCCGCGAGCAGTGGAAAAGCGCGCTGACGCTCGGCACCACCATGGCGGCCATGACGCTCTGTTTCTTCGCCGCCATCGACCGCATTCCGCTCGGCCTGGTCGTGGCGATCGAGTTTCTCGGTCCGCTCGCCGTCGCGACCTGGGGGCTTGGCGGCGGCTGGCGGCTGATCTGGCCGCTCGCGGCCTTCATCGGCGTCGTTCTGCTCTCCCATGACGGCGAAGGCTGGGTTGGCGATCCCGTCGGCGTGCTCTTCGCCTGCGGCGCCGGTGTCGGCTGGGGCACCTATATCGTGCTGATGAAGAAGTCGGGAAAGCTCTTCAAGGGGCTGGAAGGGCTCTCCATGTCGCTGATCGTGGCGGCAGTCGCCGCTGCACCCTTCGGCCTCATTCGCGCACACGAGGCGATGAGCCCGGAAGGGCTCGGCATGATGCTCGGCCTCGCCATCCTCGTGCCGCTCTTCCCCTATGCGCTGGAAATGATTGCGCTGCGCCGCATGCCGATGTCCGCCTTCGGCATCCTGATGAGCCTGGAACCCGCACTCGGCGCGCTGGCCGGCTTCCTGGTGCTCAGCCAGCCGATGACGCCCTTCCAGATGCTCGGCACCGCCTTGGTCGTCGCGGCGAGTGCCGGCGTCACCTCCGGCGGAAATGGCGACGCCTAAAGCGCGTCGCAATCTTTCAGATTCGCTCCTTGCGCTTTAGCTTTTTGTTTCTTCGCATGTCGTTGGTGCAAAACCGCTGCACACTTTTGCGCGACATGCTTTGGGCAAAACTGCCGCCTCTTTCATGTTCCTGCCGCAATCGCTAGGTTGAAGCAGATTCATCGAATCCTCGGGGACGCCTAGATGTACAAGAAATGCGCTGTTATCGCGGTTGCCGCGGTCTATCTTTCTGCCTGCACGACGACTGACCCCTATACGGGCGAACAGAAGGTCTCGAACACCGCTGGCGGTGCCGCGATCGGCGCCGGCGTGGGCGCCGTGGCCGGCCTGCTGATCGGCAACAACCCGGTGCAGCGCCGCAATGCCGCGCTGATCGGCGCCGGTGTCGGCGCGCTCGCCGGCGGCGCGATCGGCAATTACATGGACACGCAGGAATCCGAACTGCGCGCGCAGCTCCAGGGCACCGGCGTCTCGGTTACCCGCGTGGGCGACCGCATCGTTCTGAACATGCCGTCGAACGTCACCTTCTCGACCGACCAGGACCAGGTGATCCCGCCGTTCTATCCGACGCTCGATTCGGTGGCGATCGTGCTGCGCAAGTTCGACAAGACGCTGATCGACGTCGACGGCCACACCGACTCGGTCGGCAATGCCGGCTACAACATGGATCTCTCCAACCGCCGCGCCAATTCGGTCGCCAACTACCTCGCCTCGCGCGGTGTCGATCCGCGCCGCATGTCGGCGATGGGGTACGGCCTGGAGCGTCCGATCGCCTCCAATGCCTCGGAAATGGGCCGCGCGCAGAACCGTCGCGTCGAAATCGCGATCTCGCCGCTGAAGAGCTAAGCGCGCTTGAGCCCCGGGTCGTCGTCGGCCGGGTTGTAGAAGAGGGAGAGCACCAGGCTCTTCGCGATCCGCTCGGCCGTCGCCATGAACCACGCCTTCGCCTCTGGCGAGGGCGCGATGTCGTCGAGCGTCGCGGAAAACAGGCCGAGCCAGGTCTGGAAAAGCGGCGGGTTCATGCCCTGAACGCCCTGATGCGCCATCACCGGCTTGCCGCCATAGCCGCCGTCCTTGAAGGCGACGGCGGACCAGAAGCGGTTCATCTTCGCCATATGCTCCGGCCAGCGGCCTTGAAGCCGGCCGTCGAACACCGGGCCAAGCTCCGGATGCGCCCGCACGCGGCCGTAAAACGTCTCCACCAGCAGCGGAATGAAGTCGGCGGTAACACCGATCGCCAGCATCTCTGCCTCCGCACGGGCACGGATGGCGGCGAAATGGGAGAGGCGGTCGGGAGCATCTTCGGTCATGGGCCGAAGATAGGATGCCGGCCGGCCGCATACAATCCGGCCGATCGCCGCAGGCAGGTCAGGGTCCCTCGCGATCCAGCGCCCATTCCAGCCGCTTGTAATCAAACCCGTATTTCAGCGTGGGCTTGACCACCTCGAAATAGGGCGAGAGGTCGAAATCGCGCGGCGTGTAGAGCGAGTGGTGGCGGATGTGCAGGATCTCTTCGCGCGAATAGGTCGAGGTCGCCGCTGCATGGCCCGGCGAGCGGACGATATCCGGCAGGATCGGGTAGCGGATCCGCTCGAAGGCTTCCGCGATCAGCGTGGAGCAGATCGCCCGCGTCGGATCACCCGAGCCGAAGGCCAGCATGCGGCGGCGCCAGCGCACCGGCACGGGCGGCGCCGGCAGGAAGAAGCGCAGCATGTCGATGATGTTCTTCAGGTCGTATTTGAGGCCGAGGCGCGAGACCATGAAGGAGACCAGCATGTTGCGATCCTCCGGGGTCAGGCCGACAGGCCGGCAGATGCGCGTGTTGTAGGTGCGGTATTTGGTGAGCGGCACCGCCACGCAGCCCTCGCCGAGATTGACCTCGATGAGCTGCGGCCGGTCGATCGAGGGCAGCGCCGCCTGGTCGAGCGTCAGCGGGATCTCGTCGCCGACGAAGAGCGCCGCATGCGACCAGGTCGATTGCGTGAGGTATTTGATCGCCGCCGAGACCTTCTGGTTGCCCTCGACGAGCAGCACGTCGCCGGGCCGCAGCGTGCGCGCCAGCGTTTCCGGGTCGGAGGGCGTGTAGGGCTCGTAGCCCGAAGCCTGGCTTTGCAGGCGGTCTGCGAGGCGGCGGCCGAGATGGTCCAGCAATGTGTCGCGGCTTGCAGAAAGCGGCTTCAGTGCGGCGGTCACATTGCGTCCTTTGCAGTCTCTGTCGCCACCACTCTAGCGTTAGCCGCGACACTCTGTCGAGGTTGACCGGAGCGAATGCGATCCTATATTTAGAATAATTCTAAACTGGATTTTCGCCGATGTTCTCCCGCCTTCTCCGCCCCGGCAAACGCAGCCTCGAATCGCTCAGCGAACAGGAAATCCTGGCGCTCGCCATTTCCTCCGAAGAGGACGACGGCCGCATCTATCTCGCCTATGCCGATGCGCTGCGTGACGCCTATCCGCATTCCGCCCGCGTCTTCGAGGAGATGGCGGAGGAGGAAAGCCATCACCGCCAGATGCTGATCGATCGGCATGTCGCCCGCTTCGGCGACCGCATCCCGCTGGTGCGGCGTGAATATGTGCGCGACTTCCCGGAGCGGAAGCCCGACTGGCTGATCGGCAACATGTCGGTCGAGAAGATCCGCGAGCAGGCGGAAGCCATGGAGGACGCCGCCCACCGCTTCTACCTGACCGCCGCCTCGCGCACGCAGGACGCCGCCACGCGAAAACTGCTCGGCGACTTGGCGCTGGCGGAAAAGTCGCATGAATCGCTCGCCCGCAGGCTCGGCGAGGAGCACACGCCAACGGATGTGAAGGCCGAGGAGGACCAGACGTCGCGGCGGCAATTCGTGCTGACCTATGTGCAGCCGGGCCTTGCCGGCCTGATGGATGGCTCTGTCTCGACGCTCGCGCCGATCTTCGCCGCTGCCTTCGCCACGCAGGATACCTGGCAGACGTTTCTCGTCGGCCTCTCCGCCTCCGTCGGCGCCGGTATCTCCATGGGCTTCACGGAGGCAGCCCATGACGACGGAAAACTCTCCGGCCGTGGTTCGCCCGTCAAACGCGGCCTCGCCTCCGGCATCATGACGGCGCTCGGCGGCCTCGGCCACGCGCTGCCCTATCTCATTCCGAATTTCCTGCTGGCGACGACCATCGCCGTGATCGTCGTGTTCATCGAACTCTGGGCCATCGCCTTCATCCAGAACCGCTACATGGAAACACCGTTCCTGCGCGCCGCCATGCAGGTCGTGCTCGGCGGCAGCCTCGTGCTGGCGGCGGGTGTGCTGATTGGCAATGCCTGAAACGCAAAAGGCCCACCCCACCCACTGCGTCATCCTCGGGCTTGACCCGAGGATCCATGCCACAAGTGAGGGCGTACCGTGATGCGTGGATCCTCGGGTCAAGCCCGAGGATGACGGTGGAGAGGTCGGCAGGCCTTGAATTGGTACGAGCGGGGCGTTGTTATCGCCCCGCCTTTACACAATTACGCCCGCAGCGTGCCGCCCGTCGTCTTGACCACGTTGCCGACGATCTTGGCCGTCAGCGCTTCGAAATCCTCGTCCGTCAGCGTCTTGTCGGTCGGCTGGATGACGACTTCGATGGCGATCGACTTCTTGCCTTCGCCGAGCGAGGCGCCCTCGAAGACGTCGAAGACGGTCACGCCTGCGATCAGCTTGCGGTCGGCGCCGGTAGCGGCGCGCACGATGGCGCCGGCGTCCACCGTCTTGTCGACGACGAAGGCGAAGTCGCGCTTGACGGCCTGGAAGGGCGAGAGGTCGAGCGCCGGCTTGGTGCGGGTTGCCTTCTTCTTCGGGTCCGGCATGGCATCGACATAGATCTCGAAGCCGGCGAGCGCGCCGGACACGTCGAGCGCGCCGAGCGCCTTCGGGTGGAACTCGCCGAAGTAGCCCAGAACGATCTTCGGACCCATCTTGATCGTGCCGGAGCGGCCCGGATGATACCAGGCGGGCGCACCCGCCTCGATCTGCACATTGCCCATCGGCAGGCCGCAGGCCTCGATCACGGCGAGCGCATCGGCCTTTGCGTCATAGACGTCGACCGGCTTGCCACCGCCCTTGGCGGCATTCGACCAGAGACGGCCAGAGCCGGCAAGCGAGGCCGTGCCGCGGCGCACACCACCGGCAACGCGGCGCTGGCCTTCAGGCCTGTCGTTCTCGTAGGTGCCGGAGACTTCGAACAGCGCGACGTCGCCATACCCCTTGTCGGCATTGCGCTGCGCAGCCGCCAGCAGGCCCGGCAGCAGCGAGGGCCGCATGTCGGACATATCGGCAGCAATCGGGTTCGACAGCGCGAGCGACGCGGCGCCACCGCCGAAGAGCTCGGCATGCGCCTTGGGGATGAACGACCAGGTGACGGCCTCCATCATGCCGCGCGAGGCGAGCGCGCGCTTGGCAAGACGCGAACGGATCTGCAGCGTGGTGAGGATGCGGCCGTTCACCGCGCCATGGCTTTCCAGCGGCGCCGGCTTGATATTGTCGACGCCGTGGATGCGCATGACCTCTTCCACGAGGTCCGCCTTGCCATCGACATCCGGACGCCAGGAGGGGACCGCGACGGAGACGCGCTCGCCCGAGCCCGAAACCTTGAAGCCGAGGCGGGTCAGGATGTCGACGCTCTCTTCCGACGAGACGTCGAGGCCGGTGAGGCGCTTGACGTCCGTGAACGGGAAATCGACGACCTTGGCGTCATAGCCCTTGTAGCCGACGACGTCGGTCTTCGCCGCCGTCCCGCCGCAGAGCTCCAGCACCAGTTCGGTGGCGCGCTCCAGGCCCGGCACCATGTATTCCGGGTCCACGCCGCGCTCGAAGCGGTAGCGTGCATCCGTGATGATGCCGTGCGAGCGGCCGGACTTGGCGATGTTCATCGGATCCCAGAGTGCGGATTCGATCAGCACGTCCGTGGTATCGGCATCGCAGCCCGAGTGCTCGCCGCCCATGATGCCGCCGATCGATTCCACGCCATTATCGTCGGCGATGACGACGTTGGACGGGTTCAGCGTGTATTCGCGCGTATCGAGCGCCAGAACCTTCTCGCCTTCCGCCGCCCGGCGCACGACGAGATTGCCCTTCACCTTGGCCGCGTCGAAGACGTGCAACGGGCGGCCCTGGTCGAAGGTCATGTAGTTGGTGATGTCGACCAGCGCATTGATCGGGCGAAGGCCGATGGCGATGAGCCGCTGCTGCATCCAGCGCGGGCTCGGGCCGTTCTTGACGCCGCGCACGAGGCGGAGCGCAAAGCCCGGGCAGAGATGATCGTCACCGCCGAGATCGAGCGTCACCTTGACCGACGTCTCACCTTCCACCTTGAAGGACGGCGCCTTCGGCGTCTTCAGCGTACCGAGGCCGGCGGCGGCGAGGTCGCGGGCGATGCCGAAAATGCTGGTGCAGTCCGGCCGGTTCGGCGTCAGGTTGATCTCGATGACCGGATCGTCGAGACCGGCATAGGCGGCATAGCTCTGGCCGACCGGCGCATCGGCCGGCAGGTCGATGATGCCGTCATGGTTGTCGGAGATTTCCAGTTCCTTCTCCGAGCACATCATGCCGCGGCTCTCGACGCCGCGAATGGTGCCGACGGCAAGCGTCACGTCGATGCCGGGCACATAGGTGCCGGGCGCGGCAAAGGCGCCGACGAGGCCGGTGCGCGCATTCGGCGCGCCGCAAACGACCTGGATCGGATCACCCTTGCCGGTATCGACCATCAGCACGCGCAGCTTGTCGGCGTTGGGGTGCTGTTCGGCGGAGACGACCTTGGCGATGACGAAGGGTTTGAAGGCCGCCTTGTCGTCGACGTCTTCCACTTCGAGGCCGATCGCCGTCAACTTCGCGCAGATGTCTTCCAGCGAGGCGTCGGTGTCGAGATGGTCCTTCAGCCAGGAGAGCGTGAATTTCATGAGATTTCTCCTTGGTGCCGGTTACGCGCTGAGGCCGCCGAACAGGGTCGGCATGTCGAGCGGGCGGAAGCCGTAGTGGTTCAGCCAGCGGACGTCGGCGTTGAAGAAGTCGCGCAGGTCCGGCATGCCGTATTTCAGCATGGCGATGCGGTCGAGGCCCATGCCCCAGGCAAAGCCCTGGTACTCGTCCGGATCGAGATCGCCGGCGCGCAGCACGTTCGGGTGAACCATGCCGCAGCCGAGGATTTCCATCCAGTCGGTGCCCTCGCCGAACTTGACGATCGGGCCGGACGAGCGGTCGCACTGGATATCGACCTCGAAGGACGGCTCGGTGAACGGGAAGTAGGACGGACGGAAGCGCATGGTGACGCTGTCGACCTCGAAGAAGGCCTTGCAGAACTCTTCCAGCACCCAGCGCATGTTGGCGACATTCGCCTTTTTGTCGACCACGAGGCCTTCGACCTGGTGGAACATCGGCGAATGGGTGGCGTCGCTGTCCTGGCGATAGGTCTTGCCGGGAATGATGATGCGGATCGGCGGCTTTTGCGCTTCCATGGTGCGGATCTGCACGGGCGAGGTGTGCGTGCGCAGCACCTTGCGCTCGCCGTTCTCGTCCGCGGGGAAGAAGAACGTGTCGTGCATCTCGCGGGCCGGGTGGCCCTCGGGGAAGTTCAGAGCCGTGAAGTTATAGTAGTCGGTCTCGACGTCCGGACCTTCGGCGATGGAAAAGCCCATATCGCCGAAGATCGCGGTGATTTCATCGACAATCTGGCTGATCGGATGGATGCGGCCGCGCTCGGCGGGCGAGGAGCGCACCGGCAGGCTGACATCGACCGTCTCGGCCGCAAGGCGCGCTTCGATCGCGGCATCGCGCAGCGCCGTCTTGCGCTCGGTAATCGCATCCGTCACGCGGGTCTTCAGCGCGTTGATCGCCGCACCCCGCGTCTGGCGCTCTTCCGGCGACATGGTGCCAAGCGTCTTCAGGAGGTCCGAGACGGAACCCTTCTTGCCGAGTGCGCCCACGCGCACGGCCTCGATCGCCGCTTCGTCGGAGGCCGCGGCAACGTCGGAGAGGAGCTGCTGTTCCAAAGTGTCGAGTTCAATCATCTTTACCTGCTTTGCTTGCGTCGGCCGGGCGGGGGGCCAGGAGACCCTCGGACGGATAGCCGGTTGCGGCGAGGAAGCGCCGCAGATCACTACCCATGTGCACGCGCCCGATCAATCGGGTGGGCCAGAAAAACTTGGCGAGGACCGCCACGGGCAGGCGGCGCCTTCGTGGCGGTATCCATCAAGCAAAAACCCGCACCGGTTCCCCGGCGCGGGTTTCACAACGAAACGAAGTTTTGGTTGTGGAAGCGCCGGTTAGTTTACGGCGGCTTCAAACTCGTTCTTCGTACCAGCGTCCTTGAGGTATTCGAGAGCCTTCTTGGAGGCAGCGACCAGCGCGCCGAAAGCTTCGGTCTCATGGATTGCCATGTCGGACAGCACCTTGCGGTCCACTTCGATGCCGGCCTTGTTGAGGCCGTCGATGAAGCGGCCGTAGGTCAGGCCATGCTCGCGGACGGCAGCGTTGATGCGCTGGATCCAGAGCGCGCGGAAATTGCGCTTGTTGACCTTGCGGTCGCGGTAGGCGAACTGCTTCGAACGGTCAACCGCGGCCTTGGCGGCGCGGATGGTGTTCTTGCGGCGGCCGTAGAAACCCTTGGCTGCCTTCAGCGTCTTCTTGTGCTTGGCGTGCGAGGTAACGCCGCGTTTTACACGTGCCATTTCATGATCTCCTTAAACGTATCAAAAGTGCCGGATAAGTCTCAGAGACCGTTGGGCAGGTAGTTCTTGATGACTTTCTTGCCATCGGCTTCGGCCAGCACCATGGTGCCGCGCGCGTCGCGAATGAACTTGTTGCTACGCTTGATCATGCCATGGCGCTTGCCGGCGGCGGCCGCTACGACCTTGCCGGTCGCGGTGATCTTGAACCGCTTCTTGGCAGACGATTTCGTCTTCATCTTGGGCATTTTGCTACTCCATTCTTCTTGAATTCGAGCCGCGTGACGATGCACGGCTCCAGCGTAAAGAACGGCCACGGCATGCCCTGCCGGACCGTTCGGACGGCGGCTTGTAACCGAAGTGCCTTAAAAGCGCAACCGGATTCCTCGAAGTCGGGGATTTCCGGTGCAGAAAAGGAAAAGCCGCCCCGAAAGGCGGCTTCGATCCGTGCGGGCTAAAGCAATTCCAGCAAAAGTGTGTCGCGGTTTTGCGTCCGGAATTGCGTATAAAAGCAAAGCCGCGCGAGAGACGGGCTCACTTCGGAGCGAGCACCATCATCATCTGGCGGCCTTCGAGCTTCGGCTCGGCTTCGACCTTGGCGATGGTCACGGTGTCTTCCTTGACCTGCATCAGGAGCTTCATACCGAGTTCCTGGTGGGCCATTTCGCGGCCGCGGAACTTCAGGGTCACCTTGACCTTGTCGCCCTCTTCAAAGAAGCGGTTCATCGCCTTCATCTTCACCTCATAGTCATGGGTGTCGATGTTCGGGCGCATCTTGATTTCCTTGATCTCGACGATCTTCTGCTTCTTGCGCGCTTCGGCCGCCTTCTTCTGGTTGGCGTATTTCAGCTTGCCCAGGTCAAGGATCTTGCAGACGGGGGGCTCCGAGTTCGGCGAAATCTCCACGAGATCAAGGCCGGCTTCTTCGGCCATGCGGAGTGCCTGATCGGTAGGAACGGTGCCGTGGTTGGTGCCTTCGGCATCGATAAGCTGAACCCGGGGAATCCGGATTTCCTTGTTGGAGCGCGGGCCGTCCTTGACGGGGGCTTCCGCTTTGAAGGGTCTGCGAATGGTCGTGTTCTCCTCGAACTGTTTCGACTGGGTATGAATTTGGTGCGTCGATCGGGCCGTTTGCCCGCCTCGCAGCGTTTTTCGGCAATGTGTTGATCGGGCTTGCGAAGTCAATAGCACGGCGCGTGGAAAAAATCACCACCTGTCCTTGCGTGCGCGAATCTGGTCTAGCTCTCGGCCAAAGACCGGCTGGCTGGCGGCTTTTCGCGGCTGGAACGTGCAGATCAGGGAGATAGGTATGACGGCGACGAACGGCAATGGGTGGCCCAAGGATTTCATCACCGTCGGGACCGGCGACGAGGCGCGGCAGATCGCGATCGCGCTGCAGCCGGAAGCCGCCGGCAACGGGCTTGCCCATTTCGTCTGGCTCGGCGGCTACCGTTCCGACATGACCGGCACCAAGGCGGTGGAGCTTGCCGCATTGGCCGCGAGACTCGGCACCGGCTGCGTGCGCTTCGACTATTCCGGCCACGGCATCTCCGGCGGCGCCTTCATCGATGGCACGATCTCGCGCTGGCTGGAAGAGACGCTTGCGGTGATCGATCATGCGGCCGAGGTGCTCGGCACGCGCCGCATGGTGCTCGTCGGCTCGTCCATGGGCGGCTGGATCGCGCTGCGCGCGGTGGCGGAGCTTGCCGGGCGCAAGGGGATCGCGATCGCCGGCCTCGTGCTGATCGCGCCGGCGCCCGATTTCACCTCGGAGCTGATCGAGCCGAACCTGACGGACGCTGAACGCGCGGCCCTTGCCGAGCGCGGCCAGTTCGAGGAGCCGACGCCCTATGGTCCCGATCCGAACATCTATACGCTGAAGCTCATCGAGGACGGTCGCGACAACCGCGTTCTCACAGGGGCCATCGAGACCGGCTGCCCCGTGCATATCCTGCAGGGCATGGCCGATCCGGACGTGCCCTATAGCCATGCCGTGCGCCTCATGGAGCATCTGTCCGGCGACGACGTGGTCTTAACGATGATCCGCGACGGCGACCACCGCCTGTCGCGGCCGCAGGATATCGCGAAAATCCTTGAGGCAGCAGAGGTTTTCGCCCGGGCGGAATGAGGTTTTGGCGGCTGCCGGGATCGCATTTTAACCATAATGCTGCATCGCCAATTCTGACGATTGACGAGATGCCCTCCTGACCGTTAACTCTTTGTTAACGATTAGGGGACGTTTCATGGCACGAATGATTGGTGCGAAGGCTGGGGCTGCGGCGTTTTTCGCGCTCCTCGTTTCTTCTTCCTCGGCTTTCACGGCACCGGCATCGGCGCTTTCCATGCAGACCGGCGGCGTCACGTCCCAGCCGATCGGCCATTACGAATTCTGTCAGACCTACAAGTCCGAATGCCGCGCCGGCGTGCGCAACCAGGCGCCCGCCAAGGTCACGGAGTTCGGCTGGTCGGTGGTTCGCCAGATCAATGCCAGCGTCAACCGCGACATCACGCCGATGACCGACAAGGAACTGCACGGCAAGGACGAATACTGGTCCTATCCCGACGGTGCCGGCGACTGCGAGGATTTCGTTCTCCTCAAGCGCAAGAAGCTGATGGAAAAGGGTTTTGCCGCCGGTGACCTGCTGATCACCGTGGTGCGCAAGCCGGACGGCGAAGGCCATGCCGTGCTGACCGTGCGCACCACCCAGGGCGATTTCATCCTCGACAACCTCAACACCGAAGTGAAGCCCTGGACGGCGACGCCCTACCGCTACCTGAAGCGCCAGGCCTCTTTCCACGCCGGCCGCTGGGTCTCGATCGAAAACGGCGATGCCGTCATGGTGTCGTCGGTCGGCCAGTAAGTAGGCCGCAGACCGGATTTGAAAAGGCCGCGGAGCGATCCGCGGCGTTTCTGTTTTAACGGCTGGTCATCGAGGCCATGCGCTGCGAATAGCGCCCGCCGGCAACCTTCGCCGGCGACAGCAGGTCGCCGAGGCGGGCGGCCTCCTCAGTGGTCAGCGCCACGTCGGCCGCAGCGGCGTTCTGCTCCAGATGCGGCACCTTGCTCGCGCCGGGGATCGGCACGATGAAATCGCCCTGCGCCAGGACCCAGGCCAGCGCCAGTTGGGCCGGCGCCACGCCCTTTTCCTTGGCCATCTCCTCCAGCGCCGTCACCAGCGCCAGGTTGGCGTCGAAATTTTCTGCCGCAAAACGCGGCAGCGAGCGGCGGAAGTCGTCGGCGGAAAGGCGGTCGATATTCTTCAGCGCGCCGGTCAGCACGCCGCGGCCGAGCGGGCTGAAGGGCACGAAGCCGATGCCGAGCTCCCGGCAGGTGTCGAGCACGCCGTTTTCCTCCACGTCGCGGGTCCACAGCGAATATTCGCTCTGGAGGGCGGCGATTGGATGTACGGCATGCGCCCGACGAACCGTATCGGCGCCGGCCTCCGAAAGGCCGAGCGCCTTCACCTTGCCCGCGCTGACCAGCTCCGCCATGGCGCCCACCGTCTCCTCGATCGGCACGTTGGGATCGACGCGGTGCTGGTAGAACAGGTCGATAACCTCGATGCCGAGCCGCTTCAGCGAGGCCTCGGCGACGGCCTTGACGTTTTCCGGCCGGCTGTCGGTGCCGGTGATCATTTCGGCCGATGGCTTTGACGGATCGATGCGGAAACCGAACTTGGTGGCAATCACCACCTTGTCGCGCACCGGCTTCAGCGCCTTGCCGACGAGGATCTCGTTCTTGTAGGGGCCGTAGACCTCGGCCGTGTCGAACAGCGTGATGCCGAGATCGATGGCGCGGTGCAACGTGTTGATCGCCGCCGTCTCGTCGTGCGCCGGGCCATAGGCGTGGCTCATGCCCATGCAGCCGAGGCCGAGGGCGGAAACGTCGAGGCTGCCGAGTTTTCTGTGATGCATAGCAAAATCCTTTTCCTGGGGTCCGGGCAGCGCTTCGCCGTCATCCGGACATGACCAATCTAGGGCGCGGCCCTTCATCTGAAAATTGCTGCAAACGCCAACGGGTTGTTCTATCTATTGGAACAATGAACCGGACCCAGCTTTCCCAACTCGCCGTGCTCGCCATCGTCGCGGAGGCGCGCAGTTTCCGCAAGGCCGCCGCCGAACTCGGCATCGCGCCGTCCGCCGTCAGCCATGCGGTCTCGGCGCTGGAGGCGAGCCTCGGCGTGCGCCTGATCGCCCGCACCACCCGCAGCGTCGCGCCGACGGAGGAGGGCCGCCTGCTGCTCGACACTTTGGCGCCGGCGCTTGCCGATATCGGTTCCGTCATGGAAGCGCTGTCCGACCGGCAGGGCCGCCCCGCCGGCCCGCTGCGCATCACCATGCCGCTGATCGCCGCGGAAGACATCGTCATGCCGCGCCTCGGCGCCTTCCTGCTTGCTTACCCGGATATCGAACTGGAACTGAGAACCGACGACCGCTTCGAGGATATCGTCGAAAAGGGTTTTGACGCCGGGCTGCGGCTCGGGGAGCACCTGGAGGCCGACATGATCGCGGTGAGGGCAAGCGGCCCGTGGCGCGGCCTCATCGTCGGCGCGCCCTCCTATTTCGAGGCGCATCCAAAACCCATGCAGCCCCGCGATCTCATGCAGCATCGCTGCATCCGCCGGCGGTTTTCGAGTGGCCGGCTCTATCGCTGGGAGTTGGAAAAGGACGGCCGGCTGGTGACGGTGGATGTCACAGGTCCGCTGATCGTCTCGGACCAGCGGCTGATGCGCGCCGCGGCGATGGACGGCGCTGGCCTCGCCTATGTGTTCGACCAGCGGGTCGACGAGGATATTCGCGCCGGCCGGCTCATTCCGGTGCTGGAGGACTGGTGCCCGGCCTTCGATGGTTTTTCGATCTACTATCCCTCGCGCCGGCAGATGCGCCCGGCGCTGCGCGCCTTTCTCGATTTCTTTCGATATCGCGGCTAGGTCTTGAGCCGGTAGCGGATGTGGCCGTCGGTCTCGACATAGGTGTCGTAGAGTTTGCGGGCGCGGGCATTGTCGTGGTTGGTGTGCCAGTAGATGCCGCGCCAGCCGTTGCGCTTGGAGATCTTGACGAGATCGTCGATCAGCGCCCGCCCGACGCCCTTGCCGCGGATCGTCTCGTCGACGAAGAGGTCTTCGAGATACCCTTCCGGCGCGATGTCCCAGGTGGAATCGTGATAGTGGTGGATGGCGAAGCCGAGCATGTCCTCGTCCTCCACGGCGACGCGCATCGTCACGCGCGAGCCCGCATCGAGGATGCGCGCCCAGGTGAAGGCCGTCACCTCGTCCGAAAGCTCGGTCTCGTAAAAGGCGAGGTAGCCGGCCCAGAGTTTCCTCCAGGCCGCCTCGTCGCGTTCCACGGCATCGCGGATCGTCACGGTCATGTCGAGGCTCCCGCCGCGTCGAGCGCGGCCATCTGTTCCGGGGAAAGCGACAGCGATGCCGCCTTCGTCAGGCTCGCAAGCTGGGCAAGGCTGGTGGCGCTGGCAATCGGCGCGGTGACGGCCGGCTTCGCCATCAGCCAGGCGAGCGCGATTTCCGCCGGCTTGGCGTCGGTCTCGGCGGCCACCTGGTCGAGCGCTGCGAGAATGCGAAGGCCCTTCTCATCCAGATAGTGTACGACGCCCTCGCCGCGGGCCTTGCCCTTGGTATCCTCTGCCGAGCGGTACTTGCCCGTGAGGAAGCCGGAGGCGAGGCTGTAATAGGTAATGACGCCGATCTCTTCCTTTTGGCAAAGGTCTGCAAGCGCGCCTTCGAAGCCGGCGCGGTCGTAGAGATTGTATTCCGGCTGGAGCGCGCCGTAACGCGGCAAGCCCGCCTTGTCGGAGGCGTCGAACGAGGTCTGCAGCTGGCCGGCATCGAGGTTCGAGGCGCCGAAGGCGCGCACCTTGCCCGATTTCACCAGAGCGGCGTGGGCTTCCAGCGTTTCCTCATAGGGCGTTTCCGGATCCGGCCAATGCGAGAGGTAGAGGTCGATATGGTCCGTCTGGAGCCGCTTCAGCGAGTTTTCGACCGCCCCGACGATCCACGACTTGCGCAGGTCCCGCCGGCCCTGGCCCATGTCGGAGCCGACCTTGGTGATGATAACCACCTTGTCGCGCGCGATGCCGGAGCGCTTCAGCCACTTGCCGATGATCGCCTCGGACTCGCCGCCTTCGTTGCCCGGCACCCAGCGCGAATAAACATCCGCCGTGTCGATGGCGTTGAAGCCGGCGCCGGTGAAGGTATCCAGAAGGTCGAAGGAAGTCTTCTCGTCGGCGGTCCAGCCGAAGACATTGCCGCCGAAGACGAGAGGCGCGATGGAAAGGCCGGTCTTGCCGAGGGGACGAAGCTGCATGGGTGATCCTCCAAAGGGTTCGTGCTGAAAACGGTCGAAGGCAACATAGGACTCGGCAAAGCGCTTTGCACGCTGTTCGTCCGATTTTTTGCCGGCATCCGCGCTTGCGAGGAACGTACCTCGCGACTAGTCTCTGCGCGCAATCCAGGGAGAGATCACCATGCTGCGTTTCGGAATTCTGTCGACGGCCAAGATCGGTCGCGAGCTCGTCGTGCCGGCCATCCAGGATGCGGAAAACTGCGTCGTCACCGCCATCGCCAGCCGCGACCTTGCCAAGGCGCGCGCCCTGGCGGACCGCTTTTCCGTGCCGCACGCCTTCGGGTCCTATGAGGAGATGCTCGCCTCCGACGTGATCGACGCCGTCTACATCCCGCTGCCGACCTCGCAGCATGTCGAATGGTCGATCAAGGCGGCGGATGCCGGCAAACATGTGCTCTGCGAAAAGCCGATTGCGCTCAACGCCGGCGAGATCGCCACGCTGATCGAGGCGCGCGAGCGCAACAAGGTGCTGATCTCGGAAGCCTTCATGGTCACCTACAGCCCCGTCTGGCGCAAGGTGCGCTCGCTTCTGGCGGAAGGCGCGATCGGCAGGCTGCGCCATGTGCAAGGCGCCTTCACCTATTTCAACCGCGATCCCGGCAACATGCGCAACGTGCCGGCGCTCGGCGGCGGCGGCCTGCCGGATATCGGTGTCTACCCGACGATCACCACGCGCTTCGTCACCGGCAAGGAGCCGGTCCGCGTGCAGGCGAGCACCGATCGCGATCCGGATTTCGGCACGGACATCTATTCCAGCGTGCGCGCCGATTTTGGCGATTTCGAACTGTCCTTCTACATCTCCACCCAGCTCGCCCAGCGCCAGATCATGGTCTTCCACGGCGACAAGGGCTTCATCGAGGTGAAATCGCCCTTTAATGCCGACCGCTACGGCGCGGAGGAAATCGAGCTCACCAACCAGAGCCACACCGAAAGCCAGCACTTCCGCTTCCAGGACGCCCGCCAGTACCGATGCCAGGTGGAGGCCTTCACCAAGGCCGCCCTTGGCGAGAATGAGGAAGTGGTGTCGCTGGAAAGCTCCGCCAGCAACCAGAAGCTCATCGACGCCATCTATCGCGCCAGCGAGAAGGACGGCTGGGAGGCAGTCTGAGCGTCAGGACCTAAGGATCAGAACAGCGTTTCGTAGATGTCCGGCTTGAAGCCGGCCGTCAACGCGCCGTCGCGCTCCAGCATCGGGCGCTTGATCATCGAGGGCTGGGCGAGCATCAGCGTGATCGCCTTCGTCGCGTCGAGGTCCTGCTTGTCGGCATCCGGCAGTGCGCGGAAGGTGGTGCCGGCGCGGTTCAGCACGGTTTCCCAGCCGAGCGCCTCGACCCAGCGCTTGAGGCTCGCTTCGTCGATGCCTTCGGCCTTGTAGTCGTGGAAGCGGTAGGCGACGCCCTTGGCGTCGAGCCAGGTGCGGGCCTTCTTCATCGTGTCGCAGTTCTTGATGCCGTAGATCGTGACGGTCACGCGTCTCTCCTCGATTCGCCTTGTGGCGCTTTTTTAGAGCGCCTTCGCCGTCACGTCACCCCGAGATAGCGGCCGGGGCGATGATTGATCGCAAGCGTCATGTTGACCACCACGGCGCCGACGACGGAGAGGGCGAGGCGATCGAGCGGGATAACGAAAAAGGCGGCGGCGAGGATGGCGAGATCGACGGCAAGCTGGAAATAGCCGGCGCGGATACCGAAATGGTCCTGAAGGTAGATCGCCAGCACATTGATGCCGCCAAGCCCGGTGCGGTGCCGAAAGAGGATGAGCAGACCCGTGCCGGACAGCGCCCCGCCCATGACCGCCGCATAGAGCGGATCGAGATGGGAGAAGGAAACCAGCTCGAATGTAAGCCGGGTAAAGATCGAGACCAGCGTGACTGCGGCGAAGGTGCGCAGCGTGAAAGCCCAGCCGAGCTTTCTGACGGCCAGGATGTAGAAGGGCAGGTTGATGGCGAAGAACAGCCACCAGAAGCCGATGCCGGTCGCATATTGCAGGAGCAGCGCGAGACCCGCCGTGCTGCCGGCGAGCAGCACGGTTTTCGTGTAGATCACGATGCCGAGCGCCATGAACATGGTGCCGACGACGATGGCGATGGCGTCCTCATAGGCGGAATGGCGCTCGTTCTGTGTCGTGGTCTCGGCCGACATGTTTTCCTCAGAGGCTCAGGAATTTCTCGATGACGGCATCGACTTCCGCGGTCTTGAGACCGGCAATGTTGATGCGGCCGGAGGTCGGCATGTAGATCGCGTGTTCGGCGCGCAGCTTCAGCACGTCGGCCTCTTCGAGCGGCAGCAGCGAGAACATGCCTTCCTGCTCGCGCACCGCCGTCAGCACCTGCCAGCGGCGGGAAAGCCCGGCGGAGAGCCGCTCGCGGATCGAGGTGATGCGCAGCCGCATAGTCTCGATCTCCTCCATCCAGTCGGCCGTCAATGCCGCGTCGCTGAGGATCGTGCTGACAATGGCGGCGCCATGGTCCGGCGGCATGGAATAGCTGGTGCGGGCGAGGGCCGCGAGGTTGGTGCGCACGGAAAGCGCGGTCTCGGCATTGGCGCAGGCGGCATAGATAGCACCGGTGCGCTCGCGATAGAGGCCGAAGGATTTCGAGCAGGAGACGGCGACGAGCGCTTCCGGCACGGCGGTCAGCAGGGTGCGAAGCCCCGCGGCGTCCTCGTCGAGGCCGCGGCCGTAACCCTGGTAGGCGATGTCGATGAGCGGCAGCAGGCCGCGCGCCGCGATGAGGTCGGAGACGGCGCGCCACTGTTCTGCGGTGAGGCCGGCGCCGGTCGGGTTGTGGCAGCTTGCATGCAGCAGCACGGCATCGCCGGGTGCGGCGCCTGTAAGCGCCTCCATCATGCGGTCGAACTGCACAGTCTGCGACGGGATGTCG
The DNA here is from genome assembly GCF_051201095.1 of Shinella sp. BE166. Classification (NCBI taxonomy): domain Bacteria; kingdom Pseudomonadati; phylum Pseudomonadota; class Alphaproteobacteria; order Hyphomicrobiales; family Rhizobiaceae; genus Shinella; species Shinella sp. BE166. Next base: position 266,405 of record NZ_JBPEHL010000005.1, on the reverse strand, counting down.
AAGAAGGGATAGGTGATGACTTCGAGGCCCGCGGCCTTGAAGATGCTGGCATGGTTCGGCCAGCTCGGCAGGCCGAGCCAGATGCCCTTGGTGCCCATGCGCGCCATCAGGTCGGCGGCAAGCCGCAGCGCGCCGGAACCACCCGGCGTCTGGAGCGCGGCGGTGGCGCGGCCGCGACCGGCGTCTCCCGTCGTCAGCGCCCAGAGACGGTCGAGGAAGACGGGGTCGCCCTCGGGGCCGACATAGGCCTTGGTCGGCTGCGTCTCGACGAGGCGCCGCTCGGCCTCCTTTACTGCGCGAAAGATCGGCGTCGCCCCCGTCTCGTCGCGATAGACGCCGACGCCGAGATCCACCTTGCCGGCGCGTTCATCCGCCCGGTAAAGCCCGATCAGGGCAAGCAACGGATCATCGGGCTGGCGGGTGAGGGCGTCGAACATGGCCGGTTCCTTGGTGGCGTGAAGATCAGTCCGGTTTAGGCCAAAGCCTTGGCAAAATCGACCATGATATTGCGGAGAAGGCGCAAGAAGCTTTTGTATTATTGCAGGATGGCGCTAGATTGATGCGTGTTTTTGCGCAAGGGGCGATCATGGACAAAAAGGCGGACGGCGAGGTGGCGCTCGACCAGACGGATCGGCGCATCATCCGCCTGCTCGTCGAGGATGCCGGGCTCTCCAACAACCAGCTTGCGGAGAAGGTGGGGCTCTCGCCGGCCCCGCTGTCACGCCGGCTGGCGCGGCTGGAGGCGACGGGCGTCATCCGCCACACGGTGATCGTTGATCCGCGCGCCGCCGGCATCGGCTTCCAGGCCTTCCTGGAGGTGACGCTGGAGCGCACCGCCCCCAAGGTCGGCGAGCGCTTCATCGATCTGGTGCGCCGCATGCCGGAGGTGGTGGAGTGCCACACGGTGGCGGGCGATTTCGATTTTTTGCTGAAGATCGCGGTGAAGGACGTCGCCGACTACCGGCGCCTGCTCTGGAGTGAGTTCGAACGCATCGGCGAGATCAAGACGCTGCGCTCGACCATCCTGCTCGACAGCCCGAAGATGCAGGTCAGCGCACTGCCCTGACAGTCTTTGCGGAACCTTCTGGCGCGACAGAGGTTGCCGACCGGGGGAAAGCGCCCATATGATGCGCTATGCCGCGAAGGAAGGACGAGTGGACAGAAAGCTGAACGACAAGCTCATGTCGGCCGCGCTGCTGTCGGCCATCCGAAACCGTCGCGGCCACCGGCCGCCGGAAGACAATCGCCCCGGCGATACCGTCATCGCGTCCTACAACGTGCACAAATGCGTGGGCGTCGACCGGCGGTTCGATCCGGAACGCACGGCGAGCGTGATCGCCGAGATCGACGCGGATATCATCGCGATCCAGGAGGCGGACAAGCGCTTCGGCGAGCGCTCGGGCCTGCTCAATCTCGAAATTCTGGAGCGCGATTGCGGCCTCGTGCCCGTACCGATCACGGCGCTGTCCTCCACCGGTCACGGCTGGCACGGCAACATGATCATGATGCGCAAGGGCGCCGTCGGCGCCGTCCGCCAGTTGAAGCTGCCAGGCGTGGAGCCGCGCGGCGCGCTGGTCGTGACGCTCGACCTGCCGATGGGCAAGCTCCGCCTCGTCGCGGCGCATTTCGGTCTGCTGAAGCGCTCGCGCGAGCAGCAGGCCATGGCGATCCTCGCCTCGGTTGCGGAAGAAGAGCAGATGCCGACCTTGCTCGTCGGCGACCTCAACGAATGGCGCGTCGGCCGCCGCTCGTCGCTCTCCCGCCTCCAGCCGACCTTCGATCCGGCCTCCGGCGCGGTGCCGAGCTTTCCCTCACGGTTCCCGGTGCTGGCGCTCGACCGGGCGCTCGGCCATCCGCACGATCTCGTCACCTCCGTCGAGGTGCACGATACGCCGCTTGCCCGTGTCGCCTCCGATCACCTGCCGATCAAGGCGCATATCGACCTGAAGGTCGTCTGGGAGCGTTCGTTCGGCGTCACAGATAGGGCGAACCAAGCCATGTGACGCGCTCGACGAGGCGCTGCGCAAAGGGCCGCGCCCGGAGCTCGTCGAGCTTCACCTCCACCGCCTCCGAGAGGGCAGCCGCGATGCGCTCGCCGATGAGATCGGCGAACTCCGCATCGATCACCTCGATATCCACCTCGAAATTCAGCCGCAGCGAGCGCGGATCGATGTTCGACGAGCCGATATAGGACCAGGCATCGTCGATGACGGCTAGCTTGGAATGGTTGAAGGCGCCGGACGCCCGCCAGATGCGGCAGCCATATTTCAGCATCTGGTCGAATTGCGCCGTCATGGCGAGGTCGACGAGCTTCAGGTTGTTGGCCGACGGCACGACGATGTCGATCTCCACCCCGCGCCGGGCCGCCGTGACGATGGCGCTGATCAGCTCCCGGTCGGGCAGGAAATAGGGCGACATGATGCGGATATGCTTCTTGGCGACCGAGACGGCGCCCATCAGCATGCGGTGGTTGGTTTCCAGGCTCTTGTCCGGTCCGGAGGGCACGACGCGGGCGAGCATGCCGCTGTCCGGCGCATCCGGCGGCCCGGCGATCTGCCAGACCTCGCCGGCGAGATCCTCGCCACCGGAAAAGCGCCAGTCTTCATAGGCGATGCGGAAGAGATCGCTTACGATCGGCCCGGTGATGCGGAAATGCGTGTCCAGCGCCGCCGCGTCGCCCGAAAATTCGGCGCAGAAGCCGGCGCGGATGTTGAGCCCGCCGGTGAAGGCGACGCTGCCGTCGACGATGATGATCTTGCGGTGGGTGCGCAGGTTCGCATAGGGCAGGCGCAGGCCCATGACGATATTGCCGTTGAACACATCCGTCGGCACATTCGCCCGCTGCAGCTCGGAAACGATCGAGGGAATGGAATAACGGGCGCCGACCGCATCGATCAGCACGCGCACCTCGACACCGCGGCGCACTGCCGCCGACAGCGCCGCCACGAAGCGCTCGCCCGCCTGGTCGCGGTCGAAAATATAGGTTTCCAGCAGGATGGAGCGTTCCGCGGCGTCGATGGCGTCGAGCATGGCCGCATAGGCCTCGTCGCCGGTCGAGAGAAGCTTGATGCGGTTGCCGGAGGTGAGCTTGCAGCGCCCCACCGTATCGCCGAGCCGCTGCATGGCGGCAAGCGCCCCGCCATAGGTCACCTGCATGTGCTCGTTCGAAACGTCGTATTCCGCCATATGGTGCCAGCCGGCGGCGAGCAGCCCCTCGCGGCTGAGGTTCAGCGTCTTGCGGCGGATGCGGTTGACCCCGCCGATGGCATAGATGAGCGCGCCCACCACGGGCGACAGCACGATGACGCCGACCCAGCCGATTGCCGCACGCACCTCTTCCTTCGTCATGGTGGCGTGGATGGCGGCCGGCACGCCGAGGATGATCGAGAGCGCGACGAGGATATGCGGCCAGTAGGTGGAGAACGTCTCAATCATGCTGCGTACGGACCATCCAGAGGCGGCAACCTATTCTGCCGCCACTATATATTGCTTCGGACGATGCGAATGCGAGGGGTAACGGACCCCATTTGGAAGATTATCGCTCAGTCCTCCAGCGTGCCCGGCTTGCGGTCCTTCCGGGTCGCCTCGTGGCAGGCGATCTTCATCAGGTCCTCGCCGCGGCGCGCATAGCGCGCGGAGGTGCGGGTGGCGATCAGCCCGTCATGGCCCGCCTTCACGGGAAGCGTGCCATCCGGCTCGCCGGGCCGCGTGATCAGCGTCGCCAGCAGGTCGCCGGCCTTCACCGTGTCGCCGATGTCGCGGTGGAAGAGCACGGTGCCCGGCTCCGGCGCCCGCACCATCTCGATATTGTCGAGCGGAATGGCCGGGCCGGCATAGTCCTTGGCCCGGTGAGCGGAATCGGAGACGACGCCACGGCCGGCAAGGAACTGCCAAAGGCCCGCCGCATCCGCCTTTGCCATCTCCGGATAGACATCGCGCCGGCCGCGCAACTCGACGGTCACCGCAAGGCGGCCCGGTACAGATGAGAGCTTGTCGCCGCCCTGGTGCTTGAAGGCATGGCCGACCGCCTCCTCGAAGGCGCTGCTTTCACCATCGGAGAGGAACACGGCCTGCATGTCGAGCGCAGCCGCAAGGTCGGTCGCCTCCGGCCAGAAGGCATCGTCGATATAGGCATATTGCAGGGATTCGTCGTCGCAGTGCAGGTCGATCACGAGATCGGCGCCGAGTGCCGTGTGCAGCAGCGTGCGCTTCAGCCGGTCGGCGGCGCTGCGGCGGTCGAGATTTTCCAGCAGCGTCTCGCGCTCGGCAAGTGCGATCAGTGGGAAGTCGCGGTTGAAATTGGTGCGCGAACCAAGCTCGAACCGGCCTTGCATCTCGCCAAAATGCGATTGCGCAAGCCCGATCGGGTTGGCCTGCGGAACCACGGTGATGTCGCCGAGGATCGCGCCGTCGGCTTCCGCCTCGCGCAGCGTTTCCAGCAGAAAGTGCGCGAGCGCCGTGCCCGGCAGCTCGTTGGCATGCAGCGCCGCCTGGATGTAGACGGACGGCGCCTTGGCATCGCTGCCCTTGAAGCGGAAGACGGGCACGCGCCACTCGATGCCCGCGGTATCGCCGCCGATGATGATCTCCGAATGCTCCACGTCGTTTCCTCGCTGATATATTTTGCGACGGTTTATGCGAATTGGCGGCGGATGACGCAAGTCCCGGCAAGAAACGGGTTGAAAGCGGCCGGGCAAAGCCCGATCTTGTGACAAAACGGGAACGGAGGAGCCGATCATGCCCGGCAAGACCCATTTTCTGATCTTCGACACCGAGGGCGGCCCCTGCGGCATTGCCTGGACCGCCGCCGGCGTCGTGCGCTTCCAACTGCCCGGCGACGATGCGGCCACAACCCGCCGCCTCCTGCTGCGCCACCTGCCCGAGGCGGAGGCCGCCGAACCGCCGCCGGCGATCGCCGAGACGGTCGAGGCCGTCAAACGCTACTTCGCCGGCGAGCAGGCGGATTTTTCGAAAGTCCCGCTCGACCTTGCCGGCCAGAGCGCGTTCTTCCGCGCGATCTACGATGCCGCGCGTCGCGTCTCCTGGGGCGAGACGACCACCTACGGCACGATCGCCCGCGACCTCGGCGCAGGCCCCGAAATGGCGCGCGAGGTCGGCCAGGCCATGGCGAAAAACCCCGTCGCCCTCATCATCCCCTGCCACCGCGTGCTCGCCGCCGGTGGCAAGGTCGGCGGCTTCTCCGCGCCCGGCGGCGCCTCCTCCAAGCTGAAGATGCTGGCGCTGGAAGGCATTTCCTTCGAGCAATCCGAGCCGGCGCAGCAATCGTTCGGGTTTTGAGCACGGGCGGCGCCACGACCGCCCGTGTCTAATTTTCAGTTCCGCTTCAGGCGGGTATAGGCAGCAAGCGTGATGGTCGCCATGCAGGCCGCATAGCCGGCGAGCGGCCATGCTGTCGTGCCGTCCAAAAGTACAACGAAAGCCGTTCCCGCCAGCCCGGTGATGAGGCTCTGCACGCAGAAATGCAGAGCAACGGCCGTTCCAGCCGTGCTGGCAAAGCCCTGCAACGCGCCATTTGCCGAGACGGAGACCGTGAGGACGATGCCGACGGCCATCAGCCATACGGGCGCCATGAAGGTCCAGAAGGACGGCACCGCCCAAAGCTGCCCGAGCGCCAGTAGGCCGGCGCTCATGAGCAGCAGCAGCATCCCGCGGACCATGCTGCCTGCAATGCCCCAGCGTTCGACAAAGCGTTTGGCAAACCGCGTCGTCGCGATCATCACCAGGGCGGCGGTGGCGAAGGACAGGCTGAAGCCGAGTTGCGAAAAGTCGGCGCCATCCATCAGGATGCGTGGCGCCGTCGAAAAGAAGACGAAGAACGTCCCCATGGCGGCGCTAAAGGCGAGCGTATAGGTCCAGAACGGCAGGCTTGCCAGCACCGGGCCGAAGGTGCAACGCTCGCTCCCTGTTCCGGTCGGCCGCGTTTCATGCCATTTCAGCAGCGCCCAGAATAGCATCGCCACCGCCGGCAGCCCCAGCGCAACGAAGAGCGACTGCCAGCCGAACGCATGCGCCAGCACCGCCCCGGCGATCGGCCCGAGAGCCGGAACGAAGGCCAGCATGGCATTCATCAGGCTGTAGACGATGGCGCTCTCCGGCCGCTCCGCATAGACATCGCGGATTGTTGCGAAGAGCGCGACCAGCGTCGCCGAGGCGCCAATCGCCTGCAACAGCCGCAGCGACAAGAAGAGTGTCGCGGAGGTCGTGGTCGCAAGACCGAAAGAGGCAACAGCAAAGATCGCCGTCCCGGCGATAAGCACCGGTCGCCGGCCGATGCGGTCGGAGAGTGGGCCGAACAACACCTGCCCGACGCCGAGCACGATCATATAGACGGTGAGCGTGAGCTGCACCACGTCCGGAGTGGTGCGCAGGGTTGCCGGCATGGCCGGCACGATCGGCAGGTAAATATCCATGCCGAGCGAGGCGAGAATGTTAAAGGGGGCCAGCAGCAGAAGAGCTGAGGGCAGGCTGTAGGTCCACGGGCGTGGAATAGAGATAACAAATCATCCGCTGAATGAGAGGCATTCGGCGGCGTCTGCCGTTGAAGATCAGGATTGGCTTTGAGCAGAGCGCCGCAACAACAGGCTGTCGTTGCGGCTTATCTGTCTGCCTTCTTGGCTCCCGTCATCGAGGTCTCCTATTCCCACTCGATCGTGCCGGGCGGCTTGCTCGTCACGTCATACACGACGCGGTTGATGCCGCGGACTTCGTTGATGATGCGGGTGGCGGCGCGGCCGAGGAAGTTCATGTCGTAGTGGTAGAAGTCGGCGGTCATGCCGTCGACGGAGGTGACGGCGCGCAGCGCGCAGACGAATTCGTAGGTGCGGCCGTCGCCCATGACGCCGACGGTCTGGACCGGCAGCAGCACGGCGAAGGCCTGCCAGATCTTGTCGTAGAGGCCGGCCTTGCGGATTTCGTCGAGATAGATGGCGTCGGCCTCGCGGAGAATTTCCAGCTTGTCGCGGGTGATGCCGCCAGGGCAGCGGATGGCGAGGCCCGGACCCGGGAAGGGGTGGCGGCCGATGAACGAGTCGGGCAGGCCGAGTTCGCGGCCGAGCACGCGCACTTCATCCTTGAAGAGTTCGCGCAGCGGCTCCACCAGCTTCATGTTCATGCGGTCGGGCAGGCCGCCGACATTGTGGTGCGACTTGATGGTGACCGAGGGGCCGCCGGTGAACGAGACGCTTTCGATGACGTCCGGATAGAGCGTGCCCTGGGCGAGGAATTCCGCGCCGCCGAGCTTCTTCGCCTCGTCCTCGAACACCTCGATGAACAGGCGGCCGATGATCTTGCGCTTGGTCTCCGGGTCGGAGACGCCTTCCAGCTCGCCGACGAAACGATCGACGGCATCGACATGGATGAGGTGCAGGTTGTAGTGCTCGCGGAACATGGCGACGACGTCGGCCGCCTCGTTCTTGCGCATCAGGCCATGGTCGACGAGGATGCAGGTGAGCTGCGCGCCGACCGCTTCATGGATAAGGAGCGCCGCGACGGAGCTGTCTACGCCGCCCGACAGGGCGCAGATGACGCGCTTGTCACCGACCTGCTCGCGGATGGCCTCCACGGCGCGCGCGCGGTAGGCCGACATCGACCAGTCGCCCTTGATACCGGCGATCTTGTGCACAAAGTTGGAGAGCAGCTTGGCGCCATCAGGCGTGTGAACGACTTCCGGGTGGAACATGGTGGTGTAGTAGCGCTTCGCCTCGTTGACGCAGATGGCGAAGGGGGCGTTTTCCGAGGTGCCGATGATCTCGAAGCCCTCGGGCGCGACGGTGACGCGGTCGCCGTGGCTCATCCAGACCGGATATTTTTGGCCGACCTCCCAGAAACCGTCGAACAGCGGGCTGCTTTTAAGGATTTCCACGTCTGCGCGGCCGAATTCGCGGGCATGGCCGCCCTCGACGGTGCCGCCGAGCTGGGTCGCGAGCGTCTGCTGGCCGTAGCAGATGCCGAGGATCGGGAGACCCGAATCGAAGGCGATCTGCGGTGCGCGGGGGCTGCCCTGGTCCAGAACCGAGGCGGGGCCGCCGGAGAAGATGATCGCCTTCGGCTGCATGCGGTGGAAGGCTTCTTCCGCCGACTGGAAGGGGATGATCTCGCAATAGACGCCTGCTTCGCGCACGCGCCGCCCGATGAGCTGGGTCACCTGGCTGCCGAAATCGATGATGAGAACGCTGTCGGGATGAGCTGTCTGGGTCATGGCGAGCCTTTAATGAAAAACCTCGCGCCGCGCAACCGGGGACGGCCGGATTTTCAGCCGTTGCGCACGATCGTGCCGCTGGCGATGGCTGCTTCCAGAATGTCGACGGCGGCGGCGAGCTTCTCGTCGATCACATGCAGGTATTCCGTCCAGTCGCCGATATGGGTGAGCTCGGCCTTGCCGTCGGAAATGCCGCGCAGCCCGATCAGCCGCACGCCAAAAGCCTGGCAGGCGCGCAGTTCGGAAAAGGTCTCCATCTCCACCATGTCCGCGTCGATATCGGCATAGGCGGGGCCGGAGACGATGTTGGCGCCGGTCGAAAGCCGGGCTTCCGGGATGCCGGGAATGCGGACGGGCAGTTTCACCTCCACGGGCAGATCGAGGAAGGGCGTGGCACCCTTGGTGAAACCGAGCGGCGAGGCATCCATGTCGCGGTAGGAGACGGATATCGCCTGGTAGACACCGGTCTGTTCCAGCGTCGCCGATCCGGCAGAGCCGAGCGAGACGACGAAATCGGGCAGCTGCGCCTCGGATTCCAGATGGCTGAGCGCCAGCGTGAGCTGCACGGCCGCCTCCACGGGGCCGACGCCGGTCATGAAGGGCGTGATGCGGGCTTTCAGATGCGGGCCATATTCGGCATCGACGGCCATGACATAGAGGATGCGGTGGCTGCCGACGGTCTTGAGGGTGACGCTCATTCGGCGATGTCCTGGCGGCCGCGCACCACCATCATCGTGCCCGTCATGGAGGCGATGAGCTTTGCCGGGCCGTCGGAGATCGCATAGCCGCGCCCATCGGCGACGATGATGTTGGAGCCCGGCTTGGTGACCTCGCCGCGGAACAGGAAACGCTCGCCGCGCCCCGGCGACATCAAATTGACTTTGAACTCGATCGTCAGGATCGAGGCATCGGCATCGATCACCGAATAGGCCGCATAGCCGCAGGCGGCGTCGAGGGCCGCGGAGATGATGCCGGCATGGAGGAAACCGTGCTGCTGCGTCAGCTTCTCGTCGAAGGGCAGCTCGATTTCCACCGTGCCGTGCTCGACGCGGGTCAGCTCGGCGCCGATCAGCGCCATCGCGGGCTGGCGCGCAAAACTTCGGGTGATGCGGCCGGCGAAATCGGCCGGCGGGAAATCGGTCATGGTGCACACATGTCTGCCGGCGCGCCGGCCTGGAACGAGGGTGGCCGACGTTTGCATGGCGCTTGCTGCACTGCAAGCGTCTTTCAGTTCAGCGCAAGAATTGCCGCGTTGAGCGCCGTCGCGAAGGCGACCCAGGCGAGATAGGGCAGGAAGAGCAGCGCCGCCGTGCGATCCTGCCGCCAGGAGACCAGGATGAAGCCCGCGACGGAGACCAGCAGGCCGAGGATGATGATCATCGCCGACAGCGGGTCCTGAAGGCCGAAGAAGGCCGGCGACCAGGCGAAGTTGAAGACGAGTTGCGCAAACCACAGGCGCATCGCGATCGAGCGGCGAAGGGGCGAAAGCCAGGTGCGCGCACCGACCACGCCGATGATGACGTAGAGGATGCTCCAGACCGGCGCGAAAACCCAGTTCGGCGGATTGAACGATGGTTTTGCCAGCGACTGATACCAGTCGCCAGGCACGTTGTTGGCGCCGATAACGAGGCCGCCACCGAGGACGAGGATGATGAAGGCGAGATAGACGAGGGGCTTGTTGTTCATGTTGCCTGCAACTAGCGCGCCGCGCGCCGCCGTCCAGAGGGTGCGGTCATCGGCGCAGGCTGGCGATATGCTGGTCCCAGGCGATATCCTCGCGGTGTCCGGCAAAGCGGCCGTCATAGGAGGAGACGGCAAAACCGTGCGGTGCGGCCGCGATACCGGCGGCATCCGCGACGGTCTCTTCGCGCAGCACGCGGCCCGTCTTCGCGTCGAGCACAACGAAGCGGCCGCCATTCGGCGAGGTTAGGCCGACGAGGTTTTCGCGGCGGTTGACGGCGATGGCGCCGACATAGTTGGCAAGGCCGATGGTGGTTTCCTCGGGGAGCGACAGGAAGCGCAGGTCCTCGCCCTTGCCGAAAGAGCCGACGAGCGGCGGCAAATCGTTGCGCGGGCCTTCATATTGGCAGGCGAACCAGATGCGGCCCTTGTCGTCGAGGTCGATATGGCGGGTGGAAAGCTGGCGAAGTTTTTCCGGCAGCGTGTGGCGCTCGATGAGCGCACCGGTCGCGGCATCGATGAGCGCCAGCGACGGCTCCATGTGGTCGAGATTGAGCTTGGTGCGGCCGAAATCCGGATGGGTCTCGATGCCGCCATTGGCGGCGATCAGCGTCCGGCCGTCGTCGCTGACGGAGAGATCGTGCGTGCCGATGCCGTAGGTCGCATATTCGCCGATCCGGCGGTAGTTTTCGCGGGCGTCGTAGAGGCCAATGACCCCGCGATTGGCGTCGAAATCGTTCTCGCTGGCATAGAGCAGCCGGCCGTCCGGCGAGAAGCAGCCATGGCCGAAGAAATGCCGGTCTTCGGCGGCGGCGATCGTCACGGGCGCGGCCTTGCCAGTCTGGTCGACCACCAGTGCGAAGGTGCCGGGGCGGCGCGCGAAGGCGACGAGATGGCCGGTGGCGGGCGAAAAGGCCATGCCGTGGCTTCGGGCCGGCAGCGGCGTCCTGTCGATGATCGACCCGTCTTCCGCAAGCACGGCAATGCCGAAACTGCCGTCGCGATCCCGGTAGCCGGAGGCGAAGACGGCGTCGGTGCGTGACAGCGCAAAGGACTGGCGGGCACCGAGCGATGCGACCCATGCAGCCCCCGCCATGCGCAGGAAGCTGCGCCGGTCGAGAAGCGCGCTATGGACGCCAGCGCCGCGCATCAGTCGCCGTCCGAGAAGGAGAAGCCGGAGCCGAGCCCGATGGCGCCGCCATAACCGGCGTCGAGGCGCAGGATCAGGTCGCGCGTGTTGACGAGGAGGAAGGTGATCTTCTGCTGCTCCTCAGGCGTCGAGACGGCCTTTTCCACGTCCGGATCCACCATCGGCGCGATATGGCCGAGCGATTTCAACACGAAGTCGATATTCTCGTTGATCGACGCGAAATTCGGATCGACCAGCTCCCGCATGCCGGATCTGTCGAACAGCACTTGCAGGCCTTCGATATTGGCGGAAATCGACGTCCAGGTGTTGCCGGAGCGCCAGAACACCGCCGATTTCGGCCGCGCGATGCCGCCATTGCGGTAGAAGGTCTCGATGCGCTGGTCGCGCACGGCCTCAGCACCATGCACGAGAATGCCGAGCAGCGCGGTGATCGCCTCGCGGCCGGTGCGGAAGACGGGGTTCTGAGGGCCTGGATGTTTCCAGTCGTCCTGCACGCCGTCCGGCGCGTCCCAGGCCGCCACGAGTTGGCCGGCCGTCGTCTCGATATGGGTGGCGACGGCGGCGGCGTAGCGGCAGCGGAAGCCGTCCGGCTTGTCCATCAGCGTTTCGGCGCCCGTGCCGTAGAGCGCGAATTCGATCGCGCCAAAACCCTGGATCGCCACGCTCTTGCCGCCCATCGTCGCAGCATCGGTGTCTTTGTCGTCCTGCTTCTGGAGCAGCGCCTGCACCTGTTTCAGGCCGGTGCCCTTGCGGTCCGGGTAGAACAGGATGCGCTCGAAGCGGTTGTCGTCGATTACCGGGCCGATGCGCACGATCTCGATATGCCCCCAGTCGGTGACCGCCTGGCGGAACGCTTCGTCGACGGCCTTGCGGCTGGCGTCGGACGGGGCCTTGCAGAAGGCGCCGGTCGCCTCCGCCAGCTTGCCCGCGGAGGCCTGGAAGGCGCGGTAGCCAGGGCGGATGACGTCATCGACGGCGCGCGTCATGATGCCGGTGACGATCTGTTCCGTCAGCTCCGGCGGCACGGGCGTGCTGCTCTCCTGGGCGAAGACCGGCGGGCTCGCCGAAAGCATCAGGCCAGCGGCAATGAGGGAGACAAAACGGAAGGGGTGGCGCCGGGTCTGCATCAGAGGCTCTCCAGGAAGGTCAGAAGGGCGTCGCGGTCCTGTTTTTCCAGCGTGGTGAAGCGGTCGCGCGCCGCTTTTGCCTCACCACCGTGCCAGAGGATGGCCTCGGTGAGGTTGCGGGCGCGCCCGTCATGCAGGAAGAACGTATGGCCGTTGACGGTTTTTGTAAGGCCGATGCCCCAGAGCGGCGGCGTGCGCCACTCCCGGCCGGTCGCAACCCCAACCGCCTGTCCATCGGCAAGGCCTTCGCCCATGTCGTGCAGCAGGAAATCGGAATAGGGCCAGATGAGCTGGAAGGCATGGGCCTTGTTTGCGGCATCGCGCCGGGTCACGAATTTCGGTTGATGACAGCTCGTGCAGCCTGTCTCGTAGAACACGCGTTTTCCCGCCAGCGTCTCGGCGAAACTCGCCTTGCGCCGCGCCGGCACGGCAAGATTTTCCGCGTAGAAGGTCACGAGGTCCATGATCGGCGGCGGCGCTTCCACATCGCCGAGGCGGGCCTGCACGCCATTCGGGCGCTCCAGGCAGGCGGCTTCCGCGGCCATGCAGTCCCCCTGGTGCAGCGGCACTTCGGGCGTCGAGATGCCGATATCGTGGGCGAAGGCGTCGGCGCTCTGCTGACGCACGGAGGCGGACTGCGCCTTCCAGCCGAAGCGGCCGAGCGTCTTTTTGCCGGTCTTCGGATCGATCGCCACGGCCGCCTTGCCGCTGATGCCGTCCTCGTCCGCATCGTCCGGGTCGGCAAGCGCCAGAATATCCGCCTCATGTATCGCCTGGACGAGGCCGAGACCGAGCATGGGCTGGGTGACGCGCGGCGAGAGCGTCGTCGTCCTGTCGAGGTCGCCATAGGCGAGATCAGCGACGGAATAGGTCGGCCGGCGCAGCATCGCGACTTCGCCGCCGGCCAGCGTCACCGCTTCCTCGGTATAGTCTACCACCATGCGCCCCTCCGCCTTGAGGCCGGGGACGGCGAGGTCCTGCAACTGGCGGCCATAGACCGGGTCCGGCAGGCTCATTTCGCTGAAATCTTTGAGCGCCGCCTCTTCCTCCGGCGTCACCGCGGCACGGGCGAGGCGCAGGAACATCGAGGTTGCGTCATCGGCGCCCTCCGGCGGATGGCCGCGTCCGTCCTTGATGTGGCAGGATTGGCAGGAGCGCGCATTGTAGAACGGCCCAAGCCCATCGGAGGCCTGTGTCGAGGAGGGCGAGGACACCCAGAGTTTCTGGAACAGCGCATTGCCGAGCTTGAACGTCTCTTCCTCGGCAAAGCTGATGTTTTCGGAAAAATGCGAAAAGCTGTTCAGGTTGACCGAGGCAAGCGAGGTCGCCGCCCCCCCGGACATCGCCTCATACTGTTCGGCGGCCGAAAAATCCGTGGTGAGCCGCGTCACGGCAGCCACGCGCTTGCGGTCCTTTTCCGAGAGGTCGTCCCGGCCCTGGCCGGCGGAATAGGCTTTCCCAAGAACAAAAACGCCCGCCACGACGGACACCGCGGCGAAAACCGCGAGCAGGCGACGGGCGGGGCGTTCTGTCATTGCGAAATCGGGCCGCTATCGCGAGGACGCGGCCCGCCTTCTATCATTGGAAGACAGCGTTAGGATTATCCAGGCTGTCGGAGCCTTCAAGCTCGATCTTGCCGATATCGAGCGACGCAATGACGCGCTCGATCGTCTTGGTCTGGTCGATCAGGCTGTCGACGGCGGTCTGCACCACCTTGTTGCCCTCGGCATTGCCTTCGCCGATCATCTGGTCATAGGCCTCGCCGCCTTCGGCACGGTCCACCAGCGCCTTGAAGGCTGCATGGCTTGCATCGAGCTTGCCCTTCATCTCGGTGTCGAGCGCGGCGTCCTTTTCCGCGACCAGCTCCGAGAGCGACGGGCCGGTCAGCTTGGAGCCGTCCGCACGGGTATATTCGCCCGTATAGACGGTCTGGATGCCGACGACGTCGTAGTAGTGCGAGTTGTGCGTGTTGTCGGAGAAGCAATCGTGCTCTTCTTCCGGATCATGCAGCAGCAGGCCAAGCTTCATGCGCTCGCCGGCAAGTTCGCCATAGGAGAGCGAGCCCATGCCGGTCAGCATGGCGGTGATGCCGGCCTTCGGGTCGGCGGTCACGTTCTTCGTGGCGTCGCCTTCCGGCGCCCAGGCGGCGACCATCTCTTCGAGGTCGGTGACGAGCAGCGACGAGGCGGCCTTCAGGTAGGCGCCGCGGCGGTCGCAATTGCCGTTGGTGCAATTGGCCTTGTCATAGTCCGAAGCCTGGCGGTTGCCAGCACCCTTGCCGGTGCCGTTCAGGTCCTGGCCCCACAGCAGGAATTCGATGGCGTGGTAGCCGGTGGCGACGTTCGCCTCGACTTCGCCCGCCTCGTGCAGTTCCTGCAGCACGGCCGGGGTGATCGTGGTCGCGTCGATCGTCTTGCCGCCGATCTCAAGCTTTGGATTGGCAATGACATTGCCGACGAAGAGCGCGTTCTCGTCGCTTTCCGTGCCGTAGCTCGGGTCGACATAGTCGATCAGGCCTTCGTCGAGCGGCCAGGCATTGACCTTGCCTTCCCAGTCGTCGACGAGCGGGTTGCCGAAGCGATAGGCTTCCGTCTGCTGGTAGGGCACGCGCGACTTCAGCCACGCTTCGCGCGCAGCCTTCAGCGTCTCGTCGTTCGGCGTGGCGATGAGCGCGTCGACTGCAGCGTCGAGCGCCTTGGCGGCCGCCAGCGAGTCGGAATATTTGGCATGGGCAATTTCAGCATAGTGCTTGACGATCGCAGCCGGATCGGCCGCCGCATGGGCGGTGCCGATGGCAAGGCTCGACGTCGCGGCAGCGAGCACGAAGGCAGCCGCGCGAAGGAAGGAAGTGGTCATGACGTCTCCTGGTGTCCTGTTCGATGTGTCCCCCGACACCGGACGTGGCGGTGCGCCTCCCTTGGCGACCGTCGCCCGGATGGCCCGGCAGGCAGGCCGGACCCGGGTTTATTCAGGCGTTATTGTCATGGACCAAATAAAAACTGGTGTCAAAGTGTATAGTTTAGAACGGTTTCAAGCTGTTCCACACATTTGACAGAGCGCAAGAGGTGCGGCGTCGCAGCCGTCAGGCCCGGCGGCCCATGGCGCAGAAGAAGAAGCCGTCCGTATCGGTGGACGCGGGCGTCAGCGTCACCGTCTTCATGTCCGTCGACCAGGGCTGCGGCTTGTCGGTGCCGAACAGGCCCTGCCAGGCCTTGGCGGCCGAAAGGATCTCGAATTCCGGGTTGTTCTCGCAGAAGGCGTGGACCTGGTTCTCGTTTTCCTGCGGCAGGATCGAACAGGTAACGTAGAGCAGCGAGCCGCCGGGGCGCACATAGGCGCTGGCATTGGCAAGCGCCTCCTGCTGCTGGCCGAGGCGTTCTTCCAGGTTCTTTTCGGTAAGGCGCCATTTGGTGTCCGGCCTGCGGCGCCAGGTGCCGGTGCCGGTGCAGGGCGCGTCGACCAGCACGCGGTCGAAACGGCCGGTGAGGGCGGCAAGGCTCGTGATGTCCTGGTGGACCTGGACATTGCGGGTGCCGGCGCGTTTCAGCCGCTCGATGATCGGGGCGAGGCGCTTGCGGTCGGTGTCGTAGGCGTGCACCTGGCCCTTGTTGTTCATCGCGGCCGCCATGGCGAGCGTCTTGCCGCCGCCGCCGGCACAGAAATCGAGCACCTGCTCGTCCTCCTGCGGCAGCACGAGATCGGCGACGATCTGCGAGCCTTCGTCCTGCACCTCGAACCAGCCCTTCTGGAAGGCGAGGTCGGCGGTGACGTTCGGCAGGCGCGACGGGCCTTCGCCGGCGGGAATGCGGATGCCCTGGCGGGCGATGGGGGAGGCGACGGCGGCGTTGCGTTCCAGCGCCTTCAGCACCTTGTCGCGGCCCGCCTTCAGCGTGTTGGCGCGCAGGTCCAGCGTCGGCCGGCCGGCAAGCGCCTTGGCCTCGTCCAGCCATTTGTCGGAAAAGTTTTCCTCGAAGGAAGGCTGGATCCATTCCGGGATGTCGCCCTGCACATGCGGTGCCGCCTCGTCGAGGTTGCGGGCGCGGAAGGCGGCAAGCGTCTCTTCGGACAGCAGCTCCGGGGCAAACCGGTCGCCGTCGAGTTCGGCGGCGATCGCCTCGGGCGTCAGGCCCCATTGGCGCAGCAGCACGGCGTGGCCAAGGGCGGTGGGGCTGTCGTCGTCCATCAGATAGGCGTGCGACAGTTTCATGCGCAGCGCGTCATAGACGATGTTGCCGATCGCGGCACGGTCGCCGGAGCCGGCGAAGCGATGGGAGAGACCCCAGTCCTTGAGCGCATCGGCGACGGGGCGCCGCCGCGTCTCGATATCCGTCAGAACCTCGATGGCTCCGGAAAGCCGCCCACCCAATCGCATACGTTTACTCCGTTTTGCGTCGTGGTAGCGGCGGAACGCGCCGAGGGCAAGCCGGCGCGGTCAGATTAGCGGCTGATCAGCCGATGACCTCGTAACAGATCTTGGCGTGGCCGGAGCGGATCATGCCGATGTTGGAGGCGGCGGCCTTGGACAGATCGAGCACGCGGCCGCGGATGAACGGGCCACGATCGTTGATGCGCACCACGACGCTCTTGCCGTTGTTCGCGTTGGTGACCTTCACCTTGGTGCCGAAGCGCAGGCTGCGGTGGGCGGCCGTCATGAGGCTGGGGTTCATGCGTTCACCGGAGGCCGTGCGCGAGTGCAGCGCATACCACGAGGCGCGGCCGCAACCGGCTGCCTGAGCATCGGTGAATGTAACGAAGGTGGAGGAGGCGGCGACGAGGGAGGCAAGAGCCACACTGGAGAGTTTGAGCACCATGTTCGGATGACCTTCCGGGCGAGTTGTGAATTTCCGCTGCTATGCTTGCCCTATGAGGAAGCAAAAGTGGCGAAAACGTGCCTCAACCGGCCGCAATTCTGTCAAAACCCGTGTGGCTATACAGTCCATCGCCCGCGATGGATTTTTAATCTTCGTTAAGATGACAGGAAAAGTTCTTCGGAATCAGTTGCTAAACTGGATCGACTGTAAAGCTGGAATGGCCGTGCGGCATTCGTGCAAATTTTCGGAAAAAACTTTCAATATTAGCAATCGCTGCGCATGAATCTGGCGGCGAAATTGGGGCAGATAAATTTATGGTTGTATGAAAGCGCAAAAGGCAACGCTGCCGGCACGCCGCCCTCAGCCCCGCCAGCGCCCGGAAGACCATAGGTCGGCGAGCGATTGACGGTAGTTCGGGAAGCGGAATTCGAAGCCGGCAGCACGCAGCTTTGCGTTCGAAACGCGCTTATTCTCTCCGTAGAAAGACCGAGCCATGGGGGAAAGTTCCGCCGTCTCGAACGGAATATCCGGCGGCACCGGCACACCCATCAGCCGGGCGGCCTCGGCAACCACGTCCTGCGGCGGGCCGGGCTCGTGGTCGGTGATGTTCCAGACGCCGCCCAGGCGCTTGCCCGCAAGGAACGGTGCCGAGCGGCCGATGTCTTCCACACGAATGCGGTTGAACACCTGCTCCGGCTTGATAAGGCGGCGGGCGGTGCCGTCCTCCATGTTGCGCAGCGCATTGCGTCCCGGCCCATAGATGCCGGAAAGGCGCAGCACGGCGACGGGCAGGCCGGAGGCCTTGCCGAAATCGAGCCAATGGTCCTCCGCCTCGACCCGTTCGACCGAACGGGCGGACACCGGGTTCAGCACCGTCTCCTCGTCCACCCAGGCGCCCTTGTGGTCGCCATAGACGCCGACGGTGGAGAGATAGCCGGCCCATTCGAGCTTGGGCATCAGGACGGAAAGCGCGGGGCTTCCGGCGCGAAACAGCGGATCGCCATCCTTGCCGGGCGCGATCGACTGCACGACATGGGTGGCGCGCGCCATGTCCGCAGCAAGCGCTTCCGAGATCGTACCGCCATCATAAAGAAGAGGCTCGATCCCGAGCGCGCGCAGGCTCTCCGCTTTTTCGGCAGAGCGCGTCGTGCCGGAGACGGAAAAGCCGGCCTCCTTGAAAACGTCGCCGATGGCCTTGCCGGAAAAACCGGCGCCGAGGATCAGGAGATGCGTCATCGACAGTCCGCCTTCGCTCTTTCATATTCCGCGCGCACATCCGCGTCCGCGTCGTCCGCCCTTCCTGCCGCAAATTCTTCGAATTCGCCAGCGGTCATCAGCCGGGAGAGCGCCCATGCGGCCATGCCCCGCACCACCGGCGCGGCATCCTCGGCGAGTTGGGCGCATCGAGCAATCAGGCCGCGGTCGCCGGAATTGCCGGCGGCGATCAGCACGTTGCGGACGAAGCGGTCGCGGCCGATGCGCTTGACGGGCGAGCCGGAGAAATGCGCGCGAAAGCCGGGATCGTCGAGCGTCAGCAGGTCGGCAATCGCCGGCGCCTTCAGCTCATCGCGCGCCTTGAGCTTCATTTCGGAGGCGCTGGCGGCGAACTTGTTCCAGGGGCAGGCGGCCAGGCAATCGTCGCAGCCATAGATGCGGTTACCGATTTTTTCGCGGAATTCTGGCTCGATCGTGCCCTTGTGCTCGATGGTGAGGTAGGAAATGCAGCGCCGCGCGTCGATCTTGTAGGGCGCCGGAAAGGCATCCGTCGGGCAGGCGTCGAGGCAGGCGCGGCAGGAGCCGCAATGGTCGCGCTCCGGCGCGTCGCGGAAGAGGTCGGCGGTGGTGAACAGGCTGCCGAGAAAGAGCCAGGAGCCGTGCGAGCGGCTGACGAGGTTGGTGTGCTTGCCCTGCCAGCCAAGCCCGGCAGCGGCTGCCAGCGGCTTTTCCATCACCGGCGCCGTATCGACGAAGACCTTCACATCCGCCCCGCCGCGCGCGGCAAACCGCGTCGCCACTTCCTTGAGCTTGCCCTTGATGATGTCGTGATAGTCGCGGTTCTGCGCGTAGACGGAGATCGCCGCCCGGTCCGGCATGGCGAGCACTTCGCGCGGATCATGCTCCGGGCCGTAATTCATGCCGAAGAGGATGACGGAGCGCACGTCGCTCCACAGCACACGCGGATCGGCGCGGCGGGCTTCCGTCTCCGCCATCCAGTCCATGGTGCCGTGATAGCCGGCGGCGAGAAAATCGGCGAGCCGGGCCGGCGCCTGTGGAATGGAATCGGGGCCGGTGATGCGACAGAGATCGAAGCCCTTGTCGGCGGCCTCCGCCTTGACGAAATCGGTCAGGCGGCGCCGGATCCTCTCGTCGCCCGACATGTGTCCGTCCTCAGAAATCGAGGTCCGCGTAGTGCGAGACCGGGGTGACGCCGCGCACGCGCTCGGCCAGCAGCGGGCGGAAGGAGGGGCGGGATTTCAGCCGCTGATACCAGTCCTTGGCCTGCGGTGCATCCGCCCAGTTTATCTCCCCCATATAGTCGAGCACCGAGATCATCGCGGCGGCGGCGAGGTCGGCGTAGCTCAGGCGATCGCCAGCGAGATAGGTGCGCGAGCCCGCAAGCCAGGAGAGGTATTTCATGTGCTGTCGGATATTGGCGCGCGAGTTGCGCAGGATCTTGCTGTCCGGCGGGCCGCCGCCCTGGTCCGGCGTCATCTGCAATTTGAAGACACGCTCGCGCACCAGCGGGCGCGTCACGTCCTGCTCCATCTTCTGCAGGAACCATTCAGTGAGCCGCCGGATCTCCGCGCGCTGAAAAGGGTCTTCGGCGAGCAGCCGGCGATCGCGCTTCAGCACGCCGTGGGTCTCGTCGAGATATTCGGAAATGATGCTCGCGCCACAGAGCGCCCGCATGCTGTCATCGACATAGACGGGCAAGGTCCCGGCCGGGTTGAGGGCCAGGAAATCGCGTCGGTTTTCCCACGGCGCCTCTTCGGCAAGCTCCGTCTGGAAGCCGTATTCGGCCAGAATCAGGCGGACAAAGCGCGAGGCGGAAGACATCGGGTGATGATAGAGTGTGGGCATGAACGCTGCTTTTACTCGTCTTGCGGAAGGGGCGATGCCGGGCCTGCCGCTTGACGCGGAGCTGATTTGGCGACGGCTGATTTGACGAACCTATAGAAATTTGGTGGTACAAACACAAGCGAATCGGGCTTTTTGCCGTAAGGCCGCTTCGTTTTCATGCTTTCCTTTTCCAGCATCAAGGAACTTTCATGGCAGACCAATCGATTGTCAGCGCCCTCATTCTCGGTCTCATCGAGGGCCTGACCGAATTCATCCCGGTGTCCTCCACCGCCCATATCCTGCTTGCCGGGCACTTTCTCGGCTTCAAGTCGCCGGGCAACAGTTTTGCCGTCCTCATCCAGCTCGGCGCCATCTTGGCGATCCTGTCCGTCTATGCGGCCAAGCTGCTGCGCATCGCCTTCGATCTGCCATCGCGCCCGGAAGCGCGCCGCTTCGTCATCAGCGTGCTCTTGGCCTTCCTGCCGGCGGCCGTCATCGGCGCCATCGCGCATGATTTCATCAAGACGGTGCTCTTCGAGACGCCGATGCTGATCTGCATTGTGCTGATCATCGGCGGCGTCATCCTCTATGTGGTCGATCGCCTGCCGCTGACGCCGCGTTATACGGATGCGATGACCTACCCGCCGTCGCTTGCCTTCAAGATCGGCCTCTGCCAGTGCCTGGCGATGATTCCCGGCACCTCGCGCTCGGGTGCGACGATCGCCGGCGCCCTGCTGCTCGGCACCGACAAGCGTTCGGCGGCGGAGTTCTCGTTCTTCCTCGCCATGCCGACTATGGTCGGCGCCTTCACGCTCGATCTCTACAAGAACCGCGATGCGCTGTCCTCGGATGACCTCGTGGTGATCGGGGTGGGCTTCGCGGCCGCTTTCGTCGCGGGCCTCTTCGTCGTGCGCAAGCTGCTCGACTTCGTCTCTCGCCGCGGCTTCACGCTGTTCGCCATCTGGCGAATCGTCGTGGGCACGCTCGGCCTGATCGGCCTTCTCGTTTTCGGCTAAAGATGTTTTGCTTTGGCCGGTCTAGGACCGGCCGAAGCTTACTTGACCGATGCGGTCGTGCAGGGGTCGACGCCGTAGGCCGGCGAACAGCCGTGCTTGCCGGCAGACACCGTTCCCGGCGCGGCAAAGGATCCGGCTACGATGATCAGAGCCGAAAATCCGAAGAAGATTGCAATTGCCTTGCCCATGGGCCGGGAGCCTCTCAAAGTCCTGAAAATACGCCGCAGAACTGTCATCAGTACGACGCGACGGGGGCGGTGTTTATTCGCTGGTCCGACGACAATCAATATCGCGTCATGCTGAATCACGGGTAAATGCCACGCAGCTTTTTTTAACCGCTGCATAAGTGCAACAGAGTGCTCAAAGCGCTTTCGAAAAAGAACCGGCCGCCGCGGGGTTTTCCCTCGCGGCGGCCGGTTTTCATTGCGGCGACGGATGCGTCAGGCCGTCTTGTCGATCTTGGTGAACTGGCCCTGCTGGCGGTAGCGCACGAGATAGCTCGGCAGGATCGCTTCGACGAGGGTCGGCTGGATGCCGATGGCCTCAAGGGTGCGGCCTTCGCTGCGGGCCGCCTCGGAGACGATGGTGTCCGAGCGCAGCAGCGTCACCTGGTCGGAGGTCAGCGGCGGTGCGATGAAGGGCACCAGCGAGGCGATGGAACCGATCAGCGAGGCGATGCCGAAGGGCAGCGACACGAGCGGGTTCTTGCGGTCGACGACGCGCAGCATCAATTCCAGACACTGGCGGAAGGTCAGCACTTCCGGGCCGCCGAGTTCGTAGATGCGGCCGCGTTCGATCGTGCCGTCCACGGAGCGGGCGACGGCTTCGGCGACGTCGGCGACATAGACCGGCTGGAACTTCGTGTGACCGCCGCCGATCAGCGGCAGGACCGGCGCATAGCGTGCCATGGTGGCGAACTTGTTGAAGAAGCCGTCCTCCGGCCCGAAGATGATGGAGGGGCGCAGGATGACGGCATCCGGCACGGTACGCAGCACGGCGGCTTCACCGCGGCCCTTGGTGCGGCCGTAGGACGATTCCGACTTCTCGTTGGCGCCGATCGCGGAAATATGGGTGAGCTTGGCGCCGGCAGCCCGGGCAGCCTCCGCCACGGCGCGGGCGCCAAAATCCTGGACGGCGTCGAAGGTGTTGCGGCCGGCCTCGAAGAGCACGCCGACGCAGTTGACGACGTGGTCGGAGCCCTCGACGGCGCGGTCGACGGACTGGCGGTAACGCAGGTTCGCCTGGACGAAGGAAATCTGGCCGACGCCGCCGATCGGCTGGAGGAAGCCGGCGAGATCCGGGCGGCGGACCGCCACGCGGATGCGGTAGCCGCGGCGCGCCAGCGCGCGCACCACATGACGCCCGACGAAGCCCGAGCCGCCGAAGACGGTGACGAGCGGCGGAAGGTTGGACAAGGTCATGCGGGCAGCTCCTGAAGAGTAGGAAAGGTGGGTAGGGCCTACATAGCCCAAAGCGCCGGCAAGGTGAAGCGCGGCGAAGCGTCTCTCCTGCCGGGGTTTTCGCGGTAACTCAGATGCCTTCGACGACCACCATTTCCGCATCCGCCACTTCCTGGCGGATGGCGGCGGCGATCTGGTATTCCGGCGAGTTGTAACAGTCGACGGCGGCTTGCAGCGAGGGGAACTCGATGATCACGTTGCGGGCGCGAACCTCGCCTTCGAGACGCTCGAATGCACCGCCGCGGGCGATGAAATTTGCGCCGTATTTTTCGAAGGCCGGCTTGGCGGCGGCGACATAGTCCTTGTAGCGCTCGGTATCACGCACATCGACCCGTGCAATCCAGTAGCCCTTCGGCATGTCTCTCTCCCTTGGTTTCAGGCGTTCAGCGCGCCGTCCATTTCGGCGAGGATCGCCCTGGTGGCGGCAAGCGGGTCGGCGGCGTTGACGATCGGCCGGGCGACGACGAGGTGGCTGGAACCGGCCTTCAGCGCATCGGCCGGCGTCATCACGCGCTTCTGGTCGCCAAGCTCTGCGCCCGCGGGGCGGATGCCGGGGGTGACGATCGCCATGTCGGCGCCGACGATCTTGCGCACCGCATTCGCCTCCTCGGCGGAGCAGACGACGCCACCCATGCCGGCGATGCGCGCCTGTTCGGCGCGGCGCAGCACCAGCGTGTGCGGATCATATTCATAGCCGGCGTCGATGACGTCCTTGGCATCCATGGAGGTGAGGACCGTGACGCCGAGCAGGCAGAGGTCGGATCCCCTGGCGGCGGAAACCGCGGCGGCCATGGCCTTCGGATAGGCATGCAGGGTGAGCATGGACATGCCCATCTTGACGATGTTTTCCACGCCCTTGGCCACCGTGTTGTCGATGTCGAGCAGCTTCATGTCGAGGAAGACCTTCTTGCCGTCCTTGGCAAGGTCGCGGGCGAATTCGAGGCCGCCGGCGAAGACCAGCTGGTAGCCGATCTTGTAGAAGAGGGCGGTGCTGCCGAGGGTGCGAACCACCTTTTCCGCCTCCGCGATGGTTGGAACATCGAGGCCAACGATCAGGCGGTCGCGCGCGGACATGGTCAAAACCCTTTCCAAGATTCGATTGGCGTCCAGTCGCATGTGACAGCGCGGTCTGCAAGCCGGAAAGCGAAAAGATTGCCGCCCCCGCCCGGCTGGTCGCCGTCGCGACGGATCGGCGTGCCTTTCAGATGGCACTTCAGCAGCGTGCCGACGCCACCATGGCCGACGAAGGCGATGGGGACGGTCGGGTCGTGGCCGGCCAGCACGCGCTCGACGGCGGCAACGATGCGCGCCTGCGCATCCACCGCCCGCTCCCAACCGCGAAAGCTCGTTTCCGGATGGGCGAAGAATTCATCCGCCGCCGCCTCGAAGGCGGGAGGCGGCAGAAAACCCGTGGCGGAGCGGTCGTTCTCACCCATGGCATGGTCGGTCTCGACCGGGATGCGGCCGCCGGCAAGAATGTTTGCCGTCTCGATCGCCTTGCGCTCGGTGCTGGCGACGAAGCGGCCGATCTGCCGAGCCCAGTCGGCGTCGGCAGCAAGCAAGGCCCGCTCGCGGCCGCGCTCGGAAAGCGCCCAGTCGGGCACGGGCACGGCCGGGTCGATCAGCACCTGCGGATGGGTAATATAGAGCGCGAACATCGCCGCCGCTCAGTGCGTGCGGCGGTAGGTCCACAGCTGCGCCGGCGGGATGTTGCGCACGACGAAGTCGAGATGGCTGATCTGGTAGCGGTCCGGCATGGCGATGACGGGGGAGAGCGGACCGTAGGAGATCTGCACGACGGGGCGGCCGACGGGAATACGCGTCAGCAGGTCCTCGATCATCGAAACGCGCTTGTGCATCGGGAAGTTCAGCAGCGGCACGGCGGAAACGACGCTGTCGAAGGTCGTCTCGCGCAGGTCGCCGAGCGTCTTGTCGAGATCGAAGGCGTCGCCGTTGATGAAGTTCACACCATGGAAGCGCTCGACGAGGTGATTGTAGAAATCCGTGGAGAATTCGACCGAAGTCAGCTTTTCCGGGGCAAGTCCGGTGCCGAGGATCGCCTTGGTGATGACGCCTGTGCCGGGACCGAGTTCCAGCACGGGAAGGCCGGAGGCGGGATTGACGACGCTCGCCATGCGGCGCGCAGTGATGGAGGAGGTGGGAATGATCGAGCCGACCGCCCGCGTATTGCTCATCCAGCCCTTGAAGAAGCGAATCTCGTCGTCGAATTTCTTGCCGAGCCGTTCCTTGACCTTCACACGCAGCGTCATGCCGTCCCCCTTCATGGTATCGCTTTTCCGGCCGGCGGCGGGCGTCATTCCCGTCCGCGCATTCGACCATGGCGAATATGTGACGCGGTTTGCGTCAAAAACAAGTCTGATTGCGCCGTCGCCCGCAAGTTTCTAGAGCAGTTCCAGCAAAAGTGCGAAGCGGTTTTGCGTCCGGAATTGCGTAAAAACAAAGAAGGCGGCGTTGCCAGGTAAAAAAGAACCCGCCGGATAGCCGGCGGGTTCCACAACGGTTTCCCGATGCTGCCGGCCGCCTATACGCGCATCGGCATGAGCACATAGAGCGCGTCGTCGCCGGCGAGATCGCGCACCAGCGTCGGCGAGCCCGGATCGGCCAGCATGAACACGGCTTCCGTGCCGGAAAGCTGCGAGGTGATGTCGAGCAGGTATTTGGCGTTGAAGCCGATTTCTAGCGGATCGTTGTCGTAGCCGACCGCCAGTTCTTCCGTCGCACTGCCCGAATCCGGGTTGTTGACGGTGAGCGTCAGCTGACCTTCGCCAAGCGCCAGCTTCACGGCGCGGCCGCGCTCGGAGGAAATGGTGGAAACGCGGTCGACGGCCTGCGCGAAGGACTGGCAATCGATCTTCAGTTCCTTGTCGTTGTTGGTCGGGATCACGCGCTGGTAATCCGGAAAGGTGCCGTCGATGAGCTTCGAGGTCAGCACGATCGAGCCGATGGTGAAGCGGATCTTCGCATCGGACACTTCGACCGTGACGACGAGCTCCGGATTGTCGACCAGCTTCTGGAGTTCGCCGACCGTCTTGCGCGGAATGATTATGCCCGGCATGCCTTCCGAGCCCGAGGGCGCTTCGACATCG
The DNA here is from genome assembly GCF_051201095.1 of Shinella sp. BE166. Taxonomy (NCBI): domain Bacteria; kingdom Pseudomonadati; phylum Pseudomonadota; class Alphaproteobacteria; order Hyphomicrobiales; family Rhizobiaceae; genus Shinella; species Shinella sp. BE166. The sequence continues at coordinate 240,776 of NZ_JBPEHL010000005.1, read as the reverse complement.
GCGCGGGCGAGGCGGTGGCCGTCGGTGGCGACGGCCCGCAGCTTCAGCGCGCCGTTGCTCTCGATCGTGTGGATGAAGATGCCGTTCAGGTAATAGCGGGTCTCTTCCGTCGAGATCGCGAACTGCGTGCGATCGATCAACATCTTCAGGTCCGTCGCCTTGAGGCGGAACGTGTGGGAAAAGCTGCCGGCGGTGAGGTCCGGGAAGTCAGATTGCGGCAGGCATTGCAGCGAGAATTTCGAGCGGCCGGAGGTGACCGTCATCGAGGAGCCATCGGCGTTGGTGGCGAGCGCCACTTCCGAACCGTCGGAGAGTTTGCGCACGATGTCGTAGAGGAGATGCGCGGGAACAGTCGTGGCACCCGCCTGCTCGACCTGCGCCGGCGTCGCCTCGGTGATTTCCAGGTCGAGGTCGGTCGCCTTCATGTCGAGGCTGGCGCCGTCCGAGCGCAGGAGCACGTTCGAGAGGATCGGGATCGTGTTGCGGCGCTCGACCACGCGGTGAACGTGGTTCAGCGACTTCAGGAGATTGGACCGCTCGAGAGTAATGCGCATGGATGTATCGCTTTCGACCGCTTGCACGCCGGAGCACCGGCGCGGCATTGCCTTGGAATTCCGGCAGGCGCCGGATGGATGTGGACGGGCAAAATGGCAGAAACAGGCGGACGATTGCAAGTGCTAACGGCGCCGGACACAGGATAGTCAACCGCCGGACCTTGCGAGGGCATCGGCGCTCGCCCATAAGGAGGGGAAATGCGGCCGTCCAGCGGCTGGAAAGGTGACGGACGATGCGGGATGAAGGTGCGGCAAGCGGGACGGGTGCAAGTGCGAAAACCTTTCGCCTGCACAATGCCGTGATCCCCGCCCGGCCGCAGGAGCCGGCGCTCTATCTGGTCGCCACCCCCATCGGCAATCTCTCGGACATCACGCTGCGCGCGCTGGAAACGCTCGCCGGTGCGGATGTTCTCGCCTGCGAGGACACCCGCGTTACCCGCGTGCTGCTCGATCGCTACGGCATCGTCAACCGGCCCTATGCCTATCACGAGCACAATGCGGACGAGGCCGGCCCGCGCCTCATTGCGGCGCTCGAAGCCGGTAAATCCGTGGCTCTAGTCTCCGATGCCGGTACGCCGCTGGTCTCCGATCCCGGTTATCGCCTGGCGCTGATGGCCATCGACGCCGGCCACCGTGTCGTGCCGATCCCCGGCGCCTCCGCCCCGCTCGCCGCCCTCGTCGGTTCCGGCCTGCCGAACGATGCCTTTTTCTTCGCCGGATTCCTGCCCTCGAAGGACAAGGCGCGACGCGATCGTCTCGCCGAGCTGGCAAGCGTCCCGGCAACGCTCCTCTTCTTTGAATCGCCGCACCGTATAGCGGCGACCGTCGCTGCCGCGGCTGACGTGCTGGGCGAGGGACGGGCGGCCTGCGTGTGCCGCGAACTCACCAAGACCTTCGAGGAATTCCGGCGTGGCCCGCTCGGCGACCTCGCCGCCTTCTATGGCGACGGCCACACCGTCAAGGGCGAGATCGTCTTCGTCATCGCCCCGCCGGGCGAGGCGGCCGCACCCGAGGCTGCGGATGTCGACCGGCTGCTTACGGCGCTCGTGAAGGACATGTCGGCCGGCAAGGCGGCGACCGAGGCGGCGCGCCAGACCGGCCTGCCGCGCCGCGATCTCTACCAGCGCCTCATCGACCTGAAGGGTGGCGATGCGGGATAAGGCGGCCGATCCGAACCGGCTCAAAGCCTTCCGCCGCGGACATGTCTCCGAATATATCGCCGCGCTCTGCCTGATGGCCAAGGGCTATCGCATCCGCGCCATCCGCTACAGAACGAAGATCGGCGAGATCGACATCATCGCGCGGCGCGGCGATCTCGTCGTCTGCGTGGAAGTGAAAGCCCGGCGCGATGTCGACAGCGCCGTCTTCGCCGTCACCGCAACCACCCAGAACCGCATCCGTGCGGCGAGCGAAGTCTGGCTTTCCCGCCAGCCGGACGGCCATCGCCTGTCGCTGCGCTATGACATCGTCGCCGTGCGGCCCTGGCGTTTTCCCAAACACCTTGTGGATGCGTTCTGAGCAAAAGGAAAATGTAACGAAACTGACACGAAACCGTAACGCGCCCGTCACGGTCGCTCATTAGTGCACCCCTCACACCAAATCCGGTGAAGAGGAGCAACCCATGTTCAAGCCGCTTTCCCTCGCAGGTTTCGCACTCGCCGTTTCCGCTTCGGCCTCGATGGCCGCCACCAACATCACCTGGTGGCACGGCATGGCCGGCCGCAATGGCGAAGTCATCAACGAAGTCGCCCAGAAGTTCAACGCTGCGCAGTCCGCCTGCGCGCTGACGCCGGTTTCCAAGGGCACTTACGAAGAGGCGCTGGCTTCCGGCATCGCCGCCTTCCGTTCGGGCGAACAGCCGAACATCCTCCAGGTCTTCGACGCCGGTGCGGCGACGATCATCAACGCGCCTGGCGCCGTCATCCCGGCTGAAGACCTGATCAACGGTGCCGGCTACAAGTTCGACCGCGAAGCCTTCATCGAGGGCGTGCGCTACTTCTACGCCGCGCCGGATGGCAAGTTCGTCGGCATGCCGTTCAACTCCTCGGCGCCGATCATGTATGTCAACACCGAAGCCCTCGAAAAGGTCGGCGTCGAAGCCCCGAAGACCTGGGAAGAGTTCGAGGCCATCGCGCCGAAGCTCAAGGAAGCCGGCTACCTGCCGCTCGTCCAGTCGCAGCTGACCTGGCAGTTCACGGAAAACTTCTTCTCGCGCCACAACATCCAGTTCGCGACGAACAACAACGGTTACGACACGGTCGTCGACACCAAGATCAACATGACGGACCCGAACCTCGTCATGATGTTCACCAAGCTCAAGGCCTGGGCTGACGAAGGCTACTTCGGCTATTACGGCGCCGGCTGGAACGACAACCAGAAGCTCTTCGAAGAGGGCAAGGCCGCCTTCTGGATCGGCTCCTCGGGTTCGTTCGGCGGCCTCCAGAAGACCGCGCAGAAGCCGTTCTCGGCAACCTTCCTGCCCTATTGGAACAGCATCCAGGGTGCTGGCACCAACACCTTCATCGGCGGCGCTGCTCTCTTCGCCATGTCCGGCAAGCCGGAAGCCGAAAACAAGTGCACGGCCGACTTCTTCCAGTTCCTGACCTCGCCGGAAATCCAGAAGTTCTACCACGAGGCAACCGGCTACGTCGCCATCACCACGGCTGCCTACGAACTCACCAAGTCCGAAGGCTACTACAAGGAGAAGCCGGCGGCCGAAGTCGGCATCCAGCAGCTCATGCTGCCGTCGGGCGAATGGTCGAAGGGCTACCGCCTCGGCTTCTACCCGCAGATCCGCGAGATCATGGAGCGTGAATACGGCCGCATCTTCGCCGGCGAAACCACGGTCGAAGAAGCCCTGAAGACGATCGAGACCGAAGCGAACGAACTGCTCGCCCGCTTCGCCAAGACCGCCGGCTGATACTGCCATCCGCTGAAATTCGTGCCGGGGGCGTCCTGCTCCCGGCACGCCGCTATGAAGGTGGCTCCATGAAGCGCGTGCAATTCTCGTCGCCCTATCTGCCCTATCTCTTTATCGCGCCGCAGATGGCGATCATCTTCGTGTTCTTCTACTGGCCGTCCGTGCAGGCGATCCAGTCGTCCTTCTATCTCGAAGACCCGTTCGGCTTCGGCTCCACCTTCGTGGGCCTTTCCAACTACTCCGATGCGCTGGGCTCCGTGCAGTACCAGTCGATTGCCCGCTTCACCGTGCTCTTCACGGTGCTCGTCACCTTCCTGTCGCTGGGCATCGGCATGCTGCTCGCGGTGAAGGCGGATGCGGTGTTGAAGGGCAGCTCGACCTACAAGACGCTGCTGATATGGGTCTATGCCATCGCCCCGCCGGTCGCCGGCCTCATGGGCATGATGTTCTTCGACCAGCATATCGGCCCGCTCGTCAAGCTCGCGGCCTTCTTCGGCTGGGACATGAAGGTCGGGCTCAACTACAACGACACGGCAATCGCCATGATCATCGTGTCGGTCTGGAAGCAGATCCCCTACAATTTCATCTTCATCCTCTCGGGCCTTCAGGGCATCCCGGTCTCGATCCGCGAGGCCGCCGCCATCGATTGCCGCTCCGGCATGCGCCGCTTCTGGACGATGACGCTGCCGCTGCTCGCTCCCACCGCCTTCTTCCTGCTCATCATCAACATGACCTATTCGCTGTTCGACACCTTCGGCGTCATCGACGTGATGGTGAAGGACAAGGCGGCCAACAACCCGATCACGCTCGTCTACAAGGTCTACATGGACGGCTTCCGCGGCAACGACCTCGGTGGTTCCTCGGCGCAATCCGTCATCCTGATGATCGTCGTCTTCGTGCTCACCATCTTCCAGTTCCGCTTCATCGAGCGGCGCGTCCATTACAATTGAGAGGGCGCCCGCCATGTACCGCACCCGTTTGCTCGACCACGTCATTCTCCTGATCGGCGTCTTCATCATGGTGGCCCCCGTGGTGGTGGCCTTCATGACCTCTACCCACGAGGCGGCCGACATCCACCGCAACGGCCTGTCTCTCACCTGGGGCGGCTATTTCACCGAGACCTACAACACCGTGCTCACCCGCAAGGGCGGCTTTACCGGCGAGATCACCGGCGCGCGCATGATCTGGAACTCGCTGATCCTCGGCGTCGGCTTTGCCGCCGGCAAGATCATCCTGTCGATGCTTGCCGCCTACGCCATCGTCTATTTCCGCTTCAAGCTCGGCACGCTGTTCTTCTGGATGATCTTCACCACGCTGCTGCTACCGCTCGAAGTGCGCATCCTTCCCTCCTATGAAGTGATGAACAAGCTTTCGCTCACCAACACCTATACCGGCCTCATCGTGCCGCTGCTCGCGTCTGCCACCGGCACCTTCTACTTCCGCCAGTTCTTCAAGTCCGTGCCGGAGGAACTGCTGGAGGCCGCGCGCATCGATGGTGCGGGGCCGTTCAAGTTCTTCATCGACATTCTCGTGCCGCTGTCGCGCACCATGATCGCGGCGATCTTCATCATCATGTTCGTCTATGGCTGGAACCAGTATCTCTGGCCCACGCTGATGACCACGGACGAGCGCTTCTTCACGCTGGTGCGCGGCATCAAGCAGATCCTGCTCGTCTGGGTCGGCTCCAACATTCCCGACTATAACGAGGCCTTTGCGCTGGCGATCCTCGCCATGCTGCCGCCGGTGATGATCGTGATGATCTTCCAGCGGTGGTTCATCAAGGGCCTCACCGAAAGCGACAAATAAGGAGCCTGTCCCATGGCATCGATCGGTATCAAGGACGTATCCAAGATCTACAATGGCGGCGTGACCGCGGTCAGTTCCGTCTCGATCGACATCGCCGACGGCGAGTTCATCGTGCTCGTCGGCCCGTCCGGCTGCGGAAAGTCGACGCTCCTGCGCATGGTCGCCGGGTTGGAGGCGATCAGCGAGGGCAGCGTGACGATCGGCGACCGCGTCGTCAACGAGGTCGACCCGGCCGACCGCGACATCGCCATGGTCTTCCAGAACTACGCGCTCTACCCACATATGTCGGTCTACGAAAACCTCGCCTACGGCCTGAAAAACCGCCGCACGCCGAAGGCCGAGATCGACGCCCGCGTTGCGGAAGCCGCCCGCATGCTGGAACTCCAGCCCTATCTGGAGCGAAAGCCTCGCGCGCTGTCCGGCGGCCAGCGCCAACGTGTTGCCATGGGCCGCGCCATCGTGCGCAAGCCCTCGGCCTTCCTGTTCGACGAGCCGCTGTCGAACCTCGATGCCAAGCTGCGCGTCTCCATGCGCGGCGAGATCAAGCGCCTGCAACGCCGCGTCGGCACGACGTCGATCTACGTCACCCACGACCAGCTCGAAGCCATGACGCTCGCCGACCGGCTCGTCGTGCTTTCCGGCGGGAAAATCGAGCAGATCGGCCGCCCGCTCGACGTCTACCATCGCCCGGCCACAACCTTCGTCGCGAGCTTCATCGGCTCGCCCGCCATGAACCTCGTCAGCGGCGAGCTGCACGGCGGCAAGCTCGCGCTTGGCCCCGCCCTCATCGATCTCGGTGCAACGGTGCCGACGCAGGGCGCGGTGACCGTGGGTCTGCGCGCCGAAGACCTGCACATCCACGACGGCGCAAAGGGCGACCTGCCTTTCCGCATCGACTATGTCGAGGAACTGGGCTCGCAGCGCCTCGTGCACGGCGTCGTCGGCGACCAGCCGCTCGTCGCGGCCATCCCGTCGGAAATCCCGCTGCCGGAAACCGCCTCGCTCTCCATCGCCACAGCCAAGCTGCACTTCTTCGACAGCAAGAGCGGCCAGCGCATCGACTGGTCGGGCGAGGGCGCCGTCGCAGCCAGCATTCCCGCCATGGAGGTCGCCGCATCATGATCCGCGAAACCGTCGATCGACTTGCTGCTCCCACCAGCATGGAACGCGCCGCCATTGCAGGCCTCGAAAAATCCATCGCCGCGCATGACGCCCATATGGCCGATCTCGCCTGCATGAATGCGGTGGAGGCCGGCGGCAGCGCCGAGCGCGCCGAGCCGCTGCCCTTCCCCTTCACGGTCGCCGCCTGGAACCTGGAGCGCTGCCTGTTTCCAATGGAAAGCGCCGAACATCTGGGTGCCACCGGCGCGGAGATCGTGCTGCTCTCCGAGATGGACGACGGCATGGCCCGCACCCGCCAGCGCCACACGACCGCGGAAGTCGCCGAAGAGCTCGGCATGGCCTATCTCTACGGCGTCGAATTCGTCGAGCTCGGCCTCGGCTCCGATACCGAGCTGGAATTCTGCAAGGACCAGTTCAACCGTCGCGGCCTGCACGGCAACAGCCTGCTCTCCACCGTGCCGCTGCACGAGGCCTTCCTGCTGCGCCTCCCGGGCGAGCGCCTGTGGTTCACGGGCGAGGTCGACCAGCCGCGGCTCGGCGAGCGCATGGCGATCGGCGCGGTGATCAACACGGAATCCGGCCCGCTCGTGCTGGCCTCCACCCATTTCGAAAGCGCCACCACCGCCGCCTATCGCGAGCGCCAGATGGTCGGCCTCATCGATGCGCTGGAAGAAGCCTTCCCCGGCCGCCCCATGCTCATCGGCGGCGATCTCAACACCGGCAACCACGCCGACGGCGATTTCGAGGCCGAGGGCCTTTTCGCCCGCGCGGCCGAGCGCGGCTTCACCCGCCACGGCGGCCCGCTCGACGTCATGACGACGCGCCGCAGCCTCATCACCCGATGGCCCGAGCGTTCGATGAAGCTCGACTGGTTCCTGTCGCGCGGCCTTTCGGTGTCGGATACGCGCATCGTCTCCTCGCTCTCGCCGGCCGGCCGGCCGCTATCCGACCACGACCTCATCACCTGCCGCATCGACAGTTTCGCCTGAGCGCTGCGCGCCCGTTGCGCTCGCCCCTCGGGCACCTTAAATGTGTCGGGCATTCCTGAGGGGACTTTTCATGGCAAAGATCAAGAACGTCGCGGTCCAGATGGACCATGTGTCGACCATCAATATCGCCGGCGATTCCACCTTCGCCATGAGCATCGAGGCGCAAAGCCGCGGCTACAAGCTCTTCCACTACACGCCGGATCGCCTGAGCCTGCGCGACGGCACGGTCTATGCCACGGTCGAGCCGATGGAGCTGCGCGACGTCAAGGGCGACCACTACACGCTCGGCACCCCGGAGCGCGTCGATCTCTCGACCATGGATGTGGTGCTGCTGCGCCAGGACCCGCCTTTCGACATGTCCTACATCACTTCGACGCACCTGCTCGAGCGCATCCACCCCAAGACGCTGGTCGTCAACGATCCGGCCTGGGTGCGCAACTCGCCGGAGAAGATCTTCGTCACCGAATTCGCCGACCTGATGCCGGCAACGCTGATCACCCGTGATCCGGCCGAAATTCGCCGCTTCCGCGACGAGATGGGCGACATGATCCTGAAGCCGCTCTATGGCAATGGCGGCGCCGGCGTCTTCCATTCGACGAAGGACGACCGCAACCTCTCGTCGCTCCTGGAAATGTTCGGCCAGATGTTCCGCGAGCCCTTCATCGCCCAGCAATATCTGCCGGACGTGCGCAAGGGCGACAAGCGCATCATCCTCGTCGATGGCGAGCCCGTCGGCGCCATCAACCGCGTGCCCGCCGAACACGACGCGCGCTCCAACATGCATGCCGGCGGCCGCCCCGAGCCGACGGAGCTGACGGCGCGCGAAAAGGAAATCTGCACCCGCATCGGCCCCGCGCTGCGCGAGCGCGGCTTCCTCCTCGTCGGCATCGACGTCATCGGCGATTACATGACCGAGATCAACGTCACCTCGCCCACCGGCATCCGCGAGGTGAAGAAATTCGGCGGCGCCGACATCGCCGCCCTGCTCTGGGACGCCATCGAAAAGAAGCGCTAATGGTGCGCGCGGGACGTTCCGTTCGCGAACGTCCCGCCTTCGTTCCGCAAATGCAACCGCGCACAACCAGCACGCGGAAAATCTTCTCGTAAGTTCTATAATTGTTCTTGTTTCATTCCGAATTCCATGCCAGATTTCCAGCTGCAACCCAGGGGCGGTTGCGAGGGTCGTTTTCGGCCAGGGCGAGCGGAGTCCATCATGGTGGCGCGGGTCAGTACGATTGCGTTTCAGGGCATCGAGGGCGTGCCCGTCGATGTGCAGGTCATGGTGGCGCCCGGCAAGGTCGGCATGCAGATCGTCGGGCTGGCGGACAAGGCGGTCGCCGAAAGCCGGGAACGGGTGCAGGCCGCGCTGCACGCCTCCGGCCTGTCGCTGCCGCCGAAGCGGGTGACGGTCAATCTCGCGCCCGCCGATCTGCCGAAAGAGGGCAGCCACTACGATCTCGCCATCGCGCTCGGCCTCATGATGGCGCTCGGCGCCCTGCCGGGTGACGCGCTGGACGACTATGTCGTCATCGGCGAACTCAATCTTGACGGCACGATTGCCGCGGTCGCCGGAGCGCTGCCCGCCGCCATGGGCGCAAACGCACTCGGCAAGGGCGTAATCTGCCCGGCGGAAAACGGTGCGGAAGCCGCCTGGGCCGGCGGCGGCCTCGATATTCTCGCGCCGCGCAGCCTGATCGCGCTCGTCAATCACTTCAAGGGCACGCAGGTCCTGTCGCGCCCCGCGCCTGCCATTCGGGCGCCGGCCGGCGACCTGCCGGATCTCGCCGATATCCGCGGCCAGGAAAGCGCCAAGCGGGCACTGGAAGTGGCGGCCGCCGGCAACCACAATCTCCTGATGGTCGGTCCGCCCGGTTCGGGAAAATCCATGCTCGCCGCGCGCCTTGCCGCCATCCTGCCGCCGCTCTCGCCGGCGGAGCTCCTCGAAGTCTCGATGATCCATTCCATCGCCGGCCAGCTCTCCGGCGGCCGCCTGTCGGATCGCCGGCCCTTCCGCACGCCGCACCACTCCGCCACCATGGCCGCTCTTGTCGGCGGCGGCGCCCGGGCACGGCCGGGAGAGGCCTCGCTTGCCCATAATGGCGTGCTCTTTCTCGACGAACTGCCGGAATTCTCGCCGCAGGCACTCGATGCGCTGCGCCAGCCGCTCGAGACCGGCGAATGCATTATCGCCCGCGCCAACCATCGCGTCAGCTACCCCGCCGCCGTTCAGCTCGTCGCCGCCATGAACCCCTGCCGCTGCGGCATGGCAGGCGAACCCGGCCGCCAATGCGCTCGCGGCCCGCGCTGCGTGAGCGACTACCAGGCCCGCGTCTCCGGCCCGCTGATGGACCGCATCGATATCCGCATCGACGTGCCGGCCGTCTCCGCGACGGACCTCATCCGCCCGATGGCGGCCGAGACGAGTGCCACCGTCGCCCGCCGCATCGCCCGCGCCCGGGCCTTGCAGATCGATCGTTTCGCCCGCCTCGGCATGGGTGGCGTAACGAGCAATGCCCGCGCCTCGACGGCCCTCGTCGAAAAGGTCGCCGAACCCGACCCCGGCGGCCTCCAGCTCTTGCGCGACGCCGCGGAAAAGATGCGCTTTTCCGCCCGCGGCTACCATCGCATCCTCAAGGTTGCCCGCACGCTGGCCGATCTCGACGAAGCCGCGATCGTCGGCCGCATCCACCTGGCGGAAGCGATTTCCTATCGCATTGTCGGGGATCGAATGGCGGCAATGGCGTGATTGCGCGGCGGCGGCTGAGTAGCGCAGCCAACCGCTAAGAGCAGCGTCTAGGCGGGACCTTTGAAAACCGCTTCGATCCGGTGCCCGTCCGGATCGACGACGAAGGCAGCATAATAGGATGGTCCATAGTCGGGCCGAAGCCCCGGAGCACCATTGTCGCGCCCACCGGCCGCAAGGGCTGCTTGGTGGAAAGCATCCACGGCCTGCCGGTCCGGCGCGGCGAAGGCGACATGGAAGCCGGCGCCCGGTGCCACGGCGGCATCGCCATGCTCCTTGAAGGCGAGCTTGTCGCCACCGCCGGGCGGTCCGTAGCCGACGGCTTGGCCCGCTTCGCCGGGCCGGATATCCGACCAGACCCGGCCATAGCCGAGCGGCGCGAGCGCGGCGTCATAGAAGGCCGCTGCGCGCAAAATGTCGGAAACGCCGAGGGAGAGGTGATGGATCATGCTGTCCCGTACGGGAAAAGGCCCGCTGCGCGCTGGTGCAACGGGCCGCCCGATCTCAGCCGCCGAGGCCTTCGAAAAGCGCCGTCGAAAGATAGCGCTCGGCGAAGGAAGGGATGATGACGACGATGGTCTTGCCGGCGTTTTCCGGACGGCTGCCCACCTTTACGGCGGCGGCCAGCGCGGCACCGGAAGAGATTCCGACCGGCACGCCTTCGAGCCGCGCAACGAGGCGGGCATTTTCGAAGGCCTCGTCATTGGTGACGGGCACGACCTCGTCATAGACGGAGGTATCGAGGATCGCCGGGGCAAAACCGGCACCGATACCCTGGATCTTGTGCGGACCGGGATTGCCGCCGGAGAGGACCGGGCTGTCGGCCGGCTCGACCGCGATGACCTTGAAGCCGGGCTTCTTCGCCTTCAGCACCTGGCCGGCGCCGGTGATCGTGCCGCCGGTGCCGATGCCGGAAACGAGGATGTCGACGGCGCCCTCCGTGTCGTTCCAGATCTCTTCGGCCGTCGTCTTCCGGTGGATTTCGGGGTTGGCCGGGTTTTCGAACTGCTGGGGAATGATTGCGTCCGGAATGCTTGCGGCCAGTTCCTCGGCTTTGGCGATCGCGCCCTTCATGCCCTTCGGCCCCTCGGTCAGCACCAGTTCGGCGCCGAGCAGCGCCAGCATCTTGCGGCGCTCGACGGACATGGTCTCCGGCATGGTGAGGATGAGGCGATAGCCCTTTGCGGCGGCGGCGAAGGCAAGTGCGATGCCCGTATTGCCCGAGGTCGGCTCGACCAGCGTCGACTTGCCGGGCGTGATCTTGCCCTGCGCTTCCAGCGCCTCGATCATCGCGACGCCGATGCGGTCCTTGACGGAAGCGATCGGGTTGAAGAATTCGAGCTTGGCGAGAAGGTTGGCGACGACGCCCTTCTCCTTGGCAAACTTGTCGAGCCGCACGATGGGCGTATCGCCAATCGTCTCGGTGATGGAGGCGTAGATTCGGCCACGGCCGGGCTTGCGGGTGTCGGTCATCGGGGGCTCCCTCGGTTCTCGTTACCGGAGAAGATAGGAGCGAATGCCGCCGGAGACGAGTCCGGATTTCGCGACAAAAGCGTTGGAAGCGGAATATTCGGATACCGATCCGGGAAAAGCCGGATCGATAACCTCAGGCCGCGCGGGTCGCGATATAGGCGGCGGTGCCGGCGAGAATGCCGGCAGCCACGCGGTTCATCCGCTGCAACGCCTTCGGCTGCTTGAGCAGAAGCCGGGCGCGCGAGGCGAGCGCGATATAGGGCACCAGCACGATCAGCAGCACGACGAAGGTCGCGGCGAGCAGCACGCCATATTCCTCAAGGCCGATCGCTTCGAGGTCGACCAGCGTCGGCACGAGCGCCACGTAGAACAGCATGGTCTTCGGATTGCCGAGCGTCACGAACAGGCCGGACAGGAAGGACATGGTCATGCTGGTCGAGCGTCGTGCCTCGATATTCTGTGGCAAGAGGCCGGTCGTCCAGAGCTTCCAGGCGATATAGCCGAGATAGAGGGCGCCGGCGATCTTGATCAGCATGAAGGTCGTGGTGAAGGTCTGCGCGATGAAGGCGAGGCCGAGGATGACCGCGGTGAGATAGATCATGTCGCCGAGGATGAGGCCGAGCCCCATGAAGAGGGTCGGCCGGAAGCCGGAGCCGAGCGCGCGGGCGACGATCGCCGTGATCCCGGGACCGGGAATGATGGCGGCGATGAACAGCGCACCGCAATAGGCGATCAGCACGGCAATGGTCATGGCAGGCTCCTTGGGCTGACGCTCTTTTAGCGCTGCCGATATCCTGCGGCAATGGTTTTGCGGCCGACGCCTTGCCGCAAGCGCGGCTGCGGGATAGTCCTTCTTCAGATCGTCCAAGGAGAGCATGCCATGCCAGACCTGACCGGCCTTGCCGCCTTCGCCCTCATCGCGCTCGGCATGGTGCTCACCCCCGGGCCGAACATGATCTATCTCGTCTCTCGCTCGATCTGCCAGGGGCCGGCGGCCGGCCTCGTGTCGCTCTGCGGCGTGGCGCTCGGCTTCGTCTTCTACATGCTGTCGGCGGCGCTCGGCATCACCGCACTCGTGATGGCGGTGCCCTATGCCTATGATGCGCTGCGGCTTGCCGGCGTGCTCTACCTGGCCTGGCTCGCCTGGCAGGCGCTGCGCCCCGGTGGCCGCTCCGCCTTCGAGGTCAAGGCCCTGCCGCGCGACGGCAACCGGAAACTCTTCCTGATGGGGCTTTTGACGAGCCTGCTCAACCCGAAGATCGCGGTGCTCTACCTCTCCCTGCTGCCGCAGTTCATCGACCCGGCAAAGGGCAGCGTCTTCCTGCAATCGCTCGTGCTCGGCGGCACGCAGATTGCCATCAGCGTCAGCGTCAACGCGCTGATCGCCGTTTCGGCCGGCTCGATTGCCGCGCTCCTCGCCGCTCGCCCGCGCTGGCTTTTGATACAGCGCTGGCTGATGGGGACGGTGCTGGCCGGGCTCGCGCTGCGCATGGCGATGGAAGCCCGCCGCTGATCAGAACTCCGCCATCGGCGACAATGCGAAGGACCGCTCCGGTCGCAGATCGGGCGCGGCGCGCAGCATGAGCACCATGTCGCCGCCATCCGCAACGGCCTCGCCGTCCCATCCCAGATGATCGGCGGCAAAGTGCACGGTGACCCGGGGCGGCGAGACCCGCAGGCTCGCCAGAATATCGGCAAGTGCGGGAATGCCTGCGCCGACCACATCCAGCAGTTCAAAGCCACCGTCCTCGCCCGCCTGCCAGGCAATGACGGCATCGTGCTTTTCCATCAGGTCGAGACGCAGGTCCGGCATCAGCGATGCGTTGAAGAGGAACATTTCCCGCTGCCGCAGCGGCGCGAAACGGTCGGAAACCGGCCGGCGGGCACCCAGTAGCCGGCTAAGCAAGGCAATGTCGGCTTCGCTCTCGATGTCGAGCCGCCGAACCGGGCTGACGCGCCCACCCACGGGTGCAGCGCCGGCAAAACGATGCTGCGCCAGCGTGCGGAAACCAAGGCGCGTGTAGAGGTCCGGCTTGTCGGTCAACAGCGCGACGGCTTCGAACCCTTCCGCATCGCAATGGTCGAGCGCCGCCTCCATCACATCGCGAAAAAGCCCCTGGCCGCGATGGCTTGGCCGCACGGCTCCGGATTGCAGGCCGGCGGCGCGCACGAAGGTGCCGTTGATGACGAGCGGCAGCGAGAAGACGCTGATATTGGCGATGCAGGTGCCGTTCGCATCGAACCACGCGAAGGGCACGCTGGTCGGGTCCGGCCCGCCCAGCCGGTCGAGCGCGGTGATCCCGATGCCGAATGTGTCTTCCAGCAGGTCGGCAAGCGCGCGCCAGGCGGCGGTGTCGCCAAGATAGTCGGAGCGGAAGACCAGCCCCGGCCGGTCGGCAGGCATGGTGTTAGCGCACGCCCGTGGAGCCGAAGCCGCCGGCGCCGCGGGTGGTTTCGCTGGTTTCCGTCGTCTCGCGCACGGCGACTTGCGTGACTGGCGCAATCACCATCTGCGCGATGCGCATGCCGCGCTCGATGACGAAGGGCTCTTCACCGAGATTGGCAAGCAGCACCTTCACCTCGCCGCGATAATCGCTGTCCACGGTGCCCGGCGTGTTGAGGCAGGTGATGCCGTGCTTGAAGGCGAGGCCGGAGCGGGGGCGGATCTGCCCCTCGTAGCCGTGCGGGATTTCGAAGATAAAACCGGTCGGCACGAGCGCGCGTTTTCCCGGTGCCAGCGTCAGCGGCGTATCCATGGCCACGCCGGCGCGCAGGTCCATGCCGGCGGCACCCGATGTCTCATAGGCGGGAAGCTCGATGCCCTCACCATGCGGCAGGCGGACGAGCGAAAGGGTGGGCTGGGTGGGGGCGTGCGCGTTCATGCGCCCATAAGCCGGCCACCGCACAATCCCGTCAATTGCATCTTCCGGGCGGAGCCTGTAAAGACCGCGGCAACTCACAGGATATTGCAGAAAATGGCCGAAACCCTTGCCGAGGCGGTCTCCCGCCGCCGCACCTTCGCGATCATCGCGCACCCGGACGCCGGTAAAACCACCCTCACCGAAAAGCTGCTTCTGTTCGGCGGCGCCATCCAGCTCGCCGGTGAAGTGAAGGCGAAGAAGGACCGCATCCAGACCCGCTCGGACTGGATGAAGATCGAACGCGAACGCGGCATCTCGGTCGTGACCTCCGTGATGACCTTCGAATATGACGGCAACGTCTTCAACATTCTCGACACCCCCGGCCACGAGGACTTCGCGGACGACACCTACCGCACGTTGACGGCGGTGGATGCGGCGGTCATGGTCATCGACGCCGCCAAGGGTATCGAGCCGCGGACGTTGAAACTGTTCGAGGTCTGCCGCCTGCGCGACATCCCGATCATCACCTTCGTCAACAAGATGGACCGCGAGAGCCGCGACCCGTTCGAGATTTTGGACGAGGTGGAAGAGAAGCTGGCGCTCGATACCGCGCCGATCACCTGGCCCGTCGGCCGGTCGAAGTCGTTCTGCGGCTCCTATCATCTCGCCGACCGCACCTTCCGTGGCTCGGATACGCAGGTGCAGCCGACGAAGATCGACGATGCGACGGTGGTGGCGAAAAACCTGCCGGAAAACGAACGCACCGCATTCATCGAGGAGCTGGAGCTGGCCCGCGAGGCCTGCCGGCCGTTCGACCGCGAGGCTTTCCTCGAAGGTCACCTGACGCCGGTCTTCTTCGGCTCGGCGCTGCGTAATTTCGGCGTTCGCGATCTGATCAACGCGCTCGGCGCCGTCGCACCGCCGCCGCGCGACCAGGTGGCGGATGTGCGCAAGGTCCATGCGTCCGAGGACAAGATGACGGCCTTCGTCTTCAAGATCCAGGCGAACATGGACCCGAACCACCGCGACCGCATCGCCTTTGCCCGTGTCTGCTCCGGCATGCTGGAGCGCGGCATGAAGGTGCGCCTCGCCCGCACCGGCAAGCAGATCGGCCTGTCCGCGCCGCAGTTCTTCTTCGCCTCGCAGCGCCAGCTCGCCGATACGGCCTATGCCGGCGACGTGGTGGGCATCCCGAACCACGGCACGCTCCGCATCGGCGACACGTTGACGGAAGGCGAGGCGCTGGTCTTTGAAGGCGTGCCGAACTTCGCGCCGGAAATTCTGCGCCGCGTGCGGCTGGAAGACGCGATGAAGGCGAAGAAGCTGAAGGAAGCGCTCCAGCAGATGGCGGAAGAGGGCGTCGTGCAGCTCTTCTCGCCGGAAGATGGTTCGCCCGCCATCGTCGGCGTCGTCGGCGCGCTGCAGCTCGACGTCTTGAAGGAGCGGCTCCAGGGGGAATACGGCCTGCCGGTCTCCTTCGAAATGTCGCGCTTCTCCGTCTGCCGCTGGATTTCGTCGGATAGCGCGGCCGAACTCGAGAAGTTCGTCACCCAGCGCCGGGGCGATATCGCCCGCGACCTCGATGGCGACCCGGTGTTCCTGGCGCAGGATTCCTTCTCGCTGCGCTACGAGTCGGAGCGCTATCCGGCCATCAAGATGGTCGCCATCAAGGAGTATCACGTCACCAAGGCGTGATCGGATCGCGCACCTGTCACTTTCGGCGTGACAGGTGCCACATCATTTGCGAAAACCGCCCCGAGACGGGGGCGTCCGCGCAAGCGGGCTGAGAAGCACCCTTTGAACCTGAACCGGATCATGCCGGCGGAGGGAGTCGAACGGGTGCCGGCTTGCTGCCGCCCGTTGGCCGCCTCCGTCGCAGGGAGGCGAGATGGCCGACACGATTGCAAACATTCTCTCGATCGCAGGGTCCGACCCTTCGGGCGGCGCCGGCATCCAGGCCGACCTCAAGACCTTTGCGGCCCGCGGCACCTATGGCATGGCTGTTCTGACCGCGCTGACGGCGCAGAACACGCAAGGGGTCTCCGGCGTGCATCTCGTGCCGCCGGCCTTCGTCGCGGCGCAGGTCGCGGATGTGTTCAGCGATGTGCGCGTCGATGCCGTGAAGATCGGCATGATCGCCTCGGCGGAGATCGCGGAAGCTGTTGCCAACAGCCTGTCGTCGCGCCGCGGCCTGCCGGTCGTGCTCGATCCGGTGATGGTCGCCAAGGGCGGTGCGTCGCTGCTGGCACGGGAGGCGGTGGAAGCGCTCACGCGCCGGCTGCTGCCGCGCGCCACCGTGCTGACCCCCAACCTGCCGGAAGCCGCCGCCCTCTTGGGCGAAGCCGAGGCGACCGACCGGGCGGGCATGGAGGACCAAGCGAAGCGGCTCCTCGCGCTCGGGCCAAAGGCAGTGCTGCTCAAGGGCGGGCACCTGCCGGGAACCGAAAGCCCGGATGTGCTGGCAACGCCAGACCGGCTGCACTGGTTCGAGGGCGTGCGCGTGCTCACGCGCAACACCCACGGCACCGGCTGCTCGCTGTCGAGCGCGATTGCCGCGGAGCTCGGCAAGGGGCGCACGCTTGCCGATGCCGCGGCGGTGGCGAAGAGTTTCATCGCCGGCGCGGTGCGCACGTCCGATGCGCTCTCCGTCGGCTCCGGCCACGGACCACTGCACCATTTCCACGCGCTCTGGAACTAGCGATCCGCCAGCGCCAGCCGCAAGCCCATCAGGCCGAGGGCGGCGGCGAAGCTGCGCTGCGTCCAGACCATGATCCTTGGCCGGCTCAGCACCTGCTGGCGCAGCCCTGCGGCAAGCGCGCCATAGAGGGCGAAGACGAGGAAGGTCAGCAGCATGAAGACGCCGCCGAGATAGAGCATCTGCGCCGTGGCGTCGGGCGCCTCCGCCGGCACGAATTGCGGCAGGAAGGCGAGGAAGAACAGCGAGAGTTTCGGGTTGAAGATATTGGTGAGGATGCCCTTGCGAACGATGCGAAGCGCCTTTTCGGCGGGCGCCTGGTCCGGCCCGAAATCCAGCGCGTTGCTGTCCTTCAGCATGCTCCAGGCGATGAACAGCAGGTAGGCGACACCGACATAACGCAGCACCTCGAAGGCGAGCGCGCTCGCATGCAGCACCGCGGCCAGGCCGACGACGGAGGCGACGATGTGCGGGATGATGCCGAGCGTGCAGCCGAAGGCGGCAAGCAGGCCGGCGCGAAAGCCGCCGCTGATGCCGAGCGCCAGCGTATAGATCACGCCGGTGCCCGGCAGGAGGATGACGACGAGCGAGGTGATGAGGAATTCTGTGGTCATGTCCGGTTTCCATGCGGCTAGAGCATTTCCAGCCGAAGCGGCATCGCTTCGGCGTCGGATAATGCGCCAGAGGCGGCAGGGAACACCGGAAGGCAGGCCGTGGTCTTGAACGAAATTGCAGTCAGCCGCGCGCAGCGAGATAGGCGCCCGGCGTATAGCCGTAGCGGCGCGTGAAATTGCGCGTCATGTGGCTCTGGTCGGCAAAACCCGCGTCGATGGCGGCCTCGGCGAGCGAGGTGCCCGTCGCGATCAGCCGCCGCGCGCGCTCGGTCCTGCGCTGGAGCAGATAGGCATGCGGCGTCAGGCCCGTGCTGCGGGCGAAATCGCGCACCAGCCGGAAGCGGCCGAGCCCGCAATCCGCCGCAAGATCGTCCAGCGTGACGGCGGCGGCTGGGTCTTCGTCCAGCCGGCTGCGGGCTTGCGCAATGGCCGATGAGGCGATGGTTTCCCGCTGCGGCACCCGCTCCTGCAAGGCGGCGGCGAGCAACAGGAGGAGGCGTTCGTCCCGGGCGAGGGCAGCGGCACGCTTGTCGAGCAGGGAGGCGAGCAGCGCCGAAACGAGCCCGGCAATGCGGCCGTCCTCCAGCACCGGCGCGTAAAATTCCTCGCGCGGCCGGCCCTCGAAAATATGCTCCGCCGCAGCTGCAACGATCGCCGGCTGCATGTAGAGCATGCGCCAGGCGCGCGGGGCATCGCCCAGCGGCGCGCCGTCATGCACCTCGCCGGGGTTGACGGTGATGGTGTTGCCGGCTTCGGCCTCGACCATGCCGCGCCCGCTTGCCGATTTCTGCGCGCCGCGTTCGACCACGCCGATGCCGTAGGTCTCATGCGTGTGGCGCGCAAAACTCAGGCGGCTGTCGGCGATGACGGCCTCGATGCCGTCGATGCCCGTCCTGAAGATCTGGAAGCGCTCGGCTGCCATGATCAATCCCGCAGCACGCCGGGAAGGGCGGCCGTCTCGCCGAACCAGTCGGTGGCGGAGGTGCACCAGATCTGGCGCACCGGTTTCAGGCCGGCGCGCTGGTTGATGCTGCCCCAGCGGATGCCCCAGGTCTCGGCCGCTTCGCCCGTTCCGGTCGAAAAGAGCGGCGTGCCGCATTCCGGGCAGAAATAGAGCAGGCGCTTGCGGCCGCTTTCGGCGCTCTTGGTGTAGAGTTTCGGCGGGTTTGCGGTGAGGCGCAGGGCGTCGCGCGGCACGCTGGCGGTGACGCGATAGGGCGAGCCGGTCAGCCTCTGGCAATCCGTGCAATGACAGATCGCCACCTTGTCCGGGTCGATCTCGGCCTCATAGGTCACGAAGCCGCAATGGCACTGCCCGTCGATTTTCATGCTGCATCCTTCTCTCATCGGAAAGGATAGGCCGCGATGCCGCAGCGTCAACCGCAAGGGCATCCTGTTCCGCAAGAAACTGCCAACCTCGCGCCCTGTCATCAGAATGACACGCATGGTTTCGGCCCGTTTACATTCGTTAACGCATTTTTACCCATTTGCGTTGAAAATCAGGGCAGTGCCATGGTTAATGCGTCTGGTCAAACGCCGGTTCGTCGCCGGTCTTCGAAAGCGAGAATAGCCTCATGTGCCGTTGGGCAGCCTATCGCGGAGAACCGCTGTACCTCGAGGAACTGGTGTCCTCGCCCGCCCACTCGCTGATCGAACAATCCCATTGCGCCACCCGCGCCAAGACGGCGACCAATGGCGACGGTTTCGGCATCGCCTGGTATGGCGAGCGCCCGGAGCCCGGCCGCTACCGCGATATCCTGCCCGCCTGGTCCGATTGCAACCTGCGCAGCATCGCCCGCCAGGTGCGCTCGCCGCTGTTCCTCGCCCATGTGCGCGCCGCCACCGGCGGCGGCACGCGGCGCGACAATTGCCATCCCTTCGTCAACGGCATCTGGTCCTTCATGCACAATGGCCAGATCGCCGATTTCGAGCACCTGCGCCGGCCGCTCGAAACCATGCTCGACAACGATCTCTACAATGCCCGCACGGGCTCGACGGATTCGGAGCTGCTCTTCCTGCTCGCCCTGCAATTCGGCTTGGCGCGCGACCCGCTCGGCGCCATGGCCGAGACGATCGCCTTCGTCGAGCGGCTGGCCGCCCATCTGGAGCGCCGCGTGCTCGTGCGCTTCACGGCCGCCTTCACCGATGGCGACCAGCTCTATGCCGTGCGCTACGCGACGGACTACGCGGCCCCCACGCTCTACGCCGCCCCGATGGGCGCGACCGGCGGCTACTGCCTTGTCTCCGAGCCGCTGAACGACGACACGGAAGCCTGGGTGGAAATTCCGGACGGTAGCGCTGTGGTGCTGGGCGAAAACGGCGTCGACGTGCGCATCTTCTCGCCCGCCGGTCGTCCGGCAAGCGGCATGGACACCAAGCTCGCCCTCGTCAGGTAAGCTTTTCGGCAATCCAGTCGGCCAGGCGGCCGGCGACGTCTTCCTTGGAAAGCTCCGGCCATTCCTCGATGCCGGCGGCGGTGATCAGCTTCACGCTGTTGCGCGTGCCGCCCATGATGCCGGTTTCCGGCGAAACGTCATTGGCGACGATGAGGTCGGCGCCCTTCTTCTGAAGTTTCACCCGGCCATTGTTCTCGACGTCCTGCGTCTCCGCAGCAAAGCCGACGACGACTTTCGGCCGTTTCGCGTGGTGGCCGACGGTCTTCAGGATATCCGGGTTTTCCGTGAGCATCAGCGGCGGCGGGCCTTCGCCTGGCTGCTTCTTGATCTTTTCCGCATTCGGCGTCGCCACCCGCCAGTCGGCAACGGCCGCGACCATCACCGCGATATCCGCCGGCAGTGCGGTCAGCACCGCCTGCAACATGTCGTCCGCCCGCTCCACCTTGACGACCGTGACGCCCGTTGGATCGGGCAGCGTGACGGGGCCGGAGACGAGCGTCACCTTTGCACCCAGCCGGGCGAGCGCTGCGGCAATGGCATGACCCTGCCGGCCGGAGGAGCGGTTGGCGATGTAGCGCACCGGGTCGATCGGCTCATGGGTCGGGCCGGAGGTGACGATGGCGGTGCGGCCGGCGAGCGGCTTCTTGCCGCCGTCGAACAGGGCTTCCACCGCCGCAACGATTTCCAGCGGCTCCGCCATGCGGCCGAAACCGGCCTCGCCGCCTTCCGCCATCTCACCGGCATTGGGGCCGATGAAGGACAGACCGTCCTTGCGCAGCGTCTCGACATTGCGCCGGGTTGCCGGATGCGCCCACATTTTCGGATTCATGGCGGGCGCCAGCAGCACCGGGCGATCGGTGGCGAGCAGCACGGTGGAGGCGAGGTCGTCGGCAAGGCCGTTCGCCATCTTGGCCATCAGGTCGGCCGTGGCGGGGGCGATCACGATGAGGTCGCAATCGCGCGCCAGCCGGATATGCCCGACATCCTGCTCGTCCTCCCGCGAAAAGAGGTCGGTATAGACATGGCCAGCCGAAAGCGCGCCGACGGCGAGCGGCGTCACGAATTCGCGCGCGCCTGATGTCATGACCGGGCGAACCTCCGCGCCGCGCTCGCGCAGGCGGCGGATCAGGTCGAGGCTCTTGTAGGCGGCGATGCCGCCGGAGATGACGAGGAGGATGCGTTTTCCTGCAAGCGGCATGGCGGGTCCCGGGCTTTTAAAGCGCACGACCATCCCCGGCGAGGACGGTCACCCCGTCCTACCCCGTTGCAGCAGCATTTCCAAGTCTGCCCCGGCGGCGGATCCCCCCGGATACCGCCTCACCACGTCAAGAGACGTGGCTTACCTCGCCAAGAGACGCGGCTTAATGGCAGACCTTCACCTTCTTGATGACGAGATTGCCGTAGTAGTCGTACTTCTTGATTTTCTTCCAGAAGCACTTCGGCTTGTGGCCGTAATAGTGCGTCACGGGTTCGACGAGGCTTATCGACCGCAGGCCTGCTGCATCCGGCATGATGCCGGCGAGCGACGGTGCGGCGAAAGCGCCGAAGGAAAAGACTGCGATGGCTGCGGATAGAATGATATTGCGCATGGGACGTTCCCCT
The DNA here is from genome assembly GCF_051201095.1 of Shinella sp. BE166. Classification (NCBI taxonomy): domain Bacteria; kingdom Pseudomonadati; phylum Pseudomonadota; class Alphaproteobacteria; order Hyphomicrobiales; family Rhizobiaceae; genus Shinella; species Shinella sp. BE166. The sequence continues at coordinate 219,001 of NZ_JBPEHL010000005.1, read as the reverse complement.
CTGGCCCTTGGAGAATTCGGTCTGCTCTGCACTGCGCCGTTTATTCCGGCTTTTCTAAATTACCATCTTAACGGCAGGAGGTGAACTGCCTGCAACGGGCCAAGACGGGGTGGTTTTCGATTTCATGCGCCTTCGTCGGGAATGTTCAGCACATGGCCGCAGGCCTTGCAGTGCACGGCATCCGCTTCATGGCGCGAGAGGCCGCATTCAGGGCAGGGAAAGGTCACTTTGAATGGCCGGAAGATCGCCTGCGCGAGGCGCACGAAGAGCGAAATACCGATGATCATCGTGACGATGGAGGTGAGCTTGCCGAGCGTGCCGGGCAGCACGATATCGCCGAAACCGGTCGTCGTGACGGTCGCGACCGAGAAATAGAGTGCGTCGACGAAGCCCTCGAAGCCATCCGCGCCGTAGAAGAAGTTGCTGTAGACGAAGCCGGTGACGAGGAAGAGGAAGACGAGGAAGTTCACGCAGGCCTGGATGATATCTTCCAGGTCGCCATAGCCGAAGCGGCGCAGCAGCAGTGTCACGAGCTTGCTCTGGCTGATCGCCCAGATGCGCAGCACGCGCAGGAAGGCGAAATTGTGCAGCTGGCCCGGAAAGAGCAACGTGCCGAGCACGATGATGTCCACCCAGGTCATCGGGCGCATCGCAAAATAGCGCAGGTTCGGCGCGATCAGCGCCCGCGCGGCGAGTTCGAAGGCGATGACCAGGGCAATGGCATAGTCGACGATGATATAGGCTGGCCCGGTGCGGAGATAGGGACCCGCGATGAAGAAGCAGAGGATCGCGATATCGATCAGCAGCATCGCGACCTGGAAGCGGATCGCCTCCCGGTCCCGCCCGAAATAGAGCCCGCGCAACTGCCGGCGCGCCCGTTCGAGAAAGGGTTGCGGTGGGGTCACGCTCAGCGGTTCATCGGCCATGACCGAAAGACTAGCGCCGGCCCCGCCCCGGTCAAGCGGGAGAGATCAGAACCGCGCCTTCATCGTGGCAAGGAAGGTGCGGCCGGGGGCGGGCGTATCGAAGGCCATGTCGATATCGGTATCGAAGGCATTGAGCAGCTGGAGGGCGACTTCGAGATGGCCGCTCTCGGATTTCCAGGTCACGGCGGCGTCCGTCGTCGAGTAGCTGTCGAGATCAAACAGGTGGAGATTCCCTGCTTCGTCCCTGATCTGACCGCCGAGCCTTTCCCCGACGAATGTCTGTGCGACGCTCAGCGTGAACCGCGAGGGGTGGACATAGGTGAAGCCCACCTGGCCGACATAGTCGGGCACCAGCGGCAGCGTGGTGTCGCTGCCGATCCCCGGCGTCGTGTCCTTGTTCTCGTTCCAGGTGAAGGAGCCGAAAATTCCAAGGCCGTTGCCGACCCAGTAGTTCGCGCTGAGGCTGATCCTGTCGATTTCGCCTTGGCTGGTCTCGAACCAGTTGAAGAAGCCGGGAATGCCGATCGAAACGCTGTCGAAGTGGAGGTTCTGGTATTCGAGCGAGGTGAAGAACCGCTCGCTCCATTCCGCATCCCATCGCACGGCCGCGGTGCGCGCCTGCCCCTGGTAGAAGGATGGCAGTTGCAGCGGCACGAGCCCCACGGTCGAGACCGGAGAGAGGGTCTGCGTCACGGGATATTGCGTATCCCGCCGGTAATAGGCGCGCAGCCAATGGTTTTCGACAGGCGCCCAGGCAATGCCGATGCGGGGATCCACCGTTTCGAAGACGCCGCTGGCGGAATCGAACCACGAATAATAGGCACCGCCCTGCGCTTGCAGGTCGGGAGAAAAATCATAGGTGGCATCGGCGTAGAGGCGGGCCGCCTTGCCGTCGGATGCATAGTCGTCCCGGCGGAAGATCTCGCCGTTGGTCAGGTCGGTAAAGATCTGGGCGGTGCGTGACTTGTAGTCGACCGCCTCCGCGCCATAGCGCACGGTGAGCGATCCGATGCCGAAGAGATGGCTGAGGCCAAAACTCTTCGTGTCGCCGCGTGAGGGGGTTTCGACACTATAGGGACCGACCTCGTCGGCCGTTTCGAAATAGTCGGACGTGTTGGAATGCTCGAACATGCCGAAGGCCTGTATGACGTTCTTGTCCGAGATCGTATGGCTCCAGGCCCCGCCGAGCATCGTGTTTCTGCCGGTGCTTTGGTCTGCCGGCGTGGGAGAGAAGAGGGGGCCGGGATAGCCCGTCACGGAACGTGAAGAGCTTCCGAACAGGTAGATATTGTCGACGAGGGTCGGCCGCAGGCCCAGTTCGAAGACCCCGCCCTCGAAATCGTTCGTGTCGTTGTCGCGCTCGCCCTCCGGTCGGGCGATCTGGCCCTGGAGATTGTAGCTCAGCGGAATGGCGCCGTAGCTGGTGCCCTTGACGTTGATGTCGCCGTTCCAGCCCAGTTCCGCGCTTTCGGAGGAAAGACCGGCGGTCAGGGCCGTCTCGATGAAGCTGCGGCGTTCGAGGGAGTTGACGCGTTCCTCGGCGGCGACGGCCAAAGGGTCGAGCATCAGGCTTTGCAGGTTCGTCGGCAGGTAGATCGAGCCCGCAGGATAGCGGGACAACCCCAGCGGCGGAACGCTGATGAAGGGGCTGAGCTGGCCCGCCCTTTGCTCGTCGTCATAGCTTGTCGCGATGAACGGGTCGAAGGCGCGGTCCTTGTAATATTGGCTCCACTCATTGAGGCCGAGATTGTCGAGGGTCGAGCCCAGCACCGACGAAACCTGCCGGTTGGCATCATAACCGGTGTAATACCCGCCGCGGGCGTGGCGGCGGCGGAGCGCTTCGCGGGCGTTGAGGATGGCGTCGTCGGCGCGGAACTCCTCGACGGCGATGCCGGCGCGCATCAGCGAGACGCTCGGATTGTCGCGGTCGAAGCGATCGGCATTGTCGAGTGCCTGTGCGGCCTCTTCTGTCGCCCCGCTTTGAAAGTTGGCGATCGCAAGGCCGATCAGCGCGTCGCCGGCGGTCGGGTTGACGGCGGCGGCCTCCTGCAGGGTCTTTTCGCCCTCGGCCGTCTTGCCCATGCGCAGGAGGTAGCGGCCCTTGGCGGCGAGCACGGCATAGGAGGTCGGGTCGAGAGCCTCGCCGGCATCGATCGCCCGCTTTGCGGCGGCCATCTGGTCGTGATCCATCAGGAAGCGCGCATGGTTGGCATGCAGCACGGCATTTTCCGGGTTGAGGCCGATCGCGCGCCGGTGCGCCGCATCCGCCTCGACGATGGCGTTGCGGTCGCTCTGGATGATGCCGATCTCGTTCCAGACCGCGTCGTCGCCCGGCGCGGCCTCCACGGCCTGCGTCAGATCGGCCAGCGCGCCGTCGAGATCGCTTGAAACGGTGGCGCGGAAGCGGGCGCTGACCAGCAGGTGGGACGGGTCGCTCGGATCGAGCGACCGGGCGCGCGCCAGCGCCTCGCGCACCTCGTCGCGCCGATCGAGTTCATAGGCGAGGCTGGCGCGCATCGCCGGCAGGCTGGCCTCTTCGGGAAACCGCCGTTCGGCATTTTTCAGGATCTCGATCGCCTCGACCTGGCCCTGCATATGGGCGACGACGGTCGCCTGCGCGATCGCCTCGCCGATGGTTGCCGGCGTGCGGTTCAGCGAAGGGGTCTTCACCCGGGCGTCCGGGTCTTTCAGCGAGATCGCGATCCATTCGCCGTAGCGCGCCATGGTGCGCCGCTCGCCGGAAAGCTGCGGCAGGGCCTTGCGGAAGAGCCGGATTGCTTCGTCATACTGCGTGGCCTGGCCGGCGATCATCGCCTCGACCAGCGTTGCACGGGCCTCTAGTGCTGCCGGCAGCGGGCGCGGCAGGTGCGCGAGGGCGGCGGCTGCCGCTGCCCGTCCGTCATAGGCGAGCGCGGTTTCCGCGAGCTTCAGCCAGTCCTCGCGGCTGCGGCCGGCTTCGGGCCTGGCGAGAATGCCGAGCCGCTCGCCGCGCGCGTCACGCGTTCCCTCGCCGCTGATCGGCAGGCCGTTGAAGACGCCGCGGATTTCGCCATAGAGCAGGACCTGCTCGCGCTCTTCCAGATTGACGAGGATATATTTGCGCGGCGCCTGGCCGATCGTGGAGACGGCGCCTTCGCCCTGGCCGACGGTCACTGTGCCTTGCGCGTTGGAAAGCTCGACCGTGCCTTCGAGCACCGTCAGTACCGTGCGGTCGCCCTCGGCGCGCAGCGTCCAGTCGGTCCCGCGAATGGCGGCGGCGGCTGCCGGCGTGTCAACCGTCAGGCCGGTGCCGCCGCGTTCCGCGCGGCCCCAGATCGTGCCGCCTTCGAGGTTGAGTTCGCTGTCGGAGGTGCTGCCGATCTTGCGCACGCGCAGGATCGTCTCGCGCGCCATGCGCACCAGCGTGTTGTCGGAAAAACGGATGGCAAGGCTGCCGACGGCATTGGTGCGCAGCGTATCGCCGGCAATGAGGTCCTGGTTGACCTCGACGCCGCGCCACGCCTCGATGTCGACGAAACGAACCTCCTCGCCGGATTTCCGGTCGACGACGGCACCGTCCGCCACGGAGCCGCGCGGAAAAACCTCGGCGGACGCCGGCAAAAAGCTTCCAACGATCGCAAGGGCGCTCACGCCCAGCTGCAACGCACGCATGTGATCTGGTTTCGTCCACCCTCGGAGGCGACGATATGGATGCAATTTCCCGGTGTTGTCAACGCGAAGGAGGCAACCGGATCAGCCGAGTTTCCAGGCGATGTAGACGAGCGTGGCGGCGATGACCCAGAGCGCCAGCCGGCCGGATCGGCTGTGGCGGGCCTCGGAACGGCCGATCGCCTCGGCGGTTTCCGCATCGAAACGCAGGCCTTTTTCGGTCATGGCCGTGAGTTCCTGCGAGAATTTCTCCGCCTTGGCGGCGATTTCCGGTGCAGCCTCGGCAAGTCGAAGGGCGGCATGGGCGCCGTCGCGCAGGTCCGTCAGGAGGCGTTTCGGCCCCAAATTGTCCCGGATCCAGTCGCCGACGACACCCTCGGAGGCCTTCCACATGTTGAAGCGCGGATTGAGCGTGCGCGACACGCCCTCCACCACCACCATTGTCTTTTGCAGCATGACGAGCTCGGTGCGGGTCTCCATGTCGAAGAGTTCCGTCACCTCGAAGAGCAGCGTCAGGAGCTTCGCCATCGAGATCGTCTCGGCTGGTTGCCCGTGGATCGGCTCGCCGATGGCGCGGATCGCCTGGGCGAAGCTCGCCGTGTCATGGTGCGAGGGCACGTAGCCCGCTTCGAAATGCACGTTGGCGACGCGCTGGTAGTCGCGGGTGATGAAGCCGTAGAGGATCTCGGCGAGGAAGCGGCGTTCCTTCTTGCCGAGCCGTCCGACGATGCCCATGTCGACCGCGACGATGACGCCTTGCGGGTCGACGAAGAGATTGCCCTGGTGCATGTCGGCGTGGAAGAAGCCGTCGCGCAGCGTGTGACGCAGGAACGACTGGATCAGCGTATCGGCGAGCTTGTTCAGGTCGTGGCCGGCGGCGCGCAGGCCATCCACATCCGACATCTTGATGCCGTCGATCCACTCCATGGTGACGACGTCGCGGCCGGTGCGCTCCCAGTCGACGGTCGGCACGCGGAAGCCGGGATCGTCGCCGGTGTTCTCGCCGAGTTCGGAGAGTGCTGCCGCCTCCAGCCGAAGGTCCATCTCGATCTTTGTCGTCTGCTCCAGCGTGCGCGTCACCTCGATGGGCTTCAGCCGGCGCGTGTTGGGCAGGATCGTTTCCTGAAGGTGCGCGGCCGCGTACATCGCTTCGAGATCATGCGCAAAACGCTGGCGCACGCCGGGGCGGATGACCTTTACGGCGACACGGCGCTCGCCGTTCGCATCGCGCACCGTCGCGGGATGGACCTGCGCGATGGAGGCGGCGGCGATCGGGTCGTCGAAACTGACATAGAGGTCGTCGAGCTTGCGGCCGAGCGAGCCTTCGACCGTGGCCACGGCGGCAACGCGCGGAAAGGTCGCCATGCGGTCCTGCAGCGCCGAAAGGTCAACGGCGATCTCGGCGCCGACGACGTCCGGACGGGTCGCCAGGAACTGGCCCATCTTCACATAGGAGGGGCCGAGGCGCTCGATGGCGCGGGCAAGGCGATCGCCGCGCTCTTCCTTCGTCGCCTTGCGGCGGGCGAGCAGGCCAGCAAAGGCGTGCGCCGTGCGCGCAAGCGGCGGCATGTCCTCCGTCGGCAGCGCCGAGACGACACCCTCGCGCACGAGGACCCAGCCCACGCGGGCGAGGCGAAGATAGGCGCCGAAAACGCTCATGCGGGAAGGCTATTCTTGGAAGAGACCGGGTTCATGCTCAGAGCTTCCAGCCCGAATGCAGCGCGGCGATACCGCCGGTATAATTGGTGAAACTGACGCGGGAGAAGCCCGCCGTGCGGATCATCGTCGCAAAGTCCTGCTGGTTCGGGAACTTGCGGATCGATTCCACGAGATACTGATAGGGCTCCGCCTCGCCGGTGATCATCTTGCCGAATTGCGGGATCGCCTTGAACGACCAGGTCTCGTAGAATTTGTCGAGCAGCGGCATCTCCACCTCCGAGAATTCCAGCACGAGCAGCCGCCCGCCACGCTTCAGCACGCGGTAGGCTTCCGACAGCGCCACGTCGATGCGCGGCACGTTGCGGATGCCGAAGGCGATCGTATAGGCGTCGAAGCTGCCGCTTTCGAAGGGCAGTTCCTCGGCATTGGCTTCCACGAAATCGAGATTGGCGGAAAGTCCCTTCTTCGCCGCGCGGTCGGCGCCGACGCCCAGCATTGAGCCGTTGATGTCGAGCACGGTCGCGTGCGCGAGGCGGTCGGAGGCTTCCACGATGCGGAACGCGATGTCGCCCGTGCCGCCGGCAACGTCGAGCACTTTGTAAGAGGAATTCTTGCGCGGGTTCAGGCTCGCGATCATCGCGTCCTTCCAGGCCCGGTGCAGGCCGGCGGACATGACGTCGTTCATGATGTCGTAGCGCTTGGCGACCTTGTGGAAGACGTCGTTGACCAGCGCCTGCTTTTCACCTTCGGCCACCTGGCGGAAGCCGTAGGAGGTTTCCATGCCGCCGTCCGCGGATGTGCGCTGTTCCGTCATCGTCGTCTCCATGGGCGGTCTGTCGCAGCCGAATTGCCGCAAAGACCATAGCGAATTGGCAAGGGCCGCGCTATCTGAACACCGCGTCCGCCGCTTTGCCGGGTATATAGGACATAGATTGCCGAGAGGGAAATGCCGGGCCGCGGCAAATGCGCTCAAGGTTAAGTCGAAGGAGACAGATATGCCGGAATTGCCGGAAGTGGAAACGGTGAGGCGCGGTCTAGCGCCCGTCATGGAAGGGGCACTGATCCGCCAGGCGGAACTGCGCCGTCCGGATCTGCGCTTTCCCTTCCCGCCGGCCTTTTCCGAGGCGCTGAAGGATCGCCGCGTCGTCTCGCTCGGCCGGCGTGCCAAATATCTGCTGATCGACCTTGACGGCGGCGACGTGGTGATCGCCCATCTCGGCATGTCCGGCTCGTTCCGGGTGGAGGGGCCGGCGCTGGAGACGGACGCGCCCGGCGATTTCCACATGCCGCGCAGCAAGGATGTGCGCCACGACCACGTCGTCTTCCATCTGGAAACGCCGGAGGGCGAGCGACGCGTCGTCTACAACGACCCGCGCCGTTTCGGCTTCATGGACCTCGCCCGCCGGGAAAACCTTTCCGCCCATGCCTTCTTCCGCGATCTCGGCGCCGAGCCGACCGGCAACACGCTGGACGCCGATTATATCGCGGCAAAATTCCGCGGCCGCCAGACGCCGCTGAAGGCGGCGCTGCTCGACCAGAAGAACATTGCCGGCCTCGGCAATATCTATGTCTGCGAGGCGCTGTGGCGCGCGCATCTTTCGCCGGAGCGGCTCGCCGGTTCGCTGGTGACGGCGGCGGGCAAGCCGAAGAAGGAACTCGTCGTGCTGACGCAGGCGATCCGCGAGGTGATCGCCGATGCGATCGCGGCCGGCGGTTCCACCCTGCGCGACCATATCCGTGCCGATGGCTCGCTCGGTTACTTCCAGCATTCCTTCTCCGTTTACGACCGCGAGAAGGAGCCTTGCCGCACCCCCGGCTGCACAGGCACTATCGGCCGCATCGTGCAGAGCGGCCGGTCGACCTTCCACTGCGCGGCCTGCCAGAAATAAAGCAACGCCAGGAAAAGTGTGCAGCGGTTTTCCGTCCGGCGTTGCGCGACAGAAATAAATCATAATACAATAAGAGGAGAGAGACATGGCTTACGAAACCCTGCTGGTGGAGACGCGCGGGCGCGTCGGCCTCATCACGCTCAACCGGCCGCAGGCGCTGAACGCGCTGAACAGCCAGTTGCTCGGCGAGCTGAAGGGCGTGCTCGCCGGCTTCGAGGCGGATGAAGGCATCGGCGCGATCGTCATCACCGGCTCGGAAAAGGCCTTCGCCGCCGGCGCGGACATCAAGGAAATGCAGCCCTACGGCTTTGCGGAGGCCGTGCTGGCCGATCTCGCCGCCGGCTGGGACGATGTGGCCGGTTGCCGCAAGCCGATGATCGCTGCCGTCAGCGGCTTCGCGCTCGGCGGCGGCTGCGAGCTCGCCATGATGTGCGACTTCATCATCGCCTCGGAGACGGCAAAGTTCGGCCAGCCGGAAATCACGCTTGCCGTCATTCCCGGCATGGGTGGCACGCAGCGGCTGACGCGCGCGATCGGCAAGGCGAAGGCGATGGACCTCTGCCTGACGGGCCGGCTGATGGATGCCGCGGAAGCCGAACGCTCCGGCCTGGTCGCCCGCGTGGTGGCGCCGGAGAAGCTTCTGGAGGAGGCGCTCGCCGCTGCGGAAAAGATCGCCAGCTTCTCGCTGCCCTCGGTCATGATCGCCAAGGAGGCCGTCAGCCGCGCCTATGAGACGGTGCTGTCGGAAGGCATGCGCGCGGAGCGCCGGCTGTTCCACGCGCTCTTCGCAACGGAGGACCAGAAGGAGGGCATGGCGGCCTTCATGGAGAAGCGCAAGCCGGCGTTCAAGCACCGCTGATCGGGCGATCCGGCGTTTCTTGCAGAATCCGCGTTGACGTCTTCGCGGTTTCCAGCTATACGCCGCCCACAGTTTGGAAAGCCGAATTCTGAGGTTTTCCGATATTGCTCCCGAATTGCTTTGATGACAGGTCGCAGTGACCCGGCACGGCGAGGGCGGAGTTTGTGTCAGATTTCTGAAGAGAGGCATAGATGGCCAATACAACCTCGGCAAAGAAGGCGACCCGCAAGATCGCCGCGCGCACCGCAGTCAACAAGTCGCGCCGCTCGCGCGTCCGCAACTTCATCCGCAAGGTCGAGGAGGCAATCGCCTCCGGTGACCAGGTTCAGGCCGCCGCCGCCCTCAAGGCAGCCCAGCCGGAACTGATGCGCGCCGCGACCCGCGGGGTGCTCCATTCCAACACAGCATCCCGCAAGGTTTCGCGTCTGGCGAGCCGCGTAAAGACGATGTCGGCCTGATCGACCCGTCGAGCTATGCAATATTAGAAAAAGCCCGGTGCTTGCACCGGGCTTTTTCTTTGGTTTTTCGACCCTGCTATGGTTAATGTGCAAGGCTCGATCTTGTCAAAACAGTGACGAAAAAATTCCTTTAAATTCAGTTACTTGCGGGAGGTTGGGTGGTCTTACTCCCCCTTTCGTTGCGGGAGTTTGACAGCAATTTGAGTCAAGCGAATTTTTATTTTTTTCGTTTTCCAGCCCTTCCGAAAACAACCCGAAAACAAAGCCATTGATTCCTAACAGATTCTCCACGGGAAAGCTGATTCCGAGTCAGGAAGCCCTCTGCGAGTCAACGCCCGCCCCTTAATTTTGCGTAAAATTCGTGATTGATCTTGCTACCTGATCCTGCCTAAATGCTTTCCACAGGGGGCACGGAAACAAGCCTGAAAATGATCGCCGACAAGACTGTCTCACAAGGCAGCGGTGGTTGTTTGTTCCCTGTGACGGAGCGGCTCCGCTTCGTAAAATCATCAAACCGGCAACGCTTGCCCCAGGTGCCCCTGGCACTCTGGCAGTGAGTATTTGCGACTATTGATTGTGCCGGTTGCAGCTGTGAGGACGGCTGCCGATGAGGAGGGCATGCCCGCTGGACGCTCTACGAGGGGGCGCACGGCGAGGCCACAGACGGGAACGCGGGATCGGGTATGACACCGGATCGTGCCGACCTGAATTGTGTTTGGGAAACAGGATTGTGCCGGAGCAGGGGGCCGGTTCAATCGGGGCACCAGATCCCGGACCGGGCGATTGGCTCGGCACGGCCGGGAGATGGCAAACATGAAAGGCGCCGGCAGGAATGCCGACGTGGCGAATTGAGCATGAAAGGCGGCAAGATGCAGGTGAATACGGCCACCAGAACAGCTGGTGCATTCGCAAACGGGGAAAATGCACTAAAGGCGCTCCCACCAGAAGGGGTGCAGGCGGCGGGGGTTCCATCCGATATGAAGCAGGACGCGATTTTCGAACGGGTCAGTGCGCGCCTCAAAGCGCAGGTTGGTCCGGACGTCTTCGCGAGCTGGTTCGGCCGGTTGAAGATCCATTCCGTTTCCAAGAGCGTGGTGCGCCTTTCGGTGCCGACGACGTTCCTGAAGTCGTGGATCAACAATCGTTATCTCGATCTCATCACCAGCCTGTTCCAGCAGGAGGATGCCGAAATCCTCAAGGTGGAGATCCTGGTGCGCACCGCGACCCGTGGCGTTCGCCCGGGTTCCGTCGATGAGGCCATTGCCGTCGAGCCCGCGCCGCAGGTACAGTCGTCGCGCCGTCCGGCCGGTGGCCCGCAGCCTGTCGCCAGTGCGGCCGCTTCCGTTGCCGCCGCGGCCCAGCCGCGCCAGCATTCCGGTCCGCTCTTCGGCTCGCCGCTCGACCAGCGTTATACGTTCGATGCCTTCGTCGAGGGCACCTCGAACCGCGTCGCCCTTGCCGCAGCCCGCACGATCGCGGAAGCCGGCGCCGGTGCCGTGCGCTTCAACCCGCTCTTCGTGCATTCGAGCGTCGGCCTCGGCAAGACGCACCTTCTCCAGGCGATCGCGCTCGGCGCGCTGTCCAGCGCCCGCAATCCGCGCGTCGTCTACCTGACGGCCGAATATTTCATGTGGCGCTTCGCGACTGCCATCCGCGACAACGACGCGCTGTCGCTGAAGGAAACGCTGCGCAACATCGATCTCCTGATCATCGACGACATGCAGTTCCTGCAGGGCAATTCGATCCAGAACGAGTTCTGCCACCTGCTCAACATGCTGCTCGATTCCGCCAAGCAGGTCGTGGTGGCTGCCGACCGCGCGCCCTGGGAGTTGGAATCGCTCGATCCGCGGGTTCGCTCGCGTCTTCAGGGCGGCGTCGCCATCGAAATGGAAGCGCCGGATTACGAAATGCGCCTGGAAATCCTCAAGCGCCGCCTTGCGGCCGCCCAGCAGGAAGACCAGTCGCTCGATATTCCGGTCGAGATCCTCAGCCACGTCGCGCGCAACATCACGGCCAGCGGCCGCGAGCTGGAAGGCGCCTTCAACCAGCTGCTCTTCCGTCGCTCCTTCGAGCCGAACCTGACGATCGAGCGCGTCGACGAACTGCTCGGCCATCTTGTCGCCGCCGGCGAACCGCGCCGCGTGCGCATCGAGGACATCCAGCGCGTGGTGGCGAAACACTACAATGTCTCGCGCCAGGAACTGGTCTCGAACCGCCGCACGCGCGTCATCGTCAAGCCGCGCCAGATCGCCATGTATCTGTCCAAGACGCTGACGCCGCGCTCCTTCCCGGAGATCGGCCGCCGCTTCGGCGGTCGCGACCACACGACCGTGCTGCACGCCGTGCGCAAGATCGAGGAACTGATCTCGGGTGACACCAAGCTCAGCCACGAGATCGAGCTCCTGAAGCGCCTGATCAACGAATAGGGCGTTCTTCACGCCCCTTCGACATCTCTGAACGCTGTGCCGTCCTCCGGGTCGCGCACGGCGTTCTGCTTTTGGCAGAACGGATGAGACCGCCGGCATGGACCTGCTCGTCACCTATATGGAACTTTGCACGCCGCCAGCGGACCGGCCGGCGCTACCGGCCCCAGGCGCTAATCTGGAAGTCCGCGCAGAGCGCCTTTCGCTAGAGGACTATCTGTCGCTCTATCGCGCTATCGGCGATCCGTTGACCTGGGACCAGCGCCTGCGCATGCCGCAGGATGCCTTGGCGCAACTCCTGTCCGCCCCATCGACGATCATCTTCGTGCTGCGCGAGGAGGGGCAACCAGTCGGCCTCTGCGAATTCGACGCCGCCAACGAGCAGGACATCGAACTCGTGCATTTCGGCCTCTTTCCGGCGGCCTATGGCCGGCGGCTCGGCCCATTCCTGCTGGATACGGCGCTCAAGGCGGCGTGGCGGAAGGTGACGCGGCGTATCTGGCTGCACACCGATACGAACGACCATGCGAAGGCGCAGGCCACCTATGCGCGGGCGGGCTTCACGCCCTACCTGCAACAGATGGAAACCTTTCCGGATTGACGCCGCGCGTCAGCTTCCGCGCACGGCCCGTGCCTCGTCGGTCAGCCATTGGCGCAGCGCCGTGACGGCCGGCCGGTCGAGCGCGCCCGGCGGATAGACGATGTAATAGGCAAGCCCCGTCGACACGCCGCGCGAGAAGGGCGCGACCAGCCGCCGCTCCTGGATTTCCCGGGCCACCAGCGAAAGCCGCACCAGCGCCACCCCGTCGCCCGCCTTGGCCGCCTCGATCGCGCCATTGCTGTCGGTGAAGACGGGGCCGCGCATCGCGTCGATGCCGGTGACCCCCATCGCCTCCAGCCAGAGCCGCCAGTCCTGCCGGTGCACGTCGTGGATCAATATATGGTTGGCGAGATCGGCGGGCTCGTCGAGCGGCAGGGTTTCGCGCAGCGCAGGCGCGATGACGGGCACGAGGTTGTCGTCGAGCAGCCGTTCGCTGACGAGGCCCTCGTAACGGCCGAACCCGTGCCGGATCGCGATATCGACCCCGTCGCGCACGAAATCGACCAGGCGGTTCGAGGCGCTGATGCGGATGTCGAGACCGGGAAATCGTTCTTCGAAATGCGGCAGCCGCGGCACGAGCCATTGGGCGGCGAAGGTCGGCGTACAGCTGATCGAGAGCGTCGCCGGACGCGCGCGGGCGAGAAGCTCGTCAGTCGCCTCGCGCATCAGCCGGAAGGCCGAGCGCATCGCCTTGAAATAACCCTCACCATCCTCCGTCAGCGAAAGCCGCCGCGGCCGCCGCTCGAAGAGCTGCACGCCGAGCGCTTGTTCGAGGTCGCGGATCTGCAGGCTCACGGCGCCGGGCGTCACGTTGAGCTCGCCGGCGGCAAGCGTCACGCTCAGGTGGCGCGCTGCCGCCTCGAAGGCGCGCAGGCCGGACAGGGAGGGAAGACGGCCGCTCATGGTTTAGTTTTCCTCGCTGAATTGTCGAAATATGATCGTTTGTACCAAAGGGAAATAACCGGAATGATAGCGCAACTGCCGAGTTCTTGCACTCGGTCCCATCGTTCGGTTTAGAAAAAATCCCGTAGGAGGCCGCCATGGCTAGCCATCAAATGTCCGCCCGCGAATGGGCCTTGCTCATCGCCCTGTCGCTGCTCTGGGGCGGCTCGTTCCTGTTCAACGGCATCCTCGTGCGCGAACTGCCGACGCTCACCATCGTCGCGCTGCGCGTGGCGCTTGCGGCAATAGCGCTCTGGACGATCGTGCGGCTCTCCGGCCATGCCATTCCGAAGAGCCGTGAAGTCTGGCTCGCCTTTCTCGGCATGGGCGTGCTCAACAACATCATCCCTTTTTCGCTGATCGTCTGGGGCCAGACGCATATTGCGAGCGGCCTCGCCTCGATCCTCAACGCCACGACCCCGCTCTTCGCGGTGATCGCCGCCCATCTGCTGACGCAGGACGAGAAGATGACCGGTAGCCGGCTCATCGGCGTGCTGGTGGGTTTTGCGGGCGTGGCCCTGATGATCGGCCCCTCGGTGCTGTCCGATCTCGGCACGAACGTGCTGGCACAGCTCGCCGTGCTCGGCGGCGCCGTCTCCTATTCGATCGCCGGCATTTTCGGGCGCCGCTTCCGCCGGATGGGCCTGCCGCCGCTGCTGCCGGCCGCCGGGCAGGTCACCACCTCGGCGGCTCTGATGCTGCCGGTCGCCTTGATCGTCGACCGGCCATGGACGCTCGCCATGCCCTCGGCGGAAGCCTGGATGGCGCTGTTCGGCCTCGCCTTCCTCGCCACAGCACTCGCCTATGTCATCTTCTTCCGCATCCTCGCGACGGCGGGCGCCACGAACCTGATGCTCGTCACCTTCCTGATTCCGGTCAGCGCCATCCTGCTCGGCGCGCTGGTGCTGGGCGAGATGCTGGCGCCAAAACACTTTGCCGGCATGGCGCTGATCGCCGTCGGCCTTGCGGCGATCGACGGACGTCTCTTTCGGTTCTTCATGGAAAAGCGCCGGCCGCTCGGCTCGGATGCCGGAAGCTAGAGCGTTTCCGCTTCTCTTCGAATCGCGAAAACGCTCTAGCTCATTGTTTTTACGCAATTCCGGACGCAAAACCGCTGCGCACTTTTGCTGGAATTGCTCTGATCAGCAGGCGAGATCGGCAACGACGGCGTCGAGGATCAGCATGCCGGCCGGCGTACAGCGCAGCCGCGAATTGCCGAGCCGCTCGATGAAACCGTGTTCGATGAGGAACTGTTCGCGGTCCGGGTCCAGGTCGCGGCCGGAAAGGCTCTGCCAGCGGGCGAGGTCAACACCCTCCTTCAGGCGCAGGCCCATCAGCAGCAGCTCGTCCGACTGTGCCTCGCGCTCCAGCAATTCCTGGTCGACCATGCCGTGGCCCCCGGCCTCGACCAGGGACAGCCAGCCTTCCGGCTTGCGTTCCGTCGCGGTCGCGATCTTCGAACCGCTGGTCGTCAGGCGCCCATGCGCGCCGGGGCCAATGCCGACATAGTCGCCATAACGCCAGTAGGTGAGGTTATGGCGGCTTTCGGAGCCGGGGCGGGCATGGTTGGAGACCTCGTAGGCCGGCATGCCCTCGCGCTCGGTGATCTCCTGCGTCGCCTCGTAAAGCACGGCGGACTGTTCGCCGTCCGGCACGATAAGCTTGCCGGCCTTGTGCAGGCCGTAGAAGGGCGTGCCCTCCTCGATCGTGAGCTGGTAGAGCGAGAGATGGTCGACGGCGTAGGAGACCGCCTCCTTGAGCTCGCGGTCCCATTCCTCCACCGTCTGGTTCGGGCGGGCATAGATGAGGTCGAAAGACATGCGCGGGAAGATGTCGCGCGCCAGCCGGATCGCCTTCAGCGCATCGGCGACGTCATGCAGCCGGCCGAGGAATTTCAGATCCCGGTCGTTCAGCGCCTGCACGCCGAGCGAGACGCGGTTGACGCCGGCAGCCCGATAGCCGCGAAAACGTTCGGCCTCGACGCTCGACGGGTTGGCCTCCATGGTGATCTCGATGCCGTCAGGCACATGCCAGTGGCGGGCGATGCCGTTGAGGATCGCGTCGACCGTCTCGGGCGCCATCAGCGAGGGCGTGCCGCCGCCCATGAAGATGCTGGTGACCGTGCGTGAGCCGGTGAGGCGGCGCATCGTCGCCATTTCCGTGAGAAAAGCCTGCACGAAGCGCGGCTGGTCGACCGGCTGGTGGCGCACATGGCTGTTGAAGTCGCAATAGGGGCATTTGGCGGCACAGAACGGCCAGTGCACATAGATGCCGAAGCCGGGCTCGGCGAGGTCCGGCCCAAAGCTCTGCCTGATGTCGAGGGGCACCGCCGTCATCCCGCCTCAGGCCGTCAGGCAGGTTTCGACGAAGATCTTGAAGGCGCGGGCGCGGTGCGACAGCGCTGCCGCGTCACCCGGCTTCCAGCCATGTTTTTGCTCAGCGCTCATCTCGCCGAAGGTCGTCTCGTAACCCTCGGGCTGGAAGACCGGGTCATAACCGAAACCCTGCGTCCCGCGCGGTGGCCAGACGACCTGGCCTTCGACCTCGCCGCGGAAGAGTTCCGTATGGCCGTCCGGCCAGGCAAGGCAGAGCACGGAGACGAAACGCGCCGTGCGGTCCTTGGCTTCGCTCACGCCCTTTTCGGCCAGCGCCTTCTCCACCTTCTCCATGGCCATGGCGAAGTCGCGCGTGCCGTTCGCCGTCTCCGCCCAGTTCGCCGTGTAGACGCCTGGCGCGCCGTCGAGCGCATCGACCACGAGGCCGGAATCATCCGAAAGGGCGGGCAGGCCGGAGGCCTTGGCCGAGGCGAGGGCCTTGATTGTCGCGTTTTCCTCGAAGGTCGTGCCGGTCTCGTCCGGCTCCTCGAAGTTCAATTCGGCGGCCGACTTGGCGGAGAAGCCGAAGGGGCCGATCAGGTCCTCGATCTCGCGGATCTTTCCCGCATTGTGGCTGGCGACGACGATCGTCTTGGTGTCGAGCTTGCGCATAAGGGTCCTAAGCGATGTTCCAGAGGCCGGGCTCGGCACATTCGAGGCTGTTGCCGGCGGGGTCGCGGAAATAGATGGAGCGGGCGCCGTTCGGCCAACAGAAGTCCGCTTCGATGGTGATGCCGGCTTCTACGAGCTTTTCCACCCAGAAATCAAGCTCCGGCCCGGGAACGCGGAAGCAGACATGGCCAGGCCCCGTCGCCCCGTGCACCGGCACGGGAAAGGCATGGGCTGGTGGCGGCACGACGGTCTCCTGCGGATTGAAGATCAGCAGAACGCCGGGGCCGCAGCGGAAGAAGACGTGGCGGTTCGCCTGCCGCGTGATCTTTTCCAGCCCCAGCAGGCCGCCGTAAAAGGCTTCCGCCGCGTCGAGGTCGTCCGCGTAAAGCGCGGTTTCGAGTATCCCTTCGAGCGCGGCGGCCATGGGCAAACCTATCTCAGGCGATCGCCTGCTTCTGCATCTCGACCAGTTCGGCAATGCCGTTGCGGGCGAGCACCATCAGGGAGGAGAATTCCTCTTCCGTGAACGGCTTGCCCTCGGCGGTGCCCTGGATCTCGACGATGCCGCCGGAGCCGGTCATGACGAAGTTGGCATCCGTCTCAGCGGCGGAATCCTCGAGATAATCGAGGTCGATCACCGACTGAGCGGCGAAGATGCCGCAGGAGATCGCGGCGACATGGTCCTTCAGGACCTTCTCGACCTTGATCATGTTGCGCGCTTCCATCCACTTCAGGCAGTCGTGCAGCGCGATGAAGGCGCCGGTGATGGAGGCGGTGCGGGTGCCGCCGTCTGCCTGGATGACGTCGCAGTCGACGGTGATCTGGCGTTCGCCGAGCGCTTCGAGATCGACGATGGCGCGCAGCGACCGGCCGATGAGGCGCTGGATTTCCTGCGTGCGGCCGCCCTGCTTGCCGGCGGCGGCTTCGCGGCGCATGCGGTCGCCGGTGGCGCGCGGCAGCATGCCGTATTCGGCCGTCACCCAGCCCTTGCCGCTGTTGCGCAGCCACGGCGGCGTCTTGTCTTCCAGGCTGGCGGTGACGAGCACATGCGTGTCGCCGAACTTGACGAGACAGGAGCCTTCGGCATGTTTGGAGATGTTGCGCTCGAAGGAAACCTTGCGCATCTGATCGGTTTTTCTGCCGGACGGCCGCATTGCGAACTCCTCATTGAGATATGTGGGAAGTGCTTTAGACCAGTTCGTCAGGCGAGGGAATGCCGATGCCGCGACGCCAGGGAAAATCCGTTTTGCGCTTACCCGCGAAATCACTATATTCCAGTCGGATAACAGGGTTTGCAGCGAGAAGATGGTTTTGAATAGATCTCCGGGTCCTGAAAGTCAGGCGGCGCTCGACGAGCGTTCGGGTGAGATCTTCCGTCGCATCGTCGAAAGCTATCTGGAAAGCGGCGAGCCGCTCGGCTCGCGCAACCTGTCGCGCATCCTGCCGATGTCGCTCTCGCCCGCCTCCGTGCGCAATGTGATGAGCGACCTGGAAGAACTCGGCCTTATCTACTCGCCGCATATCAGCGCCGGGCGCCTGCCAACGCAGCTGGGTCTGCGCTTTTTCGTCGATGCCTTCATGCAGGTGGGCAATATTTCGGCGGAGGATCGCGCCTCGATCGAGCGCCATGTGCGCCCGCACGGCCAGAAACATTCGGCCGTCGAGACCCTGATGAATGAGGCGAGCCAGGCGCTGTCCGGCATGTCGCGCGGCGCGGGCCTCGTCATCACCACCAAGAACGACGCCGTGCTCAAGCATGTCGAGTTCATCCGGCTGGAGCCGACCAAGGCGCTCGTCGTGCTCGTCGGCGATCACGACCAGGTGGAAAACCGCATCATCGAGCTGCCGGCGGGCGTCACCGGCTCGCAGCTCACCGAGGCCGCCAATTTCCTCAACGCCCATCTCGCCGGCAACACGCTGGTCGAGGCGCGCGCGCAACTGGAGCGCCTGCGCGGCGAGATCAGCGTCGAGCTCGACAAGCTGTCGCAGGACCTCGTCGAGCGCGGGCTGATGGTCTGGTCCGGCGGTTTCGACGAGGGCAAGCCGACACGGCTCATCGTGCGCGGCCGGGCGAACCTGCTCGAAGGGCTTGCAGGCGCAGAAGATATCGATCGCCTGCGCATGCTCTTCGACGACCTGGAGCGCAAGGACGGTCTGATCGAGCTTCTCAACCTGGCCGAGACCGGCCCGGGCGTGCGCATCTTCATCGGCTCGGAAAACAAGCTCTTCTCGCTGTCCGGCTCCTCGCTCATCGTCGCGCCCTATCGCGACAGCGAGGAAAAGATCGTCGGCGCCGTCGGCGTCATCGGACCAACGCGGCTCAACTATTCCCGTATCGTGCCGATGGTGGACTATACGGCCCAGCTCATGTCGCGGCTTTCGCGCTGAACCCCGGCAATCCGGCCATCGGCCCTTGATTTTTCGGGCTCAAAGCTCGATATCGGGCGCAAACCTTAAAATACAATTCGGAGTACGTCATGACCGACGAGAACAAGAAACACGGACCTGACGAAGCGGTAGAAGACAACGTCACCGCAGAAGCGTCCGCCCTGGAAGAGCTGACCATCGAGGCCGATGCCCCGGCGGAGCCAGATCCGGTGGACGCGCTGCGCACGGAAAATGCCGACCTCAGGGACCGGTATCTCCGCCTCGCCGCCGAGATGGACAACCTGCGCCGCCGCACCGAGCGCGACGTGAAGGATGCAAAATCCTATTCCGTCGCCGGTTTTGCGCGTGACATGCTGGCCGTGTCCGACAACCTGCGCCGCGCGCTGGACGCCATTCCGGCCGATGCGCTGGAAAGCGGCGATGCCGGCTTCAAGGCGTTGGTGGAAGGCGTCGAGATGACCGAGCGCTCCATGCTCGCAGCCCTCGAACGCCACGGCGTGCGCAAGCTCGAACCGGTCGGCGAGAAGTTCGATCCGAACTTCCACCAGGCGATGTTCGAGGTGCCGAACCCGGAGATTGCCAACAACACGGTCGTGCAGGTCGTGCAGGCCGGTTTCGTCATCGGCGAGCGCGTGCTGCGCCCCGCCATGGTCGGCGTCTCCAAGGGCGGCCCCAAGGCGCCCGCAGGCGAGACCAGTGCCGCCCAGGCCTGATCGTTCCCTTTCGCAAAAAGAAAAACCGGCGGTCGCAAAACCGCCGGTTTTTTTATGCGAATTGATGAAGATCGTTCAGGCGGCGTTCGACGCCTGTTCCTCGCTCAGGCACGCGTAGATGGCGCTCTCGCTGTCGGAGGCGCGCAGCTTCGCCACCATCGCCGGGTCGCGCAGCACGCGGGCGATGCGCGACAGCGCCTTCAGATGGTCCGCACCGGCACCTTCCGGGGCCAGAAGCAGGAAGACGAGGTCGACCGGCTGGTCGTCCAACGCCTCGAAGTCCACAGGGGTCTCGAGCCTCGCGAAGAGGCCGGTGATCTGCGAAAGCTCCTTCAGCTTGCCGTGCGGGATGGCGATGCCATTGCCCACGCCGGTGGAGCCCAGTCGCTCGCGCTGAAGAATGACGTCGAAGATCTCGCGCTCCGGAATCCCGGTGATCTTTGCCGCTTTTGTCGCCAGTTCCTGAAGCAGCTGCTTCTTGGAATTGGCCTTCATCGCCGGAATAATCGCACTTTGCTGCAGCAAACCTGCCAATGCCATGCTTTTGTCCTCGTGAGGCGGGTGAAGGGGTTGAAGAAACGTGGTGCCGTTTTCCGGCACCACGCTCCCGTCACTCAGCCTTTGATATTGGCTGCATCGATCCAGCCAATATTTCCGTCGTTGCGTCGGTAGACGATATTGAGCTGCTCCGATCCGGCGCTGCGGAAGAGAAGAACCGGTTCGTCGGTCATGTCGAGCGCCATGACGGCGCTTGCGACGGACATCGTCCTCAGTTTCTTCGTGCTTTCCGCGACGATGGTCGGCGCGTAGTCCTCGGGAAGTTCATCCTCTTCGTCGGGGACCGAATCCATCACCGTGTAGGCCACTTCTGCAAAGGCATCGTGACCATTGCCGTTGTGGTGTGCCTTGAGTTTGCGCTTGTAGCGGCGCAGGCGTTTCTCGATCCGTTCGGAAGCCGATTGGAAGGCCACCAGGGGATCGTTTGCTTCGCCATTCGCCTGCAAGGCCATTCCCGTATCAAGGTGGATCTTGCAGTCGGCGCTATACCGCGATCCCGCTTTCTCTACGGTGACCTGGCTCGAATATCCTCCGTCGAAATATTTGGTTACGGCCTCTCCGACCTGGTCTTCAATGCGTTGACGGAAAGTTTCGCCGATTTCCATATGTTTACCGGATACACGCACACTCATGGAGGTTTCCTCTCGTTCGTGATTTGCGCGCAACAGTCTATTCCAACCTTACCCACGTTCCAAGCGTTTCACGCAGGCGATGCAATTTGCCTCGCATACGGCAGAAAAGTGGGGATATATCTGGAATTCCGGCCTTCTTCTCTTCAGAATTGGGCCGCGCATTAGCCCGTTCCAGCTGCGAAGTCAATTGGCGGATTCAGGCATTCTTAACTTCTCATGTCCTGAAACGCCGGTTCTCCCGGCTTTGTTTCAGGAGGCGGCCGCTTTCGCATGCGCCCGTTTTTCGCGCCGGCGCTGCACGGAGGAGGGGATGTTCATCGCCTCGCGATATTTCGCGACCGTGCGGCGGGCGAGATCGACGCCGCCCTTGCGCAGCACGTCGACGATGTCGTCGTCCGACAGCACGGCATCCGGCTGCTCCTGGGCAATCATCGTGCGGATGCGGTGGCGCACGCTCTCGGCCGAATGCGAATCGCCGCCCTCGGCCGAGCCGATCGACACGGTGAAGAAATATTTGAGCTCGAACAGGCCGCGCGGCGTCAGCATGAACTTGTTCGAGGTGACGCGGCTCACCGTCGATTCGTGCATCTTGATCGCCTCGGCGATCGTCTTCAGGTTCAACGGCCGCAGGTGGTCGACGCCGTGCATCAGGAAGGCGTCCTGCTGGCGCACGATCTCGGTCGCCACCTTCATGATGGTGCGGGCGCGCTGGTCGAGGCTGCGCGTCAGCCAGTTGGCCGTCTGCAGGCATTCGTTGAGGAAACCCTGGTCCTCGCTGTCGCGGCTCGTGCGGCTGGAGACGGCGGCGTAGTATTCCCGGTTGACGAGCACGCGCGGCAGGGTGTCGGCATTGAGTTCGACATGCCAGGTGCCGTCAGGTGCTGCGCGCACGACGATATCCGGCACCACGGCCTCCGAAGCGCTCGTCTCGTAGCGCGTGCCGGGCTTCGGGTCGAGCTTGCGGATCTCCGCTAGCATGTCGAGCAGGTCTTCCTCGTTGACGCCGCACAGCTTCTTCAGCGTCGCGAAATCGCGCCGGGCGAGAAGTTCGAGATTGTCGATGAGCGTCGCCATGGCCGGATCGAAGCGGTCGCGGGCGCGCAGCTGGATGGCGAGGCATTCGCTGAGCGAGCGGGCGAAGACGCCGGGCGGATCGAGCTCCTGGAGCCTGTAGAGCACACGGTCGACCTCGGCCACTGGCTTGCCGAGCCTGAGCGCCGTCTCGGCGGTGCTGCCTTGCAGGTAGCCGGCTTCGTCGAGCTGGTCGACGAGATGCTGGGCGACCAGCCGGTCGATCGGATCGGCAAGCAGGAAGGGGATCTGCGCGCCAAGAACGTCGCGCAGCGTCTCGCGGCCCGCCACGAAGTCGTCGAGGTCATAACCTTCGCCGCCCTCGCTGCCGGGCATGGATTTCCACTGGCCGAGCAGTTCCGGCGCATCGGCCGCGCGCGGCCCGGCATCGTCGGGAAACATGTTGTCGAGGCCGGCGTCGCTCGTGTCGGATGCGCTTCCGGCACTCGCCGTCGCCGAATCGTAGAGGTCGGGCTGAAAGCCCTCCTCGCCGCCCACATCTTCGGCACGCGTTCGGTCCTCGTTGGGCAAGGAATAGGCATCGGCGCCGCGCTCGTCGTCGCGTGCGCCCTCGTCGCCGGAAACCACTTCGAGCAGCGGATTTTTCTCCAGCTCCTGCTCGATGAACTGGTTCAGCTCCAGATGCGTCATCTGCAACAGCTGGATCGACTGCATCAGCTGCGGTGTCATCACCAGCGACTGGCTTTGGCGCAGGAAAAGGCTGGCTGCGAGTGCCATGCGGACGCTCTACTCCCCGGGAAACCCGTCCAGGACGGGTGCAAATTCCAACTGGCCCAAAAATTGCTTTTTTGAGGAGTTTGGTCAAGCGCCAGCCGCGCTTTATGCGTCAGAGGCTGAAATTGTCGCCGAGATAGAGGCGGCGTACATCCGGATTGGCGACGATATCGTTCGCCCGGCCATGCGTGAGCACTTCGCCGGCATGGATGATATAGGCCCGGTCGATGAGGCCGAGCGTCTCGCGCACATTGTGGTCGGTGATGAGAACGCCGATGCCGCGCGAGGTGAGATGGCGCACCAGCGCCTGGATGTCGGCGACCGAGATGGGATCGACGCCGGCAAAGGGTTCGTCGAGCAGCATGAAGGTCGGGTCGGTGGCGAGCGCGCGGGCGATTTCCAGGCGGCGGCGTTCACCGCCGGACAGCGAGATGGCCGGCGCTTTTCTCAGATGCGAGATCGAGAATTCGGCAAGCAGGCTGTCGAGCTTCTTCTCGCGCTGCGCCTTGTCCTTGTCGTGCACTTCGAGCACCGCGCGGATGTTCTCCTCGACCGTTAGCCCGCGAAAGATCGAGGCTTCCTGCGGCAGGTAGCCGACGCCGAGCCGGGCGCGGCGATACATCGGCATGGTCGTGACGTCGTTGCCGTTGATCTCGATCGAGCCTTCATCGACCGGTACGAGGCCGGTGATCATGTAGAAACAGGTCGTCTTGCCCGCACCGTTCGGGCCGAGCAGGCCGACAGCCTCGCCGCGGCGCACGACGAGCGACACGCCGTTGACGACGCGCCGGTCGCGATAGGTCTTGGTCAACCCGCGGGCAATGAGGGTCCCTTCGTAGCGCGAAAGATCGGCGGTACGCTGGGGCTCCTGCGCAGCCTTCTTGGGACGGCGCGTCAGGCGGTTGAGCAAAGAGGAAGACACCTGGGAACGCTATCTCAATTCGTGGTCTTGCGCGACTTCGGGTCGAGCTGGATCATGACGCGGCCGCCGCAGGCATCGAGCTTGGCCTCGCCGGTGCGCATGGTGACGAGCAGCTGGCAGCCGACGAAGACGTTCTTGCCTTCCGACAGCACGACCTTCTCGCCCTTCAGCAGAAGCGTCTCGTTGACGAGATTGAACGTGCCGGTATCGGCGGTCGCTTCCTGCGTGCCGGACTTGAGATAGACCTTTTCCGAAACGTCGATCTTCTCGATATCCGCATCGCCGCTCGCCACGGAACCCTGTCCGCCGGCGGCGTAGTAGACGATCATCTTGCCCGCCTGAAGCGTCGTCGTGCCCTGCACGACCTTCACATTGCCGGAAAATTCGGCCTTGTTCTCCTGGTCGCGGATCTC
This sequence comes from Shinella sp. BE166, assembly GCF_051201095.1. Classification (NCBI taxonomy): domain Bacteria; kingdom Pseudomonadati; phylum Pseudomonadota; class Alphaproteobacteria; order Hyphomicrobiales; family Rhizobiaceae; genus Shinella; species Shinella sp. BE166. Next base: position 195,177 of record NZ_JBPEHL010000005.1, on the reverse strand, counting down.
AAGCTTGTCGCTCTGGATCTGGATCGGCTGGTCGTTCGATAGCTGCATGCCCTTCATGCGGCTCGACGTCTGCTGGGCGCCCGCGGGAACCGAGATCAGCGTGAGGCTTGTGGCAAGAACGAAGATGCTGGCGGCCCGGAGCGGGGCGGAGAGAGTGGCGAACATGGCGCTCTTACTTTTCTCGGTTGCGGATGGCGGCAGGATCGACGTCGACGACGACCTTGCCCTCGAAGACGACGATCCGGCCTTTATCCGTCATTCTCAGCGACTGCGCAACAATGGATGCTTCGCGCGAGCGGATGGAAACCGGCTCCTGCGTCGACATGTTGCCGCCGTCGATATCGAGATGGGCGGAGCGGAAGGCGGCTTCGAGGCCGGTGTTGAGGCTGATGGTGAAGGGGGCGATCATGTCGAGCAGGTTCTTGCCCCGATCGTAGACGCCGGTGGCGGCCACGACCTCGGCAATCGTGCTCTCGTTGACCGGCACCTTGGCCTTGATGTTTTCCAGTGTCAGCACGTCCGGCTGCTTCATGTCCTGCAGCGCCCGCTCGGCCTTCATCGAATAGCTGATGCCGTCATTGTTGCGCCCGGAGATTGCCGGATTGCGCATCACGATCTTGCCGTCTTCGATGGAGGCACTTTCGACCTGCAATTCGGTGGGCAGATAGGTGCGCACGATCGAGACGATCACGAAGACAACCGCAACGATGATGGCGGCGACCGGCAGCGCGACTTTCAGGAAGCGCACGCGCGCGGAATGCCGCGTCGCGAGGCGATAAGCCGCGGCGGATACGCCTGTGCCCTGTGCACCCATCGGTGCTTCTGCCACGGTGTCCAGCATTGTACCTGCTAAATATCTTGCCGATATGGCCTTCGCTGCGAAACGAGGGACCCTCGGATAACGGGCCCCATATGGCGATTATTCCTGAACAAACAATGTCTGCCCAAGAAAGTTCAGCGACGAATTGCCATTTGCTTCTGGAATGCCATATCGATAGGGCCTTCGGCAAGCCACCTGAAAGTCTAGGGGCGCCAGCATCGAGGACAGGGAATGGATCACTCCGCCATCGCCGACCGCCGGCAACTGCGCCGCAAGCTCACCTTCTGGCGGGTCGTCGCCGTCCTGATCGCGCTTGCCGTCATTCTTGCGGCTGCCGCTTGGCGCTGGCCGGGCAGCGGCGCACGCGACCATATCGCGCGGGTCAGCATTTCCGGCATCATCCAGGACGATGCCGAGCTGCTGGAGCGCCTCGACCGCATCGCCCGCAACGACCGGGCGAAAGCGCTCGTCGTGACGATCTCGTCGCCGGGCGGCACCACATACGGCGGCGAGGTCATCTTCAAAGCGCTGCGCAAGGTGGCGGAAAAGAAGCCGGTCGTCTCGGACGTGCGCACGCTCGCAGCCTCCGCCGGCTATATGATCGCGACCGCCGGCGACACGATCATAGCCGGCGAAAGTTCGATCACCGGCTCGATCGGCGTGCTCTTCCAGTATCCGCAGATGAAGGAGCTGATGGACAAGATCGGCGTCTCGCTCGAAGAGATCAAATCGGCGCCGCTGAAGGCCGAGCCCTCGCCGTTCCACCCGGCAAGCGAAGAGGCGAAGACGATGATCCGCGCGATGGTGATGGACAGCTACGACTGGTTCGTCGATCTCGTCGTCGAACGCCGCAAGCTGCCGCGCGACCAAGTGCTGCGCCTTGCCGACGGCAGCATCTTCACCGGCCGCCAGGCGCTGGCCGCCAAGCTCGTCGACAAGCTCGGCGGCCCGGAGGAGATTCGCGCCTATCTCGATGAGCGCAAGGTGCCCGCCGATCTGCCCTTCGTCGACTACGAGGCGGTGAAGCGCTCGGGGATTTCGTGGATCGGCAGCAGCGCGCGTGATTTTGCACGTTCCGTCTTCGGGCTGCCGCTCGATCTTCAACCGACGATCGAAAAGCTGACCGGCGAAAAGTTGTTTCTTGACGGTCTTGTTTCGGTTTGGCAGGTTGATCGTGATTGAAAAACAAGAATTTTTGAGGGGGACACAGTGATCAAGTCGGAATTGGTTCAGATTGTCGCCGCGCGCAATCCCCACCTCTACCACCGTGATGTCGAGAACATCGTCAACGCGGTGCTCGATGAGATCACCGATGCGCTGGCCGGCGGAAACCGGGTGGAGCTGCGCGGCTTCGGCGCCTTCTCCGTCAAGAACCGCCCCTCGCGTTCGGGGCGCAACCCGCGCACGGGCGACGCGGTTTTCGTCGAGGAGAAGTGGGTTCCCTTCTTCAAGACCGGCAAGGAGCTGCGCGAGCGTCTTAATCCCGGCCAGGCCGACCAGGACGATTAAAGCAAGTCCAGCAAAAGAGTGCCGCGATTTTGCCTCAGGAATTGCGGAAACACTCTAAAGCGCAGGCGCCTGATCGGCGCCGCGCGCCAAAGCAGGTGATGCCATGATCAAGAGAGTAGTCAACATCCTCGTCCTCATCCCGATCGCCATCGTGCTGATCGTGCTGTCGGTGGCGAACCGGCAAGCGGTGACGCTGGCGCTCAATCCGTTCCGGCCCGAGGACAGCGTGCTCTCCGTCACCGCGCCGTTCTTCGTCTACCTCTTCCTCGCGGTGATCCTGGGCCTGGTGATCGGCTCGTTCGCCACCTGGTTCACCCAGGGCAAATACCGCAAGCGCGCCCGCATCGAGGCGAGCGAAGCCGTGAAGTGGCACAGCGAGGCGGAAAAGCACAAGGCGATCGCCGCACAGGCCGTGGTGCCGGTTTCCGGGAAATAACTCTTAGGCTGCGGCGCCGTTCAGCTTCTCGCCGAGATCGGCGAAGAACTGCGTCGCAAGCTTCTTCGACGTCGAATCGATGAGCCGCGAGCCGAGCTGGGCGAGCTTGCCGCCGATCTGCGCCTTGACGTCATAAGCGAGGATCGTGCCGTCGCCGTCCTCGATGAGCCGCACATCCGCGCCGCCCTTGGCAAAACCCGCAATGCCGCCCTTGCCCTCGCCGGAGATCGTATAGCCCATCGGCGGGTTGAGGTTGGAAAGCGTCACTTCGCCGCTGAAGGTTGCCGAAACCGGGCCTATCTTGATCTTGACGGTCGCTTCCAGCTCGGTCGGCGATTTCATGGTGAGCGACTGACAGCCCGGAATGCAGGCCTTCAGGATCTCCGGATCGTTCAGTGCCGCCCAGACGGCGTCGCGCGGGGCCGCAATGCGTTCTTCGCCGGACATGTCCATGATCGATCCTCCCAGGAATAGCCTCAACTTATCGCAGATCGGAAAGCGCTTTGCCAAGTGGGGGAGGGATGGTATGGGGACCGCTCGTTTTCCGGCGCTGCCGGCAAGTTTTCAACCGACGACGGACGATCCATCGTGAAGGACAGACACCGCCGGCCGAAGATCGGCTCCGCCGCGCCCGCCAAGGCGCAGGCGCAAAGGGCTCCGGCCATGAAGGCCCCCGCCCCCAAGAAGGAGCCGCGACCGGCACCGGAAGCGCCCGCCCGCCCGCTGATGCGCCGCGAGGGCGAGAAGCCGGCCGAGCGCCTGCCCGTCATCCTGGAGACCGCAGGCTCCGACCAGTACCGCCTGATCGACAGCGGTGCCGGCGAGAAGCTCGAACAATACGGCCCCTACCGCATCGTGCGGCCGGAAGCGCAGGCGCTCTGGCAGCGCAGCCTGCCCGACAGCGCCTGGGACAAGGCCGACGCCCTCTTCACCGGCGATACGGAAGAGGACGGCATGGGGCGCTGGAGGTTTCCCAAGGCAGCGCTCGGCGAGACCTGGCCGATGAAGCTGCTCGACGTCGATTTTCACGGCCGCTTCACCGCCTTCCGCCATGTCGGCGTCTTTCCGGAACAGCTCGCCCACTGGAGCTGGATGAGGGACAAGGTCGAGACGGCCGGTCGGCCGGTCAAGGTACTGAACCTCTTCGGTTATACCGGTGTCGCCTCGCTGGTCGCCGCCGCGGCCGGCGCGGAAGTAACCCATGTCGATGCGTCCAAGAAGGCGATCGGCTGGGGGCGGGAAAACCAGGCACTCGGGCGCATGGAAAAGCTTCCGATCCGTTGGATCTGCGAAGACGCGATGAAGTTCATCCAGCGCGAGGAGCGCCGCGGCAGCAAATACGACATCATCCTGACGGACCCGCCGAAATTCGGCCGCGGCCCGAATGGCGAGGTCTGGCATCTCTTCGACCACCTGCCGCTAATGCTCGATGTCTGCCGCGAAATTCTGTCGCCCAAGGCGATCGGCCTCGTCCTGACCGCCTATTCGATCCGAGCGAGTTTCTATTCCATCCACGAGCTGATGCGCGAGACGATGCGCGGCGCCGGCGGCACGGTGGAATCCGGCGAACTCGTTATCCGTGAGAGCGGCATCGACGGCAAGAATACCGGCCGCGCGCTCTCCACCTCCCTTTTCAGCCGATGGATCAGCGCATGAGCCACGAACAGCACGGAACGCGCCGCGTCGGGCAGGTGAAGGAGGTCACGAGCCTCGCAAACCCGATCATCAAGGACATCAAGGCGCTCGCCAACAAGAAGGACCGCGACGAGACGAAGAGCTTCATGGCGGAAGGCCTGAAGCTCGTCATCGACGCGCTGGAACTCGGCTTCGAGATCAAGATGCTGGTCTATGCCAAGAACGTCAAGGACAAGCCGCAGGTCGTGCAATGCGCGACGAAGACCGTGGCGCGCGGCGGGTTGGTGCTGGAAGTCAGCGAAAAGGTGCTCTCCTCGATCACCCGGCGCGACAATCCGCAGATGGTCGTCGGCATCTTTGCCCAGCGCTGGACGAGCCTTCGCGACCTGAAGCCCCAGACCGGCGAAACCTATGTCGCGCTCGACCGCGTGCGCGACCCCGGCAATCTCGGCACGATCATCCGCACCGCGGATGCGGCCGGCGCCAGCGGCGTCATCCTCGTCGGCGAGAGCACCGATCCCTTCTCGATGGAAACCGTGCGCGCCACCATGGGCTCGGTCTTCGCCGTGCCGCTGGTGAAAGCGAGCCCCTCCGATTTCCTCGCCTGGAAGAAGACGGCCGGCGTTCAGGTCGTCGCGACCCATCTCGCCGGTGCTGTCGACTACCGCACCATCGATTACAAGAAGAAGCCTGTCGTGCTCCTCATGGGCAACGAGCAATCCGGCCTGCCGGAAGAGCTTGCCCGCGAGGCCGATGCGCTCGCCCGCATCCCGCAGGCCGGCCGTGCCGATTCGCTCAATCTCGCGATCGCCACCGGCATTATGCTCTTCGAGGCGCGCCGCCATCTGCTGACGCTGGATGCGCGCGCATGAACGAAGAACGCATTCCGCTGATGTCCCGGCCGGTGCCGGTGATCGTCGTCATCGTGCTGGCGCTTCTGCTTGACCAGGCGGTGAAATTCGCCGTCGAGGCCTGGCTGCCCTTCCAGGAGGCGGTGCATGTCGTGCCGATGCTGGCGCTCTACCGCACCTACAATTACGGCGTCGCCTTCTCCATGCTGTCGGGCATGGAGGGCTGGTTCATCGTCACGCTCCGGCTCTTCGTCGTCGGCTTCGTCGTCTGGCTCTGGCGCCAGACGCCCAAGGCGCGCGGCTTCGCCCATGCCGGCTACGCCTTCATCATCGCCGGCGCCTTCGGCAATCTCATAGACCGGGCGCTGTTCGGCTACGTGATCGACTATGTCCTGTTCTACACGGAGACCTGGTCCTTCGCGGTGTTCAACCTCGCCGACAGTTTCATCACCATCGGCGCCGCCCTGGTCATCCTCGACGAGCTCCTGCTGCTGCGCCGCGCGAAACGTTAAAATTCGAACGACTTGCTGAAGCCGATTTGAACGGTCCATGTGGTAAGCGGTTCCTCATGAGCGAACCCGTCAAGCTACAAGATCGGCTCAAGGCCGAATTTGCCGATGCACCGCGCCGGTCCGCCGACGTCCGTTCCGAGCAGGACGCGGCGCAGGATCTTCTTCGCCAGGAGGCCCCCGCACAGCGCGCCGAGCCGGAAAACCACGCGACGATCCGCAGCGTGATCGGGGGCGTCGGCCTGCTTCTGGGCGCGCTGGTGCTGGCAACCGGCATGACGGCCGGCTTCTACATCGCCGCCGTCGGCCTCGGCCTTGCGGGCCTTGCCGGTGCCGCTTTCCTCCTCTGGACGCGCCATCCGGCTCCCGGCATCGAGGCCGATCGCGACCGCAGCTGGGAGCGCAGCGAAACCTCCGAAATCCTCTCCGCCATCCATGACGTGCTCGGCGACATCGTCGTCATGCGCTCGCTCGACGGCCGCATCCTGCGCGCCAATGCCGTGCTCGGCGAGTTGACCGGAGTCGCCGATGTCGAAGGCCGGACCTGCGAGGCGATCGGCCTCACCTTCCGCTCGCAGGCGATGGCGCATCGCTACGATGTCGACGTGGAACGCCCGGCGGGTAAGCGCATCTATTCCTGGCACGACGTCACCGTGCGCGATCCCGCTTCCGGCGAGCTCGTGGTGCATTCCATCGCCCGCGACGTGACGGAAGAACGTCGCGCCGAAGGCGAGCGCGAGCGTGCCCGCCAGCGTGCCGAGGAGGCGAGCGCCGCGAAGTCCCGCCTGCTCGCCACCGTCAGCCACGAGATCCGTACCCCGCTCTCCGGCATTCTCGGCATGTCGCACCTGATCGGCCAGACGCGGCTGACGGCCGAGCAGAAGAACTATCTTTCCGGCATGCGCCAGTCCGGCCATGCGCTGGTGCAGCTCGTCGACGACCTGCTCGATTTCTCGACCATAGAGGCCGGCCGATTCCAGCTGCGCCCGTCGGAGGAGCCGGTGCGGCCGATGCTGGAAAGCGTCGTCGAAATGCTCTCGCCGCGCGCCCATGAAAAGGGCATCGAGATCGGCTCCTTCGTCTCGCCGGAGGTGCCTGGCCTGATGCTCTACGACGCGCCGCGCCTGCGCCAGGTGCTCTATAATGTCGTCGGCAATGCCGTGAAATTCACCCATACGGGCGGCGTCTCGCTCGAAACCACGATGGACCGTGGCGTCATCGTCATCCGCGTCACCGATAGCGGCCCCGGCATGAATGCCGAAGAACAAGCGCGCATCTTCCAGGAATTCGAACAGACGGGCAGCGCCGCGCAGCGCAGCGGCGGAACCGGCCTCGGCCTTGCCATCTCGGCGCGCATCCTGAACGAGGCCGGCGGCGGGCTGACGCTCGAAAGCACGCAGGGCAAGGGTAGCACCTTCACCATCCGCATGCCGGCCGATCCGCGCAAGACGGCGGGCAATGGCGGCTCGCGCAAGGGTGTGCTGAAGGGCAGCCTGGTCTTCCTGCTGGCGCCGGCCGGCCCGGCCGCCAAGGCGCTGGTGCGCACCATCGATGCCCTGGGCGGCGCCTGCCATCTCGCCACCTCCGTCGACGAGGCGCTCGATCTCGCGCAGGGGCTCGCCGGCCGCAGGGCCGAGCTCACCGACATCATCGTCGACAATCGCCTTGCCGGCATCTTCCGCCGCGAACTCGCCGATCTCGGCTATTTCCGTGACAGCCGCGCGCGCCGCATCTATCTCGTCAATCCGGAAGAGCGCAGCGGCAGGGCGATCGGCAATGGCGAAGGGTATGATTCCTGGCTCATCCGGCCGCTGCGCGAGCGTTCGCTGGTCGAGGTGCTGCGCGGCCGCATGAAGGGCATCGAGGTGCGCGACGCGATCAACGACAACCGCCCGATCCTGAAGGAACCGCCGCAGCCGGCGCCCGAGGCGACACCCGCCGCCGCGACGGGTGCGCGCATCCTGCTCGCCGAAGACGACCCGGTGAACGCCATGCTGGTGCGTTCCGTGCTGGAGCGCGCGGGCCACACCGTGCGCCATGTGCACGACTATCCGAGCCTCGTTTCCGCGCTTGCCGGCGCCACGGATGCCGGACCCTTCGCGGCCGATCTTCTCGTCACCGACCTCGGCATGCCCGGCGGTGACGGCAGGGAAATGATCGCGCGAATCGTCCAGCGCGACTACGGCAATGCCCGTCTGCCGGTCGTCGTACTGACGGCCGACAGCCGCGCCGGCCTGCGCGAGGAGCTGCTTTCGGTCGGCGCCGACGCCGTTCTGGCGAAACCCGCCGATCCCGTTGTTCTGATTGCGGAAATCGCCCGGCTCGCGCATCGCGCTGCTATATGACGTCACCTTGCCGCGGCCGGGGTATCTGTTCAAGCGGGCCTTGCGTCATTATCCTGTTGCAGAATCGTGGTTAAAACCCAGAAGTTTCGCCAACGGATACACTGCCATGACGCTCGACCTCGCCCAGACCATCACTCCGGCAGAGATCCCGCAGAAGACCGTTACAGTCGCGGGACGGTCGGGAACGGACGTGCTCGGCCGCATCGGCAATCTCGAGACGCGCATCGCCCGCTCGGTCACCGAAATCGACGCGGCGCAGGCCGTGCGCTACCGGGTCTTCGCGGAAGAGATGAACGCAAAGCTCTCGCCGGATGCGGTGCGCCGCAAGCGCGACATCGATGCCTGGGACATGGTCTGCGACCACCTTCTCGTGCTTGACACCTCGATCGAGGGCGACGCGGAAGAGCAGATCGTCGGCACCTACCGCCTGCTGCGCCAGGATGTGGCGGCCGTTTCGGGCGGCTTCTATTCCCAGTCGGAATTCGACGTCGATTCGCTGATCGCGCGTCACCCCGGAAAACGCTTCATGGAGCTCGGCCGCTCCTGCGTGCTGCCCGCCTACCGCACCAAGCGCACGGTGGAGCTGCTTTGGCAGGGCAACTGGGCCTATTCGCTGAGGCACCGCATCGACGTGATGTTCGGCTGCGCCTCGTTCCACGGCACGGTGCCGGAGGAACATGCGCTGGCGCTCTCCTTCCTGCATCACAATGTGCTGGCGAAGGAAGAGTGGAGCGTGTTCGCCCGGCCGGAACTGTTCCGCACCATGGACCTGATGCCGTCGGAAGGCATCGATGCGCGCCGTGCGCTCTCTGCCATGCCGCCGCTGGTCAAGGGCTATCTGCGCCTTGGCGCGACGGTCGGTGAGGGTGCCGTCGTCGACCACGGCTTCAACACGACGGATGTGCTGATCGTGCTGCCGATCGGCAAGATTTCCGGCCGCTACCTCAATTATTACGGTGCGGATGCCGGACGTTTCGCCAGCTAAGCAATCCGGGAAGCTCAAACCTATTTCGATGAAGATCAGTATAGTCTGATTTTGCCGCCCGTTCCCGACCTCCGGGACGGGCGGCTTTTTCACGTTCCAGTCAGACGCCGGAATTGTAGGCGGCAAGGGCCGCCATGTTGACGATGTCGGAATCCTTCGCGCCCATCGAGACGATCTGCACCGACTTGTCGAGGCCGACGAGCAGCGGGCCGATGACCATGGCGCCGCCGAGTTCCTGCAGCATCTTGGTGGAGATCGCCGCCGAGTGGAACGCCGGCATGACGAGCACGTTGCCGGGGCCGGAAAGGCGGCAGAACGGATATTGCTCCATGATGCGCGGGTTGAGCGCCACATCGGCGGCCATCTCGCCGTCATATTCGAAATCGACGCGGCGGCGATCGAGGATCTTGACCGCTTCGCGCACCCGCTCGGAGCGTTCGCCCGAGGGATGGCCGAAGGTCGAATAGGCGAGCATGGCGACACGCGGCTCGTAGCCGAGGCGGCGCGCGAGGCCGGCGGCTTCTTCCGCGATATCCGCCAGCTCCTCCGAGGAGGGCATGTCGTGCACGGCGGTATCGGCGACCAACACGGCGCGGCCGCGGCAGAGCGCGAGCGACGCGCCGATGACCCGGTGACCGGGCTTGGCGTCGATGCAGCGGCGCACGTCTTCCAGCGCGGTGGAATAGTTGCGGGTGAGACCCGTCACCATGCCGTCCGCATCGCCGAGCGCCACCATGCAGGCCGCGAAGTGGTTGCGGTCGTTGTGGATCAGGCGCTGGGCATCACGGAAGAGGAAACCCTTCCGCTGAAGCCGGGCATAGAGATAGTCGATATAGACATTGTTGCGCTTCGAGATGCGGGCATTCAGCACCTCGATGCCTGCCCGGTCGATATCGATGCCGGCCCGTTCCGCCGTTTCGCGGATGGTCTCCTCGCGGCCGAGCAGGATGGCGGTGCCGAGCTGCTGGTTGGCATAGGAAACGGCGGCGCGCATCATCTGCTCTTCTTCGCCCTCGGCGAAGACGACGCGCTTCGGCTGGCGGCGCACCCGGGCATAGATCTGCTGGAGCGTCGAGGCGATCGGGTCGCGGCGGGCGCGAAGATCGCGGGCATAGGCGTCGAGATCCGGGATCTGCTTGCGCGCGACGCCCGTCTCCATCGCCGCCTTGGCGACGGCGACCGGGATCGCCGAGATCAGCCGCGGATCGAACGGCACGGGGATGATGTACTGCGCGCCAAAGCGCGGGCGCACGCCCTGATAGGCGGCCGCCACGTCGTCCGGCACATCTTCCTTGGCAAGGTGGGCGAGGGCTTCGGCCGCCGCGATCTTCATCGCGTCGTTGATCGTCGAGGCCCGCACGTCGAGCGCACCGCGGAAGATATAGGGGAAGCCGAGCACGTTGTTGACCTGGTTCGGATAGTCCGAACGGCCGGTCGCGACGATCGCGTCGTCACGGATGCGGGCGACCTCTTCCGGGGTGATTTCCGGGTCGGGATTGGCCATGGCGAAGATGATCGGCCGCGGCGCCATCGAGCGGATCATCTCTTCCGACAGCGCACCCTTGGCCGAAAGGCCGAACACCACGTCGGCGCCGTCCATCGCCTCCGTCAGCGTGCGGCGGTCAGTCTTGACGGCGTGGGCCGATTTCCACTGGTTCATGCCCTCTTCGCGGCCCTGGTAGATGACGCCCTTGGTATCGCAGAGGATGACGTTTTCCGGCGAAAAGCCCATCGACTTGATGAGCTCGATGCAGGCGATGGCGGCAGCGCCGGCACCGTTGCAGACGAGCTTGGTCGTCTTGAAGTCGCGGCCGGTCAGCGCCAGCGCGTTGATCAGGCCGGCGGCGGCGATGATGGCGGTGCCGTGCTGGTCGTCGTGGAAGACGGGGATGTCCATCAGCTCGCGCAGGCGCTGCTCGATGATGAAACAGTCGGGCGCCTTGATGTCCTCGAGGTTGATGCCGCCGAAGGAGGGGCCGAGGTAGCGCACGCAATTGATGAATTCGTCGACATTTTCCGTGTCGACTTCGAGGTCGATCGAATCGACGTCGGCGAAGCGCTTGAAGAGGACGGACTTGCCTTCCATCACCGGCTTCGAAGCCAGTGCGCCCAGATTGCCGAGGCCGAGGATGGCGGTGCCGTTCGAGATGACGGCGACCATGTTGCCGCGCGTTGTGTAGTCATAGGCGGTCGACGGATCGGCGGCGATGGCCTTTACCGGCACCGCGACGCCGGGCGAATAGGCGAGCGAAAGGTCGCGTTGCGTCGCCATCGGCTTGGTCGGCGTGATTTCCAGCTTGCCCGGACGTCCGGACGAGTGGAAATCCAGTGCCTCCTGGTCCGTGACACTTGCCCTCTGGCGATCGGTTTTGTCGGTACCCGGCATGCTCCCCCCTTACACTCCTGTGGGCGATAGACCCATAGCTGCTCACAGCTGTTGTTTTCTATATCGCTGCATGGCTAGGGTGACACCTCTTTTTTAGGAAGAACAGACTCTCCGTGAACGATCAGATCGCGCGCCAGAACGATATCCTGTCGACGGCCGACCTTGCCACCGACCAAAGCCGCGCATCGGCCACGCCGATGATGGAGCAGTATATCGAAATCAAGGCGGCCAACCCGGACAGCATGCTGTTCTATCGCATGGGCGATTTCTACGAGCTGTTCTTCCAGGACGCCGTGGAGGCATCCCGCGCGCTCGGCATCACGCTCACAAGGCGCGGCCAGCATATGGGGCTCGACATTCCCATGTGCGGGGTGCCCGTCCACGCCGCCGACGACTACCTGCAACGGCTGATTTCGCTCGGCTTCCGCGTCGCGGTCTGCGAACAGGTCGAGGACCCGGCGGAGGCGAAGAAGCGCGGCTCGAAATCCGTCGTGCGGCGCGATGTCGTGCGGCTGGTGACGCCCGGCACGCTGACGGAAGAAAAGCTGCTCTCGCCGTCGGACGCCAATTACCTGATGGCCGTCGCCCGCATTCGCGGCGGGGCGGAACCCGCCATGGCGCTCGCCTGGATCGACATTTCGACCGGCATTTTCCGTCTGTCGGAGACCGCGCAGAGCCAGCTCCTCGCCGATATCCTGCGCATCGACCCGCGTGAGCTGATCGTGCCGGACACGCTCTTCCACGATCCGGAATTCCGGCCTGTATTGGATGTCGTCGGCCGCGTGGCGGTGCCGCAGCCGGCGGTGCTATTCGACAGTGCGACCGCGGAAGGCCGCATCGCCCGCTATTTCGGCGTTTCGACGCTGGATGGTTTCGGCACCTTTTCGCGCGCCGAGCTGGCCGCGGCGTCCGCCGCCGTCGCCTATGTGGAAAAGACGCAGATCGCAGAACGCCCGCCGCTCGGCCGGCCGGAGCGGGAAAGCTCGGCCTCCACCCTCTTCATCGACCCTGCCACGCGCGCCAATCTCGAACTGGTGCGCACGCTCTCCGGCGAGCGCAGCGGCACCCTTTTGAAGGCCATCGACCGCACGGTGACGAGCGGCGGCGCGCGCCTGCTTGCCGAACGGCTGATGTCGCCGCTGACCGATCCGGACACGATCAACGCCCGGCTCGATTCGATTGCGACCCTTGCCGACCGCCCGTCCTTTTGCGAGGACCTGCGTTCCACGCTGAAGCGGCTTCCCGACATGCCGCGCGCACTGTCCCGTATTGCGCTCGGCCGCGGCGGCCCGCGCGATCTCGGTGCGATCCTGCAAGGCCTGTCCACCTCCGCCGAAATCGCGCGGACGATGGCAGCCGAGGCGCTTGACGGTGAACTGGCCACCGCCCGCACGGCCGTGGCCGACCTGCCGCTCGATCTTTCGCACCGCCTCGCGGTGATGCTTGCCGACGAGTTGCCGCTCCTGAAGCGCGACGGCGGCTTCATCCGCGAGGGGGCGAATGCCGAACTCGACGAGATGCGGGCGCTGCGCGACCAGTCGCGGCGCGTCATTGCCGGGCTCCAGCTGCAATATACCGAGGAGACGGGCGTCAAGTCGCTGAAGATCAAGCACAACAATGTGCTCGGCTATTTCATCGAGGTTTCCGCCGGCAATGCTTCCGCGCTCACCGATGGCGACGAGGCGAAGGCGCGTTTCATCCACCGCCAGACCATGGCCGGCGCCATGCGCTTCACGACGACCGTGCTCTCCGAACTGGAAACCAAGATCGCCAACGCCGCCGACCGGGCGCTCGCCATCGAGCTTGCCGCCTTCGACGGCCTTGTCGAGGCGGTCGTGGCGGAGGCGGAGCCCATCAAGGCGGCGGCGCGGGCGCTCGCGGTCGTGGATGTGTCGGTGGGGCTTGCGGCGCTTGCCGAAGAGCAGGCCTATTGCCGGCCGATCGTCGACCGCTCCACCATGTTTGCCATCGTCGGCGGGCGCCATCCGGTCGTCGAGCAGGCGCTGCGCCGCCAGCAGGCCGCCGCCTTCGTCGCCAATTCCTGCGATCTCTCGCCGGCGGACGGCAAAGGCCATGGCGCGATCTGGCTGCTCACCGGCCCGAACATGGGCGGTAAGTCGACCTTCCTGCGCCAGAACGCCCTCATCGCCATTCTCGCGCAGATGGGCGCCTATGTGCCCGCCGAAAGCGCGCATATCGGCATCGTCGATCGCCTGTTCTCCCGCGTCGGTGCATCGGACGATCTCGCCCGCGGCCGCTCGACCTTCATGGTGGAGATGGTCGAGACGGCGGCGATCCTCAACCAGGCGACCGATCGTTCGCTCGTCATCCTCGACGAAATCGGCCGCGGAACCGCGACCTTCGACGGCCTCTCCATCGCCTGGGCCGCCGTGGAACACCTGCACGAGGCGAACCGCTGCCGCGGGCTTTTCGCCACGCATTTCCATGAATTGACCGTGCTTTCGGAGAAGCTTGGCCGCCTTTCCAACGCCACAATGCGCGTCAAGGAGTGGGACGGCGACGTGATCTTCCTGCATGAAGTCGGCCCCGGTGCCGCGGATCGCTCCTACGGCATCCAGGTGGCGCGGCTTGCCGGCCTGCCGGCCTCGGTGGTGGCGCGTGCAAAAGACGTGCTCGCCAAGCTGGAAGATGCGGACCGCAAGAATCCGGCAAGCCAGCTGATAGATGATCTGCCGCTCTTCCAGGTCGCGGTGCGTCGCGAGGAGGTTCAGCGCAGCTCCGCCCCGTCCAAGGTCGAGGGGCTTGTGAAGGACCTCAACCCGGACGATATGACACCGCGCGAGGCGCTCGATGCGCTCTACGCGCTGAAGAAAGAACTTGGCAATCGCTAGCGTGTAGGATGGCTGTCTTCTCGCGCTGAAAGGGTTTATAGCGCATGCGAACCGAACGGGCGATCGAGGACAAGCGGGACGCAGGCCGGCATCCGATGGAACACAAGCTCTTGGCACCGGCCGATTCCGGCCTACTCGACGTGCCGGCGCTGCGCGCCAAATGCGAATTCATCGCCAGCACCAATGCCGATTACCGCGACCGCCTGCGCCGCGAGCTTCTGGCCGAATTCAAGGTGGTCAACGCCGCCGGCCGCGAACGGGCGCGCGAATTGCTCTTTGCCGATGGCAGCGGCCTGCAATGCGCCGCGCGCATTTCCTGGCTGCAGGACCAGTTGATCGCCGTGCTGCACGATTTTGCGCTGAACCACGTCTTCAGCGCCGGCCAGGCACCGCCCGGAGCGCGCATCACGGTGACGGCCGTCGGCGGTTATGGCCGCGGCACGCTGGCGCCGGGCTCGGATATCGACCTGCTCTTCCTTTTGCCGGCAAAACCGGCCGCCTGGAGCGAGCCGGCCATCGAATTCATGCTCTATATCCTGTGGGATCTCGGCTTCAAAGTCGGCCACGCGACGCGCAATCTGGAGGAGTGCATCCAGCTCTCCAAGGGCGACATGACGATCCGCACCGCGATCCTCGAAGCCCGCTATATCTGCGGCTCGGTCGCGCTGTTCGAGGAACTCGGCGTGCGCTTCGACCGCGAGATCATGCGCGGCACCGGCCCGGAATTCATCGCCGCGAAACTCGCCGAACGCGATGAGCGCCACCGCAAGGCCGGCGATACGCGCTACCTCGTCGAGCCGAACGTCAAGGAAGGCAAGGGCGGGCTTCGCGACCTGCACACGCTGTTCTGGATCGCCAAATATTTCTACCACATCCGCGACCCGGCCGAGCTGGTGAAGCTCGGCGTGCTGTCGCGCCAGGAATACAAGCTGTTCCAGAAGGCGGACGATTTCCTCTGGGCCGTGCGCTGCCACATGCACTTCCTGACGGGCAAGGCGGAGGAGCGGCTGTCCTTCGACATCCAGCGCGAGATCGCCGAATGCCTCGGCTATCAGCCGCATCCGGGCCTCTCCGCCGTCGAGCGCTTCATGAAGCACTATTTCCTCGTCGCGAAGGACGTGGGCGACCTCACGCGCATCTTCTGCGCCACGCTGGAGGACCAGCAGGCCAAGGAGGCGCCCGGCATTTCGGCCGTCATCAGCCGCTTCACCCGCCGCACGCGCAAGATCGCCGGCACGCTGGATTTCCTGGAGGATCGCGGCCGCATCACCATCGCCGATCCGGAGGTGTTCAAGCGCGATCCGGTGAACCTCATCCGGCTCTTCCACATCGCCGATATCAACGGGCTGGAATTCCATCCCGACGCCTTGAAGCAGATGACGCGTTCGCTGAAGCTGATCAATGCGGCGCTGCGTGAAAACGAGGAGGCGAACCGGCTCTTCCTGTCGATCCTCACCTCGCCGCGCGACCCGGCGCTGATCCTTCGCCGCATGAACGAGGCGGGCGTGCTCGGCCGCTTCATCCCGGATTTCGGCAAGATCGTCGCGATGATGCAGTTCAACATGTATCATCACTACACGGTCGACGAACACCTGATCCGCGCCGTGGGCGTGCTCGCGAATATCGACCAGGGTCGCGAGAAAGAAGCGCATCCGCTGACCCATCAGATCATGCCGGGCATCGAGGATCGCATCCCGCTCTATGTCGCCGTGCTCCTGCACGACATCGCCAAGGGCCGGCCGGAGGACCATTCCGAGGCGGGCGCCAAGGTCGCGCGCAAACTCTGCCCGCGCTTCGGGCTTTCGCCGAAGCAGACGGAGCTGGTCGTCTGGCTGATCGAGGAACACCTCACCATGTCGATGGTCGCCCAGACCCGCGACCTCAACGATCGCAAGACCATCGTCGACTTCGCCGAAAAGGTGCAGTCGATGGAGCGGCTGAAGATGCTCTTGGTGCTGACGGTCTGCGATATCCGCGCGGTCGGCCCCGGCGTGTGGAACGGCTGGAAGGGCCAGTTGCTGCGCACGCTCTACTACGAAACGGAACTGCTGATTTCCGGCGGTTTCTCCGAACTGTCGCGCAAGGAGCGTGCCCAGGCCGCGCGCGATATCCTGTTCAACGCGCTGCCCGCCGAATGGAGCCAGAAGGATCGCAAGGCCTCCACCAAGCTGCACTATGACCCCTACCTCCTGACGGTATCGCTGGAGGATCAGGTGCGCCATGCGGCCTTCATCCGCGAGGCGGACAAGGCGGGCAAGCCGCTCGCGACCATGGTGCGCACGCACTCCTTCCACGCCATCACCGAGATCACCGTGCTGTCGCCCGACCATCCGCGGCTTTTGACCGTGATTGCCGGCGCCTGCGCGGCGGCAGGGGCCAACATCGTCGACGCACAGATCTTCACCACCTCCGATGGCCGCGCGCTCGACACCATCCTCGTCAACCGCGAATTCCTGAACGATGCGGACGAAACGCGCCGCGCCGGCACGATCGGCCGGATGATCGAGGACGTGCTGTCCGGCCGCAAGCGCCTGCCGGAAGTCATCGCCACGCGAACCAAGAGCCGCAAGCGCAACCGCACCTTCACCGTATCGCCGGCCGTCACCATCTCCAACACGCTGTCGAACAAGTTCACCGTCATCGAGATCGAGTGCCTCGACCGTCCGGGCCTGCTCTCCGAGGTGACGGCGGTGCTGTCCGACCTGTCGCTCGACATCACGTCCGCGCATATCACCACCTTCGGCGAGAAGGTCATCGATACCTTCTATGTTACCGACCTGGTCGGCCAGAAGGTCACCAATGACAACCGGCACGCCAATATCGCCGCGCGGCTGAAGGCCGTGATGGCGGACGAGGCGGACGAGGTGCGCGACCGCATGCCGCCCGGCATGATCGCGCCCGCCGCCGCGGCCACGCCGAAAAGGATCAGGGCAGAACAATGAGTCTCGTCAGGAAATTCGCGACCGTGGGCGGCGCGACGCTCGGCAGCCGCGTGCTCGGCTTCGCCCGCGAAACGCTGATGGCGGCGGCGCTCGGCACCGGGCCGATGGCCGACGCCTTCTACGCCGCCTTCCGCTTTCCGAACCTGTTTCGCCGCCTCTTCGCCGAGGGCGCCTTCAATGCCGCCTTCGTGCCGCTCTTCGCCAAGGAGATCGAGGCCGGCGGCATCGAGGGCGCCAAGCGGTTTTCCGAAGAGGTTTTCGGCGTGCTGTTCTCCGTGCTCCTGTTGCTGACCATCGCGATGGAGCTGATGATGCCGTTCATCGTCGCCTGGATCATCGCGCCGGGCTTCGTGGGCGACACGGAAAAATTCGACATCACGGTCAAGCTCGCCGTCGTCATGTTCCCCTATCTCATGTGCATGTCGCTGACGGCGATGCTGTCGGGCATGCTGAATTCGCTGCACCATTACTTCGCCGCCGCCGTGGCGCCCGTTTTCCTCAATGTCATGCTGATCGGCGCGCTTGGGCTGGCGCTCTGGCAAGGCGCCTCGCCGCTCGATACGGCGTGGTATCTCTCCTGGGGCGTGCTGGGCGCGGGCCTCCTTCAGATGGCCGTGCTCTACGCCGGCGTGCGTCACGCCGGCATCAGGATCGGCTTTCGCCGCCCGCGCATGACGCCGAACGTCAAGCGCCTGCTGTGGCTCGCCTTTCCCGCGGCGGTGACCGGCGGTATCACCCAGATCAACCAGATCATTGGCCAGATGATCGCCTCCACCAAGGATGGCGCGATCTCCGTGCTGCAATATGCCGACCGCGTCTACCAGCTTCCCCTCGGCGTCGTCGGCATCGCCGTGGGCGTGGTGCTGCTGCCGGAGCTTGCGCGCGCGCTGAAGGGCGGGCAGGAGCGCGAAGCCGGCAACCTGCAGAACCGCTCGATGGAATTCGTGCTGTTCCTGACGCTGCCCGCCGCCGGTGCCCTCTGGGTCATCTCCGACGAGATCGTGCGCGTGCTCTACGAGCGCGGCGCCTTCGGCACGGAGACGACGGCGATCGTGGCAGGCACGCTCGCCATCTACGGCCTCGGCCTGCCGGGCTTCGTGATGATCAAGGCGTTGAACCCCGGCTTCTTCGCCCGCGAGGACACCAAGACGCCGATGCGCATTACGCTGCTTTCGGTCGTCCTCAACTGTATTCTTGCCGTCACGCTTTTCCCGCTGTTCCACGAGCGCGGCATCGCCACCGCGGAGGCCGTCTCCGGATGGGTGACGGCGCTGCTGCTCTTCGTGACGCTGGTTCGCCGCGGCCACTGGCCGCTGGAAAAGGCGCTCGCCTGGCGCATCGCGCGGCTCCTGATCGCCACCGTCGTCATGGCGGTCGCGCTTAACTACGCCTCGCTCTATCTCGCCGACCGTCTCGCCCCGACCTCGCCGCTCTATGAGCAGGTTCTGGCGCTCGGCCTGCTCGTGGCCTTCGCGATGGTCGTCTACTTCTCCGTCGCTTTCCTGATCGGCGGCGCGGATCTCGGCATGCTTCGGCGCAATCTCAAGCGCAAGGCGAAAGCCGCACCACCGGAAGAAGGCTCGCCGGAATAATCAGCGCGTAGCGAGTCTTGCGCGCTTCGTGAGGCGCGCCAGCCCGCCGCAATAGTGCCAGCTGCGCCGCGGTCCCACGTCGACATGGACGATGCCGTTGCAATAGGTACCGATGCCGCCGATGGCCGGCGCCGAGCGTGCGGCGGCGATGATCCGCTTCACGGAGACACCGGGAATGCGGATATCGGCGGCGAGGCATTTGCGGTGGTAGGAGCCGCGGCGGCCGTTCGAGCGATGGCCTGACGTGACGAGCGGCCGGCGTCCGACTTGGCGGGCGATATGGGACAGCACGGCTCTCAGCTTGCCTGGAAAACATCGGTGCCGCACGCGCGTGGTCTGGACGGTGTAGATCTTCGCCACGCTCCCCTTGTCGTTTCGCAGGACATGTTTGTGGATGCGGCTGGCCAGGGTTTCGGTCGCAAATATCGATGTCAGCGCGACCACGCAGGCAAGCAGAATGGAACCGTTCTTTTGCACGGTGCTCTCCCCGTTTTGCGCCCCTTCGTCACAAAACGGCCGGTCGGGACCGGCCTCCCCTCAAATCCCCGCAGGGACAGAACGACCGGAACATGTCTTTTATAAGGACTTTCTGATGAGCGCGGACGCGCGGGTTTCCCCCTCTTGATCCATGCCGCGGTGCCGTGCATAAGCGCCACCAGATCAGCAACAGGATCAGGCCCTCCACCCGCCTGAAGGAACACCGTCATGAGCGCATTCAAGCCTCTCGTCTTCTCCGGCGTCCAGCCGACCGGCAATCTCCACCTCGGCAACTATCTCGGCGCGATCCGCAAGTTCGTGGCGTTGCAGGCCGACAACGACTGCATCTACTGCGTTGTCGACCTGCATGCGCTGACGGCACAGCTCGTGCATGAGGACATGCGCGGCCAGATCCGCTCGATCGCCGCCGCCTTCATTGCCTCCGGCATCGACCCGACCAAGCACATCGTCTTCAACCAGTCGGCCGTGCCGCAGCATTCCGAGCTCGCCTGGATCTTCAACTGCGTGGCGCGCATCGGCTGGATGGAGCGCATGACCCAGTTCAAGGACAAGACCGGCGGCAAGAATGCCGAACAGGTCTCGCTCGGCCTGCTCGCCTATCCGAGCCTGATGGCCGCCGACATCCTCGTCTACCGCGCCACCCATGTGCCTGTCGGCGACGACCAGAAGCAGCATCTGGAACTGACCCGCGACATCGCGCAGAAGTTCAACATCGATTTCGGCGACCATATCCGCAAGGCCGGCACCGGCGTCGATACCGTCGTTGGCGAGGAGCCGGTGCACGCCTATTTCCCGATGGTCGAGCCCCTGATCGGCGGCCCGGCGCCCCGCGTCATGAGCCTGCGCGACGGCACGAAGAAGATGTCGAAGTCGGACGCCTCCGATCTCTCGCGCATCAACCTCACCGACGATGCCGATACGATCTCCAAGAAGATCCGCAAGGCGAAGACCGATCCGGACGCCTTGCCGAGCGAAGTCGAAGGACTGAAGGGCCGGCCGGAGGCGGACAACCTCGTCGGCATCTATGCCGCGCTCTCCGACAAGAACAAGGCGGACGTGCTTGCCGAATATGGCGGCCAGCAGTTCTCCGTCTTCAAGCCGGCGCTCATCGACCTCTCGGTCACCGTTCTCTCGCCGATCACCGACGAGATGCGCCGCCTCATGGACGACACGACCCACATCGACGGCATCCTGCGCGATGGCGGCGAACGGGCGCGTGCGCGCGCTGAAAAGACGATGAAGGAAGTTCGCGACATCATCGGTTTTGTGCAGTAAGGTCGCCCTGAAACGTCTTTGAGAGAAGGGGGCCGCATGGTTTCTCGACGACTTTCCCGCCTTGAAGGCCACCGCCGGAAGTTTCTGGCGGTTATCGACGACACGCCGGAATGCCAGCGCGCCGTCCACTATGCGGGAAGCCGGGCGAAGAACTCCAATGGCGGCGTGGTCCTGCTCTATGTGATCGCCAACGGCGACTTCCAGCAATGGCTGGGCGTCGAGGAGATCATGCGGGCGGAAGCCCGCGAGGAAGCAGAATCCGTGCTCACGAAGGCGGCGCAGGCGCTGCGGGAATCGATCGGCATCGAGCCGGAAATGGTCATCCGCGAGGGCGTCGCGAGCGAAGCCATCAACGGGTTGATCGAGGAAGACCGCGACATCGCGATCCTCGTTCTTGCCGCAGGGTCCGCCAAGGAAGGGCCGGGGCCACTGGTCTCGTCGCTGGCAAGCCGCGGACAGGCCTTCCCGATCCCGGTGACGGTCATTCCGGACCAGCTATCCGACGAGGAACTGGACGCTCTGAGCTGATCCTTTGGTCTTGAAGAAGGGTGCGGAAACGCCTATCTTCTTTTGAACCATTCTAAGTATTCTGGCCGACCGAAGTGCCGGGCCGCACGGAGAGAAAGATGTTCATCCAGACCGAAGCGACGCCGAACCCGTCGACCCTGAAGTTCCTGCCGGGCAAGGTGGTGCTGGAGAGCGGCACAGCCGAGTTCCGCGACGAGACGGAAGCGCGCGCCGCTTCACCGCTCGCCGCCCGCCTGTTCGGCGTGCCGGGCGTCAAGGGCGTTTTCCTCGGCTATGATTTCATCACCGTCACCAAGGACGATGCCGACTGGCAGCATATGAAGCCGGCGATCCTCGGCAACATCATGGAACATTTCATGTCCGGCCAGCCGGTCGTAGCGAGCGGCGCGCTCGGCGCCAGCGATGATCCGGAAGAGGGCGAGTTCTTCGAGGCTGGCGACGAGACGATCGTCGCGACGATCAAGGAACTGCTCGACACCCGCGTGCGCCCGGCCGTGGCGCAGGATGGCGGCGATATTACCTTCAAGGGGTTCCGCGACGGTGTCGTCTACCTCAACATGAAGGGTGCCTGCTCGGGTTGCCCATCCTCGACGGCGACGTTGAAGCACGGCGTGCAGAACCTTCTCCGCCATTTCGTACCGGAAGTGCAGGAAGTTGAAGCCGTCATGTAAAGCCTGCCCCGCGAACCCTGGATGCCCGGCATGATCGTTCTGGCGATCGATACGGCGGGCACAGGATGTTACGCGGCGCTTTATCATTCCGATGAGAACAGGATCCTCGGCGCAGCCGGCGCCGATATCGGCCGTGGCCATGCCGAGCGGCTGATGGACTTCGTCGATGCGGCGCTCGATGCCGCCGGCATGACCTTGCAGGACATCGACCGCATCGCGGTCACCGTCGGTCCCGGCTCCTTCACCGGCATCCGCGTCGGCGTGGCCGCCGCGCGCGGCCTGGCGCTGGCGCTCGGCGTGCCCGCAGTCGGCGTCTCGACCCTCGCGGCGCTTGCCGCCGACCGGGGAGCGGGAACGCCCCTGCTGGTCGCGATGGATGCCAAGCGCGACGAGGTCTATTGGCAGGCTTTTGCCGCCGATGGCGCTGCGGTTTCACCGCCGTCGATTGCCTCCGTGGAGGAGGCGCGTCGCCTGGCGGCCGGCCATGACGGCGCGATTGCCGGCTCTGCCGCCGCCCTGCTGCGCGATGGCGTCGAGCAAGGGGCTGACAACGTGTCCATCGCCACCGTTGCCCGGCTCGGCGCCCGTCTCGACCCGGCAGAAAACCTGCCGAAGCCACTTTATCTGCGCGGTCCCGATGCCAAGCCGCAGGCAGGTTTCGCGATCCGGAGGGCGTGAGCCATGGCGCTCACCGACTATTTCACCCGCAAACCCGCCTTCGACATCTTTCCGCTGGAAACGGCCGATGCCGGCCTTGCCGCGGTGCTGCACCGCGCCCGTTTTTCCCAGCCGTGGAACGATGGCGAATTCCATTCCCTGCTGTCGCAGGAGCCGGTCTTCGGCTTCCTGGCGCTGAAGGAAGGTGCGCTCGGCCGCGTGGCCGGCGGCTTCGTGCTGGTGCGCGCCACGGCCGGCGAGGCGGAAATCCTGACCATCGGCGTCGACCAGCGTTTCGAGCGCGCCGGCCTTGGCTGGCGGCTGATGCAGGCGGCGTTGCGCGAGGCGAAGATGCGCGGCGCGGAGGATATTTTCCTGGAAGTCGACGAGGGCAATGTCGCTGCCCGCGGGCTCTATGCCAAGCTCGGCTTCGCCAAGGTCGGCGAGCGCAAGGCCTATTATGCCGCGGCCGATGGCCGCCGGTCCACGGCGCTTGTCTTGCGGCGCGATCTTCGCTAGTTCCCGTACCGACGGCTGAACGAATAAGGGCGGGTCCGATGACGGAAGTCGAGAAATCGCTGGAAGAACTTTGTGTCGAGCGCGGCATGCGCATGACCGAGCAGCGCCGCGTCATCGCGCGCGTGCTGGAGGGCTCGGCCGACCATCCGGACGTGGAAGAGCTCTATCGCCGGTCGTCCGCGGTCGATGCGCGCATCTCCATCTCGACCGTCTACCGCACGGTCAAGCTGTTCGAGGATGCCGGCATCATCGAGCGGCATGATTTTCGCGATGGTCGCTCGCGCTACGAGACGGTTCCGGACGAACACCACGACCACCTGATCGACCTCAAGAACGGCCAGGTCATCGAGTTCCATTCGCCGGAAATCGAGGCCTTGCAGGAGCGCATCGCGCGCGAGCACGGTTTCCGACTCGTCGACCACCGCCTGGAACTCTACGGCGTGCCGCTCAAGGAGGGCGAGTGACGCCCGCTTCCGATCGTGCGCCGGTGATCCTTTGATCACCTGGCTCCGCCTCGCCATCGCGCTCATAACCCTCGTCGTGGTCACGCTGGTCCTGCTGCCGATCCAGCTGGTCGGCCTGCGCTTCAATCTGAAGATCCGCCGCCGCATCCCGCGCCTCTGGCACCGCGTCGCCTGCCGCGTGCTCGGCCTGAAGGTGCGCGTGCATGGCACGATGGAGCCCAGCCGTCCGCTGCTGATCGCCGCAAACCACGCCTCGTGGAAGGACATCATGGTGCTCGGTTCGGTCGCCGACGTCGTCTATATTGCGAAGGCCGAGGTGCGCGACTGGCCGGTCTTCGGTTTGCTCGCGCGCTTGCAGGCGACGATCTTCGTGGAGCGCGAGCAGCGCCAGAAGACCGGCGACCAGGTGAACGAGATCGCGCGGCGCATGACGGATGGCGAGATCGTCGTGCTCTTTCCGGAAGGCACGACCTCGGATGGCAACCGCCTGCTGGAAATCAAGACCTCGCTGTTCGGCGCAGCCGCCTCCGCCGTGCCGCACGCTCCCAATGGCGTCGTGCATATCCAGCCGGTCTCCATCGCCTATACCGGTGTGCACGGCATGGCGATGGGCCGCTTCCACCGGCCGCTTGCCGCCTGGCCGGGCGATATCGAACTCCTGCCGCATCTGCTCGGCGTGGCGCGGGAAGGGGCGGTGGATGTCGACGTCGATTTCGGCGAGCGCGTCGATTACACGCGGGCGAGCAACCGCAAGCAGGTGAGCCGCGAAGTCGAGGCGCGCATCCGCGCCATGCTGGGCGCGCGCCTGCGCGGCCGCTGAGCCAACGGGGCTTCATTTTCCGGGCTTTTTGCCCTATGGAAGCGGCCATGAGCGAACAAACCCTTTCTCCGCCTGTCATGAGCAACACCCGCAAGGTCTTCGTGAAGACCTACGGCTGTCAGATGAACGTCTATGACAGCGAGCGCATGACGGATGCGCTCTCGAAGGACGGCTACCAGGCGACGGACGTGCTGGAAGAGGCGGACCTCGTCCTCCTCAACACCTGTCACATCCGCGAGAAGGCGGCGGAAAAGGTCTATTCCGAGCTCGGGCGCCTGCGCGACATGAAGAAGGCGCGCGCGAAGGACGGCCTCGAGATGGTGATCGGTGTCACCGGCTGCGTCGCCCAGGCCGAGGGCAAGGAAATCCTGCGCCGCGCGCCGGCCGTCGATCTCGTTATCGGCCCGCAGACCTATCACCGCCTGCCGGACGCGCTGCGCCGTGCCAAGGCCGGCGAGCGCGTCGTCGAGACGGATTATGCAATCGAGGACAAGTTCGAGCACCTGCCCCCGCCGGAAAAGGCGAAGACCCGCGCCCGCGGCGTCACCGCCTTCCTCACCGTGCAGGAAGGTTGCGACAAGTTCTGCACCTTCTGCGTCGTGCCCTATACGCGCGGCTCCGAAGTCTCCCGCCCCGTCTCGCAGATCGTCGCGGAGGCGGAACGCCTGGTGGATGGCGGCGTGCGCGAGATCACGCTGCTCGGCCAGAACGTCAACGCCTGGCACGGCCTCGGCCCGGACGGCGCCGAATGGGGCCTTGGCGACCTGCTCTATCGCCTCGCCGCGATCGAGGGCCTCGCCCGGCTACGTTATACGACGAGCCACCCGCGCGACATGGACGACCGGCTCGTCGAGGCGCATCGCGACCTGCCCAAGCTGATGCCCTACCTGCATCTGCCGGTGCAGTCCGGCTCCGACCGCATCCTCAAGGCCATGAACCGGCGCCATACGGCGGCCGAATATATCGCCCTCATCGAGCGGATCCGTGCCATCCAGCCGGAGCTTGCGATCTCGGGCGATTTCATCGTCGGCTTCCCCGGCGAGACCGACCAGGACTTCGAAGACACGATGCGCCTCATCGAGACGGTCGGTTATGCACAGGCATTTTCGTTCAAATATTCCATCCGCCCCGGCACGCCGGGCGCGGAGATGGACGGTCATGTCGCGGAGGACGTGAAGTCGGAACGCCTTGAAAGATTGCAGGCTTTGCTGTTTCGCCAGCAGCGCGACTTCGCCCGCGCCTGCATCGGCAAGGAGATCGACCTGCTCCTGGAGAAGCCCGGACGCATGCCCGGACAGCTCGTCGGCCGGTCGCCCTGGCTGCAGCCTGTGAATGTTGATGCAAAAGCGTCGGAAATCGGTGACATTATCAGGGTACGAATCACGGATGCCGGCCCCAACAGCCTCTTCGCCGAAGCGATCGAGGTGACGGGCTTAACCGCAAGGAGCACGACCGCTTGAACGGACACGAACTGATGACGTCATCGCCGCGCCAGTCGAAGACCCAGACCGACGCCAATCACTTCGTGCTGACTTTCGAGAACAATCGATACGCAAGCGAGCTCTTCGGCCAGTTCGACCAGCATCTCAAGCTCATCGAGCAGCGCCTCGGCATCGATGCCCGCGCCCGCGGCAATTCCGTCTCGATCTCCGGCGACGTGGTGGCGACCAACCAGGCCCGCCGCGCGCTGGATTACCTCTATGGACGCCTGCAGAGCGGCGGCTCGATCGAGCTTTCCGATGTCGAGGGCGCCATCCGCATGGCGATCGCAGCCGACGACCAGCTTTCGCTGCCGACGATGGAGCGCAAGGCCAAGCTTACCATGGCGCAGATTTCGACCCGCAAGAAGACCATCGCCGCCCGCACGCCCATGCAGGATGCCTATATCCGCGCGCTGGAGCGTTCGGAGCTGGTCTTCGGCGTCGGGCCGGCCGGCACGGGCAAGACCTATCTCGCCGTGGCGCATGCCGCCCAGCTTCTGGAGCGTGGCGCCGTCGACCGCATCGTCCTCTCCCGTCCGGCCGTCGAAGCCGGCGAGCGCCTCGGCTTCCTGCCGGGCGACATGAAGGAGAAGGTCGATCCGTATCTGCGGCCGCTCTACGACGCGCTCTACGACATGATGCCCGGCGACAAGGTGGAGCGGGCGATCACCGCCGGCGTCATCGAAATCGCACCGCTCGCCTTCATGCGCGGCCGTACGCTCGCCAACGCAGCCGTCATCCTCGATGAGGCGCAGAACACGACCTCGATGCAGATGAAGATGTTCCTGACGCGTCTCGGCGAAAACGGCCGTATGATCGTCACCGGCGATCCGAGCCAGGTCGACCTGCCGCGCGGCGTCAAGTCCGGCCTCGTCGAAGCCCTGCAGATCCTCAAGGGCGTCGAGGGCGTCTCGGTCATCCGCTTCAAGGATGCCGACGTCGTGCGCCACCCGATGGTCGCCCGCATCGTCCGGGCCTATGAAGCCCAGACGGCCGTGCAGGACGAAAGCGAGCAGATGGACCGCTGAGGCGGTCCAAAAGTCCGATGAGCGAACTCGACATCCAGATTTCCATAGAAGAGGGCACATGGCCCTCTGAAGAGGTTTTGCGCGCGACCAGTGAACGTGTGCTCGGCACTGCGGCGAGCTTTCTAGTGCGCGAGGAAAAGCAGCCATTCCCGAAGACAGGCGCGCCGGAAGTCTCGCTGGTCTTCACCAGCGACGCCGAAATCCGCGGCATCAATGCCGAATGGCGCAGCCAGGACAAGCCGACCAACGTGCTGTCCTTCCCTGCCTTCCCGCTGACGCCCGGCAAAATGCCGGGGCCGATGCTCGGCGACATCATCTTTGCGCAGGAGACGCTGAGCCGCGAAGCGGGCGAACTCGGCAAATCTTTCGACGATCATCTCACGCATCTCTTGGTGCATGGATTTCTGCATCTCTTCGGCTATGATCACATGGAAGACGACGAGGCGGAAAAAATGGAAGGGCTCGAGACTCGCATTCTTGCCGAGCTTGGCCTATCTGACCCATACGGGGATGGCCCCGATGAATAGTTTGGACCAATGAGCGACTTCAGAAACCAGTCGGTAGCGACGGAAAAGACCGAGGCTGACGCCTCAAGCGACGAGGCGGGCAGTAGTAGCAGCGCGCCGAAGCAGGAAAGCGGGGGCCGATCATCCTTCTGGTCCCGCGCCGCCCGGCTTTGGCGCATGACCGGCGCCTCCAGCCTGCGCAAGGACCTTGCAGCAGCCCTGATGACGGAGGACGAAGGAGGCGAACCTGCCTTCGCGCCCGAAGAGCGGGCGATGTTGCACAACATTCTTCGTTTCCGTGAGGTGCGGGTCGAGGACGTCATGGTGCCGCGTGCCGATATCGAGGCCGTCGACCAGGACATCACGATCGCCGAGCTGATGGTGATCTTCGAGGATTCCGGCCGCTCGCGCATGCCGGTCTATAATGAGAGCCTCGACGATCCGCGCGGCATGGTCCATATCCGCGACCTTCTCGCCTATGTCACCAAACAGGCCCGCAACAAGCGCCGCACCGGCGTAAAGGCTGCGCCCGCCAATGGCGAAAAGCCGCCGCGCACGCCGAAAGCGGAATTCGACCTCGGCCGCGTCGACCTGTCGAAGACGGTCGCCGAAGCCGGCATCATCCGCCAGGTCCTCTTCGTGCCGCCCTCCATGCTCGCCGCCGACCTGATGGCGCGCATGCAGGCCGACCGCACGCAGATGGCTCTCGTCATCGACGAATATGGCGGCACGGACGGCCTTGCCTCACTGGAGGACATCGTCGAGATGGTCGTCGGCGATATCGAGGACGAACACGACGACGACGAGGCGATGATCCAGCGCGTCAGCGACGATGTGTTCATCGCCGATGCCCGTGTCGAGCTCGAAGAGCTAGCCGAAGTAATCGGTTCGGATTTCGATATCCGCGATCAACTCGAAGACGCCGATACGCTGGGCGGCCTGATCTTCGCCTCGCTCGGCCGCATTCCGGTGCGCGGCGAGGTGGTGCAGGCGGTGCCGGGCTTCGAATTCCACGTCCTCGATGCCGATCCGCGCCGCGTCAAGCGGGTGCGCGTCACGCGCAAGCGCGCCGGCTCCGTCCGCCGCCGCGAGCGCAAGCCGGAGGGCGAGGCGCTGGCCCTTGGCGCCGATCGGCCGAAGGTGCCGGAACAACAAAACGATGGGGCGAATGCCGAATAGGCAGCCCCGATCCTGTCTTTTGAAATGACCCACGCCTTGCTCCGTCGTAAAACGGGACAAGGCGTTGATTTTTTGGAAGACTGGCGCCGGCTGATTCGGGGAAAAAAAGGGGACGGCATGGAGCGGCTCGCGGGCACGGTCATGCTCCTGTCTGGGACGAGACGGGCGCTTGCGGCATTTCTTGCGGGCTTGATCGGGGTTCTGGCGCTGCCGCCCTTCGGCTTCTTCGCCGCCCTTTTCGTGTCTTTCACGCTGTTCGTCTGGCTGCTCGATGGCGCAACCGCGGCTCCCGGCGCAGGCTTTATCCGGCGCCTGACGCCCGCTTTCCGCATCGGCTGGTTCTTCGGCTTCGGTTATTTCGTCGGCGGCCTGTGGTGGCTCGGCAATGCGCTGCTCGTCGAGGCGGACGATTTCGCCTGGGCGCTGCCGCTGGCCGTCTTCGGTCTGCCGGCCTTTCTCGCGCTCTATTACGGTTTCGCCGCCGCACTCGCCCGCCTGTTCTGGTCGGATGGCATCGGGCGCATCGCGGCACTCGCCTTCGCTTTCGGCATCGGCGAGTGGCTGCGCGGCACGCTTTTCACCGGCTTTCCCTGGAACGCCGTCGGTTATGGCGCCATGCCCGTTCCGCTCCTCATGCAGTCCGCCGGCTTTCTGGGCATTGCCGGCATCAATGCCCTCGCGGTCTTCGTCTTCGCAGCACCTGCACTTCTCGGCACGCGGCGCGGCCGCGTCGTCGGGCTGACGCTCGCCACGCTGCTCTTCGCGGCCCATGTCGGCTACGGCTACTATGCGCTCAATGTGGTGCCCACGCCGGAGAACGAGACGACCGTCATCCGCCTCGTCCAGCCGGTGATCGACCAGGCGATGAAGCTCGACGATTCCGCGCGCGCGCAGATCTTCGAGCGCCACCTGTCGCTGAGTGCCGCCGCACCCGAAGAGGGCGGCAAGCGGCCCGGCATCGTCGTCTGGCCGGAAACCTCGATCCCCTTCATCCTGACGGACAATCCGGATGCGCTGGTGCGCATTGCCGAGGTGCTGGAGGACGACCAGGTGCTGATCGCCGGCGCAGTGCGCACGGAAAGTGCCGGCACCGGCAAGGCGCCGCGCTACTACAATTCGATCTACACGATCGACGGCAAGGGCCAGATCATCGGGGCGGCCGACAAGGTGCATCTGGTGCCCTTCGGCGAATACATGCCGTTTGCCGATTTCTTCGAGGGCCTCGGCGTGAGCGCCGTCGCCATGCCGGGCGGCTTCTCGGCGGCCCGCGAGCACCCGCTCTTGACGGCG
This sequence comes from Shinella sp. BE166, assembly GCF_051201095.1. Classification (NCBI taxonomy): domain Bacteria; kingdom Pseudomonadati; phylum Pseudomonadota; class Alphaproteobacteria; order Hyphomicrobiales; family Rhizobiaceae; genus Shinella; species Shinella sp. BE166. The sequence goes on along the minus strand of NZ_JBPEHL010000005.1, from coordinate 165,399 downwards.
CTCGGCAAGGGCTTTTATCCGCTGATCTGCTATGAGGCGATCTTCCCGTCCGAGATCAACGGCTCGGCTGACACGGCCGCCGCCCTGCTCAACGTCACCAATGACGGCTGGTTCGGCAACTCACCAGGCCCTTACCAGCACTTCCACCAGGCCCGCCTTCGTGCCGTCGAAAGGGGGCTGCCACTGATTCGCGCGGCCAACAACGGCATTTCGGCCATCGTCGATGCCAAGGGACAGGTGCTTTCGGGCATGGCGCATGATGTCCCGGGCTTTGTGGATGCAACCCTTCCGGGCAGGTTTGCCGCCGGCGAGCGGGCAAAGTGGCAGAACTGGTCGTTTCTGGTTGTAGTGGCGATGCTCTTTGCGACGGCGAGCATTTCTCGCATTGGTTTTAGAAACAGGGTGAATTGACCCAAAACCCCTAAAATAGCATAGTGCACGCCGCCGGCCGTTTTCCTGTATTGTCGCGACCTTCAGGGGTTGCGCATACAACGTGACGTTAAGTCTTCGTTAAGGCTGCCGGCAGGGTGGGGCCATTTCCGCGCGTTAGGACACACAGTGATGATGGAAAACAAAAAGAAGCCGAATCCGATCGATATTCATGTCGGCAGCCGGATCAGGCTTCGCAGGACCATGCTCGGCATGAGCCAGGAGAAGCTGGGCGAAAGCCTCGGCATCACCTTCCAGCAGATCCAGAAATACGAGAAGGGCACGAACCGTGTCGGCGCCAGCCGCCTGCAGAACATTTCCAGCATTCTCAATGTGCCGGTCGCGTTCTTCTTCGAGGACGCGCCGGGCGACCACGCGGACACGCAGGTCGGCTTCGCCGAGGCATCGAGTTCCAACTACGTGGTCGACTTCCTGTCGTCCTCCGAGGGCCTGCAGCTCAACCGGGCTTTCGTCAAGATCGGCGATCCCAAGGTGCGCCGCAAGCTTGTCGATCTGGTCAAGGCACTCGCCGCTGAAGCCGAGATCGAATAATCGGTTTCTCCTGGCGGTGGATGAAAGAGCGGTCCTTCGGGGCCGCTTTTTGTGCGTAGGGGGCATCATATTTTTGGCGTATCCCAGGCGGAATAGCGCCTGAAAGTTCAAGACATAAACATATTCTTATGTCCTTCTGTGCTTGTTTTTCCCCTGCGAACTGAATAACAACGTCGAAGTCCATTTTCTTTGAGGGGAATTCCCGCATGCGCAGCAGCTATCTGTTCACCAGCGAGTCCGTCGCCGAGGGGCATCCGGACAAGGTGTGCGACCGTATCTCCGACGAAATCGTCGATCTGGTCTACCGCGAAGCCGTGAAGTCGAAGGTCGATCCGTGGTCGGTCCGCATTGCCTGCGAGACGCTTGCGACGACCAACCGCGTGGTGATCGCCGGTGAAGTGCGCCTGCCGCCGAGCCTGCTCAAGAAGGACAAGGACGGCAACGACGTCATCAACCCCTCGAAGTTCAAGTCGGCCGCCCGCAAGGCGATCCGCGACATCGGCTACGAGCAGGACGGCTTCCACTGGAAGACGGCGAAGATCGACGTGCTGCTGCACTCGCAGTCCGCCGACATCGCCCAGGGCGTCGACAACGCCTCCGACAAGCAGGGCGACGAGGGTGCCGGCGATCAGGGCATCATGTTCGGCTACGCCTGCCGCGAAACGTCGGAACTCATGCCGGCGCCGCTCTATTATTCGCACCGCATCCTCCAGCTGCTCGCCACCGCCCGCAAGAAGGGCGAGGGCGATGCCGGCAAGCTCGGCCCGGACGCCAAGAGCCAGGTCACCGTGCGCTACGTCGACGGCAAGCCGGCCGACGTTGCCTCGATCGTTCTGTCCACCCAGCATCTGGATGAAAGCTGGGATTCGAAGAAGGTCCGCGAAGTCGTCGAACCCTATATCCGCGAAGCGCTGCACGACCTGAAGATCGCCGACGACTGCGTCTGGTACATCAACCCGACGGGCAAGTTCGTCATCGGCGGCCCGGATGGCGACGCCGGCCTCACCGGCCGCAAGATCATCGTCGACACCTATGGCGGTGCGGCACCCCACGGCGGTGGCGCCTTCTCCGGCAAGGACACGACCAAGGTCGACCGTTCGGCCGCCTATGCCGCGCGCTACCTCGCCAAGAACGTCGTTGCCGCCGGCCTTGCCGACCGCTGCACGATCCAGCTCTCCTACGCCATCGGCGTCGCCCAGCCGCTCTCGGTCTATGTCGACCTGCACGGCACGGGCAAGGTCAGCGAAGACGCCGTCGAGGATGCGATCCGCAAGGTCATGGACCTCTCGCCGTCGGGTATCCGCCGCCATCTCGACCTCAACAAGCCGATCTACGCCCGCACCTCCGCCTATGGCCATTTCGGTCGCAAGGCCGGCCGTGACGGTTCCTTCTCCTGGGAGCGCCTCGACCTCGTCAAGGCCCTCAAGGATGCGCTGAAGCACTGAGGCGACCATGAGCGATGCAGAGCGCCCCAGCCGCGCGAGCGAAGCCTTCTTCGGTCGCCGCAAGGGCAAACCGTTGCGGGAGCGGCAGGCGCAGCATCTCGAAACATTGCTGCCGGAGCTGAAGGTCGATCTTTCGACCCCGGCCCCGGCGGACATCACGACGCTTTACGATTTCAAGCCGACCCGCATGCGCCTCGAAATCGGCTTCGGCGGCGGCGAGCACCTCATCCATCGCGCGCAGGAACAGCCGGAGACCGGCTTCATCGGCGTCGAGCCCTTCGTCAATTCCATGGCGAAGCTGATCGGCCGCGTCGAGGACACGGGCGCGAAGAACATCCGGCTCTATGATGACGATGCGACGGTGCTTCTGGATTGGCTGCCGGCGGCGTCTGTCGACCAGATCGACCTGCTCTATCCGGACCCGTGGCCGAAGAAGAAACATTGGAAGCGGCGCTTCGTGTCCAGGGTCAATCTGGACCGCTTTGCCCGGGTGCTGAAGCCCGGCGGGCTCTTCTGCTTTGCGTCCGACATCGACACCTATGTCAACTGGACGCTGATGCATTGCGGGGCGCATCCCGCTTTCGTGTGGACCGCCGAAAACGCGGTCGACTGGCTGACGCCGTTTGCCGGCTGGCCGGGCACGCGCTACGAGGCGAAAGCCAAGCGCGAGGGCCGCGGATCGGCCTATCTCACCTTCCGTCGGTCCTGACGGAAGGTTTCAATCCGGTATCAGTGCAGGCTGACGGTGCGCAGGTCGTCCTCGGCCGCCTTGTAGAAGGTGCTCGAACGGTTGTCGGTCAAGAGGATCGGCGTGCCGTCGGCGCCGAACAGCGCCCAGAGGTCGAGGCTCGGGTCGATTTCCGGGGCTTCCGGGAAGACGCGCGACACTTCGTCCGCCTTCATCTTGCGAATATAGCCGACTTCGCCTGCGCCGAGATGCGCAAGATCTGCCTTCGAAACACTGGGGGTTACAGTCTTCAGTCCCATCTTTGCCTCCATGGCAATACCGGCACTTGCCGGCCACCGGACGCCCACGGCCACAATGGCCCATCGGTGCGTCAGGCGATCAGGTTACGCTCGAGACGATCCGGCGGGTGTTCCCGCGGGAACGGCTCATGATCTAGTCTGATACGGAAATGTTAATTTTCTTTACCATTCGGATCGGCTCCGGCCGCACGAGATCGACCGAGAGCAGGCCGTTCTTCAGCTCGGCGCCCGAAACGCGCATGCCGTCGGCAAGCACGAAGGTGCGCTGGAACTGGCGGGCCGCGATGCCGCGGTAAAGATAATCCCGCTCGCCGCTGTCGACCTGGCGGCCGCGGATGACGAGCTGGTTTTCCTCCGTCGTCACGTCGAGTTCTTCTTCCGAAAAACCCGCGACGGCGAGTGTGATGCGCAGAAGCTCCGGCGCGCCCGTATCACCGTTCGGCCGCAGCCGTTCGATATTGTAGGGGGGATAGCCATCGTTGCCCTTGGCGATACGCTCAAGGGTCTTTTCCATGGCGTCGAAACCCAGGAGCAGCGGGCTCGTGAAAGGGGTCATGCGTGACATCGTCTAGTCCTTGGCTTCAAGCGACCGTGAGGGGACCCGACCTCGGCATCCCTTCGGGTGCAATATGGTGATTGCGGCGCGGGGGCGCAAGACGCTTGCGATCGGCGATTTCGCAAATATAGTCGCCGCTTCGCCTGCCGAATGTCGGCGGGAAAAAGGAAGAGACAAGGGACGCAAGCGGCATGTCTGAGCCACGCAAAATCATCATCGACACCGATCCCGGCCAGGACGACGCCGCCGCGATCATGCTGGCGCTCGGCAGCCCCGAACTTGAGATCCTCGGCATCACGACCGTCGCCGGCAACGTGCCGCTTTCGCGGACCTCCACCAATGCCCGCATCATCCTGGAATTCTGCTCTCGTTCGGACATCAAGGTCTTCGCAGGCGCCGACAAGCCGATCGCCCGCCCGCTCGTCACCGCCGAGCATGTGCACGGCAAGACCGGCCTCGACGGCCCGGAGCTGCATGAGCCGCAGATGCCGCTGCAGGAGCAGCATGCCGTCGATTTCCTCATCGAGACGCTGAAGCGCGAGCCCGCCGGCACCGTGACGCTCTGCACGCTCGGTCCGCTCACCAACATTGCCACCGCGCTTGAGCGGGCGCCGGAGATTGCCGGCCGCGTGCGCGAACTCGTCATGATGGGCGGCGGCTTCTTCGAGGGCGGCAACATCACGCCGGCCGCCGAGTTCAACATCTATGTCGACCCCGAGGCCGCCGCCGCAGTCTTCAAGTCCGGCATCCCGATCGTCATGATGCCGCTCGACGTGACCCACAAGGTGCTGACGCTGAAGAGCCGGGTGGCCAAGCTGCGCGCCATCGGCAGCCGTCCGGCGATAGCGCTGGTCGAAATGCTCGATTTCTTCGAGCGCTTCGACATCGAGAAATACGGCTCCGACGGCGGCCCGCTGCACGATCCGACGGTCGTCGCCTATCTCCTGAAGCCGGAACTCTTCTCCGGCCGCGACTGCAATGTCGAGGTGGAAGTGGTCTCGCCGCTTACCGTCGGCATGACCGTCGTCGACTGGTGGCAGGTCACCGGCCGCAAGCACAATGCCCGTGTCATGAAGGACATCGACGCCGACGGCTTCTTCGCGCTGCTCACCGAGCGCGTCGGCCGCCTCTGATGCCCGGTCCCCGCAATGCCGCGCCGGGTGCAGAGGGCCGCTTCCACAATGAGATGATGGGCCTCTACGACCGTTTCTCCGCGCTCGGCTTCCGCCCGGTGCTGCTGCGCCGCTTCGTGCTGCTCAATGGCGGCGTGGCGGCGGCGAAGGAACTGGTCTTCAAGCCCGGCACGACCGGCCTCGAACGCCTGCTCGACTCCGGTAAGGCGGAGCTCTCGATGGAGGCGTTGATGCTGCGGCCGGAATACCAGGCCCTCTTTTCCGAACTGGAACTGAAGGAGGCCACGCAGCGCCTGGCAAGCGCCAGCCGCTCGCGCTCCCGCGGACGATTGCAGGCGCAGCCGACCGAGCGGAAATAGCGTTTCAAACGAAAAGGCCGGCGGATACGCCGGCCTTTCGTTTCTCTGTCGTGAAGATCAGAACTCTTGCCAGTCGTCCTGTGCAAGCGCCGTGTTGCCGGCGACCTGAGGCACGGCACGGGCCGTTGTGCGCGGTGCCTGGTAAGCGGCGCGCTGCGGCTGGACGTCGCGTCGCACCGACTGCTGCATGGGCTGGCTGGCGGCCATGCCGCCATTACCGGCGCGGAAGCGGGCGACGAGCGACTTCAGCATCTGGGCCTCGTCGTTCAGCGCCATGCTGGCGGCGGTGGTTTCTTCCACCATCGCGGCGTTCTGCTGGGTCACCTGGTCCATCTGGTTGACGGCCGCGTTGATCTCCTTGAGGCCGACGGCCTGTTCGGAGGCCGATCCGGAAATCTGGCGGATCAGGCCGTTGATCTGGATGACCTGGTCGGCGATGTTTTCAAGCGCGCCACCGGCCTTCCCGACGAGATCGACACCCTCGCGGACCTGCACCTCGGAGGTGTTGATCAGCGTCTTGATCTCCTTGGCGGCATTGGCCGAGCGCTGGGCGAGCTCGCGCACTTCCTGGGCGACGACGGCAAAGCCCTTGCCGGCTTCACCGGCACGCGCCGCTTCCACGCCGGCGTTGAGCGCCAAGAGGTTGGTCTGGAAGGCGATGTCGTCGATCACGCCGATGATGTTGGAAATCTCGGTCGAGGACTTTTCGATGCCGCGCATGGCGTCGATCGCCTTCTGCACCACTTCGCCGGACTTGCTTGCGTCGTTGCTCGCCGTCTCCACCGACTTGGCGGCGACGCGGGCGTTTTCAGCGCTCGAATTGACCTGCGAGGTGAGCTGGTCGAGTGCCGCCGCGGTCTCTTCGAGGCTTGCCGCCTGCTGCTCGGTGCGGTGCGAGAGATCGGCCGCGCCCTTGGAAATTTCACCGGTGCCGCCGCCGATATTGCCGACCGAGGCGTTGACCGTCTGGATCGTCTCTTCGAGGCTGGCGATCGCCGAGTTGAAGTCGGTCTTGAGCTTGCCGTACTCGCCGGGGAAATCGCCGGAGAGGCGGAAGTTCAGGTTGCCCGAGGAGAGCTGGGCGAGGCCATCGGCGAGGCGGCCGACGATATCGCGCTGGAGGGCGCTCGATTCCGCGCGTTCGGCTTCCGAACGGCCACGCTCGGCTTCCGTGAGCTGGCGCTGGCTGTTGGCTTCCGCTTCCAGGCGCTTGGTATCGGCGAGCTGGTGACGGAACCCTTCGAGCGCCTTGGCGACGGAGCCCGTTTCGTCCGAACGGTCCTGGCCGGCGATCGGCTGGGTGTAGACACCGTTGCTGAGCGTCGCGACATCCGAGACGAGGCCGGCGAGCGGCTTCTGCACGAAGATGCGCACGGCGAAATAGAGGCCGAGCAGCACGGCGCCGAGAACAATCAGGCCGCCGAGGATCATCATATAGGTCTGGTCGTTGACCGGCGCGTTGATCGCCGCGCGCGGAACGTCGAGCAGCACGAGCCAGGTCGTGTTGATGTCGGGAAGCGCGAACGGGTAGACCAGCCGGTCGAAGGAGGCGAGTTCGTCGAAGGAGAGGTTTTCGATGCGGCCGGCCTTACCGGTGGCAAGGGCCTCCTTGACGATGTCGACACCCTCACCCTCATAGGGCTTCATGAGGAGATCGGCATTGGGCGCGACGATCCAGTTGCCGGTCTGCGAAAGCAGCATGACGCGGCCGGTGCCGAACGGGTTCATCTTGCTGAGCTTCTCATAGAGCGTCTTCAGCGAGACATCGACACCCGTGACGCCGATGAACTTGCCGCCGGAAACGACCGGGTAGGCAATCGACGCCATCGTGAAGTTTTCACCCGTCGTGGTTTCGGCATAAGGCGAGCTCATGGCGCCCTTGCCGCTCTTGGCGGCCAGCGAATACCATTCGGCCTTGTAGTCGGATTCGAAGGTCGACAGCAAAATCGAGCCGTCCTGGCGTTTCGTCCAGTAGGGGTTGAACGTACCGTCCTTGAACGTGCCGGTTTCAAGCTGCGCGGGCGTCTCCTTCGACTTGCCGTCGAAGGCGTTTGGCTCTTCCGCAAACCAGCTGCCGAGCGCAAAACTGTTCTTTTCGGTGTTCGCCTTGAGGATGTTGACGACTTCCCTGCGGTCCATCAGGCCGGAGGAATGGCCTTGCTCAATCACGCCGCCCATGGCGCGGGCAGCACCTGCCAGCGCGCCGATATCGGCGGCGATGTCGGCGGCGATCGCCTTGGCCTGGGTGTCGGCTTCGGAATAGACGAGATCGGCCACACGGCTCTGGGTCTCGCTGATGAGCACGGTGTTGGAGGCGAGCATCACCAGGGCGATCGTGCCGCCGGTGACGGCGATAAGCTTGGTCGCGAGCGACTTGGCCTTGAAATTGAACATGAAATCCTCACGAGCAGAAACGTCCGCGGCGCGGGCAGCCGCGAAGGAGCACATTCGAAAGCGGGGTGGTCTCCATCATGGAGGGCGGGGCGCGCGACCAGCGCCAGAGACGGAACGCGCCTTTCGAGGCACGCTGTCTAAGACTTCAGTAACCCATAAAATATTAATAAAGAGCCAAATTTCCCGGCAACAAATCGGCCCAACCGGCTGAATTTGCAGGCGTCGCAAGGATGCGACGCCTGCTGTGCCATTTGCGAAATCTAAGGCCTAGATTTCTGCGTCGACGGCGCTTGCGAAGGGGATGGAAGGCTGGGCGCCGGGCTTCAGGCAGGCGAGCGAGCCGGCGACGGCCGCGCGGCGCAGCGCGTCCTTGAAGGCGAGGCCGGCATCGAGCGAGGCGGCAAGATAGCCGCAGAACGTGTCGCCCGCACCCACCGTGTCGACCGGCTCTATGGCCAGGCCCTTGGCGCGGTGGATTTCCCCCTTGCGGATGGCGACGACGCCGTCGGCCCCAAGGGTGACGATGATCGTCTGGCCGCTCTGGGCGTGCAGCGCGCGCATCGTCGCCTCCCGTTCCTCGTCCGAAAGCTCGCCCTTGCCGATGAAGAGGTCGAACTCCGTCTCGTTGGCCACGAGAATATCCGCGATGGCGCCGAGGCGCTTGGCGTCGCCGGTAAAGGGCGCGATGTTGATGATCGAGGTGACGCCCTTCTGCTTGGCGCCCACGAGGGCCGCTTCGATGGCGCTTGCGGGGATTTCGAACTGGAGCATCAGGTAGTCGCCGCGCGACATCGCGCCGATCGTCCGCTTGGCATCCTCGCCGGTTACCGTGCCATTGGCACCGGGCACGACCACGATGACGTTCTCGCCATCGCCGGCAACGAGGATATGCGCGGTGCCGGTCGCTTCCGCAGCGACGCGCACGCCGTTTTGGTCGACGGCGGCATCGGCCAGAAGGGCGAGCGCCTGGCTCGCCAGCCGGTCGTCGCCGACCGCACCCGCCATGCGCACGATGGCGCCGGCGCGGCGCGCGGCAAGCGCCTGGTTGGCGCCCTTGCCGCCGGCAGCCGTGGTGAAGCTCGTGCCCATCACCGTTTCGCCGGGCTTCGGCAGGCGGTCTGGCGTGGCGATGAGGTCCATGTTGATGGAGCCGAAGACGGTGATCATGAGAAGTGCCCCTTGTCGTTTCCGCCGGACACTGCCCGAGGCGGTCAGTCCTCGTCAACTACCCTCAGGCGCAGTTGGCCCGTCCGGCTCTCGACAGTCTTCTCCGCGGGCGGGGAAACGCCCGAAACCGCCTCGAATTCCATGTCGCCGATGCGCGCACCGCGCCGCGCGAGCTTTTCGGTCGAGGTGAGGATAAGGTCGACATCCTTCTGCGCCGATGTGAAGTGCCCGTGCAGCTTGCGCACCCGGTCGTCGAGCCGCGTCAGGTCGTCCATCAGGCGCACGACCTCGCCCTGGATGACATGGGCCTGCTCGCGCATGCGCTGGTCCTTCAGCAGCGCCTGGAGCACCTGCACGGAGAGCATCAGCAGCGATGGCGAGACGATGACGATGCGCGCGCGGTGCGCCCGCTGCACCACGCCTTCGAAATTCTCGTGGATGCTGGCAAAGATCGATTCCGATGGCACGAAGAGGAAGGCGGTGTCCTGCGTTTCGCCGGGCAGCAGGTATTTTTCGGCGATATCGCGGATATGGGTCTCCATGTCGCGGCGAAACTGCTGGGCGGCGATCTTGGCGGCTTCCGGCGCGCGTCCGTCCGCCATGGCGTTCCAGGCCTCCAGGGGGAATTTCGCATCGATCACGAGCGGCGGCTGGCCGTTCGGCATGCGGATCGTGCAGTCCGGGCGCACGCCGTTGGAAAGCTGCGCCTGGAACTGATAGGCGCCGTGCGGCATGGCATCCGCGACGATCGTCTCCATGCGCGACTGGCCGAAGGCGCCGCGCGTCTGCTTGTTGGAGAGGATCGCCTGGAGGCCGACCACGTCCTTGGCGAGCGACTGGATGTTGGTCTGCGCCGTGTCGATGACAGCGAGACGCTCCTGCAGGCGCCGCAGGTTTTCATGGGTCGAGCGCGTCTGTTCGGAAATCGACTGGCCGAGGCGCTGCGTCAGCCCGTCGAGGCGGGAATTGATCGCCTGGTTGGTCTCGGACTGTTTGCTGCCGAAAACCTCCGCCATGGCGGCGACGCGGCCCTGCATTTCCGTCTGAGCCTTCATCAACTCGGCAAAGCGCAACTCCGCCATCACCGCCGCTTCCCGCTGGCGCGTCTGGCTGCGGCGGGCCGAGATCAGGCCGAAGACGGAGAGAAGAACCGCTGCCAGCAGCACGAGCGCCGGCCCGGTGCCGCCGAGGCGGGCGAGGAAGGAGGTCAGCATCGTGTCAAAGGCGGGATCGATCATGCCCGGACCATAGCACGCTTTCCGGCGAAAACCAGATCATACCGTGAACAAATTGGCGGCGTCGCGCGCGTATAGGCGGGCAAATCCGATTGAAAGCGCAAAAAAACCGCGCTAAGGAGGCGCATGACCATCAAGCCGCTGATTATCCTCCCCGATCCGATCCTCCGCCAGGTCTCGAAGCCTATCGAGACCGTGGACAGCGAGGTGAAGAAGCTCGCCGACGACATGCTGGAAACCATGTATGATGCGCCGGGCATCGGCCTTGCCGCGATCCAGATCGGCGTCGCGCGCCGCATGCTCGTGCTGGACGTGTCGAAGGACGGCGAGGACAAGGCGCCGCTCGTCTTCATCAACCCGGAGGTCGTGGCGTCCTCCGATGCGCGTTCCGTTTACGAGGAAGGCTGCCTGTCGATCCCGGATTATTATGCCGAGGTCGAGCGTCCCGCGGCGATCACGGTCAAGCACCTGGACCGCGACGGCAAGGAACAACTGACCGAAGCCGACGGCCTGCTCGCCACCTGCCTGCAACATGAGATCGACCACCTGAACGGCGTGCTGTTCATCGACCACATTTCCAAGCTGAAGCGCGAGATCGTGATCCGCAAGTTCACCAAGGCGGCGAAGCTGCGCGGCAGCAAGGCGATCTGACCGGGCATCACGGTCCGGTTCGCACCATTTCACACGGAGGCTGACCGATGGCCCTACGCATCATTTTCATGGGCACACCGGATTTCTCCGTCGCCACGCTTGAGGCGCTGGCCGGCGCTGGCCAAGAGGTCGTCGCCGTCTACTCGCAGCCGCCGCGCCCGGCCGGCCGCCGTGGCCTGGAGTTGGTGAAGTCTCCGGTCCACCAGGCCGCCGAACGGCTCGGCATTCCCGTCTTCACGCCGGTTAATTTTCGCGAAGAGACCGATCGCGCCGCTTTTCGCGCGCTGAACGCGGATGTCGCGGTCGTCGTCGCCTACGGGCTGCTGCTGCCGGAGGCGATCCTCAATGGCACGCGGCTCGGCTGCTACAACGGCCATGCCTCGCTTTTGCCGCGTTGGCGGGGTGCGGCCCCCATCCAGCGCGCGATCATGGCCGGCGATGGCGAAACCGGCATGATGGTCATGAAGATGGACAAGGGCCTCGACACCGGCCCCGTCGCGCTGACGGCCCGTGTGGCGATCGTCGAGACCATGACCGCCGGTGAATTGCACGACGCGCTGATGCAGGCGGGCGGCGCGCTGATGGCGGAGGCCATGGCGAAGCTGGAAGCCGGCGACCTGCCGCTGACGGAGCAGGCGCAGGAGGGCGTGCTCTACGCCGCCAAGATCGACAAGACGGAGACGCGCATCGATTTTTCGCGGGCCGCGCGCGACGTGCACAACCATATCCGCGGCCTCTCGCCGTTCCCCGGCGCCTGGTTCGAGCTGCCGGTTGCCGGCAAGCCGGAGCGCGTCAAGGTTCTGGCGAGCGAGCGGGCGGATGAAACCTCCACCAAGGCCACCGGCACGGTGCTTGACGACCGGCTGACGATTGTTTGCGGCGACGGTAACGCGGTACGGCTCGTGCGCTTGCAGAAGGCCGGCGGCAAGCCGCTGGATGCGGCGGATTTCCTGCGCGGCACGCCGGTCCCGCCCGGTCAGGTCATCGCCTGATGCCACGCTATCGGCTCTTGGTCGAATATGACGGCACGCCCTATGTCGGCTGGCAGCGGCAGGACAACGGCCACTCCGTGCAGGGCGCCATCGAGGCGGCGATCCTGTCGCTGACGGGCGAGACCGTCTCGATCCGCGGCGCCGGGCGCACGGATTCCGGCGTGCATGCCATGGGACAGGTCGCTCATGCGGACCTCTCGCGCTCGTGGAAGGAACACACGTTGCGCAATGCGCTGAACGCCCATCTCGGCATGGCGCGCGAGCGCGTCGCGATCCTCGATGCGGCGGAGGTGCCGGAGGATTTCGACGCGCGGTTCTCGGCCAAGCGGCGGCACTATCTCTACCGCATCATTTCGCGCAAGGCGCCGCTGGCGCTGGAGGCGAACCGAGCCTGGTTCGTCGCGAAGGACCTCGATCACGAGGCGATGCATGCGGCGGGGCAGGTGCTGGTCGGCAAACATGATTTCACCACCTTCCGCGCCGCCCAGTGCCAGGCGAACAGCCCGATCCGCACCATTGACAGGCTGGAAGTGACGCGCAGCGGCGATCTGATCGAGATGCGCGTCTCGGCGCAGAGTTTCCTGCACAACCAAATCCGCTCCTTCGCCGGCACGCTGAAGCTCGCGGGCGAGGGCAAGTGGACGGTGGACGATGTGCGCACCGCCCTCGAAGCGCGCGACCGCAAGGCCTGCGGCCCCGTGGCGCCGCCGGACGGGCTCTATTTCATGGCCGTGGACTACTAAGCCGGCAGCGTGCCCAGAATGCGTTGCAACTCCTGCCCGGCGATCATCGGCGGCAGCACGAAGATCGCCGTGATGGCGGCGGCGAGCAGCGTCTGCTTGCCGACGCACATCCAGACCAGGCGGAATTGCAGCACGACGCTGGCGCCGAACACCGCATAGAGCAGCAGGCCGGCAAAGGGCGCGCTTTCGGGCAGCAGGAGCGTCATCGCGAAGGGGACGGCGGCGGCGTAGGCGAAGGGCACGGCGATCCAGTTGCTCGCCGTCACCACGACGCCGAGCTGTTTGCCGTAGCCGAGCGGCCGGGCGCCAGCGGCGAGCAGCACCAGCGGCAGCAGCCAGCCCGCAAGGTCGATCACCAGCAGCTTGACGAAGAAGGCGACGCCCGCCGGCGTTCCCGCCGGCATGCTGCCGAGATAATAGAGCCGCCAGGAGGCCCAGATGACGGCGAAGGCCGGCAGACACCAGACGATCGCCCAGAAGGAGCGCGTAAGCCCGGGCAACGTCAGGTCCAGCCAGCCGAAACCGTCCTGCTTTTGTCGCACAAGCAGGAAGACACCGGTCAGGTAGTGCAGGACCTCGTCAAGCCCGGGCATCGCCGAACCAGCGTTCGATGAAGGTCTGGTAGATCACGGTCAGCGTTTCGAGGTCGGCGACGGCCACCCGTTCGTCCACCATGTGCATGGTCTGGCCGACAAGGCCGAATTCCACCACCGGGCAATAATCCTTGATATAGCGTGCATCCGAGGTGCCGCCGGTGGTCGACAGTTTTGGCGCGCGGCCGGTAATAGCTTCGATGGCGCCGGACATGGAGGCGATCAGCTGATTGTTGCGCGTCAGGAAGACGTGGCTCGGCCGCTCTGCCCATCTGATATCGTATCGCACGGGTTCACGACCAGGGCGCAACGTCTCGTCGAGCGCGGCGGCATCGAGCCGGCGCACGATCTCCTCCATCACGGTACCGGCGGTCCATGTGTCGTTGAAGCGGATGTTGAAGCTGGCGCTTGCCTGCGACGGGACGACGTTGGTGGCGCGATTGCCGACGTCGATCGTCGTCACTTCGAGGTTCGACGGCTGGAAGCTTTCGGTGCCGGCATCGAAGGGCGGATGCATCAGCGCGCCGGTGAGCGCGATCACGCCGCGCACGGCATTGTCGGCGAGATGCGGATAGGCGGCGTGGCCCTGCACGCCATGCACGACGATCGTGCCGGAGACGGAGCCGCGCCGGCCGATCTTGATCATGTCGCCGAGCTGGTCCGGATTGGTCGGCTCGCCGACCAGGCAGGCATCCCAGCGTTCGCCGCGCGTCGCCGCCCATTGCAAGAGCTTGATCGTGCCGTTGACGGCCGGGCCTTCCTCGTCGCCGGTGATGAGGAAGGAGACGGAACCTTTCGGCGGCCCGTTCTTCGCGATCTGGCGCGCGACGGCCGCGACGAAGCAGGCAATGCCGCCCTTCATGTCGACGGCACCGCGGCCGAACATCTCGCCACCGGCAATATCGGCGCCGAACGGGTCATGCGTCCAGGCGGCGGCATCGCCCACGGGCACGACATCCGTATGGCCGGCGAACATCAGGTGCGGGCCTTCCGTGCCGATACGGGCGTAGAGGTTCTCGATATCCGGCATGCCGGGCTCGCTGGCCGTCATGCGCTCCACGGTGAAGCCGAGCGGCGCCAGCATGGCGGCAAGCGCCGTCAGCGCGCCGCCTTCGGCGGGCGTCACGGAGGGGCAGCGGATGAGCGTGGCGAGATTGGCGATCGGATCGGCAGAGGTCATGGGCATGCGGTCACAACGCGAGAGGGGAGACGTGGGTTTGAGGTTTAGCCGATCGCTCGGGACCTGTCACGAGCCGCACTCAGTCCTTCGGGCGGTTGGGTTGGTCGCCATATTCGTTCGGCCCGTTCGTGCCGGGCCAGACCAGGAAGGCGATGAGCGCGAAGAAGGAGATGGCGGGGATGAACAGGCAGATGATCAGCGGCACCGGCAGGTTCATGTCGTGCAGCCGCTTGACCGTCAGCAGGACGGAGGAAACGGTGGAGACGATCGCCGTGCCGATGAAGACGAAGGACCAAAGGAGGAAGGACGGATCCTCCTTCGGCACGATGATGATGCGGGCAAGCGAAGCCGAAAGCAGCATGAGCCAGAAGGCCCAGCCGAGCGCGAAGGGCGCCCGGCTCACCCGGCCGGACCAGCCGAAGAAGAGCCAGGCGAGGCTCGGCCTCTGCTCTTCGACGGCTGCCATGGCTCAGTCCCTCAGAAGTTCGTTGATGCCCGTCTTCGAGCGGGTCTGCGCATCGACGCGCTTGACGATGACGGCGCAGTAGAGGCCGGGGGCCGGCAGACCGTTCGGCATGGTCTTATCCGAAGGCATGGAGCCCGCAACGACGACGGAATAGGGCGGCACTTCGCCGTAGCTGACGTCGCCCGTCGCGCGATCGACGATCTTGGTCGACTTGCCGATGAAGACGCCCATGCCGAGCACGGAGCCTTCGCGCACGATGCAGCCCTCGACGACTTCCGAGCGGGCGCCGATGAAGCAATTGTCCTCGATGATGGTCGGGCCGGCCTGCATCGGCTCCAGCACGCCGCCGATGCCGACGCCGCCGGACAGGTGCACATGCTTGCCGATCTGCGCGCAGGAACCGACCGTCGCCCAGGTATCGACCATCGTGCCCTCGCCGACATAGGCGCCGAGATTGACGAAGGAGGGCATCAGGATGGCGTTCGGCGCGATATAGGCCGAGCGGCGCACGACGCAGTTCGGCACGGCGCGGAAGCCGGCCTTCTCGAATTCGTTGACGCTCCAGCCGTCGAACTTGGAGGGCACCTTGTCCCACCAGGAGGATTCGCCCGGGCCGCCCTTGACGATCTCCATCGGGTTGAGGCGGAAGGAGAGCAGCACGGCCTTCTTGAGCCACTGGTTGACCGTCCAGTTGCCATCCTCGCCACGCTCGGCGACGCGCACCTTGCCGGTGTCGAGCAGGTTCAGCGCGGTCTCCACCGCATCGCGGATTTCGCCGCGCGTGCCGGTGGAAATGCCGTCCCGTTCCTCGAAGGCGCGGTCGATGGTTGCGGAAAGGGCGGACAGGTTGGACGTGCTCATCGGAATTCCTTAAACTTCGACGCTTATTTTCGATGGTCGGGATGCCGGAAGGTTGATTTCATCAATCTAAAAAATGCTCTAGAGCAAGTGCCGGGAAAGATGAAGCCCCTTTCCGGCAGATACTGTCGCACGGGCGAAATGGTAATCCCGTAGGACGGAAAAGCAGGAAAGTGACATGGCAAAACTGAAGAAGAAGAACCTGCGCCGCAAGGACGGCGTCTGGGACCCGTTGGCCGACAGCGCGCAGGACAAGCACCGCGCCTCCGTTGTGCCGCAGACGCCGCAATCGGCGAACCCCGCTTACCGCCTCGCCTATGTCGACGACGATTTCCTCTGCCGCGAGGAGCTGCGCCCGGTGCGCCTCCAGCTCGAACTGCTCAAGGTCGAGATGATGCTCGCCGAGCGCGGCATCAAGTCGACCGTCGTGATGTTTGGCGGCGCGCGCATTCCCGCCCCCGGCCAGGACGCCTGGGCGGCGCGCAACGAGACCCAGCGCGCCAATCTCGAAGCCGCCTCGGTCTACTACGAGGAAGCCCGCAAATTCGCGCGCATGTGTTCCGAGCGCTCGGCCGAGCTGGACTACAAGGAATATGTCGTCGTCACCGGCGGCGGGCCGGGCGTCATGGAGGCGGGCAACAGGGGCGCGGCCGATGTCGGCGCACCCTCGATCGGCCTTAACATCGTGCTGCCGCACGAGCAGGCGCCGAACCCCTATGTCACGCCGGAGCTCAGCTTCAACTTCCACTACTTCGCGATCCGCAAGATGCATTTCCTGCTGCGCGCCAAGGCGGTTACGGTGTTCCCCGGCGGCTTCGGCACGCTGGACGAGCTGTTCGAGACGGTGACGCTGATGCAGACGGGGCGCATGGCGCTGGTGCCGCTCATCCTGTTCGGCAAGGAATTCTGGCACAAGATCATCGATTTCGACGCGCTCGCCGCCTTCGGCACGATCGCGCCGGGGGATGTCGAATTGATGCAGTTCGTCGAGACGGCCGACGAGGCCTGGAACATCATCGTGGATTTCTACGAGAAGCTGGAAGCCGAAAGCGTCGCCGTCGCTGCGGCGCACGGCTGAGACAGACGAACCGGCCTTGGCCGGACCGCCACCTCTCCTCCGTCATGCTCGGGCTTGACCCGAGCATCCACGCCGCAGACGCCGATAGATCCTCGGGTCAAGCCCGAGGATGACGTGGTGGGGAGGACGGCCTCCAAAAAAAACGCCCCGGCAATCAACCGGGGCGTTTTGAGTTGGTCGTGCTGATTATTTGCCGCGCCTGCCCATTTCGTCGGCGGTGATGAAACCGTCGCCGTTGGCGTCGCGCTGCTTGAACATGGTGACCGCGGCGGTTTCCATTTCCGCCTTGGTCAGCGTGCCGTTCTTGTCGGCATCGGCCCGCTCGAACATGCGGCTGCCCATGCGGTCCATGCGGGCGTCGCGCAGTGCCTTGCGGGCTTCCTGCCGGGCTTCGCCATCGGTCATCTTGATCTCGCGGAATGCCTTGCGGGCATCGCGGAAGGCGTCACGCTTCGCATCGACCTCGGCCTTCGTCACCTCGCCGTTCTTGTCCGTGTCGAAGCGCTCGAAGGTCTGCGAGGCGCGTGTCAGCATCTCGTCCTGCGAAAGCTTGCCGTCGCTGTTGGCGTCGAGGCGCTTCAGCATGCGTTCGGCGCGATCCTCGCGGTTCTTGCCGTGATGGCCCTTGCCCTTTTGCTGACCGGCATCGGCCATATCGAGGGCGCCATCCTTGTTGCGATCGCGGCGTTCGAAGATGGTTTGCGCGGAAGCAAGAACCTCCGCCTCGGAGAGCGTGCCGTTCTTGTTCGTGTCAGCCCGGTCGAACATGCGCCCGGCGCCCGGCAGCATGATGGGGCCTGCGGCGCGCAGCGCCTCGATCGCCTTGTCCTTGTCGGCATCGGCCGCATCGCGGACGGCCTTGCGGGCCTGCTTGAAAGCATCGCGGCGGGCCTTGATCTCATCCTTCGTCACCTGGCCATTGCCGTCGGCATCGAAGGTCTTGAAGGTCGCCGAAACATTCGTCTTGAACTCGTCGAGCGAGACCTTGCCGTCCTTGTTGCCGTCGAGGCGCTCGATCATGGCAGCGCCGCGCTGGCCATGCTTGCCTTCACCCTTGGCGGCAAAAGCGGGGGCGGTGAGGCCCGAAAGAAGAAAGCCGGCGGCAACGGCGCTAAGAAGAAGTTCTTTTCTAGCCATGGTCGTTTCCTTTTATCCATCTTGTCCCTGATGGCAGGATAGGGAGAACGCCGGCTTGCGCCAGTTACAAATTGGTAATTCAACCTTTTGACGAATAAGGGTTTTTTCCGTGTCCGGAATGTGGCGGTCTAGAGCATTTCCAGCCGAAGCGGCATCGCTTCGGCGTCGGATAATGCGGCAAAAAATTTAGAGCAGCGCCTTGAGGAAACCCGTCAGGTCCGAGGTTATGTAGTCGATGTGCTGGTCCGCGTCGGAGCGCTTTTCCCAGGCATCGGCGAATTCATGATGCTCGTCGCGCGGGGTCAAAAGCACGGTCTTCATGCCGAGCGTCTTGGGCACGAGCAGGTTGCGCGGCAGGTCCTCGAACATCACGGCATGGTTCGTGTCCACCCGGTGCAGCGCCATGAACTTGTCATAGGTCGCACCCGCCGGCTTCGGCACATATTCCGCCGCCACGATATCGAAGACGTCGTCGAAATGGTCGAAGATGCCGAGCGCGCGCGCCGCCATCTCGGCATGTTTCACGCTGCCATTGGTGAAGATGAACTTGCGGCCCGGCAGGGACTTGATCGCCTCGCCGAGGTCGACGTCCGGCGCCAGGACCTCATAGTTGATGGCATGCGCCTTTTCGAGGAAGTCCGTCGGGTCGACGCCATGATGCAGCATCAGGCCCTGCAGCGTCGTGCCATGCTCGAAATAATATTGCTTCTGCAAGGCCCGCGCGTCTTCGCGCGAAAGCCCGAGCAGCGCCGAGACGTAAGCCGTCATGTTCTTGTCGATCTGGGCGAAGAGATCGACGTGATGCGGATAGAGCGTGTTGTCCAGGTCGAAGACCCAGTCACGCACATGGGCGAAGTCGGCTTTGCTCGGAAGGTCGGTCATGGGCCGTCTTATGACACGGGCCACCGCCGAGGGAAACGGAATTTTCCGTGGCGGACGGCGCTGGCGATGGATTTGGCCCGGCCCGCATGCTAGCGGCAGGACATGGAACTCTGGATCCCCATCACCATCGCCGCCGCCTTCCTGCAAAACCTGCGCTCGGCCCTGCAAAAGCACCTTCAGGGCAAGCTCGGTACGCGCGGCGCGAGCTTCGTGCGCTTCGGCTACGGCTTTCCGCTGGCGATTCTCTATGTGGTGGTGCTGCACTGGATCGTCGGTTTCGCCTTCCCGGTGCTCAACTGGACCTTCGCATTCTGGGCGGTGATCGGCGGCCTCGCGCAGATCTTCGCCACCATGCTGCTGGTCTACCTGTTCTCGCTCCGGAATTTCGCCGTCGGCACGGCCTATTCCAAGACGGAACCGGTGCAGGCGGCAATCTTCGGCTTCGTGCTGCTCGGCGAGCGCATCACTTTCGGCGCCGTCATCGCCATCGTGGTCGGCGTTATCGGCGTGATGCTGATCTCGGTCGCCCGCGCGCCGCTCTCCTGGCGCAATACATTCGCGGCGCTGAGCAGCCGCACCGCGCTGATCGGCATCGCCTCCGGCGCCGTCTTCGGCGTCTCGGCGGTCGCTTACCGCAGCGCGTCCCTGTCGCTGGATGGCCCCGGCCCGATCATGAACGCCGCCGTCACGCTCGCCTGCGTCACGACCTTCCAGACCGCCTTCATGCTGGTCTGGATGTTGTGGAAGGACAAGAACGAGATCGTTCAGGTCTTGAGAAGCTGGCGCTCGTCGGCACTGGTCGGCATTGCCGGCGTGCTGGGTTCGGCCTGCTGGTTCACCGCGATGAGCCTCCAGCAGGTCGCCTATGTGCGGGCACTCGGCCAGATCGAGCTGGTCTTCACCTTCATGGCCTCGTATTTCCTCTTCCACGAGCGGGTGAACCGCACGGAAGTGGTGGGATGCCTGCTGATCGTCTGCGGCATCCTCGGGCTCTTATTCTGGTAGATCAGGGCACGATCAGCGTGCCGGCGCCGTGTTCGGTGAAGATTTCGAGCAGCACGGAATGGGCGGTCTTGCCGTTGAGGATGACGACGCCCTGAACGCCTGCCTTGATGGCGTCGATGCAGGTCTCGACCTTGGGGATCATGCCGCCGGAAATCGTGCCGTCCTTGATGAGTTCGCGGGCCTGGGCGACCGAAAGCTCCTTGATGAGCTGGCCGTTTTTGTCGAGCACGCCCGGCACATCGGTGAGGAACAGCAGGCGCGTGGCGTTCAGCGCGCCGGCAATGGCACCCGCAAAGGTATCGGCGTTGATATTGTAGGTGTGGCCGTCACGGCCGGGGGCGACCGGAGCGATGACCGGGATCATCTCGGATTTGGCGAGCAGGTCGATCAGCGTGCGGTCGACTTCCACCACTTCGCCGACGAAGCCGAGATCGAGGATGCGCTCGATGTTGCTGTCCGGGTCGATGACGGTCTTCTTGGCCTTCTCCGCGAAGACCATGTTGCCGTCCTTGCCGCAAAGGCCGATCGCCCATTCGCCCGTCTGGTTGATGAGCGCCACGATCTCCTTGTTGATTGAACCGGCGAGCACCATCTCGACGATCTCGACTGTCTTCTGGTCGGTGACGCGCAGGCCCCCTTCGAATTTCGATTCGATGCCCATCTTGGTCAGCATGGCGCCGATCTGCGGGCCGCCGCCATGCACGACGATCGGGTTGACGCCGGATTGCTTGAGCAGCGCCACGTCGCTCGCAAAAGCCTTGCCGAGTTCCGCATTGCCCATGGCGTGGCCGCCATATTTCACCACGATGGTCTTGTTCTCGTAGCGCTGCATGTAGGGCAGGGCTTGCGCGAGAAGGCGGGCTTGGGTTTCGCTTTCGGATAGGGACATGGCGGCCTCGTGGGAATGGGTGGGCGCCTGTTTAACGCATGTTTTGTGACGATGGAATGATCCGTCGGCCACATTGCGGCCAAGGGGGAGAAAAAGAAGAATGGATGGCCCGTCGCAATGCCGGATCGGTGGCAACGAAAGCCGATGGGGAATATGATGCGCTGCTCGTTCGTTTCATGAGCAAAACCGCGCCTGCATGCTTATATAGGCAAGACGAGGACCGCGCCTGACTTGAACCGGTCGAAATCGAGAGAGTGCACGAGCCGATGACGGCGCCTGACAAAGACATGAGAGACCCCCGCCGCGACGAGGTGATCGCCGGCGAATATGTGCTCGGGGTGCTTTCCGCCGAAGACCGCCGCAAGGTCGAGGCGCGGCTGGCGAAGGATCGCCAGTTCGCCGCCATGGTCAACCGCTGGGAGGAAAACCTCTCCACCTTCAACGATGACTACGAGGCGCTGCACCTGCCGCCGCGCGCCCGCTCCCCGATGGAGCAGCGCCTGCTCGGCGCGGATATGCGCGATGCCGCGTTTTCCGGCAAGGTCGCCGGCGGCTGCTGGGGCTCGCTCGCCTTCTGGCGGGCCTTTGCCCTGGCCTCCTTCGCCGTGACCGCGGGGCTCGCCTTTTCGATGAGCGCGCTGCTGGCGCCGCGCCCGATGAGCGGCGGCCGGCTGGTCGCGGATCTCACGGGCGAGGGGGCCGCGGTCAATCTGGTGGCGCGCTACGACGACACGAGCGGCGCGATCCGCGTCACCCCCGTCGCGGGCGGCAAGGAGAAGGAAAAGTCGCTGGAACTCTGGCTGACGCAGGAGGGCAGGGCACCGGTCTCGCTCGGCGTGCTGCCGCAGACCGGCGAGGGCGAGCTCGCGGTGCCGGCGGAGATGCGCACCCGCCTCGTGCAGGGCGCCCAGCTTGCCGTCAGCGTCGAACCTTTCGGCGGCTCGCAGACCGGCAGCGTTACCGGCCCGGTTATTGCTTCTGGTGCAGCTCGTTTTGATTGAGCTTAGCGCTGGATGGCGGTGATGATGGCGCTGCGCAGGCTATCGAGCCCGCGGCCCTTTTCTGATGAGGTGGCCAGCACCTCTGGATAGGCGGCCGGGCGCTTCTTGATCTTCAGCAGCGTTTCCTCGACGAGGCGCGGCACGCCGACATCCTTGGTCTTGTCGGTCTTGGTCAGCACGAGCTGGTAGGAGACGGCGGCCTTGTCGAGCAGCGCGAAGACCTCCTCGTCGTTCGGCTTGACGCCGTGGCGGCTGTCGATCAGCACATAGACGCGCTTCAGCGTCGAGCGTCCGCGCAGGTAATCGAAGACGAGCTTTGTCCAGTTGTCGACCTGTTCCTTCGGCGCCTGCGCATAGCCGTAGCCGGGCATGTCGACGAGCGCCATCGGCGGCAGGTCGCCTTCCGCACCCGAAAAGCCATCCGGGACGAAATAGTTGAGTTCCTGCGTACGGCCGGGCGTGTTCGAGGTGCGCGCCAGGCCCTTGTGGCCGACGAGCGCGTTGATCAGCGACGATTTCCCGACATTCGACCGCCCGGCAAAGGCGACCTCGGCTGGGCCTTCCGGCGGCAGGAACTTCATGGCCGGCACGCCGCGGATGAAGATCCACGGCCTGCCGAACAGCGGCTTGTCGTCCGGGGATGTCGTCTCGGTCATAAATCTCGCCTTTGTTGTCAGCCCCCCGCTTCCGGGTTTTGGCCGCGAAAGTCAAGCGCGGCGCTGGCGCCAGAGTTCCACGCCGAGATAACACAGCAGCGCCGCAAGCACGATCACGCCGCCGATGACGGTCCTCAGACCAGGGATCTCGCCGTGGATGACGGCCACCCAGAGAGGCCCCAGCACGGTCTCCGCCGTGCCCAGCAGGGCCGCAAGGGCGGACGGGATGAGGCGCGCGCCGGTGACGAAGAGCGCGAGACCGAGGCCGAAATTGAGCGCGCCGAAGACGATGAGGATGCCGAGCTCGCTTGCTGTTACGGCAAAGCCGGAGGCCTGGCTTGCCGCCGTCAGGCAGGCGATGACCGTGCCGAGGAAGACGGCGGGCGTCATGCGCACATGGGCGAAGCGGCGGGTGATGATGGTCGCCGTGGCAAAGGCGAAGGCGATGAGGATGGCGAGCGCGTCGCCCATCATCGACACACTGCCGCCGAGCGATTCCGAGACCATGATGGCGACGCCGCCGATCACGGCCGCAATCGCGATCCAGGTGTGGAGGGCGATCCGCTCACGAAAGAGCAGCCAGGCCATCAGCGCCGCGATCAGCGGCACGCCGGCCTGGATCAGCACGACGTTTGCGACCGTCGTATAGGCGAGCGCCAGGATGAAAGCGGTGGAGGCGACGGCGAAACAGACGCCGACGGCGACGCCGGCAAGGCCCATGCCCTTGAAGAGCTGCACCGTGCCGCGCGGCCCGTCGCGCACCAGCATGAAGCCGAGCAGGAAGAGGGCGGCGAAGAGCGAACGCCAGAAGACGACGATCCAGCCGTCCTCGATGGTGAGAAACCGCGCCAGCGTGCCGCCGAAACTCCACACGACGGCGGAGCCGAGCACCAGGGCGGCGCCATACCCCTGCCCCCGGCTGTCCGGAACGGTGGGGGTGAGCGGAAGCGATGAGGCGGACATGGGGCGCTCGCAGGTTCGGGATTGTCGCAAGCATGCCAGAAGCCGCGCCTGCGGCGCTTCCATGCCAGCGACGAGGCGATGTCGCAAGCGGGCCGTGCATAAAAAAACGGCAAAAGAAAACCCCGGAGCGAGGCCGGGGTTTCTGATGTTACGTCGGAAGGGCCGTCAGGGTGATCCGGCTTTTTTCCCGAACAATCCCTTGAGATTGTCGAAGAGCTCGATCTTCACGCCCTGGCGCTTCATGATGATCGCCTGCTGGATGATCGAAAGCGTGTTGTTCCAGGCCCAGTAGATCACGAGGCCGGCCGGGAAGGTCGCCAGCATGAAGGTGAAGATCAGCGGCATCCAGGTGAAGATCATCGCTTGGGTCGGATCCGGCGGCGTCGGGTTCATGCGCATCTGCAGGAACATCGTGATGCCCATGATGATGGGCCAGACGCCGATCATCAGGAAGTGCGGCACGTCGTAGGGCAGCAGGCCGAACAGGTTGAACAGCGACGTCGGATCGGGCGCGGAAAGATCCTGGATCCAGCCGAAGAACGGCGCATGCCGCATCTCGATCGTGACGTAGATGACCTTGTAGAGCGCGAAGAAGACCGGGATCTGCAGGAGGATCGGCCAGCAGCCCGCAAGCGGATTGATCTTCTCTTCCTTGTAGAGCTGCATCGTCGCCTGCTGCAGCGCCATGCGGTCGTCGCCGTGCTTGGCCTTCAGCTCCTCCATCTTCGGCTGCATCTTCTTCATGTTCGCCATGGAAGCGTACTGCTTGTTGGCAAGCGGGAAGAACAGGCCCTTGACGACGATCGTGGTGATCAGGATCGCGATGCCGAAATTGCCGAAGTAGCGGAAGAAGAAGTCCATCAGCTGGAACATCGGCTTGGTGAAGAACCAGAACCAGCCCCAGTCGATCATCAGGTCGAATTGCGGAATGGAATAGGAGGTCTCGTACTGGTCGATGATCGGCACTTCCTTTGCGCCGCCGAAGAACAGGTTCTTCACCTCGATCGTCTGGCCGGGCGCAATGGAAATGTCGTCCTGGCGGTAATCCGCCTGGTAGCGTGGGCGGCCGTCCTTGAAGTAGGAGAAGCGCGTCTCGTAGGGGGTCGCCTGCGGCGGCACGATGGCCGTCGCCCAATATTTGTCGGTGATGCCGAGCCAACCGCCGGTCGCCTTGCCGGGTGCTACCGTCGTGTCTTCCTCGGTCGTGGTGTACTTCACCTCATGCAGGCCGAGATTGCCGAGCACGCCGATGAAGCCTTCGTGCAGCACGTAGACGGAGGGTTCGGTCGGCTTGAAGAAGCGCGTCGAGCGGCCGTAGGGCGACAGCGCGATCGCCGCTTCCGTGCGGTTCTCGATGCTGTCGGCGATCGTGAACATGTAATGTTCGTCGACCGAGATCGTGCGGGTGAAGGTGATGTTCTTGTCGTTGGTATAGGTGAGCTTGACCGGGGTGGTCTGCGTCAGCTTGCCGGTGCCGTCCTGCGTCCAGACCGTCTGCGGGCCGGGAACCTGGCCGGTCGTTTCGCTGCCGACATAGCCGATTTCGGCAAAGTAGCCGTGTTCGGCTTCGGCCGGGCTGAGCAGGGTGATGATCGGGCTCGACTTGTCGACAGTCTGGTGGAAGCCCTTGAGCTTCAAGTCGTCGAAGCGGGAACCGGTGAGCGCGATGGAGCCGGAAAGCGAAGGCGTGTCGATCTCGACGCGGGCGGACTTGGCAAGGGCTGCCTCGCGCGTCTCGGTCGTGGTGGCCGTCGCGGCACCGCCCGGCAGCGCGCCGCTCGTCGCCGTGCCCGTTCCGGTCGCCGTGCCCGTACCCGTCGTGGTCGTGCCGCCGGCGGTGGTCGTCTGCCCGCTCTGGGCCTGCTGCGCTTCGAGCGCGGCGCGGTCCTTTTCAAGCTTCGGGTTCACATAGAGGAACTGCCAGGCAACGAGGATCAGCACGGACAGCGCGATCGCCACGAAATAATTGCGGTTGTTTTCCATCACTCTTTCCCGGGAGCAGCAGGGCGCTGCTGCTGCTTCTGTTTCTGCCTTGTCGCGATCCTCTCCTTGAGACCGGCCACAAGGGTTTTGAACGGCGCGTGCAACACGTCCCGTCTGGCGACAACCACATAGTCGTGTCCGGGCTCCATTGCAAACCCGGCGGATAGCCGCACCGCCTCTTTCAGGCGCCGCCGCATGCGATTGCGTTCCACGGCATTGCCGTGTTTCTTGGTAACGGTAAAGCCGACGCGGGGCTGTTCGTCCGGCATCTGCCGGTCGCGCACTTCGAGAAGGAACAGCGATCCCCTGCGCTTCTCTCCCTCGCGCACAAAAAGAAACTGCGGACGGCTTTTCAGCCGTCCGACAGCAGATTGTCTAACAGTTTTCGTCATTGCCCGTCGCCTCGGTTCCGGGCATTCACGGCCTTAGGCCGAGAGGCTTGCGCGGCCGCGTGCACGGCGTGCGGACAGAACCTTGCGGCCGCCCTTGGTAGCCATGCGGGCACGGAAGCCGTGACGACGCTTGCGAACAAGCTTGGAGGGTTGGTAGGTACGCTTGGTCATTTATTTAATACCGCGGTGTGCGGCCCTTCTTGGGTTTGCGTTAACGCAAGCAGCGTTCAAAGTCCGGCACAGCCCGGCCCTCGCGGGAAGGCAGTTTCCAGACGTGCGCGGCTTATAAGGGCAAAGCCGGTGGAAAGTCAATTGCCGGCGGACCACGGCCTTAACTGTCACAATCGTTAAAACGCCAGCCACCTGCGGTTGAGCGCAACGTGCAGATCGTCATGTTTGCCTCACCTTACGTAAGGAAAATCGCCTGATTTTCTTGAGGAATTCCGTACTTCAGAATATTAGCGGAAATTCACTCGCCTCCTGTTTGAGCGGGTTCCCTCAAAATCTAATTAACCTTTAGCGTTTACCGTTCATATCCACGGACAGAACGGGCGTGCCGTTTTGTCGATCCTGTATCCGTGCCTTTTGGAGTTCGACGTGAAGATACGCGGCAAGATTTACCTCATCGTGGGCGTGATGGGCCTCATCTCCGTCTGCATCGGCGGTATCGCCGTGCATGTGGTCTCGGAATTCAGCGAGAAGCTCCACCAGTATGAGAACGCCGCCGACCGCGCCTTCCTCGGCGAGCACCTGAACCGCCAGGTCACTGCCGTGGTGATGGAAGCCCGCGGCATCTACGCCTCCAAGGATATGGAAGGCGCGCAGAAATTCGCCGAAGGCATCGCCAAGGAACTGAACGGCATCGACGAGACGCTGAAGGAGTGGCAGCCGATCGTGCCCGCCGAGCAGAAGCCCGCCTTCGACGCCGTCGTGGCGCGCTCCGCCGAATTCCGCACCTTCCGCACGGAAACCGCCCGCCTCGGCACGACGGTCTCGATCGCCGCTGCCAACGAGCAGGGCAACAACGAGCTCAACCGCGCCAACCGCAAGGCCTTCCAGAAGGAAATCGACGCCGTCGTCCAGACGGACAACGAGAACCTGACCGCGATCAAGGCCGATATCGCCGCCTTCGAGACCCTCATGCTGACGCTGGTGCTCGGCACGGTCGGCGCCGGCCTGCTCATCGGCGGCGGCGCGGCCTTCTACATCGCGACCAACGAGCTGAGCCGCCCGATCCAGAACGTCACACACACGATGAACCGTCTTGCCGGCGGCGACCTGGACACGGAAGTGCCCTATGCCGGCCGCAAGGACGAGATCGGCGAAATGGCCGGCGCCGTCGCGATCTTCCGCCAGAACGCTATCACCGTGCGCGACCTCAACGCCCAGGAACAGGTGTTGCGCGAAAAGAGCGCCGACCTCCAGTCGTCCATCGCCACCGTCGTGCATGCCGCCGCCGCCGGCGACTTCTCCTCGCGCATCGGCAAGGACTACCAGAACGAAGACCTCAACCGCTTCGCCCGCAGCGTCAACGAGCTCGTCGCCGGCGTCGAGGAGGGCATTGCCGAAACCCGCCGCGTCATCGGCGCGCTGGCCGAAGGCGACCTGACGCAGACCATGGACGGTTCGTTCCGCGGCGCCTTCGCCGAGTTGCAGCAGAACGTCAACGCCACCTTCGCCACCCTCCAGCGCACCATGCGCGAGGTGCGCGCCTCGACGGATGCGATCAACGCCAATTCCGGCGAGTTGCGCACCGCTTCCGACGACCTCTCCAAGCGCACCGAGCAGCAGGCCGCAGCCCTGGAAGAAACCTCCGCCGCGCTGGAAGAGATCACCGCCGCCGTCAAGAATTCGACGGAGCGGGCGAACGAGGCGACCAGCATGGTCGGCGAGGCGACGCAGAGCGCCAAGCAATCCGGAGATATCGTGCGCAACGCCATCGGCGCGATGAGCCGCATCGAGCAGGCCTCGAACGAAATCAGCCAGATCATTTCGGTCATCGACGAGATCGCCTTCCAGACCAACCTGCTGGCGCTCAACGCCGGCGTCGAGGCAGCCCGCGCGGGTGAGGCCGGCAAGGGCTTTGCCGTCGTCGCGCAGGAAGTGCGCGAACTGGCGCAGCGCGCCGCAAGTGCGGCGAAGGACATCAAGGGTCTCATCACCAAGTCCGGCAGCGAAGTGGCCGTCGGCGTGAAATATGTGCAGGAAACCGGTTTGGCGCTTTCGGACATCGAAAACCGCGTCGTCACCATCAACGACCGCATCCACGCCATCGCCACCGCCGCCCGCGAACAGGCGACGGGCCTGCAGGAAATCAGCACCGCCATCAACCAGATGGACCAGGTCACCCAGCACAATGCAGCGATGGTGGAGGAAACCTCCGCCGCCACGCACAAGCTGAAGAGCGAGGCCGATAGCCTGGCCGATCTCATGGGGCGCTTCCGCACCGGCGACACCGTGCAGCGCATGGCGCCGGTCCGGGCCGATACCCGCCCGGTCGAATCACCGGCCCGCCGCATGATCGGCAATGTCACCCGCGCCTTCGGCGGCAGCCGCGCCACCGCAACGGCGGCCGTCGCCCAGGAGAACTGGGAAGAATTCTGATCGATAGCCGGATTCCCTGGCGGGATCCGTAGAACCGCAGGCGCGGCGGTCGTTGGATCGCCGCGCTTTTTGTTGCGGCCTGCAACGGCGTTGGAAAAATTGCCGTAATCTCCTATGATTGGCTATTGGCTGATGCCGAAAATGCGTCGTCGATCCTCGGATGGCGACGCCGTTTGCCGTTCTGCGGCGTGTCCAGGAGTTGAGTCATGGTGGACAGAGACGGGACGCCGTCCTTGACCGAGACGCCGGTGCCGGCGGTCGGCTTCCTGTCCGGGCTTTCGGGCAGGCTGCTCCTCCTGACCGCCGTCTTCGTCATGATCGCCGAAGTGCTGATCTTCGTGCCCTCGGTCGCCAATATGCGCCTGCAATGGCTGCGCGACCGGCTGAACACGGCGGCAGCCGCCAGCGTCGTCATCGAAGGCCTGCCGGACCAGGAACTGCCGCGCGCCGTGCAGCAGGAGACGCTGATGGCGACCGGCGCCAAGGCAATCATCCTGAAGAAGCAGGACGCCTCGCGCATGGTCGCCGCCGTCGAGATGCCGCCGAGCATCGATGCGGAATACGACCTCTCCGACGTCTCGACGCTGACGGCCGTCTACGACGCCTTCGACACGCTGATCTTCGGCGGCGACCGCGTCATCCGCTTCTACGGCCCCGTCGGCGAATCGAGCACGCGCATCGAACTCTTGCTCGACGAACGCGCGCTGCGCCGCGCCATGCTCGGCTATGCACGCAACGTCTTCATCCTGTCGATGATCATCTCGCTGGTCACCGCCAGCCCGATCTTCTTCGCGCTCAACCGCCTGCTGATCCGCCCGATGCGTCGCATGACGGCGAACATCCAGGAATTCGCTGCCGATCCTTCCAACCCCGCCCGTGTGCTGAAACCCTCCGGCGGGCGCGACGAGATCGCGGTGGCCGGTATTCACCTCGCGGCCATGCAGCAGACGCTGCAACGCACGCTGAAGGAACAGAAGAACCTCGCCGACCTCGGCCTCGCCGTGTCGAAGATCAACCACGACATGCGCAACATCCTGTCCTCCGCCCAGCTGATGTCCGACCGCCTGTCGGATGTCGACGACCCGGTGGTTAAGCGCGTCGCGCCAAAACTCTTGCGCAGCATCGACCGGGCGGTGGGTTACACGAACGAGGTGCTCTCCTACGGCCGCATGCGCGAGCCGGAGCCGCGCCGCCGCTTCGTAGCGCTGCGCCCGCTGGTACAGGAGGTCTCCGAGGTGCTGGCGATCGATGCGCGCGGCGACATCGAATTCGTGCTCCAGGTCGAGCCCGGCCTGCAGGTCGATGCCGATAGCGAGCAGCTCTTCCGCGTCATCCACAATCTCTGCCGCAACGCGGTGGAGGCTCTGGCGCAGGATACCGCCGCCGACCGCCGCACCGTGCTCGTCACGGGGCTTCGCACCGGCAGCGTGGTGTCGATCGCCATCGACGACAACGGCCCCGGCATGCCCGCGAAGGCGCGCGACAACCTCTTCGCCGCCTTCCGCGGCTCCGTGCGCTCGGGCGGCACCGGCCTTGGCCTTGCGATCGCCCGCGAGCTGGTGCTCGCCCACGGCGGCACGATCGCGCTTGTGGAAAAGGCGACGCCCGGCACGCTGTTCCGCATCGAGCTGCCCGACCGCCCCGTCCCCCTCGACGCCTTCCGCCACCGGGCCTGATCCCCCGGGCGTTGCGGGCGGCATGTGACGGCACGATGAAAAAAGTACATCTTTTCTCAGAAATCCGCTTGCAATAAGCCGGCGATCCCTTTAGGAACCGCCTCGCAGCCGGGCAGTAGACGCCTTGTTGCCAGCGCACCCGTAGCTCAGCTGGATAGAGCACCAGACTACGAATCTGGGGGTCAGGAGTTCGAATCTCTTCGGGTGCGCCATTTCTTTTCCAGATCGGACAATCCGGTCTTAGATCCTTCCCACCACAATCACCGAATGCCCGCGATGTTGATATTGGCCAGCGCCTCCACGTCACGCAGAAAAGAAAAAGGGCCCGAAATCCGGACCCTTCTCAGTTCTCGCTCGCGATTGCTGGTCGCGTTGAGTGTCAGATCACCGTGGTCTTGATGAAGATCGAGTTCACGTCCGTGTGGGCGAGGAAGCCGTAGCCGCGGGGCTTGAGGATCTGCACGAATTCCTCGAAGCGGCCCTCGTGTTCGCACTGGATGATGGTGGGCTGGAAGACGTGGTCCATTTCCGATAGCACGGCGGCGTCGAGGCCCTCCACATCCACCGAGAGATAGTCGCAATGGGTGCCGTAGTGCTTCTTCAGGAAGTCGTTGATGTGCATGTTCTCGCATTCGATCGACTCGACGATATTGTCGGTGCCGCCGAAATTCTGGAACATCGAGATGTGGTCCGTCGAAATGGAGGACAGCTCGTTCTTTTCGTGGATGTGCAGCTTGATCGTTTTTTCGTGCGAGACGCTGATGGCGCAGTTCACAACGGTGTCGTTGGGGCGCGCCTTTTGCAGCGTTTCGGCGAGCGACGGGATCGCCTCCACCAGCACGCCCGTGGCGCCGTAGAGCTTGTAGAGTAGGTAGGTCGCGCTCGTCTGGAACGGGTGGTTGGCGCCGATTTCGATGTAGCGGATCGAGTCCATCGACCGGCCGGCCCGGCGCATCTGCGCGCGCAGAACCGATTCGACGATGAAGTCCTCGTTACATTGCCCGTAGGTCTCGTAGATGTTCGTCGGAATCGGTGCGGGATTGATGCCGAACGTATTGCATTCGTTGGCGATGAACGGGTTCTGGAAGACGTGCCGTACGGTCTTGAGCATGCATGGTTCCTTTGTCCTGGCGAGTTCCCGTTGCGCTCAAGGCGACGGCAATCTTTCACTCCTCCTTACGGGCGCCGACTTACCTGAGGCTTGTCTGTCGCAAGGGCGGAAAGCGGACGGGGGCGAATTTGGCGGTTTACGATAGTAATATAATATGATGTTTTACGCGGACTGCTGAGGAGTTTCCTTCATCGAAGAGGGCGGACCTGTGCGCAAAAAGGGCCTGCTCGAAACCATGATGAACGGTGCGGCGGCGCATTCCAGCCATTCGCAGGTCGTCGATGCGCTCGGCAAGGCGATCGTTTCCGGCGAATTCGCGGTCGGGGCGACGCTGCCGGGTGATGCGGAGCTGGAGGCGCGCTTCGGCGTGTCGCGTACGGTGCTCCGCGAAGCGATGAAGACGCTGGCCGCCAAGGGGCTCATCGTGCCGCGGGCGCGCATCGGCACGCGGGTGATGCCGAAGGCCGAGTGGAACCTGTTCGACGGCGACATCCTCACCTGGCATTTCGCCGTCGGCGTCGATGACGGTTTCCTCATCCACCTGAACGACATTCGCCTTGGTTTCGAGCCGCATGCCGCCGCCCTTGCCGCCCGCCATGCGGTGGAAGCGGATATCAATCAGATGATGCTGCTCGCCGTCGCCATGGGCGATCCGGATCACACGCCGGAAACCCTGGCGCTCGCCGACCTGCGCTTCCATCTCGCCGTCATGGAGGCCTCGCGCAATCCGTTCATGCGCACCATCGGCAGCCTTATCGAGGCGGCGCTGGCCGGCGTCTTCAAGCTGAGCTCACCGGCCGCCGATCGCGGCAAGATCGGCGATGTCGCGGCCAGCCACATGCGCATCGTCGAGGAAATCCGCCGTCGCGACGAGGACGGTGCGCGGCGCGCCATGGAAAACGTCATCCGCGTCGGCCGGGGCCGATGATGGGGGCTTTGGGGGCGCCAGAGGCCTGAAAAGGTCGCCGGCCGTGACCGATATGCCACGGCCTGTCGTGCTCATGCCGCCCGCAAGGCCGCCGCCGCATCGCTTCGCTTCAAAACCGCCCGCCGCTCCGCTAAGCAGGGGCGAATGGTTGAGGCCGCACAGGCGAAACCTGGAAAGCGGAAGGAAGCGGGGCATGACGAACCGCGAAAGGCCGCGCGTATTGCGTCGCGTAATCATTGCCGGGCTGCTGGCGTTGGCGGGTTGTGCCGGCCGGCCGGAAGGCGTGCTGCTGCCGGGCGGCGAGCCGCCGGCGGGGGTCTCGAAGGTCGACCTGCTCGTCGCCACCACACGCGCGCCGTCGAAACAGCCGGGCGTGCTGTTTTCCGGTGAGCGCGGCTCCGATCTCCAGATGCGCGAGATCACGGTCTCCATTCCGGCGGATGACAAGCGCAAGGTCGGCCAGGTGCAATGGCCGGAAAAACTGCCCGCCGATCCACTGAAGGATTTTACCACCGTCAGCGTGACGCCGATCGACAGCGCCAAGGCCGGCAAGGCCTGGCTCGGTGCGAACCTGCCGAAGAGCCGGCGCGTGCTCATCTTCGTGCACGGCTTCAACAATCGTTATGAGGATGCCGTTTACCGTTTCGCGCAGATCGTGCACGATTCGAAGACCGATGCGGCACCGATCATCTTCACCTGGCCGTCGCGCGCCAGCATCTTCGATTATTCCTACGACAAGGAAAGCACCAACTATTCGCGCGATGCTTTGGAGGAGTTGCTGCGTGCCGCCGTGAACTCGCCCCAGGTGGGTGAAATCACGATCATGGCTCATTCCATGGGCACTTGGCTTGCGGTGGAGACGCTGCGCCAGATGGCGATCCGCGACGGGCGCGTGCCGAAGAAGATCCAGCAGGTCATCCTTGCGTCACCCGATCTCGACGTCGACGTCTTCGGCCAGCAGCTGCGTGCGATCGGCAACGACCGGCCGAACTTCACACTGTTCGTCTCGCAGGACGACCGGGCGCTGACGCTGTCGCGCCGCATTTCCGGCAATGTCGACCGGCTCGGCCAGATCGATCCGTCGAAGGAGCCCTATCGCTCCATGCTGGAAAAGCAGGGCATCACGGTGCTCGACCTGACGGCGTTGAAATCCGGCGACAGTCTGAACCACGGCAAGTTTGCAGAAAGCCCGGAGGTCGTGCAGCTCATCGGCAATCGCCTGATCGCCGGCCAGACCGTCACGGATTCCGAGGTCGGCATCGGCGACCGGCTGGGCGCCGTGGCGCTCGGAACGGCGCAGACGGTCGGCAGTGCGGCCAGCATCGCGGTCTCGACGCCGATCGCCGTCTTCGATCCGGTGACGCGCAAGAATTACAACGACCAATGGCTGCGCTTCGGCAGCTCGGTGGAAAACACGGCGGTCACCGCTACGGGCCAATAAATAGCGCGCATGGAAAAGGCGGCCCCCGCAAGGGCCGCCCTCCACTCATCCCGCAAGGATCAGCGGACCCAGATGACCTCGCGGGTGCCGCGGTCGACGAGAACAGGGCGCTCGTCGACATAGATGTAGCCGTAGTTCGGGTTTTCCGGCACTTCGACGATCTGCACGGTTTCAGGGATCACGACGCCGGCCTCGACCGGGCCTTCCAGCAGGACGGGATCGAGTGGATGGCGCTCGACATAGGTGATGGTCGCTTCCGGAATGTCGCTCGAAATGCTCGCCGTCGTCTCGACCTCAGGCGCGTAGACGACCTGGCGGCTGTCCGTGCGCACGATCACCGGGCGGTTGTCGACATAGACATAGGCGAGGTCCGGGTGATCGGGGATCGGCGTCAGCGTCACGGTGTCGTCGAAACGCGTATCGGCGGTGACCTGGCCTTCCAGCACCACCGGCGGCGTCGGGTTTTCCATCACATAGACGCGGGCATCGTCCGGAACGGCGGCTTCCGCGCCGATCGCCACGCCAGCCACACCGCCGACGATGGCGCCGACCGGGCCGCCGACGACGGCACCGACGGCAGCACCCGCAGCGCCACCGGCAGCACCGCCGAGAACTTCCTTGTCGCCGTCGTCCGCATGGGCGACCGTGGCGCCGATGAGTGCCAGGGCGGCACCGGCCATGAGAATCTTGCGCATGTCTTTCTCCTTCGAAAGTTGGGTTTCCCACCCCTTCGGCGGAGAGAACGGCATAGGCCCTGCGCGGTTCCGCAAGGGCCGCGCCGGGGCGTCTCACATTGTGTAACGCGCGTTAACCGGCGCCCTCAGGCAATCTCGGAATCGCGCCGCGCGATCTCGTAATCCTCGTGGTGCACCTGCAACCCCTCTTCCGTCACCACGACGATGCCATAGGCGGCCGGCTCGTCCACCGAGAGCGAGGCGTTCGGCGCGTCGAAGGGCATCGGCTGCTGGTGCACCGGGCTCTTGAAGATCGAGAAGGGAATGCCGCGATGCGAGCCGCCGATCGTGCGGTGCACATGGCCGGCGAAGATGTGGCGGACATTGCCGTGTTTCAGCACGAGCTCGTAGAAGGCGTCCTCGTTGCCGAGCCGGATCGCGTCCATGCCGGTAAAACCCGTCTTGTGCGGCGGGTGGTGCATGAAGATGAGCACCGGTCGGCCGTTAGCGCTGGAAAGCGTGCGGTCGAGCCAGGCGAGGCGCGTCTCGCAGAGATAACCGGCATGGCTCATGGGGTAGTCGTAAGGCGGCGCGAACAGCGTGTCGAGCAGCACGACGCGGCAATCGGCAAAGTCGATCGCCTGCTGCACGAAGCCGTTTTCGTCCGGCGTCACATAGGTGAAGGTTTCCAGGAAACGCTCGCGATAATCATGGTTGCCGATGGTGATGGCGGCGGGCGGCACGAGCAGGGAGATGAGTTCGCGCAACCGCTCGTAGGACATCGTATCGGCGCGGTGCGTCAGGTCGCCGGTGAAGATGACCCGGTGGGCATCGGCATGGTATCGGTTGACATGCTCGATGCCGGCGAGCAGCCGCTGGTAAGGATCGAGGCCAATGATCGTCGTGCCCTCGGGCACCATGTGCAGGTCGGTGAAAACAATGAGCTTGGTCATGAAAAGGATCTCGTTGCGGGCGCTATTTCGTAGCGCGCAATGCTGTCGCATGAAAAGCAGTTGGAACAGATGACGATCTGATATATCAGAGAGTCGACAGCGCCGGCGGGCCGGCAAAGACGGAGCGAGACGACATGAGATGGAAGCGCACGATCCAGTTGCTGGACGTTCATTGCGAAGGCGAGATCGGCAAGGTGGCGATCGGCGGCGTGCCGAAAATCCCTGGCAACACGATCGCCGAGCAGCTCAACCATATCAACACGGTCGATGACAGCCTGCGCCGCTTCCTCTGCCTGGAGCCGCGGGCGGCGGCGACCGGCTCGGTCAACCTGCTGGTGCCGGCCAAGCGCCCGGAGGCCGATGCCGGCTTCATCATCCTGCAGGCGGACCAGGCGCACGCCTCGTCCGGCTCCAACTCCATCTGCGTCACCACGGCGCTTCTCGAATCCGGCATCGTCGAGATGAAGGAGCCGGAGACGGTGGTGATCCTCGATACCGCCGCCGGCCTCGTCAAGGCGACGGCGACCTGCCGCGACGGGCGCTGCGAGAAGGTCAAGCTCACCATGGTGCCCTCCTTCGTCGAGGCGCTGGACGTCGAGATCGACACGCCGCACTGGGGCCGCGTTCGCTTCGACATTTCCTATGGCGGCATTTTCTATGCGCTGGTCGATGTCGACCAGATCGGCACGAAGATCGAGAAGGCCAATGCCCGCGCGCTCGTCGATGCCGGCATGGCGCTGAAGGATCTGATCAACAAATCGATGAAGGTCGTGCATCCGGAAATCCCGGAAATCAGCGGCATCGCCTATGTGATGTTCCGCGATCGCGACCCGGACGGCCTGGTGCGCACCGCCACGACGATGTGGCCGGGCCGCGTCGACCGCTCGCCCTGCGGCACCGGCAATTCCGCCAACCTCGCCACGCTGCACGCCCGTGGCCTTGCGAAAGTGGGCGATACGTTCCGCTCGCGCTCGATCATCGGGTCCGAATTCGAGGTGGGGCTTGCGGCCGAAACCGAGGTTGCCGGCCGCAAGGCGATCATCCCCACCATCACCGGCCGCGGCTGGACCTTCGGCCTGCACCAGATCGCGCTCGACCCGACCGACCCGCTCGCCAACGGTTTTGCGATGACGGACACCTGGGGGCCGCAGGCGGGCGAGATCGGCTGACCCTTATTTCTCGGCATAGTGCTTCTCGATCGCGCCGAGCGTGATCGGATCGATCTCGGCATTCTCGGCGCCGGCGATCAGCTTGCGCTGGGCCAGCACCTGCTTGATGGCAAGGCGGGCATCGGCGCTGAGCTTTTCCGGCGCGTCGCGCAGGATCACTTCGAGATCGACGTCGCGCATCTCGAAGGCGGCGACGAGGCTGTTCACGGCCTGCTCGACATTCTTCACGATGCCGGTGCCGCTCTGCTGCATCAGGCCGAATTTCAGCTTGCCGTAGCTGTCGCCACGGTCGGCCGCCTGCTTGAAGTAGCCGGCGGCGGCGGAAAGGTCCTGCGAAACGCCCTCGCCGGATTCCAACATGAGGCCGAGATTGATCATCGCATCGACGCTGCCGCCCTCGACGGCCAGCCGGTAGAAGGCCGCCGCCCGGGCATTGTCCTCGGAGACGAGGCTGCCATCGTCGAGCAGCACGCCGAGATTGAAGGCCGCCGTCTCGTCGCCGGCAGCCGCCGCCTTGTCGAACCAGCGGGCCGCTTCCGCGCCGTTGATCTCTGTGCCGATGCCGTCGCGATAGGCGACGCCGAGATTGTAGGCGCCGAGCATGTCGCCCAGTTCCGCGGCCTTTTTGTAATGGCTGAATTCAGCGGTGGGATCGCCGCGTTTGCCGAGCATGGCGCCGTAGTTCACCATCGCAACGGTGTGGCCGAGGGCCGACGCCTCGGCATAGAGCTTCATGGCTTCGAGATCCTGGCCGGCGCGCTCCAAGGCGCGGGCGAGCTGGAAGGCCATGCGGGCACCGCCGCCGGCATTATAGGCTTCGCGGCAGGCGGAAAGGGCCGCGCCGATCTCGATATCTTCTAGCGCAACCGGCGCGAAGGCCGTGTTGCGGGTCATGTCGTAGCGGCTGCCGGCGCTGGCATCGCAGCGGGCCTCGATCGAAAGCGTGTCGGCCTGGACGCTGCCTGCGGCGCCCGAAAGCAGGACCGCGAAGAAAAGGGCGCGGCCAGCCGTCTTTACTCCTGTGGATCGCGAAATCATGATCCGTCTCCCTTCGTTGGATGACCGCACCTTAGTGGACCGGCGAAACAAGGCTGTTTCCGCGGGAACAGTGGGAGAGGGGCAGGGCGGCGCATAAGGTTCGCA
This sequence comes from Shinella sp. BE166, assembly GCF_051201095.1. Lineage (NCBI taxonomy): Bacteria > Pseudomonadati > Pseudomonadota > Alphaproteobacteria > Hyphomicrobiales > Rhizobiaceae > Shinella > Shinella sp. BE166. The sequence goes on along the minus strand of NZ_JBPEHL010000005.1, from coordinate 127,974 downwards.
GGTCAGGCGGCAAACGCGATTGACGCGTCGGCCTGTATTGGTTCAATTCCATCCGTCGGGTTTGTGCTCGCGCGAAAGGCATGTCATGCGAACGCTCAACGCTTTCTCTCCGGTCACCCTCAGCCGCCGGTTCTTCATCGCCGGCGCGGCGCTTGCGCTGACCGGCATCGGCGTTCGCGCCACGCAGGCCAATGCGATCATCGGCAAGGCGGTGCAGATCACCGGCGAGGTCACGCGCAAGCAGGCGGAGCGCCTCGAAGGCCTGAAGGCCGGCGCGAGCCTGATGGACCATGATTTCGTGAAGACCGGCAAGGAGAGCTTTGCCTCGCTCGAACTCGGCGACGACACGAGCCTGCTGCTCGGCAGTGAGACGGAACTGCTGATCGACACTTTCATCGCCGGGCAGGGCGGCGTCATCGAGCTCGGCACCGGCCAGATGGTCTTCGACCGTCCGGAAGGTCTCGCCAAGATCGACCTCACGGTGCGCACCGCCTTCGGGATGATCGGCGTGCGCGGCACGAAATTCTTTGCAGGTCCCAGCCGCAGCGCCTTCGCGGTCTTCGTCGAGCATGGCCTCGTGGACGTCACCGGCGGCGGCGTCACGCGGCAGGTCGCACCCGGCCAGGGCGTCGAGATTGCCTCGGTAGGGGCCGCACCCGGCGAGATCACGCAATGGGGCGAAGCCCGCATCCGCGAGGCCTATGCGAGCGCCGGTATCCGTTAATCCAACGTAAAGAGTTCCATCGTGCCGAAGCCACGGATTTCGTGGCTGCCGATGGGGCGCAGCGGCCGGCTGGTTTCGCCGGCTGCATTCGGGCCAACGCAGATCTGCGTGCCCAGGAACTTGTTGGCATCCTGTAGCCGTGCGGCGAGATTCACCGCATCGCCATGCGCGGTATAGTCGAGCTTGCCGCCGATGCCGACTTCCCCCAGCACCGCCATGCCCGTCTCAACGCCGATGCGCGTGCGGCCGAAGTCCCGGTCGAGGAAGGTCGGGCGGCGGCGCATCTCCTCCGTCAACGTGCGGATTTCATCGGCGCAGGCGAGCGCCTTGTCGACATGGCGGTCGAGATCGTCCGGCGCGTTGAACAGCGCATGCACGGCATCACCCACCACCTTGTCCACCATGCCGCCATGGCGCGCGACCAGCGCGTTCACCTCGGAAAAATAGATGTCGAGCAGCCTGACGAGGTCATGCGGGCCGATCTTCTGCGCAAGCGTGGAAAAGCCTTCGATATCGGTGAACAAAGCCGTCACTTGCCGCTCCTCGCCCGCCACGCGACCGAGGTCCGGATTGTCGATGTAGCGCGAGACGACCGACTGCGGCAGGTATTGCGCAAAGCGCTGGCGGGCCGTCGCTTCGGCCCTACGCACATGGGTGAACTGCAGGAGGCCGGTGACAAGCGCCGCCGTCGCCACGATCAGCGTGACGCCGACCGCATCCGACAAAAGCGCCGTTCGCATATAAAGCAGGACCGACGCGCCGAAGACGATGCCGACCAGCCCGAGACCAGCAAGTGCCGCCCAGAGCGGGCGCAGCCGCGCCGCCGCGAGTGCCACCGCCGCGCCGGCGATAAAGGCGAAGCCCGCCTCGATCGGTATGAGGCCGGCATCGCGCATCGGGATATGGTCGGTCAGGATGGCGTTCGCCACATCCGCATGGATCTGCACGGAGGGTTCCAGCGGCATGGAGGCGCTGGTGCGCAGCCCGCCGAGATTGGGCAGGCTGCTGCCGATCAGCACGACCTTGCCGGCGATCTTGTCCGCCGGCACCCGGCCCGCCACGATATCCGCCGCAGAAAAGGTGCGCGCGCCAATGGTGCCGGCGCTGCTCGCAACGAAGCGCAGGCTGCCGTCCTCATCAAGCCGCATGATGCGCGAATCGTGGCGCAGCCAGGCCGGCGTGCCGCCGAGCACCGGCGTGCGCGCGCCCGCCGCCAGCCGCGCCGCCTCGACGCCGAGCGCCGGATAGGCCGCATTGCCGACGATCGCATAGGCCTGCACGCGGCGCACCACCGCGTCTTCATCGCCGACCAGGAAGGATGCGGCGGCGGCGGCCGCCTTGTCCTGGAGGAAGGGGCAGGAGCTTTCCGTGCCGTCGATGAACCAGAGTTCCGGCACATCGACAGGCCGCTGCAAGGCGAGCGCCGGCACCGGATGCGGCGCGCCGTCGAGTGTTTCGCCGATAAGGAAACCCAATATGGTCGGCGTCTTGCCGATGGCACCCGCCAGCGCGGCATTCGCCGGTTCGTCTGCAGCGCAATCGGTGCTGAAGACGAAATCGAAGGCGATCGCCGTCGGCTTGGCGGCGGCCAGCCGCTCGATCAGCGTCGCCGTCTGCGTGCGCGTCCAGTCCTTTTCCGGCGCGCTCTGGAAGGCCTTGCGGTCGATATCGACGACGACGATCCGGTCGCTCGTCTCCACCGGAACGGTCTGGGTCAGCGCATCGAAATAGAATTCGCGCTGCCGCTCCAGCGCCGTTTCGCCAAGTAGGAAGAGCGCCAGCGCACCGGCAAGGCTCGCCACGAGGCCGGCGGCAAGCGGTCTGTATCTCTTGGCGATCATGCCCCTAGTCGTCATCCGGCTCGGCGATGGTTTGCAACCGGCCGATATGGCAATGGATGATGCCTTCGTTGCGGCGGATGGCGCCCGCCTCCTGAAGCGCGAGGATCGACCGGTTGATCTTCGGCCGGCTGGCGCCGACGATGCTTGCGATCTCCGTCTGGCTCAGCGAAAGCTGGAGATTGGCGCTCTCCGGCAGGTCCTCGCCATGGATGTTGCGCAGCGTCGCAAGGAAGAAGCGCGCAACGCGGGCTTCGAGATCGTAGAGCGCGATGGTTTCGAGCTGCTCCGTGGTCTCGCGCAGCTTGGTGCAGAGATAGTGGATGATCGCCTGGGCAGCCGTCGGGTTGCGGGTGAGGACTTCCAGGAAATCGCGCTTGGAGATGACGTAGCCCTCGGTCGCGACGACGGCGGTGGCATCGGCAGAGCGCGGCTGGCCGTCGAGGATCGCCATTTCGCCGAGCACCGAGCCGGCCTCCAGCTGGCGCAGCGACAGTTCCTTGCCCTGCGGCGTGATGAGCGAAAGCTTGATGCGGCCGGAAACCAGAGCGATGAGGTAGGTGCCCTCGTCGCCGCGCTGGAAGATCACCGTGCCCGCCGTCCATTTGCGGAGCGAAGCGATGGCCGCGATCTCGCCGATCGTATCCTTGCCAAAACCCTCGAAAATCGGGAAGGAACGCCAGAACGCGCCGCTTTTGTTGATCTCGTTCATATCCGGTTTCCCCCGACCGCCGCTGACGAAACGAAGACGCGCCGCTCGGCTCAAATCTTCGCCCAGCCGCGGGGCGCATGCAACAGAAAAGAACGGAGAGTTCCGGGGCGGTCCCGTCTTCTACTGGCAGATGCGCACGCGTTTGGTGACGGTCTTGCCATAGGCGCCTTCCGTGCGGATGCGCTTGGTGATGCAGGTCTGCTGGTAGTGGCCGTAATAGCCGTCCGCATAGGCCGTGCCGGCATGGCCGGGCGCGGTGAAGGCGAGGGAAGCGGCGGCGAGCGCGAGGGCGAGGAGATAGTGGCGCATGCGGGGCTCCGGCTGGAGATTTCTGAGGCGGGGTGTCGTGCCTCGTTTGTTGCATGGCCGGGGCGAGGGTTCTGTTCCGGCGGGAACAAGGCATCGTTCACAAAAAGCGAACGATCTGTATCCCGATCGCCCGTCTAGTTTGACGACGGAAAACTGATATCTCTCTGCCAACGCAAACGACCAAAGCCTCAGGAGCTTTCCATGCAACAGAACGTCGTCGTCCTCGTCGGACGCATTCTTCTCGCCCTCATGTTCATCACTGCCGGTTATCCGAAGCTGCTCGATCCGTCGGGCACCGCCGGCATGATCGCCGGTGCAGGCCTGCCGGCCGCGACCGCGCTTGCCTACCTCGCCGGTCTCTTCGAAGTCGTCGCTGGCCTCTTCGTGCTCGTCGGCTTCCAGACGCGCATCGCCGCTTACCTTCTCGCCGCCTTCAGCGTGTTCACGGCCCTCGTGTTCCACAGCGGTGCGATCAACGTTCCGGACTTTCCGGAAGGCGCGAACGGCCTGCTCACCCTCTTCAACGGCCTGATGATGTGGAAGAACATCACGATCGCCGGCGGCTTCCTCGTGCTCGCCGCCTTTGGCCCCGGCGCCTATTCGCTGGACGCCCGTTCGGCCGCCGGCAAGACCGTCGCCGCCTAAGCATCCACCATACTCTGATCCTCCAGAAAAACCCTCCCCGGCCTCCGGGGAGGGTTTTTCGTGCCTAGCATGCTGGAAAGCCGCGTCTCTTGCTGCTATGCGCACGGTAAGACAGCCATGTGGGGAGATGCCGATGTTTTCCAATTCCTTTCCGGACAAAAACGTGATGGCGGGGCTGATGGCCCGCATGCTGTGGGAGATCAAGGCGGTGCATTTCCGCCCGGAAGAGCCCTACAAGCTCGCCTCCGGCATGGCCTCCCCGGTCTACATGGATTGCCGCAAGCTGCTCTCCTATCCGCGCATCCGCTCGGCCATCATGGATTTCGCGGCCGCCACCATCACCCGCGATGCCGGCTTCGAGCGCTTCGACGTGATCGCCGGCGGCGAGACGGCGGGCATTCCCTTTGCCGCGCTGCTGGCAGACCGTCTTGGCCTGCCAATGGTCTATGTGCGCAAGAAGCCGAAGGGCCATGGCCGCAATGCGCAGATCGAGGGCGTGATGCCGGAGGGTGCGCGCGTGCTGGTCATCGAGGACCTCGTCACCGTCGGCGGCTCGATGTTCACCTTCATCGACGCAATCCGCGCGGCCGGCGGCGTGGTGGATCACGGCATGGCGCTGTTCTACTACGGCATCTTCCAGGAAGCGGAAGCCCGTTATGCCAATGGCGGCGTCAAGCTGCACCATATCGGCACCTGGCGCGACGTGCTGGCGGTCGCGCGCGAGGAAAAGCTGTTCGACGACGCGACGCTCGCCTCCGTCGCCGCCTTCTTTGATGCGCCGCTCGTCTGGTCGGCCGCCCATGGCGGCGTCGCGGAGCTGCCGACCTCTTGAAAGGCGCTCGCGAAAAGGCTCTGGCGCTTTCCGCCATGATCGTTTAAATCGATTGAAAGTTCGGTTGGAGGAAGTCTGATGATCCTGTGTTGTGGTGAAGCGCTGATCGACATGCTGCCGCGCACGTCGACGCTCGGCGAGGATGCTTATGCCCCCTATGCCGGCGGGGCGATCTTCAACACGGCGATTGCGCTCGGCCGCCTCGGCGTGCCGACGGGCTTCTTCACCGGCCTTTCCGACGACATGATGGGCGATATCCTGCGCGGCACGCTGAAGGAAAGCGGCGTCGACTATAGCTATTGCGCAACGCTGTCGCGCCCGACCACCGTCGCCTTCGTCAAGCTCGTCGACGGCCATGCGACCTACGCCTTCTACGACGAGGGCACCGCCGGCCGCATGATCACCGAGGCCGAGCTTCCCGCCCTCGGCGACGATTGCGAGGCGCTGCATTTTGGCGCGATCAGCCTGATCCCCGAACCCTGCGGCTCGACCTACGAGGCGCTTCTGGCGCGCGAACACGAAAAACGCGTCATCTCGCTCGACCCGAACATCCGGCCCGGCTTCATCAAGGACAAGGATGCCCATATGGCCCGCATCCGCCGTATGGCGGCGATGTCCGACATCGTGAAGTTCTCCGACGAGGACCTCGCCTGGTTCGGGCTCGAAGGTGACGAGGAGACGCTCGCCCGCCACTGGCTGCACCACGGCGCGAAACTCGTCGTCGTGACGCGCGGCGCGGAAGGCGCCGTCGGCTATACCGCGAGCCACAAGGTCACGGTGCCGAGCGAGCGCGTCAGCGTGGTCGACACGGTCGGCGCCGGCGATACGTTCGATGCCGGCGTGCTCGCCTCGCTGAAGATGCAGAACCTCTTGACCAAAGAACAGGTGGCGAAGCTCGACCAGGACCAGATCGCCAAGGTGCTGGTGCTCGGCGCCAAGGCCGCGGCCGTCACCGTCTCGCGCGCTGGCGCAAACCCGCCCTGGGCAAAGGAAATCGGGCTCGCCTGAGCCGGCAGGACACAGGCCGCAACCTCTCCTCCGTCATGCTCGGGCTTGACCCGAGCACCCACGCCACAAGCGCCGCGCGTGCCGCATGGATCCTCGGGTCAAGCCCGAGCATGACGACAGAGGGTGGGGCAAGGTGGCGAAAACAGGCTGAAAGTGCCCTTTCATTCGCCTGTCATCGCAGCATGGTCAAAGGGGCCATGCTCGACCACACCGCTCCAGATTCGCTTGCCGCCGCCCGGTCGAATGGCCGGGCTCCCACCATTCTTGTCGTGACGGATGCCTGGCGCCCGCAATTGAACGGCGTCGTGCATACGCTCGAAGAGCTCGCCCGCTCTATGGCGGAGGAGGGCATCGACGTCGTCTTCCTGACGCCGCAGGAATTCACCACGGTGCCGCTGCCGTCCTATCCGGAAATCCGGCTCGCCATCACTTCGAAGCGCCGCGTGCTGGCCGAGATCGAGAAGATCGCACCCGACTATATTCACATCGCCACCGAAGGCCCGCTCGGTATGGCGGCGCGCAGCGCCTGCCTTGAGCGCCGGCTGCCCTTTACCACGGCCTATCACACGCGTTTTCCCGAATTCATCAGCGCGCGCCTGCCCATTCCGGAAAGCGTCAGCTACTGGTGGCTGCGCCGCTTCCACAATGCTGGCGACGGCATGATGGTGGCGACCAAGTCGCTCGGCGCGGAAATGGCGGCGCGCGGCTTCGTGCGCATCAAGCGCTGGTCGCGCGGCGTCGATACGAAACTGTTCGATCCGGCAAAACGCCGCGATCTCGGCCTGCCGCGGCCGATCTTCCTCAATGTCGGCCGCGTCGCGGTGGAAAAGAACCTGCCGGCCTTCCTCAGCCTCGACCTGCCGGGCAGCAAGGTCGTCGTCGGCGACGGGCCGGACCTTGCCATGCTGCGCCAGCGGTATCCGGACGTGCATTTCCTCGGCCGCAAGACCGGCGAGGACCTGGCAAGCGTCTATGCCTCGGCCGACGTCTTCGTCTTCCCGAGCCGCACGGATACGTTCGGCAATGTCATGCTGGAAGCACTGGCGAGCGGCGTCCCGGTCGCAGCCTTTCCGGTCACCGCCCCGAAGGACGTTCTCGGCGAAGGCGGCGCGCTGTCGGAGAACCTGCGGGAAGCGGCCCTGGCCGCGCTCGATATCCCGAAGGATGTCGCCCGCGGCCGCGCCATGACCTATAGCTGGAGCGCCTGCGCGCGCGAATTCCTCGGAAACCTCACCCGCGTGCCGCGCGGTGCATTCGCGGCACGTCGTCTCAGCCTTCGCTCCTGACGAGCTTTAGCTCGCGGCCTTCAGCAGGGCCGCAACGAGGCCCGCCGTCGACGAATCGTGGCCTTCCGCGCTTTCCTTGCCCTCGACGACCGGCAGCAGGCCCGTCGCCAGTTCCTTGCCGAGTTCCACGCCCCACTGGTCGAACGAGTTGATGTTGAACAGCGCGCCTTCCACGAAGACGCGGTGCTCGTAGAGCGCGATCAGCCGGCCGAGCGCAAAGGGCGTCAGGCTGTCATAGACCATGGTGATCGACGGGCGGTTGCCGGAGAAGACGCGGTGCGGTGCGATCCTGTCCGCCTTCGTCTCGTCCATGCCCTTGGAGGTGAGCTGCGCCTTGGCCTCGGCCAGCGTGCGGCCCTTCATCAGGGCTTCCGACTGCGCCAGGCAATTGGCGATGAGCAGCTGGTGCTGGTGGCGCAGGTCCTTCTCGTGGCCGTTCGCCGCAATCATGAACTCGGCCGGAATGACCGTCGTGCCCTGGTGGATGAGCTGGTAGAAGGCGTGCTGGCCATTGGTGCCGGGCTCGCCCCAGACGACCGGACCGGTCTGGCCCTCGACCGGCGTCGAATCCATCGTCACGGACTTGCCGTTCGATTCCATGTCGAGCTGCTGGAGATAGGCCGGGAAACGCGACAGGCGCTGGTCATAGGGCAGGATGGCGCGCGACGGATAACCGAGCACGTTGCGATGATAGTAACCGATGAGGCCGAGCAGCATCGGGATGTTTTCGCGGAACGGCGCCTCGCGGAAATGATTGTCGATAGCATGGCCGCCGGCCAGGAACTCGGCAAAGTTTTCCTTGCCGATCGCGATCATCAGCGGCAGGCCGATCGCCGACCAGATGGAATAACGCCCGCCGACCCAGTCCCAGAAGCCGAAGACGCGTGTCCCGTCGATGCCGAAGGCCGAAACCTTGTCGAGCGCCGTGGAAACCGCGCAGAAATGGCTGCCGACGGCGGCGTCGCCCAGCGCATCGGCGATGAATTTGCGCGCCGTCGCCGCATTGGTCATCGTCTCGATCGTCGTGAAGGTCTTCGAGGCGACGATGACGAGCGTCGTCTCGGCCTCAAGCAGCTTCAGCGTATCGGCAATATGCGCGCCATCGATGTTGGAGACGAAATGCAGCCGCGGGCCGTCATGGAAGGGGGCGAGCGCCAGCGTCGCCATGACCGGGCCGAGATCCGAGCCGCCGATGCCGATATTGACGACGTCGGTGATCTTCTTGCCTGTTGCACCCTTCAGGACACCCGAGCGGATGCCATCTGCAAACGCGCCCATGGCGTCGAGCACGCCGTTCACATCCGGCATCACATCCTTGCCCTCGACGAGCACGGGCGTGTTGGAACGGTTGCGGAGCGCCGTGTGTAGCACCGCGCGCTCTTCCGTGATGTTGATGATCGCGCCGGCAAACATCGCGTCGCGCTTCGTCTCGACGCCGGCATTGCGGGCGAGCGCCTCCAGCCCGTCGAGCACGGCGTCGTTCACCGCGCATTTCGAATAGTCGAAGAGGAAGTCGTCGAGTTTGGCGTTGTAGCGGGAGAACCGCTCAGGATCGGCCGCAAAGGCGGCCCTTATGTCTGTGGCGTTGGTATCGCGAACGATGGATTTCAGCTTTTCGACAAGCGCGTTCATCGGCGTCTTCCTTGGCTTTGGACGATGCCGGTTAGCTAGTCGCTTTGGCATGCGCAAATCAAGACCGAAAACGCGGCTTGCCCGAAAAAACTAAATCGATTTAACCCACGTCGCCGTTTAGCCGCGAAGGTCCTTGCGGAGAATCTTGCCGACGTTGGATTTCGGCAGTTCGGTGCGGAACTCGATGAAGCGCGGCCGCTTGTAGTTGGTGAGGTTGGCCGCGCAATGCGCCTTCACGTCGGCCTCCGTCAGCGCCGGGTCGCGGCGCACCACGAAGAGTTTCACTGCCTCGCCGGAATGTTCGTCCGGCACGCCGATCGCCGCGCATTCGAGGATGCCGGCCAGCGACATCGCCACTTCCTCCACCTCGTTCGGGAAGACGTTGAAGCCGGAGACCAGGATCATGTCCTTCTTGCGGTCGACGATCTTGGTGAAACCGTCCGCCGACATGAAGCCGATGTCGCCGGAGCGGAAGAAGCCGTCCGGCGTCATCACCTTCGCCGTCTCGTCCGGCCGTTGCCAGTAGCCGGCCATGACCTGCGGCCCGCGAATGCAGATCTCGCCGATCCCACCAAGCGCCAGCGTGTTGCCGTCGTCGTCGCGAATCTCGATATCCGTCGAGGGCAGCGGCAGGCCGATCGTGCCGGTAAATTCCGGCTTGTCGAAGCGGTTGGCCGTGGCGACCGGCGAGGTTTCCGACAGCCCGTAGCCTTCGGTGATGGCGCAGCCTGTCATCGCCTGCCAGCGTTCGGCGACCGGCCGCTGCACCGCCATGCCGCCGCCGAGCGTCAGCACCAGTTCGGAGAGGTCGAGCTTGGAAAAATCCGGATTGTTCATCAGCGCGTTGAACAGCGTGTTGAGGCCGGGGAAGATGTGGACACGATACTTCGACAGCTCCTTCACGAAGGCCGGTATATCGCGCGGATTGGCGATCAGCACGTTATGGCCGCCCAGCGCGATGCCCATCAGCCCGTTCACCGTCAATGCGAAGATATGGTAGAGCGGCAGCGCACAGATGAAGACGAGTTGGTCCGGCCGCGCCTTCACCCGGAAGGTCGGCTCGATCCAAAGCTTGATCTGCTCCATGTTGGAGAGCAGATTGGAATGGGTCAGCGTGGCACCCTTGGAAATGCCCGTCGTGCCGCCGGTATATTGCAGGAAGGCCGTGTCGTCGGGCGCAACGCTGACCGGCTTCAGCACGCCGCGTGCGCCCTCCGCCATCACCTGCGTGAAGGGAATATGCCCCGGCAGCGACCAGGCCGGCACCAGTTTCTTCACCCGGCGCACGACGAAATTGACGATCAGTCCCTTGAGCCCCAGCATGTCGCCCATCGTGGTGACAACCACATGTTTCACCGCCGTGCGCGAAACCACTTGCGCCACCGTGCTTGCGAAATTCTCCAGCACGAACAGCGCCTTGGCGCCCGCATCCTTCAGCTGGTGTTCGAGCTCGCGCGGCGTGTAGAGCGGGTTGACGTTGACCACGACGAGGCCGGCGCGCAGGATGCCGAAGATGATCACCGGGTTCTGCAGGATGTTCGGCATCATGACCGCCACGCGGTCGCCCTTTTCCAATCCCTGCGCCTGCAGCCAGACGGCGATCTTTGCCGACGCCGCTTCGAAATCCTTGAAGCTCAGCGTCTTGCCCATGCTGGTAAAGGCGGGGCGATCGGCATAACGGGCGCAGCAGCTTTCGACGAGGGCGCCGATCGACGCATGGCCGAGCGGCGCGATCTCGCCCGCCATGCCCTCCGGATAGGAGGCAAGCCAGAAACGGCCGGTCGGTTGCGTGGAAGTGTCCTGGACTGTGGCCGACATGCATGCTCCTCCTCTTGCGCGCGGGCATCATCCGTCCCGCCGGCACCGAAGGTTCCTCCAACCATCCGATGCGGACAAGATGATGCTTTTGGCGGGCGCCATCAAGGGCTATCGCTAACTTACATTGACGTAAACGTCAACAATCAGTCGGCGCAACGTCACACAGCTTTTTTACAAGGCGGGTAATTGCGGCGGACTGCGGCGTCTCATCGCGCCCCGGCCCTAAAAACCGCGTATATGTTTAACATTCTTCTAGTAGACCTTATCTAGATGGTCCGGCCGCTTGCCGGCCTCATGGGAGTGGACGAGTTTGCTGCATTCGGAACATCGCAAAAGTGAGCCCCGGTTTCTCGGCGCGGCGCGCCCGAGCAGCGTCGCGCTCATATCTCCGATCTCGGCGGCGCGCTGGCTCCTCGTCCTCATCGTCTTCGCCGGCATCTATTTCTTCCATGGCTTCGTCGTGCCGGTGCTGGCCGCCCTCGTCATCGCCTTTGCCAGCTGGCCGCTCTATGCGCGCCTGCTCGCGCAGGTGGGCGGCAACCGCACGCTGGCGGCCTCCATCGCCATCCTGCTGATCCTCGCCTTCATCGTCGGGCCGATCATGATCGCCTCGACCTATGCCTTCCACGAGATCCGCGACTGGATCGGCTGGGCGGTGGAGACGAACCGCACCGGGGCCGTGACGCCGGACTGGATCCGCGCGCTGCCGGTCATCGGTGGGTGGCTCGACATGCAATGGACGCGCTTCCTCGATCATCCGGGCGCGATCGGCGAACTGACGCAGATCGTCAGCGGCGCCAATATCGGCAACATCTACCGGGTGGCGCTCGCCGCCGGCGGCAAGGCCTTCGGCCTGCTGCTCGCCATGCTCTTCATGCTGATCGCGCTGTTCTTCATCTACCGCGATGGCCAGTCCTTCGCCGGCCAGGTCGATCGCCTCGGCGAGCGCATCCTGCCGATGCGCTGGGAGCGCATTTCGCGCATCGTGCCGGCGACGATCAGCTCCACTGTGACCGGCATGACGCTGATCGCCATCGGCGAAGGCATCGTGCTCGGCGTCGCCTACTGGATCGCCGGCGTGCCGTCCGCCGTCACGCTCGGCGTGATCACCGGCATCATGGCGCTCTTCCCCGGCGGCGCTCCGCTCTCCTTCACCCTCGTCTCGGTCTACCTGGTCTCCAGCGGCTCGCCCGTTGCCGGCCTCGCGCTCTTCATCTGGGGCTCGGTGGAACTCTTCATCGTCGACAAGACGCTGCGCCCCCGCCTCGTCGGCGGCCCGATCAAGCTGCCCTTCCTGCCCACCTTCTTCGGCCTCATCGGCGGCGTGAAGACCATGGGCTTCCTCGGCCTCTTCATCGGCCCGGTCCTCATGGCGCTCCTCGTCGCCATCTGGCGTGAATGGATTCGCGAAGTCGACGCCGCCGAGGCGCCGCCGTCGCCGATCATCCTCGACCCGACCACCGAGGCCGCGACGCGCATCGAGCAGGAGCGCAATGTCGGCTGAGCCGGCTACTTAGAGCAGATTGCGTGCGCGAAGCCCCTGCATCCGCTTGCAAATTTTACGGCCGCAACCATAGTCTCCGCTTGCGCGTCTTGCGCAGTTTCTTGGGGGACTAAAACATGACATCCGTTCAGCGGACAGGGCTCGCCGCCCTCGTCCTGGCGACCGTTTTCGCCACATCCACCACACCGGCGCTCGCCTGGGGCTGCATCGCAGTCTCCGAAGAGGGCAGCTACGGCTACAGCTACAGCTACGACAACGAAGGGTCTGCCCGGGAAAAGGCACTGACCGAATGCGCCAACCGCACAACGGAAGAATCCGTCTGCGAAATCACCGAATGCGACGAAAGCGAATAAGCAAGAGGAGCCCGCCCCGTGGGCGGGCTTCCGCACCTGATCCTGTTCGCGGAAAGCGGGGCCGACTCTCGATCGCTACGTTCTCACCAGGTTTCTCTTCGGGCTGGCCGTGTCGGACGCACTTGCGAAGAAGCGTTTCAGTTTCAAGAAATGTTTTTCGAGAAGGTGCCAGGAAAGCCAGGCCGGAATGACGAATGCGATAATGCCGCACGTGATGTAGAGGCAGGCCGCAATCGGCTCCGGCATTCCAAGCCGCGCAAAGGGGGCCGGAGAAAAATGTGCCAGCACGAAGGGGTGAATGACGTAGAGGCCGTAGCTGTATTTTCCGAAAAAGCGCAGCCAATGGGGTTTGAACAGCAGTCCCATGCTCCCGCCTCGATAGTCTGGGAGGCACATAACCAATAGACCGCCCCAGCCGATGGCAAGAACCGAAAAGCCCAGCGTGTGCATCCAGCGGTCGGCGAACCATACGCCGTCGCGCAGCATGAAAACCAAAAGAACCAACGTCGCCGCTATCACCGCCGCCCATGGGGCCGCCGCAAAAACACGCTGTTTCGCTGTCCGGTCTCTCATGGCCACAGCGATGAGCGCACCGGTGACCAAAGTGTCAATGCGGAAGGGCGTGAGCGTGTAGGCCGCGCCCTGCGGGATCCCGAACGCTGCCACCGCAAGCCGCCCACAAACGGCGCCGCCCATCAGCAGGATGCACAGTCCGACAAATTTTCTGCGGTTGAGAAAATAGACCGCAAAGGGCCAGATAAGATAGAACTGCTCTTCGATGGCGAGAGACCAGAAGTGTATCAGCGTCAACCACTCGACGTTGAAAAAGCGGGCGCCGCCTGCAGCGACGAAACCCCAGTTCGTCATGTAGGTCCAGGAAAACACCTGATGCTCTCGGATAAAATTCAGTTCCGGCGTGTTGAAGTATCCTGCCGCCGGCATGACCAGGAAGACAACGATTAGCGTGGCGTAATAGAGCGGGAATATCCGCAAGGTACGGCGTGCGAAAAAGTTGCTGAAGAAATTCCTGTTATCCTTGGTGTCGATCAGAATACCGGTGATCAGGAAGCCGGACAGGACGAAAAACAGGTCTACCCCGATCCATCCGATCCCTCCGGCCATATATAAAATGGACTTCTCCGCTGCTCCGAATGGGTAGACGAGCGTGAGATGGAATATCATGACCAGCAGTATCGCAAGGCCACGCAGTCCATCCAGCGCATCTATGCGGCCTCCATCCTCTGTCAGCCTGGCAACCCCATGTCTTGGCATGTGTCAAACCCTCTCCAAGCGAAACAGGCTAGCGAAGCAAAAAGTGCCGCATACTTGAGCATTGGGAGGGGATCGATCCGCTCAATTGGGTGCGCTTCCATCGATGGTACACCTGCCTGTGGCCATTGTCGGTAGTACTCCAAATGCCTACGTCGAAAGGGGAAGCTCGTGACTGCCTCGGCACGATTCTCGAAGACACGAGCCGTCGCCTGCCATGCGCGAATATGGTAGCCTCAAACCATGACCAGTCTGTCCAGCGAAACATTTTTCAGCACGCTTCCCGTTTTCGTCGATTTCGCCGGCGTTGCCGATAGCAGGAACTACCGGGCTTTGCCGGCCGACTGGGCCTTGGCGACGGCCGATATCGTCGATTCCACCGGCACGATCGAGGCCGGCCGCTACAAGGCGGTCAACATGGCCGGCGCCAGCGTCATCTCGGCCATCCTGAATGCGCTGGGCAACAGCGACCTTCCCTTCGTCTTCGGTGGCGATGGCGCCGTGGTCGCCGTGCCGCCATCGGGGGTGGAGAAGGCGCACGACGCGCTTTCGGCGGTGCAGGCCTGGGTAGGCGAGGAACTGAAGCTGACGCTGCGCGCCGCGCTTGTTCCCGTGGCCGATATCAACGCAGCCGGTCGGGAAGTCGGCATTGCCCGATTTCAGGTCACGCCGGACCTTTCCTATGCGATGTTTGCCGGCGGTGGGTCGAGCTGGGCCGAAGCGCGCATGAAGGAAGGCCTCTTCGCCGTTCCGCCAGCGTCGCCCGGCGCCCGTCCGGACCTGACGGGCCTGTCCTGCCGCTGGAACCCGATCCGGTCCCGCCACGGCGACATCGTCTCGATCATCGCGGTCCCCGTCGCACCCGGCAACCTGGAGCCGTTTCAGACGCTGATCGTCGACATCGTCGCGCTCGCCGCCGGCGAGGAGCGGGAGGGCCATCCCGTCGCGCAGGAGGGGCCGCAGATCGGGCTGTCGATGGCCGGCCTGTCGGCGGAAACGAAAACTGCGCCGAAGGACAAGCGCTTTTCGCACCGGCTGTTCATTCTGGGGCAATATTTTCTGACGGTCGCGCTCTATCGTTTCGGCATGAAGCTTGGCGGTTTCGATGCGCGGGTCTACCGGCAGGATGTCGCCCGCAACGCAGATTTCCGCAAGTTCGACGACGGCCTGAAAATGACCATCGACATCGATCCGAAAAGGCTTCGCGAGATCGAGACACGGCTTGAGCAAGCCGCAAGCGCCGGCATCTGCCGCTTCGGCCTGCACCGCCAGGATTCGGCATTGATGACCTGCATCGTGCCGACAGCGCTCAAGCGCGACCACATGCATTTCATCGACGGCGCCGCCGGCGGCTACGCCATGGCCGCCACGCGCCTGAAGAAACAGATCTCCGCCACGCCGCTTGAGACAGGCACACAAGGGTGAGGCCGCATGCCCTGACGGGCGGAGGCTTGGACCGAAACTGACCAATGGAGAGTGAATGGTGCCGCTTACGGGCATTGAAGCGCCGTAGCTCACGAAAACACGTTCTAACTTTACGTCGCAAACCGCCTGGCTCTCCCGGCGTGTTCTTGCTTCATTCTCGAATTCTGAGTAGCATCGTGTCGCATTACGTCGTTCGGCCAAAGGTGGACCGAAGGGGGGACCAGCTTGGCGCGCTTGCTCAACAAACTTTCCGCTCTTTCGGTGAAGAATGCCGCGCCAGGCAAATACGCTGATGGTGGCGGTCTCTGGCTGCATAAGGCGGACGGGGGAGGCAAGTGGGTCTTCCGGTTCACGATCTATGGCCGGCGCCGGGAAATGGGTCTCGGATCGACAAATGACGTTTCGTTGAAGGATGCGCGAGAGGCGGCCGACAAATGGCGGGGCGTTGCGGCCAAGGGCCTGGACCCGATCAAGGAACGGGAGCGCGAGCGACGGGAGGCAGAAAAGCGCCTCCATATTCTCCGAGAGGTTGCCGAGGATGCCTTTGAAAGCCGCAAGGCTGAATTGAAGGGTGACGGTAAGGCAGGGCGCTGGTTTAGCCCTCTGGAGCTGCATATCCTGCCCCGGCTCGGCAAGACCCCTGTCGCTGAGATCGACCAAACCACCATCCGAGACGTGATAGCCCCCATATGGCATGCGAAGGCGGAGACGGCACGAAAGGCGCTCAACCGGCTCGCCATCGTCATGCGCCATGCCGCGGCCCTCGGGCTGGAGGTAGACCTTCAGGCAACAGACAAAGCCCGTGCTCTTCTTGGTCAGCAGCGGCACAAGGCGGAGAACATCCCCGCGTTGCCATGGATCGAGGTGCCAGCCTTTTATGTCTCGCTCGCCGAACCGACCATTACCCACCTCGCTTTGCGCCTCCTGATCCTTACCGGCGTTCGCTCCGGCCCGCTTCGCTTCCTTCATGAAGATCAGATCGACGGCGACGTCTGGACGATCCCCGGCGAAGCGCAGAAGGGGCGGAAGGATCGGACGCCAGATTTCCGCGTGCCGCTTGTCCCCGAGGCGCTGGCCGTCATCGACGCGGCACGGCCTCATGCCCGCGACGGCTTCCTATTTCCGAGCGTGCGGAAGGGTGTGCTTTCAGACGCCACCATGGCGCGGCTTATGGAGCGACGGAAAACGGACGCCCGCCCGCATGGCTTCCGATCGAGCCTTCGCGACTGGATAGCCGAGACTACCGACACCCCGTTTGACGTAGCGGAGACCATGCTTGGCCATACAGTCGGCGGGAAGGTCGAACGCGCCTATCGGCGGACGGATTTCATCGAGCAGCGCCGGAAGCTCTTAGAGCGATGGACGAACCACGTCACCGGGAAAAACGGTTAGATCCTCAAAATAGTAAAGGGCTGAATAGCATGATGTTCGCAGCGATCGATTGGCCTCCTACCTGCTATATCCAGGAAGGAGCATATTGGCGGGCGCTTGGACGAGTTCCGCGGTTTTACTACGGCGATGAAGACGTTGATGGTCGGCTCGATGAGGAGAGCAAATGGAGCGGTGATGTGCCGATCTATGACTGCGGCTTTAGCGAGTCCGAATTCGCCTGGATCGGACACCGCCTTGATTACAAGAGGTATGAGAACGCTCCGACCGCTTCTGACGAGGAATTCGTTAAACGGATATTGGAATCCCCCCCGTTGGAGGGTGAAAGCGTGGAAGAGCGCGAGGCATGGAGGAAAGAAACGCGAGAGAAGTTCGAGGCCGAACGGCTCGAAGCAGCGTGGCACGATGAACAAGAGCGTGCTTTCGATGCATGCGTTGATGACGCAAGGGCAGAGATATATCGGTCGTTATCGAAAGGTGATCTCAAAGCGATTGGGTGGCTTCGCTTTCCTGAAGGCGAGCGGAGCAAAGACGGGCCATTCGGGCGATTTGTCGACATAGAGCCGCGTCGCTGGTCTTTACGACACTTTGATTGGGAGAAGAGCACGCTCCGCTCAAACGCCGATGAGTTTCTCGCCGTACAAATCAAAACCCAAAATCTGTTAGCCCTGTTCCCTAAGCCTGCCATAGAGCCGCTCACTTACACCGTGCTCGCATATCCGCACGGCTTGTTAATCAGCGACGATATGCCTGAAGGTGCCCATTCTTTACCGCGCCCGCCAGGCCGATCCGCGAAGGCGGGGGGCGTGATCCGATCGGTTGTTCAGAACTACTTCGGTTACCGGCTTAGGAAGGGAGAGAGCATCAAGGGCGAGGCGCTTATTCAGGAGGTCATCGATTTTGTGGCTGTGACATTTCCCGGCGAAAAGATCAGCCGCAGTACCGCCCAGGAATACCTAAAGGGCGCTCGACCTACCGGAGTATAAGACGCGCAGTCACATGCTAAAACGGATGCCGGAAATTATGCCGGAAAATAGCGGTCTATTTACGCCGGAAAATACAGCGGCAAAGGCACCTTAATCTGGCTCGTTTCCATTAATTTCCGGCTTCAATGTATTTGATCAGGGCTTAGCAGTCGCGCACCGTTGCCACGTGAACCAAATCACGGAAGGCAACACAAATGGACAACACCTTGTCGCAGTCACCTTCGGTTGAGCGTCTGCTTACCGATCAGGAAGTGGCCGATATCTTCCAGGTGCACCGCGGGACCATCTGGCGTCGGGTAAAAGACGGCACGCTCCCTCAGCCCATTCGCATCGGCAGCATAACCCGATTTCCCCAATCTGAAATTGTTGCAGCTCTCGAAGCCGCCAAGCAGAAGCGCGCGGCGTAAGGGGGCGATCATGAAAACGATAAACCCGGCGGCGCGGGCAAGCGCCAACCGGGTCCAGAATGTCAAAGCATTTCGCAGCAGCATCGACAAACTGGACTCTACCGAATTCACCCTGAAAACTCAATCGGAAATGCTCGCAGCCCGCGCCGTCATGCGCCGTTGCCGCGTGTCCTACTGGCACGCTTTGACCATCTGCCGCCTTTCCGGCCTCGGAGGTACGGCAGTATGAAAAAGCTCACCATCACCGCCCGCATTCTTCCCGATGAAACGCCCATCACGGTCGTTGGCCGCGATGCATGGGCTTTGCGCAATCTCGTCAACGCCGGCTTGGCTGGATGCACCCCGATCAA
Source organism: Shinella sp. BE166 (assembly GCF_051201095.1). Taxonomy (NCBI): domain Bacteria; kingdom Pseudomonadati; phylum Pseudomonadota; class Alphaproteobacteria; order Hyphomicrobiales; family Rhizobiaceae; genus Shinella; species Shinella sp. BE166. The sequence goes on along the minus strand of NZ_JBPEHL010000005.1, from coordinate 109,487 downwards.
CCATCCCGGGCCGCGATGGGCACATTACGTGTTCAAGCTGCGCGGGTTTGGCTTCCTGATCGAGACCATCAACGAAAACCACGGCGGCCCGTTCGCGGGAACCCATGCTCGCTACGTTCTGCGTTCCAAGGTGGAGATCCTGCGCGCTTCCGATCAGCAGGAGGCCGCGTAATGGCGAATGTGCATTTTCCTATCAAGGCCCGCTTCCTCGGTAGGGCCCAAGTAAAAGACAATGAGGTGTCGTTTTTCTCTCCCCCGCACGAGGAGCCGGACTTCCTATGGGTGGACTTGGAGGAATTGGCGAAGGCCTTCCTTTCCGAAGACGCGGCGATCCGCATGGTCAAGCACACTCACAACTTCGGGATGGTCAACCGACCGACTACGACGGCCGTGCGGGGCGACAAGATTGTAACAATCGTTCCCCACCCTATGGCGCAAGGCTTCTGCGCATTCATCGACCATGAAAACGGGCACGTCGAACTGGATCAAGACGAATGGAATGTTGGGCCGGCGAACCTCGCCTACACTAGAGCCCTGGCGGCAGCTCATGAGAAGTTCCTGCCGCTTGGTCTTGAGGGGCTTGCAGCGACCTATCGCAATCAGGGTGGCCCGCAAATGCGAGGTGGCGAATGAATATCTCCACCCTCGCAAAACTGCTCGGCGGCGACGTAGCTGGCAGGGATCGGGTGCTTGCACCTGGTCCCGGCCACTCCGCTAAAGACCGCAGCCTGTCAGTCACCATCGTTGGTGACGGGTATCTCGTCCATTCCTTTTCGGCCGACGACTGGAAGGATTGCCGGGACCATGTTGCCGATCTAATCGGCGTCGGCGGAGAAAGCCGGTTCGCTCGCCCCTCGGAAGAGGACATGCAGAAGGTCCGTGCCGAGGAGGAAGCGCGGGCCAGGAAGATCGAGGCCCATGCCCTGGAATGCTGGAAGGAAACTCTCCCCATTCGTGGCACGATTGCAGAGACATACCTTCGGGCAAGGGGCATTACCTGCGCGCTACCCGACACCCTGCGCTTTCACCCCAACTGCCGCCACCCCTCAACGCAACGCCTGCCGGCGATGGTGGCGCGCGTCGATGGCGCCGACAGGTTCGCCATTCATCGCACCTATCTTCGCGCCGATGGCCTGGGCAAGGCCAGTATAGATCCCTCGAAGGCGATGCTCGGCGCTGTTGCCGGTGGCGCTGTTCGCCTCACCGATGGCGGCTACCGTCTCGCCGTCTGCGAAGGGATCGAAACGGGGCTGTCCCTCGCTTCGGGGCTCGCAAACGGCTCTCCCACCATCTGGGCCGGATTGTCCACCAGCGGCATGAAGCGGCTGGCGCTGCCGAACGTGCCCGGCAATCTGCTGATCGCCACCGATGGCGACGACGCCGGCCGCGCCGCCGGTAACGCCCTGGCCGAACGCGCCGATGTTCTCGGCTGGAAGGTCTCCCTCCTCCCCGCGCCAGACGGTCGCGACTGGAACGATGTAATTCGTACGAAAGGACGCGCAGCGTGAGCGTGGTCGAAGTCCCCTTTAAATCCGGGTGGGAGAAGCCCACGCCGATCCTCACCAGCCTGCCGCCAGTCGAACGGCTCGTCGGCGAGATGCTGCCCGAAGCGCTGCGCGGCTATGTCTTCGACGTTGCCGATAGGCAGCAGTCTGTTCCCGATTTCGTCGCCGTGGCTGCGCTGACGGGGCTGGCCGCGATGATCGGCAATAGGATCAGGGTTGCGCCGAAACAGAACGACGTGTATGGACCGCTCCCTGTTTGCAAGGAGTAATTTGAACGTCACGGCAGACACGGTGCTTGCGGTCGTGTATCCGGCCTGTTTATGCGAGCCGCTCGGCCGCTGGCCTTGATGGTATTCGCGGATCGGCGGCCAGACAAATGGACGAGCTCATATGGCTCGCATCGTTTCATGGGCCTTTGCCGAACCCGGATCATACCGGTTTGCCATCACATTCGCTTATACCGTTACGCCAGCCGGCGTGGTTGGCGCCGGAGCGCGTATCTCCGACGATGACGCAATCGGTGTCCATTGCGGGGATGAACCCGACCACCGATATATCTGCTCCCCTGTCCACGAATGAGTACACGGGGATGCTCACCAATCCAGGGCTACTGAGTGCTGAAAAACTCGGCATGAAGCCCAATCAGGTTAAAACCGTTGACGTGGGCCTCCTCAACCAACCTAAAACGGCAGGTATGGGTGTGGTAGAGGGGCCGGTCAGTGCCGGCATCGAGACGAACCCTCAAGCAACTGCGCAACAGCAGCAAGCGGGCACTGCTGGTCAGCCGACAAAATTTGGCGCTCGTGTCCGTAATGTCGGCGCAACGGTACTCGGTGGCATTGCAGGTGGAGCCGTTGGCGGGCCGATTGGCAGCCTTATTGGCGCAACGCTTGCCAAGGACGCTTTCGGCACCCCGAATGAGCAACAAGGGCTCCTGAGTAAAGAGATTGGTCAAAGGGGCCTCCTCGGCGGACTGCTTAATTCCGTCACTGGTGGTCGCGCCGACCCATGGAGCGGCGTCGGGACGCTTAACAACATCGGATCTGGCGCACAGGCATCATATGGGGCGTGGGGCGGTCCAAAGGGCACCAGTGCCTTTGCAACGGACGGCTCGCGTATCACAAGCCTTGGAAACGGCCTCGTCTCCCGCATAGACCGCAACGGCGTCGAAACCCTCTTCCGAGATGGTCAGAGCGTTGGTGGTGGCGGTGGAGTTGGCGGCGGCTTCTTCGGTAGCCTCTTCGGCGGCAATTCCATGGGCGACGGCAGCCGCTCTCAAGCGGACAAGGCGCGCGACAGCGTAGGCCTATACTAATCGAACGGAGAAACTCCGCATGGCAAGACCGACGAAATTCCAAACGGCTTATTGCGACCTCGTTATCGAGCACATGACCGAAGGGGCAAGCCTCACCTCATTCGCCGCTGAAATCGGCGTGGCTCGATCGACCATCAACGAATGGATGGAAGCCAACGCCGACTTTGCGCACAGCGTGAAGATAGCCAAGGCGAAGTGCGCGGCCTGGTGGGAGAAGCGAGGGCGGGAATTGGCTGTAGCCGGTGGCGGCAATCCGGCCCTAGTCATGTTCGGCCTGAAGAACATGGGCGCCGAGGACTGGCACGAAACTCACCGTGTTGAGCAAAAGACGACGCTCGAAGCCGTGGACCCACTCAGCGCTCTGCTTGCCCAAATCGCCGAAAGCGGCCGGCGAATCACCGATCGGCCATAACCGCCTTCTTTTTCGCATACCTTAGCTCACCATTATTGCGCCTTTCGCCACATACTCCGTCACGTCCAAATCGAAACGCCGCACGACGGTTACATCTTCGTCGACGTCGGGCGCCGCGAGGTGCAAAAAATAGGATGCGGAGCGCTTCATGGCGCGTTCGATCTCTGTTTCCGAGATTTTCTGACCGACATACACCCCTTTGCCGACCTCATGACCGTCAATTATAACCGGTTTCTTCACAGTGAATTTCACGGGCTTGATGGTCATCGTCTCCTCCAATTGACCGGACATTGACACGGACATGACTAGAGAGGAATGCACGAGGGAGGTTAAAGCATCGCCTCAGCGGCATATAAGGTTGAGCGTCAGGCCGATCCCATGCGAGTAAGGTCTATGAGGTCAGACACGCCATATATCTCCAAGGCCTGTCTAGCGAACTGCCGTGCGTCGGCCTCATTGCATCCGACGAAAGCTGGCCACTCTTCGCCGCCCGTCGAGACCGCGATGACATACCAGCACGCCCCGTCCGGTATCAGCGCGTCCATACCCTCCCACTTTACCTTCGATGGCCGCGTCGCATCCGTGCCGCCCTCTAAGCGAATGTAGGCCCAGCCATCCGGGGAGGCATAGGACTTATAAACATGAGGCATCCCCGAAATAGTCTGATCGTGCAGACCCTTCACGCCATAGGTCTGCCAGCTCCCATCCGCCATGGCGATTGCGGCATCTCTATCGTCAAAGATTTCTACCAGGTGCTCATAGCCCTCGGTGTCGATAGCGGTGAGGTAGAACGTGGGTGCATTCGGGATGAAGGCCAGTTTCCCGCTAAATCCTGGCCGACTGTTGAAAACGCGCATTTCGTCGCTGCCAGCGTCGAGCTTAAAATACTGGTACGTGAAAGAGCTTTCGGACATTTCCGCGCCTCCGTTGACGATGCCATTATACACCGATGCAGAGGGTTTTCGGAAGCTTACACGCGCGCGCGCGTATTGGTCACTTAACCTGAATTAGGTTAACAATCGTTGAGCTTGCTGCACTCGGTATAACTCACCTCACCGATCTTCATGATGAGGGGGTTTTTCGGGTCCAGGGTGTAAAGGAACTTCTCTCCACCCTTGCACCGCGCCCAATGCACAGTGGGCGTCAGGCTCCCGAGCATTTCGCAAGTGTAGCTGTAATCGCCTTGATCGTCGAAATACGTGATGCGGAAACCCTTTGTGGTGAAATCGATAATTCCACCATCCGGGCCGGCATAGCGAGGGAAATACTGTCCGGCCTCGGCCACGGCTGGTCCTGCCAGGAGCGCGGCAGCAATCAATAAGCGAGCGACTTTCATCTTCAGCTCTTTTCTGAGAACGTGCAAAGTGTGCCGAGGCAGCCCCTAGATTGTGATTCAATTATGGGTGCTGAGCAAGTTCGAACTGGAAATCAACAAGAGAGAGAAAGCTATGGCTGATGAAAGTGCGCAGGTCATTCCTGGGAAGGTGAAAAAGCCCGTCCTCCTGGCAAAGTATGGACCGGGTGTCACAATCACATTCTGGTTGGATGGCGAAAAACTTGTCATCAAAGATGCAAGCGCCGAAGTCCATTATTATGGCGAGCACGATCGGCGCACATGGGTTTGGGTAACAGCGCCAACTGGCGGCGGCGACTATTGTCTCGGAATGAACGACAGCGTGCACTTCAACGGCGCAAGGGCGATTGATTTTGGTTGATGTTGGCGCGGCGCCCCATACGGGAGCCGTGGCGGCCCACGTGTCCATAAATGGTGTTCAAAAATAAACGGCCGTCCAAAACGCCGCAGGATACTTTTCGGACAGTGGTTGCGGCACCCGTCCGAAAAGGAACGGTTTCGGACACGGCGTGGTCGATAGGGCTTCCTCGCTTGAACACTTCGTTCAAATGGCTGAAGCGGGACGGGTTCGAGCTTCTGATAGGAGGAGGCCACCGGGCCAGGGACGTATGGTGGCCTCCTCCGGCGACAGCAGTGATGTTGGGGCACTGATGGATCGCGCTGTTTCAACAAGGCTAAGCGGATGAAGTTCCCACCCTTCACGCGTATTTTTGTATTTTTGAACATTACCAGATTGCGCGGCACTTCCACGCAGAGCCAGATCCAGGATTCAGAAAAAATTTGCAGGTGGGCGCGCAGTACGTCTTGAACCAAAAAAACGGAGAAATTAGATTCTCGGCCGGCGCCTCGATGGGGCGCCATCCTTGTTGAACACCAACGTTTTCAGTGAGGTAGCCATGAACATGAGAGTGTTTGATAGGCCCGTATATCTCAAAGAGAGCAGAGAGCTGGTCCGAGAAATAACGTGTCTGGAGGATGCGATTGATTTTCTGGAAGAATGGCAGCAGCGGGATCGGGACATCGTCCACGATGCGACTTTGAAGACCTGCTATATGGCCTGGGATGGGCACAAGCCTATTCAAGTTGCGCGAGACGCAATTCGGTCCTTTGGGAGGATGAAGGGCATTCTGATGAAATCGCCGGGCATACAGCCGTGGATGATTAGGTCACGATCGGGCGGGGGACGTGTGTCGGCCTAACATGCCCAGGGGGTTCGGTAGAGGTTAACCGAGCCCCTCTTTTCGCGTACGTCTCAAGCGGCGCTGATAGCACGCGCTGTTATGCTGCCCCCAAGTCCTCCCCGATTTCCAGCGAACTGGCAATATCCAGCAACAATCGCCGGGCATCAGGTCCGATGGTGTTTCTATTGGCGTCAATTGTCATGCGGATGTTTGCAGCATAATGCGCAGGGTCGAGATGTCCGCTCTCGTTGAAAGTTTTAACGAGCACCATAAGTGCGTTGGCGCGCGCCGTGTGTATAGCCGAAACGGCTTCAACCACCTCCTCTGTATACTTGTTCATTGCGGCTTTCCCCGTGCGTGTCTCGCTTGTTCTTCATTTAGCAGTCCGGCGGCTTGATGAGCTTCCCCGACATACAATCCGCGGAGTGGACTGCCATTGAGGACAACGACGAGTCCCGTCGAGAGGTCATACACTTCCCACTGGCCCACGGGGCTCCTCCGGATGTCGTACTGATCTAGCTCGCTTTCGTGTTTGATTAGCATTAATCCCCTCCAGCTGCTCTGAAGATAGCGCTCAACAACCAAGCCCCGTCAACCGCGAGCGTTTCGCAATTAAATCAACGCCCAAATTTGGCCGTCCCCCCTTTACCCAACCGTCTTGCATGTGTGTAGGACGTTCGGCTTAATTAGCGTGTGCGCAGCCGCGCATTTCATTTTGGGGAAATTTCATGACACTTGCCGCACGGACGGGCCTCAGCGCCCTCGTCCTCGTAACTGCCTTTGCGCTTTCGAACACGTCGGCCCTCGCTTGGGGCTGTGCTGCGGTTTCCGAAGAGGGAACGTATGGGTACAGCTACAGCTATGACAACGAGGGTGCTGCCCGCGAGCGTGCTCTTAACGAATGCGCAAACCGGACATCGACCGACTCGGTGTGCGAAATCGTCGAGTGCGATGAAGACGAATAATCCGCCCGGACATAGGCTTGAAGACGGAACATAAAAAACGAGCGCCCGAGGGGGACCGGGGCGCTCGTTAATTTGCTCGTGGAGTTAGGGCGCACGAAGCACACATGAAATGGTCATGCGGGGCCATTGTTCCACCGCGAAGAAAGAATTTGCAGGCAGCTTATTTTAGCGCTGCTTTTGGCCTGCACTCTTGCCGTCCGAACTATTGGAGCGTTCCTCGAAGCGATCCGCGCCTTTTGCGAGGTCAGAACCTTTCTTCGCTTCGGTCTTGCGCTCCTCAGCCCTGGCCGCTTTGTGAAGGCCCCTTGCCCCTGCCTTACCTTTATCTGTCGGTGCGTCCTCGATTGCCATGGTTCGTCCTCTTGTTGGTAGGGTGACAACGACGGTCTCGTTCGGTGGTTCCTGCCGGCCCCAATGGCATCCAGCGTGGTGTTCCATGCGGAACTGCCGGGGCCGCTAACTCAATACGCCTGATCCGGCCCTCACGATCCATAAGCCCCCTTGTTCGGGTGCCGCGGAGCTTCTCTGTTAATGTCGGTCTGACTTTCCTTAACGTCGGGCTTGAGGGCGCGTTCGGACCCGTGTGGACCCGCATCGTCGCGCTTTTCTGAGCGGGGAGGCTTGTGCTCCTTCGCCTCGGGATGGGTGCCGTCTGAGATGCTGCCAGGGTGCGGGTCTTCGACTACAGGCGTCGACGTTACAGATTTGTCGTTTTCGGGCTTGGTCATCTTCGCTCTCCGGTTTCGAGGAGAATGCAGGGGCATCCCAACCAGTTCCCTCGTCCAGCTAGCTGTCACGCCCTGTTTGACTCAAGGGTGGCCAAGGACGAGCATTTATCGGGCTTCTGATGTCAGGCGCCCTAGACGAGCAAATCCCCGTCAGTGAGTCCGTATGGCCGAATGGGAGCGCTCGAAGCGGATAGGTTCATGCCGTCACGCCGGTTCCCTGTAATCTCGCCGCCTCAGCCTGCACCGCCATCCAGAAAACCCGCGTCTGCTCGTCGGCTTCCTCTTCAGACAGGCCGATCCGTAGAAAGCTTGCCCTCATTGGGTCCAAGACCTGGCCGCGGTAGTGTTCGGCGCTCTTCACGGTGGGGCGCTCCAGGAGTTTCAGGGCAGTATCTCGGATCTTGCGCACCCTGGCCGTGACAGGGAATGGGATGATGGTTGCTTGGTGCGTCACGCCTCTCTCCCTCCCAGAATATATATAGTACTACGGAAACCCGAAGCGGCGGCCGCTGTTGATAAACCCTCATTCCCCATGGTTCAGCCCGCCTGTGAGAGCTTTGGCACTACGGGTTTCCGTAGCGGGGCTACTTCGGAATTCCGAAGCGGGCTTTTTTTCGTTGAAGCCGCCGCTCGCGCTTCCGCTCTCTGCTTGCGAATGGTCTCCGACCATCGTTTCGCATCTTCCATGGTGACAGCTCGCCAGCCATTGGATGCCGCCGCGCCTTCATGGGTGCCGTCGAAAGTCAGTGTGTATGTCGTCGCATATGGAGTGCCATTGCCTGCGCGCCCCTTGTCCATCGTGATAAGGCGCTTGAACTCAAGCTCGTCGAGGGCATCGGCGGTGTTCTCGGCGGTGACACCGTAGGTGTAGAACTGGTCGTGTGTGACAATCAGCCTTCCATTCTCCAGGCGACCATGGGCGATATGTTCGATGATTAGACGATCGAGCGCCTTCCGGCCGTTTACGGATAGTGTGCGATAGGCCGGGCTCTCCAGAAATTCGCGCGTTATCGCCATCCATCCGCCTTGGTCGCGGGGCGGCGCCGTGTGCTTTGCGACAAGGCTGTGTGTCTTGCCGCCGCTCGTCCTGCTTTTGTCGCGAGGGTCGAATTTAGGGGGCATCGACCCTCCTGCTCTGAACAAGGCGTACGCCAGGGTTCCCGTGATTGAGGAATTCGATCCCAAGACTCTCTAGCGCGCGCTGGACCGCTTGAACATTCGTGGCCCTACACGCCCAAGGGCCGCACGCCCAAGGCTCTCGCAAATTCGCAAGCAAAAAAGGCACGGTTCATCTCCGAGCTAACGCGTAGGGTGGATCTTGCACGGGAATACGAAGCGGCGACGGCACAGGTTAAGCTCGCATCTGGCGTTGATGCCGTGCAGGACCGGGTAGCAATGGCGGGGACGCGATGCCGCGCCGCCTGTACTGAAATCTCAAGAGTACCGGCGCGCACTGGTGAAGGTCTCCGCATGAAGGCAGAGGCGCTTCTGTTCACGGGCCAAGGTCTGTTTGACGCTGAATGCCTACAAGGTGGCCTCATGGGCGACATAGCCCGCTTCATCAAGGCGACGGTGAGCGTAATTGGAGGGCCGTCGGCATGACCGCGCACCGTATCATCTGCCAGTTTCGCCGCTCCGAGCTTGAGGCCCGCATCGAGGAGATGATTGCGCTTCTCGATTTGCTCGATGGGGATTGCGACCTCGAAGACGGCGTCGATGCAGAGCCCTCTTTCTGTTCGCGGCCCTTCATCGTCAACGGCCGGCCTGAATATGATCTGGAGGACGATCCGGGAGAGAGTGGCGTAGCGGACGAGGATGCGCTTTGGCTTATGGGGTGTCAGGCATGATGCGAAAGGCAATCATCACGGCAATCGCAGCGGGGGTGGCCTATGCGGCTTCCCTCGCCATTCCGTTGTCGGCCGGCTCCAGCATGCGCGTGATCGATGGTGATACGATCGAATTGAACGGCGAGACCGTGCGCATCGCCAATATCGACACGCCAGAGACGGCACGCGCCAAATGTGAGGCGGAACGCGTCCGGGGTTATGCAGCCACTCCGGCGCTTGCCGACCTTCTCAGCCGTGGCGCTGTCACCCTGCAACGGGGTGATCCGAAAAGCTGGCGCCAGGTCGATCGATAAACAAGACTGTAAGGCGTCCTACTCGAAAGCGCCTCACCTGACCTATTCCTCCTTCTCCCTCCGCCATCGAGCACGCAATACCGGATCATCGAGCCTTTTGGCCCGTTCTTTCTTGGGCGGCGGCGAATTGAACGGCGACTCCATCGGTTCGAGCACGGTTGGGGCTTCGAGAACGTTGGAGGCGGAATTTTCGATGCGGTCTACCTCCTCGCGAGTGATACGCAGAAGCTTTCCGCCCAGATTAAATCCTGCCAGTCGCCCAGCCGCTACCATGTTGCGAATGTGATGGTCTGAACAGTGCCAGCGCTTCGCTAGTGTGGCAGGAGAAAAGACCCGCGCGGTTTCTGTTGCCTTATCCTTTCCAGCAGCGTCCGGCTGACTGGCCTGAAATGGTGGCGGAACAATGCCAATTGAAATTGAGCCGTCCGCTTGAAGTCGGATGCCGACGCCCTTTTCCTTGGCAATATCTGCCGCGGCGCGAAGCTCCTCTGCCGACCATCTCCCAAACGACTGCGATATCATGCCTACCTCCTAAAGCCGGGGGTATGTCTTGTTGTATTTTTCCATTGCGTTCCAATGCGCCCGCCCCTTGGCCGTCAGGCTGATTTCATCATCAGAGCCTTTGACGTCTGGATTGCGGGTGACGGTGATGTATCCTCGCTTCACAAGCTTCGCTTTCGTCTGCGGGCCGAGGGACCGGATAGCGCTGAAAGCTACCCCTACCCCGACTCCGCAGCCAATCAGCGTTTCCATCACCGCGGTCTCCAGGTAATTCAGGGGCGGCTTTATGGGCTCTGGAGGTAGTGGGGATGCAAGGCGCGCTGGTAGTTGCGCGTCAATCGTTTCCGGGTTGCCGACATCGAAGGGGGAAACGCGGATCGTCACTCCGTCTTGCTCGAGAGAAACGACGACGCCCAACTCTTTTGCGACGCGCGCCATGCGCAATAGGTCGACTCGTTTCACCAAGGCCTTCTCGGTCATGGCGTACCCACTCATTTCCAGCGAGTGGCGAAGCTGCCAGATGGATACCAGGCCGCTATTGCTCCGATCAAAGGATGAAGTCCGCTGATTTCAGAATCAGCGCGGTGTCGAGGGCAATGGAGAAATCAGCATTCCCGTCGCCATCAAGGTCACCATATATGAGGGTATCGCTGCCCTTTTTTTGGTAACGCAATTCACCAGCTTTTTGGTTGAACTGATCGTCCCCGATAAACTGAAATTTTTGGTTTCCGCTCTTATCAGAGTTCGCGTCGATTGACCGCAAATCGATCCGATCCTTTTGAAATGGGCTGAAGTCGTAAATTTTATCTCTGCCGAAGGGCTCAACCGACGAGTCTTCAATTGATCTAAACACAAACATGTCCGAGCCAAGGCCGCCATACAGAGCGTCAGCTCCAACACCCCCGGTAATTTTGTCGTTCCCTTTGTGGCCACGAATCACGTCGTCCAGATCGCCGCCCTTGATAATGTCGTTGCCGGAGAACATCTTTTCGACGAGCCGCCTATCATCGACCGCGCTGAAGGTAAGAGCAGCTCTAATAATTTCAGACATTTTCAGGTCGAGGCCATCAAGCGAAAGCGCTCGGTCACCATCAACAATCAGGGCATAGGATCGGACAAACCCTTTAGTCGGGTTGCCGCTCCCGTCAGTGCCGAAGCCAAATCCGCGAAAGAGTTCTATGGAGCCGTCGGGGTAGAAAAACCTCAACATTGTATCCGTCAGGATGTAGCCAGCGCCTGTGAATAGGCCGGTATAATCGAGGTTACGCATATTAAGGCGGTAGTCCTCGTGCACTATCAGCTTCGTCATCCAGCCCTCCCTCTTTTCGGGAGAGTGAACCAAAAGCTCGCGCAAGAGTCGAGTCCATGGGCTGTTAGATTTGCAGGATATTGCCTGCCGCTAGATCCCACTTGTCAGCGATAACCTGTTCGTTGGGTGGGAGCCGCTTGAGCTTATCCAGATTAGTCCTGGTGTTGAGCTTCGCGCCGGTAATCATTTCTATGACAACCGGGATGACCTTCTCGCCCCGCTAAGCGTTACGACGCACGGTTAGAGCATCGTTCCCGGTGACGGCCGCCGTGGCGTCAGCGAAAGAATGGACAAGCTGTCCACTTGCCTTCGTTGCCCTGCCGTGCGCGGCAGTTGGGTTCAATTCCTCATAAATCATCTTCGGCCGAGCCATGTGCGAAGCGCGCTCTGCCGACGACAACTTGTGCCGGCAGAGGCTCTCGTCGATCGTCGAAAGTCCTGCTAAAGCAGGGGAGAAAACAGGAGCCGACGAATAAATTGCGTCAGCTCTACGTCAATCACGGCGAAGGTCCCTAACCTTGGCGATACCATTTCGCCCCCGACAGTGGTGCAATGGCGGGGAAAGAGTTTAGACATGGTAGAACGACGTTTCAACAGCAGCATCAGGGCAACAGCATACCTTGCCGAAATGGCGCGCTTCGGCTTGCAAGGGGAATTGAACTTCAGCCCGAGGAGCCCAACGGACCAGCTGCCGTTTGCCGTTTTGTTCGCGCTTATCGCTGAAGAGGATGCAAACCCTGTCGGAGATGGTGCGTTGCCGGGCGAAAGTGTAGTGCCGCCTCAAGCCGATTAAATTGTTACCGCTGCCCGGCAGGAGACTAGGACCGCTCCTGCTCCGCACGCTGTTGGTCGGCCCTCGCAAGCCTCAACGGTCGCAGGTGGCTTGTCTTAGCTTCGCGTCTGGCGCGCTCGGCTTCTTCGTGCTCGCGGGCAACCCGAGCGCTTTCGTCAAGGTTTCCCCACAGTGACTTGTTTGCTGCGCGCTTCAATCGGTCCTGCATGGTTGCCTCCGTTTGTTGGACATCTGCGTCAGGCGTGTGCGCGTGAATCATCGCGGGAGTAGAACATCCTCGCCGACGTTTCGATCACCATTCGATGCTTGCGGGGATTGAACTGGTCCCCCGGAAAGGTCGAGATGAGATATTTCGCGAACTCGTCTTTCGATTTCTCCGATGCGTCGAACCATGGCTGCGCCGTAATCTCGTCAAACGCATCCTTGAGCGCAACCAGATGTTCTGGCTGGAATATCCCTCGGTCGTGGTCTCCCATGCTGCCTCCCTGTTGTCTTGATAAGTGCGGTCTAGGGCGTGCGGCACCAGCAGCGCCAGTTACACGGCGATGCGGGCACCTCAGTGCTGTTCAGGGTATATCGCCCTCGTGTCCGGCGGTGCGGTCCACGGCTCGATCGAGGCCCAGCCTGATGCTTTGGCCCTCTATCCAGGATTCTGCGCTACCCTTCAGCTTGAAGGATTGTCGGTATTCCTCGCCATTTTCCTGGATGACAACGGTCCATTCGTCGCCCTCTGGAACGAGCTCGATAGAGTTAGGAGACAAGTCCCACCCCCGATCATTTTTGGGGCGAGAGGCCGTTACCTCTCCCCAGCGGTGCCCTTGCAAATGGTCGCCGGTGAATGCATGATAAAGCAATATCTTGGCAGATAGTTTTCTGTACGCCACCGTACCGATCATCCGAGGCATTAGTTCCGTTGCCGCGTCATGTGCCTGGCACGGACGGGAAGTTGACGGTCTGCCAGCGTACCAAAAATCGATCGGAAAAGCGGGGTGCTATAGAACCGGCAACCGTTCAATCTAGCTCAGGGCTTAGCGGCCGGAGCTTGTGTTCCCGCCCGCTACAGATATCAATGCACGCTTCGGAACATCCCTGTTCGCGCAACCGCCTTCTGTCCCTTCTACCCCGCGAAGAGTTCCACGATATTGTCGGCTCTCTGGAGCAGATCGACCTGCCGCGTGGGACAATCATCGCAAGTGCTCACGATACTATTGAGCATGTGTACTTTCTTTGCAGCGGCATAGGATCGGTCGTCACCGCCTCACTGGAGGGGCATCGCGCCGAGGCTGGAATGTTTGGCCGCGAAGGCTTCGCGCCGACCTCGGCTGGCGTTGGCGGTCGGATCAGTGTCCATGAGGTCATGATACAGGTCTCAGGCGACGGCTATCGCATGCCAATCGGGCCGATGCATGAAAAGCTCGATGGTAATCCCGTTTTTGCAGGCCTCTTGGCAAAATTCATCCAGACCTTTGCAACCCAGATTTCCTACACCTCTCTTGCCAGCGCCAACCTTCAGGTCGACCAGCGCCTGGCGAGGTGGCTTCTGATGTGTCACGACAGGATCGACTCCGACGAAATCCCACTGACCCACTCATTTATTTCACTCATGCTTGCGGTGCGCAGGCCGAGCATCACGAATGCCGTCCATGTCCTTGAGGGTCAAAAGCTTGTCGTGGCGGAAAGGGGTCGAATTACGATACGCGACCGCAAAAGGTTGGAGGAATTTGCCGGAAGCGCCTACGGCGAGGCAGAGGCCGAATACAGGCGGCTCATCGGAGAACTGTAGCTTTCATTTGCGCAATTGGCTTCGAATGACATCGTGGAACGATAGACTCAGCTGCACTTCACCCGCTTCGTCCATGACGTCCATGTACTCGTCGGAAACGCTGTTTCCAGTTTTGATCCTAGCCGCAATCAGTTCCCGCACGGCAGTTACAGCGCTCGCGCGTGCCTCCTCGAGGGTCGCGAAGTCATCACCCTCCTCATCAAGGACCGTGCTGCCCTCTTGGCGCAGATGGAAAAAATAGCGGCTCATCGCTTTGCGCTTCCTGAGAGATAAAACATTCCCACTCTCATCACCTTACTCTTCGTGTTAGAAAAGGTCTTTCATGAGGCGACGATATTCCCGTTCCGGTTTCCCGTATGCATCGTGAGCAAACTGTTCAAGGCCGGGTCTGTTCCGAATTGTTATCAAGCCACGTTCTGATTCAATGAAGCGCTCGCCCTCCAAGGACTGAAGCGCCACGGTAACGCTTGGCCTTCGAACGGCCAGCATGTGCGAGATGAACTCGTGTGTTATCGGAATTTCATTGCCCGTTACCCGGTCGTGACACATAAGCAGCCACCGCGCCAAGCGCTGGTTTACCTCATGGACCGCATTCGAGACCGCGGTATGTGCCAACTGGACCGAGAACGCTTCAATGGATCTGAGGACCACCCTCGAAAAGTTCCGATTTTCATCCATCCAGTGGCGAAAAGTCCCGTAACTCATGCGGTAGCCATCGCCGGCTATCTGAACGCGGATGTCATGAGAACTTAACTCAACGTTGGCCATAGCGGACGTGGGAAGATATCCATCAAATCCGAATATCCCAGCCTCCGCGTGGTTTCCATCCGGTGTCGTCGTCACCAACGATCCTATTCCGGACGTGAGGAAATATACATAATCAATTGGCTGACCTGCCTCTGCCAGGACCATAAAGCGCGGTAGATCGACATGCTCCAGTCCGGCAACGACGTGCGCATAGTCGGCGGCGGGGAGGATAGAGAGTAGTTTGTTTCTCATCTCTGGCTGCGCGGGGCCTGACATCTCCCATACCTCCGAAGTTGGCAAGAGCACATATCAACCCTTAGCCGTCCGCGCACTGGTAAAGTCTACCGACGATTTCGGAAATCTAGTACGATTGCCGTTGGTGCACAATCAAATGTGAAGCCGCCCGGCTGCACAAATCAATGTGCCCCCTTTTGCGGACCTCAAGACTGCGGCCTGTTCGCAGCTTGAAGGTGGGCAGAAGAACGCTCTTGCTTCCAACTGTACCAGCAGTTCAACAAGCATTTCTTTCGATCAGGTTACGGTAGACAGCCGCGCCCGTTTGCGATCGAGCGCGATTTTGATATCCCGGATCTGGTCTGCGGCCTCAAGGAGCAGGGTTTTGAACTCCTCATCGGACAGTTGGGCGACCATCCCAGTTGAGGTGATAATATCGACCGCAACGTCAGAGTCAGCGGTTGCTTCAACCTCCCCAAGCGCCTCCCCACCCTCCTGGATCGTGATGTAGGCGCGGGTCAGCAACATCAGTTTCTCGGAGTCGGTCAGCTTCCCCGCGATGTTTGCGGCGTGAACCAGTTCTGCGACGACGTCCGAAATTGCCTTCAACGGGCTACCTTGCAAGAAAATGCCCCGAACGAAGCGG
Source organism: Shinella sp. BE166 (assembly GCF_051201095.1). Lineage (NCBI taxonomy): Bacteria > Pseudomonadati > Pseudomonadota > Alphaproteobacteria > Hyphomicrobiales > Rhizobiaceae > Shinella > Shinella sp. BE166. The sequence continues at coordinate 93,874 of NZ_JBPEHL010000005.1, read as the reverse complement.
GGCAAGTGCTGAAACAGAAGTTGGACTCGGGAAATTGGTTCTGGCCAGAATTGTTCCTCACGGACGTTTAGGTTCAGAAGTAGTTGGCGGATCGCCCGACCGATCATGCTCGATTGGGTCACCTTCGCTCAAAGTGCGTGGGTCCGCCCATGTGCGCGCCATGTTTTTCTCTTGCTTACTCATTAGCGCCGGCATGAGGTCTTCCGCCTTGCCGCCGTGTAACCAGAATCCGTCCATGGCGAGAATGATAACGTCGACCCATTCGGACAGGTCGCGGGGCTCGCGCTCAATTTCCAACAGCTCCTTACGGATATGGTTTGTTAGACCCTTGGTACGAGCCTCAGCCCCAAATGTTTTGCGGGACCACTCGATATGGCGTGCAAAGTAGGTTGTTAGGGTCGGTTCATGGGGCGTCATAGGCTGCCTCAATGGATTGAGATCGACATGCCGAGGGTCCGGTTAGAGCGAATTGACGATAGGCTCCGGGCGCCCCTCGAAGGTAGACCTGTTGACCTCGCGGCTTACGCGATGCATCTGCACCTCAGCGTCGATATTCCGACCCAGCAGCATGCCCTTTAGGTTCTCGACGGGCGTGGTAGGGCTTAGCCACGCGTCGAATGCACCCGGATCTAGAATGACAGGCATTCGGTTATGGATCTGGCTGATAGGCGCGATGGACGGCGCGGTGATAATGGTGCAGCTCGTGACGTCGAGTTTGCTGTTGTGCGCCCAGAGGCCCGCAAATGCGTAGGGTGCGCCGCCGGGCAATTGGATGAGCCACGGGTCTTTCCCGCCATCGTCCGCCTTGGTCCATTCGTAGAAGCCGTCGGCCGGGATAAGACAGCGCCGGGTCTTGAAGGCATCGCGGAATGCCGGGGAGGTATCGACGGTCTCAATTCGAGCGTTGAACATTGCCGCCTTCGGCATTTCCTTCGCCCAGTGCGGCACGAGCCACCAGCGGCCATCCTCGACAATCTGTTCGCTGTTCTCGTCCTGGCGGACAAACGGCACGGTCTGCGTGGGGGCGATGTTGTACCTCGCCTCTGTGTTTCGGCTCTTGATATTGTCATTCAGCCGATAGAGCGCGACCAGCTCGCGCCAACTCAGCATTTGCGTGAACCGCCCGCACATACTTTCCCCCTCAGCCCTTCAGCTTTCGTATCGCGACGCCGGTCTGGTCTCCGAAATGCATCGCCAAGATGTGATGGTCCGCCAAGGAAGCTATAGCCACGCAGGCCTCGCCCTCATCCCACCCTGCCGCGACGGCTTTCCAGACCAGCGCCTGAAACGCGGCTTCCAGCTCCTGTTCGCATCGTGCGAACCGGTCTTCGCCTTCCTCTCCAAGTGATGGTCCGCGGATATCCATGCGGGAAGGATAGGGCGACCCTGTCAGCTCGGCAAGGAGCCGTTTGCGGTAGGTTTGCCTGGCTCTTTGTATGGGTAGTGCTCCCAGCACCACCATCGCATCGGCGCTGATTTCGACGGCGCGAAGCCGAACCCGCCCCATTCCTTGCAGCCTGGATGCTCGCAGTAATGCTCATACAAGCCGGGTGGGGTCGTTCTCGTGGTGTCATCGCTCACGTCTTCCCCCTATCGATCAGAATGTTTGCGGCAAGTAGGCAGGGAAAGACGGCTTCGCATTGTTCGGTCCCGTAGAGGTCGCAGCCGATGGCGAGCCGGCGACGGATTTCCATGAACTCGATGCGCGCACCGAACTTCTTCACGAGCGCCTTGCGTTCATAGACGCCGTGCCGGTCGCACCGCCGGCAGTCCATGTCGATCGTCTCGCCGCGAAAGTCCTTGAGCTTCGGCCGCGTCATCGCGCCATCCTCCATTGATCCTGGCTATCGCGGGCCACGTCCATTCGGCCACGCTCATCACAAGCGCTGACCTCGATATCGAAGCATTCGCCGGCCCGAGCGCGCATCAGTTCGAGGAACCACCTGGCGCGGCCAACGCCGGCCACCGGGAGGCGTTCGGAGGGCATTATGGATATGCGCCACCTTGTGGCCGATGCTGTGGGCTGACCGAAATCCGTGGCCTCTGCCTGGCGGCGCCATCGGCGGATGATGAGCCCCATCGTGCCCGATTTCTCGGCTGCCAACTGGAGACGGCGCGATGCCACCATCGGCAGGCGCACGAGCTCGGCAACCATCACCGCAACGCCTCCGAAGCGCAATATCTCCTCCGCGCTGTCCAGGACGCCATCCTCGTTGTCGCTGTGCACGAACATCACCCGATCCATCGAGAGCCCTGCTCGGGCAATCGCCGGGGCGAATAGGTCGTCTCGGACCATGCACCAGAGGACCGGCCCCGTCGTGCGGGCAGCTATCCCGGCTGCGAAGAGAGGTGCAGCCGCCCCAGTCACCGCGTCAGTCCCACCGCCGGCTATTTCATGCGTAGATCCGAAGGCCAGGCCCCCGTTCAAGCGGTCGTCGATCTCAGGAATGCCAAAAGGGAGGCGTTCGCGCTTTCGAGCATGGCCGCCGGCAATTTTGTCGATCTGCTCTTGAAGTTCGGCGATAACGGCCGTGTTCTGCCGCACCCTACGCGCCCTGCTGGTCGGGCGGAGCATCCCGATTGGCATCCGGGCGCCAGCCCCTCGTGAAGCCGCGGCTCAACGCTTTGTCGGCAAGCTCGACTTGTTGGCGCAAATGTCCGCAGTCGGCCAGCAGCGTCTCTATCGTGGCTCGGGCGTCTCCGTCGTGCCAGGCAAGTGCTTCATCATCGGATTGGTGGGGCTGTTTCCTCGTTCAAGCGGGCGCAATTCGTCATTCTCCTGTGTCGTGCCACAGCAGGCATCAAGTCCCCTGATTGTTAGATTGGCGTCCGCATCGCCGGTTCGTTCTTAGTATGTTCCGAGAGGAGATGGAGTCAACGATGATTCAACGTCTCGCAGCCGTCATTCGCTAAGTACTTGGTTGGGATAGACAAAAAAGCGTGCACTGACCAAGACAGGCGAGGTCGCTAGGTCTCAGTGTCGCCATCCCGACCGACTGTATGTCAAACTTAATTGACGTTCTTCCTTTATGGCAGGAGGATGGCCGCTCGCCATCCGCGGGTGGGGAGAAGCTCGGCTCAGAAATGGGCCGGGTTTCTCGTTCTTTCTGCTCATTTATACTGCTGAAATCTTTGTGTTTTTCGCCGGTGCGCAGGGAACCTTTGCAGCCCCTCGTCTGTTTTCAAGGATATTCGAAAACACGGAGGGCGAGATGTTTCAAGCATCTCTCGGAGCGGGCTTTGGCGCGCAAGATTACGGTCTGCGCGCTTCAATCAAAGCCGCTATCGCATATGACGAGCTTTGCTCTCAGCACAAGATTGAACTGGTCTTCGAACCACAAGCAATCATAATTCTTGGCCGCGTGCCGCCCGACGTGGCGCGGCGGGTACGGCTCGTTATAACAGAAGTTGCGGGCGCTGTTCCAGTTTGGGATCGAACAATCTGGCTAAGCTGACCACTCGCACTCGACGGCGCTGCGCCGTCCCGCCTCAGTCCCTGGGGTCCGGACCCTAGTTCATGGTGGCCGGGGGGAGCGGGCTCTTATCTGCAATCCCGGCAAGCAGAGCGCTTAGGTGATGAGCCTCCGGTGCAGGGATGAGGTAGTGCAGCCATCCATACCTCGTATCCCGAATATGTAGGCCAGCCTTTCCCGTGAAAGTGTCCTGCTCGACATGCCAATGTGGATCGGAAACTGATTTTACAGTCCCCGCTTGCAAACCTTTTGGGATTCCCGGGACCATCACATTGCGGAACGCTCCCAAGCTTTCGAGAAAGTGATCTACGCCTGCCGCATCCAGTTCCAAGGCGACTGGCGGCTCCGTTGGGAAGGTGATCCGAACTGTCGTTCGATCCTCGCTGATTTCCCATTTCGGTTCGATCACGACCGCATACCCCCATTTAGTGTCTGCAAAGACCTAGGATCTTCATTCTTGACGACGCCCATTCTTCTGGACGGCATCTTTTACGCCCTGTTCCGCCTTCTTCACCAGGTCGTCGCGGTTTTTATCCGCATCTTTGCCAGTGCGCGCTGCATCGCTGGTCTTGTCTGGCTTCTTCTCCGTCATGGGTACCTCCAATATGCATAGCCCCAACACTGTCATGTCACCACTTGTTCCCTGGTGCCCTGATGACGCTGGTTGCGAGCCGGTCTCCGGGAGTGCCGCCACTCACCGAGTTTGGTTTGGCCGTGTGACGACTGTGGCGCTAGCGTCTATGGCAATACTCCGCCGGATTTGAGGTCGGCGGGAAATCTCCTGAAATTGTGCCGAGAGGTAAATTCAGATTATGCAGCGCGAATAATAGGTTGTTGATTTTAGAATAGGTCGATAATCGCTGGCCGCGAAGGTTTTTCGGAAGTCATTACGCGAGGGCCTGAGATAGGCGCATCTAGGGGCAATAGCGGGATACCAGACAGTTCGAAATGTGAAGACCGCGCAACAGGATGCAGCTATTCGACCTCGTAAACGTCGGAAGCATCTTCCGTATCACGCAGGCCTTTGTAGGAGGCGTGACGTAGCTTGCCGTCTGCCGTCCAAGCGCGAAACTCGATCTCGGCCACCAACTCCGGTCTGGTCCACACGACGTTCTTCCGCTTCTTGCCCGCATCGGCTGAAGGAGCATCGGTAGCCATAGCGTCCATCTGCTTGCGGAGAGCCGTTGCTGATGAGCCGGAAAAGCCGGTCCCTACGCCACCGACATAAACGAGACCGTCACCTTGGCGAGCGGCCAGAAGCAGCCGCCCTATGCCGCCCAGCGCATCACTCGATCGCTCATAGCCGACGATGACGAAACCCTCAGACGCCACGCATTTGATTTTCAACCACTCGCCGTTCCGGCCGCTCCGATAGGGTTTGGTGCGGTCCTTGGCTATGACACCCTCTAGGCCGTGCTCGCAAGCAGCGGCGAATATGGCCGCGCCTTGCCCCTCAATCTCCTGAGATAGCCTGATTGCCCCGTCCCCATCCTCAGGCACCAGGTCGGCCAAGAGCCGGCGCCTGTCGTCCTGATCCATGCGGGTGATATCGTGGCCGTCGAAATAGAGCAGGTCGAAGGCATAGAGGATGGCGTCCGAAGCGCTCCGCTTTCCTCCCCTGCCTCCGAGAGCCTGCTGAAGGCCGTTGAAGTCGGATCGTCCCGCATCGTCAAGGACCACGGCTTCCCCATCCAGAATGGCAGTGCTAACCGGCAACGCGCGGGCGGCGTCGGCAATGGCTGGGAACCGATCGGTCCAATCATGGCCGCCACGGGTAATAATCCGCACCGTCCCGTGCTCAAGGTGAACCGCGAGCCGGTATCCGTCCCATTTGATTTCGAAGATCCAGTTTGGCCCGGCCGGCGGCTTGGAGACCAGCTTTGCCAGGCACGGCTCAATGCGCGCCGGCATCGGATCAAATGGAAGTTGGGGCTGTGCCGGATCTCGCGGCCTTCTCTTCTGCCCGCGGAGTGTTGCGTCCTCCTCGCTTAGGAGGGGAGCGCGGGGCGGCGTCTTCGACTTCGATGGGCGTTTGACCATGGGCCAAGTTCAGCACGCATTGCTTAAGAACCTGTATCCGGCATTTTTGGGGGTTTTGGCGGTGCCGCCTTGGGGGCTTTTACGTTTTTTCGATCATGCATTTCTTGCCGTGGCGTCATCGGCTGCCTATCTTCGCTATCAGTTCATGACCGCGGATGTACCGGCATGACCTTCTCCGACCGGGAAGCGAAAGACTCGCCAGTTAAGCGCCTTGCCGCGCTAAGGACAGGCGACACGCTTCCCGGTCAATGACGCATAGGGTAGGCGATGACAGACCAGCCCAAGACGCCCCACCAGAATTGCAAGGAAGCCGTGATGGCCGAATTGATTGCCGCCGGCTGCACTCCAGACAATCCGATCGACCTCTATCTGGTCGGGCCTGCCCTGGTGGCGGCCGGCTTCACCGAGCAGCAGATTGTCAGCGCGCTCGATAGCCTCGCCTATGACAAGCGCATGGAGTATGCCGGCGGCAACCGTGTCAGGCTCACGGGCCGATGACACGCCCAACTTGAAAACAATCAAGATTTATCAAGGCGCCGAACTTCGGTAACGAAACCGTGATTGGCTGGCCTACCGCGCTCGCAAAGGTGGGCTAAAAGGTGGACCGAAACCCCGCCCGCCCGCTGTACCGCCTGAGAAACCAGCATTTCGAGAAAAAGAATGGTGCCGCTTACGTGACTCGAACACGTGACCCCGTCATTACGAATGACGTGCTCTACCAACTGAGCTAAAGCGGCCTCGCCGGGTCCCGAAGTGTGTCGGGACCGGAATGGGTGCGCTGATAACCGCAATGGGAGGAGATTTCAAGCGGGGAGTTTCAACTTCCGCATTTTTCCTTGTGCAATGCAGCGCTATTGCCGGTTCAGGGCGTGCAGAGGCGGCCCTTTGCTGCCCGGTATTCGTGTTCCAGCCGGGCGACGAGATCTTCGACCGGCGTGACAGCCTTGACTGCGCCGATACCCTGGCCGCAGCCCCAGATGTCCTTCCACGCTTTTGTGCCGGTCGTGGCCTTCTCGAAATCCATCTTCGACGGGTCGGCATCGGGCAGGTGCTCGGGGTCGAGGCCGGCGGCGAGGATGGAGGGTTTCAGGTAGTTGCCGTGGATGCCGGTGAAATAGTTGGAATAGACGATGTCGGCGGCGGCGCTGTCGACGATCGTCTGCTTGTAGGCGTCGCTGGCGCGCGCCTCGGTCGTGGCGATGAAGGGCGAGCCGATATAGGCCATGTCGGCGCCCATCGCCTGGGCGGCGAGGATCGCGCCGCCGGTGGCGATGGCGCCGGAAAGCAGCAGGGGGCCGTCGAACCATTCGCGGATCTCCTGGATCAGCGCGAAGGGCGAGAGCGGGCCGGCATGGCCGCCGGCGCCGGCGGCAACGGCGATGAGGCCGTCGGCACCCTTGCGGATTGCCGAATTGGCGTGGCGGTTGTTGATCACGTCGTGCAGCACGATGCCGCCATAGGAATGGATCGCCGCGTTCACCTCCGGCACGGCGCCGAGCGAGGAGATCACCACCGGCACCTTGTATTTCACGCACATCATCAGGTCGTGTTCCAGCCGCGTGTTGGAGCGGTGCACGATCTGGTTGACGGCGAAGGGTGCTGCGGGGCGGTCGGGATTCTTCGCATCATGCGCGGCGAGGCCCTCGGTGATTTCCGCCAGCCATTCGTCGAGCTGGGATTCCGGGCGCGCATTCAGCGCCGGGAAGGCGCCGATGACACCGGCCTTGCATTGTGCAAGGGTCAGCGCGGGGTGCGAGACGATGAAGAGCGGCGCGCCGACGACGGGCAGGCGCAGCTTGTCCTTGAGGATCGCGGGCAAGGCCATGGCGGAAGTCCTGTCTGTTTTGACGTTTACGAAAACGTCAAAACCATAACAGCGAGAATCCGCTCTGAAAAGGGGTGGTGACGGGCTGAGGGCTGTGGAGCGGGGAGACGACGGACTATCGGGCCGGGCTTGTTCTCTTCTTCCGGGCCGCGCAGTCGGGCACCGCGAAGGCTCCCGCGCGGCGCTTATCCCCGGCGAAGCATCAGCAGTTTCTGTCGGAAGGCTTGCGCAAATTCCCCGCAAACGTTACGCAAAAACGAACGAAAGCCGGAAAGTGGAGCTCTTTCCACAGATGTGTCATGGCCGCAGCCTTTGGCGGCTCCCGTAGAAGGGTCGGATGTGAGCGGACTGGAAACGGCAATCAGAAACGCGCTGGCGCGTTCCGAACGCGCCAATGCCGAAGTTCGGGCGCGCATCTACCAGTCGGCGCGCAATGCGCTGGAAGCGGGCCTGCGCAAGCAGGAGATCAACGATCCCGAGACGATCGCCACCCAGCGCCACCGGCTGGAAGCGACCATTCACCAGATCGAGGCCGAGGAACGCGCCGAACTGCACGCCGTCGCAGCCCATGAGGTTCGCGTCGAGCCCGTGGTGGAAACGCGGCCGGAGCCGGTGCTGCGCGCCGAACGCGATGTGCGGCCCGAGCCGACGATCGACGCCGAGCCGCGTGCGGAAGAACGCCAGCCGGCCGGCGCAAGTGATCTCGGCGCCATGCGGCCGGAGCGCGCGGACGGTTTTGCCAAGAGCAGCAAGACCACAACATCGGCAGCCGGCGCGGCGGCAGCGAGCCAGGCCTCGGATTTCCGGCCGGAGCGCGTCGCCAAGGCGCGCCGGCGCCGCGGGCGGCTGTTTTCCTTCCTGCTGGTCGTCGCGACGCTGATCGCAGCCTTTGGCGCGCTTGCCTGGTGGGTACAAACGAGCGGGCTGCTCGACGCCCTCCAGGATGGCGACGGTTCCAACCCGCCGGCGACCGTCTCCGGAGAAGATTTTTCGGGCGAAGACCCGCTCAAGAAGGCGCTGGACACGCAGAGCCGCTTCTCTGCCGATTGGCGCGCGGTCTTCGCGCCCGCCGATACGGCAAAGCTTTCTGCGGGGAGCGCAGGCCGTTTCGAAGCGGTGAGCACGAACGAAGGACCCGCCGTGCGCATCACCTCCACCAATCCGGATCGCGATGGCGCAGTGCTGGTCGAGGTAGCACCGGACGTTCTCGGCGAAATGGGCGGCAAGACCTCGACGGTGGCGCTCACCGTGCAGTCGGTCAGCGGCAAGCCGGTGCAGGTTTCGGTCGAATGCGATTTCGGCTCGATGGGCGGCTGCGGCCGTCATCGTTTCACGATCTCGGAGCGCACCGATATCCTGTTCCAGGTGGAATTCGAGGGCTCGCTCTCGCCGAGCGAGCCGGGTCATCTCCTGGTCAACAGCGATATCACCGGCGCAGATGCGAGCGTCAATCTCTATGCCGTCCGCATCCTGCCGGGTGAATGAGCCTTACTTGACGAAGCCGGGGCCCGATCCGACGATCTTGTCGTCGATTTCGCCGATCGCCTTCTTGTCCTTGCCCTCATAGTCGAGCGTCTTGAGGATGTGGCGGATCAGGTTGATGCGGGCGCGGCGCTTGTCGTTGGCGCGGATCACGGTCCAGGGCGCATGGTCAGTATGCGTCGCCTTCAGCATGCGGTCGCGCTTGTCCGTATAATCGTCCCACTTGTTGAGCGCGGCGATATCCATCGGCGAGAGCTTCCAGATCTTCAGCGGATCGTGCCGGCGGTCGTGGAAGCGCTTCAATTGCATCTCGCGGCCGATGTTCAGCCAGAACTTGAAGAGATGGATGCCCTCCGAGGTGATCATCTTCTCGAAGCGCGGCGTTTCCTTCAGGAACTTCTCATACTGTTCTGGCGTGCAGAAACCCATGACCGGCTCGACGCCGGCGCGGTTGTACCAGGAGCGGTCGAACAGCACGAATTCGCCGGCCGTCGGGAAGGTCGCGACATAGCGCTGGAAATACCATTGGCCGCGCTCGGTCTCGGTCGGCTTGGTGAGTGCGACGATGCGGGCGGAGCGCGGATTCATGTTGGACATGGTGGCATGGATCGCGCCGCCCTTGCCGGCGGCGTCGCGCCCCTCATATACGGCCATGATGCGCTTGCCGGTCTTCTGCTGCCAGAACTGCACCTTGACGAGCTCGACCTGCAACGCTTCGAGCGTCTCCTCATACTCGTCGCCGTCGAATTTCTTGTCATAGGGATAGTCGTCGGAGCTGAAAGCCTTTTTATCGATCCAGTCGGGAAGCTTGGGATCGTCGATGTCGAACACTCGCTTCTTGTCGTCGATATCCAGCTCAACAGCCCGGCTTTCGGCTTCTTGCGCCATCGTGCACTCCTTCAGAAATTGCCCACGGCCAGGGCCGCAACACCAAGAGGTGGCCACAACCGGATTGCGAATTCAAGCGCGCCGTGAAAAACATGTCATGAAGCCGCGCTATCCATGGAGAATCGATGGAGGTGCGGAGGATACGATGCTTGCAAGGGAATGGGTGGCGGTGACGGATCAGCGGACGGTCCTCGGCTGGCTGGCGATACAACTGTGGGGCGAACGCGTTCTCATCGCCTCGGCCGTTTTTGTCGGATTCGTCATGTGGCTTGCCGGCATGCATCTCGGCTGGGTTTCCTTTGCCGTGCTGCTGCTCGTCATTGCAGGGCTGCTGCGCACCGAGCGTCGCATGGCGGATACCGCCATCCGCGCCATGGCCGCGGTCGCCGTGCCCGTGCCGGCCGCTGCCCCGCCCGTTGCCCCGGCAGAGGACCTCTCCGCCATCGCCGCCGTGCTTGGTGCGCTCGATGCCCCGGCCGTGCTCCTGTCCGGGCGCGAGACCGTCAAGCTCCAGAACCGTGCCGCCGAGGCGATTTTCGGCGCGATCCCCCGCAACAGCGACCTTGCCGGCCGTATCCGCGCGCCCGGCATCCTCGACATGGTGCGCGACGCGATCGCCAGCGGCCAGCCACGCGAGACGGAACATGCCGAGCGGCTGCCCTCCGAGACCGTCTATGTCGTGCGCATCGCCCCGCTCGCCGACCGTACGAGCGAGCCGCTTTGGCTGTTGACCTTCCGCGACGTCTCGCAGGCCCGCCGCATCGACCGCATGCGCTCCGACTTCATCGCCAATGCCAGCCACGAACTGCGCACGCCGCTGGCGTCGCTGCGCGGTTTCATCGAAACGCTGCAAGGCCCCGCCAAGAACGACGTAAAGGCGCATGAGCGCTTCCTGGGCATCATGCACGAGCAGGCCACACGCATGAGCCGCCTCGTCGACGACCTGCTGTCGCTCTCCCGCCTCGAACTGCGCTCCAACCTCACGCCGGACCAGACCGTCGATCTCGTGCCGCTGCTCGGCCACGTGCGCGACAGCCTGCAGCCGCTTGCCAGCGATCTCGGCATCGAGGTCGTGCTCGATCTGCCGAAACATCCCGTCATCGTGCCGGGCGATCGGGACGAACTGGTCGAGGTTTTCGAAAACCTGATCGAGAATGCCTGCAAATATGGTCAGGAGGGCAAGCGGGTGGACGTTTCGCTCACTGGCGGGGGCGAGTTACCGGTCGAACTCAGCGTCACCGACTACGGTCCCGGCATCCCACCGGAACATGTGCCGCGGATTACCGAACGTTTCTATCGGGTTAACGTCGAGGCCAGCCGTTCCAAGAAAGGCACAGGCCTGGGGCTTGCCATCGTCAAGCACATCCTAACCCGCCACCGCGCACGCCTCGTCGTGAAGTCCGAGGTGGGCAGGGGCACGGTGTTTACCGTGAAGTTTTGACACAAAGAATTACGCCTTCGTCGCATCGTTTAAAATAGCGAAGCAATTTCAGGTGTTTGGCATGTCACAAATGTTTCGTCAAACTGACATAAAAGGGAGGGCGATCGGGGTTTAGAGAAGAGCCGCCGGTCAACGGCAGAGAGCGCGAAACCTGCGCTTCCCACATATGTCCTCTTCGGGAGAACCCAGATGAAATCTCTTAAGCTCACAGTCGCGGCGCTTGTCGCTTCCGCCGCATTCGCAGGCGTTGCCGTTGCGCGCGACCAGGTCCAGATCGCAGGCTCCTCCACCGTCCTTCCCTACGCCAAGATCGTTGCCGAGACGTTCGGCGAGACCTTCCCTGACTTCAAGACCCCGATCGTCGAATCCGGCGGCACGGGCGGCGGCCTCAAGGAATTCTGCAAGGGCGTCGGCCCGGACAGCATCGACATCGCCAATGCATCGCGTCCGATGAAGGCTGACGAAGTCGAAGCCTGCAAGACCGCCGGCGTCACGGAAATCCAGGAAGTCAAGATCGGTTACGACGGCATCGTCTTCGCAACCGACGCCGGCAATGCCGACCTGAAGCTCGAGCCGAAGGACCTCTACCAGGCGCTCGCCGCTGAAGTCGTCGTCGACGGCAAGCTGGTTGCCAACCCCTACAAGAAGTGGTCGGAAATCAACAAGGACCTGCCGGACGCCGAAATCGCCGCCTACATCCCGGGCTCGAAGCACGGCACGCGCGAAGTCTTCGAAGAGAAGATCCTCGCTCACGGCTGCAAGGACTCGGGCGCCCAGGACGTCATCAAGGCTGCTATTTCCGACGCCAAGGAACAGCTTTCCAAGTGCGTAGCCGTTCGTAAGGACGGTCTGGCTGTCGACATCGACGGCGACTACACCGAAACGCTCGCCCGCATCGCTGCCAACAAGTCCGGTATCGGCGTGTTCGGCCTTTCCTTCTACGAAAACAATGCCGACAAGCTGAAGGTCGCCACCATCAGCGGCATCGTTCCGACCTCCGCATCGATCGCTTCCGGCGAATACCCGGTTTCGCGCCCGCTGTTCTTCTACGTCAAGAAGGCGCATCTCGGCGTTATCCCGGGCCTCAAGGAATATGTCGAGTTCTTCACGAGCGAAGACATGATCGGCCCGGACTCCCCGCTGGTTGAATACGGCCTCGTCGCTGCTCCCGATGCAGAGCGCGAAGAGATCCGTAAGGCCTTCGTAGACGGCAAGATCATGTAATTGTCTCTGGCCGGCGCGTTCTTCGCGCCGGCCGCCCCTTTTGAGCGGTTTGCGCGCCCGGGGGCACTTCCAGCAAAGCCCGTCAGCAGCTTTGCGAAACACAAAATGACAGCGCAGATGATCTCGCCGGGAGAATTTCCTAAATGAGTATTTCCCTTCTCTTGCTCGTCGTCGCCGTCATCGGCGTGGCGGGCTATATGGTCGGTAGCTGGCGCGCCAATGCGCTTGCCGGCGGCAGGCTTTCAAACCTGCATTCGCGGCCAGGATATTACGGCTCTTTCGTTGCGATATGGGCCATGCTTCCGGCAATCGTCGTGCTGCTGGTCTGGATTATTGCCAGCCCGATTTACATCAGTTCGACCGTTCGCGCGGGCTTCCCTGAAGAGGTGAAGGCGACGTCGCAGGCCGAGCAGAACCTCGGCTACAACATGATCGGCGCCATTGCCCGCGGTATGGCGATGCTCTCGGCGGAAGAACGCGAGGCGCTGTTCAAGGACGGCACCACCGCCCGCAGCCTGCTCGCCACCAAGGGCGTGCCGCTTGCCGCCGACCCGGCGCCCTACATGCTGAAGTCCGCCGATGATCTCAGCCGCATGTCGCGGGCGAGCAGCACCTTCCTGTCGATCCTCGTCGTCCTGGCCGCGGCCGTCGGCGCGTTTTTCTCCTACCGCGCCATTGCGCCGCGGTTCCGCGCCCGCAACCGCGTCGAAGGCGTCATGCTGGTCGGCCTCATCGCCGCCTCGTCGATCGCTATCCTGACGACGGTCGGCATCGTCGCCTCCATGGCAACGGAAGCCATCCACTTCTTCAACAGGGTGCCTGCCTGGGAGTTCTTCTTCGGCACGGTCTGGGACCCGCGTTTCGCCGCCGCCGGCTCGACGGACTCCTCCGGCCAGTTCGGCCTGATCCCGCTGCTTGCCGGCACGCTCTATATCGGCCTCGTCGCCATGCTGGTGGCCGTGCCGGTCGGCCTCTTCGCCGCGATCTACATGTCGGAATATGCGTCGCGTCACGTCCGCTCGGTTGCAAAACCGCTGCTCGAAGTGCTGGCCGGTATCCCGACCATCGTTTACGGCTTCTTCGCCCTCGTGACCGTCGGTCCGTTCCTGCGCGACCTTTCCGAGCAGCTCAACGGCCTCGTCACCGGCGATTATTCCAACTTCATCCAGGCGCAGAGCGTTCTGACGGCCGGTTTCGTCATGGGCATCATGTTGATCCCCTACGTCTCCTCGCTGTCGGACGACATCATCACCGCCGTTCCGCGGGCCATGCGCGACGGCTCGCTTGGCCTGGGCGCCACCCGCTCGGAAACGATCAAGCGCGTCATCCTGCCGGCCGCGCTGCCGGGCATCGTCGGCGCCCTGCTGATGACCGCCTCGCGCGCCGTCGGTGAAACGATGATCGTGGTCCTGGCCGCCGGCGTTGCCGCCCGCATCCAGCTCAACCCCTTCGAGCCGATGACGACCGTGACCGTCAAGATCGTCAGCCAGTTGACGGGCGACCTTGAATTCACCTCGCCTCAGACGCTGGTGGCATTCGCGCTGGGCATCACGCTGTTCTTCATCACGCTTTGCCTCAACATCTACGCCCTTTACATCGTGCGCAAATACCGGGAGCAGTACGAATGAGCCAGGTCTCCACGAGCCCTACTACGGCCGCCCTAGGTGCTGCCTCCAAGCCCGAACGCCGCGATATCGGCCTGCGTGGCCGCTATGCCGCCGAACGCCGCTTCCGCCTCTACGGCATGGCTGCGATTGCCTTCGGTCTGATCTTTCTGTTCCTGCTGCTGTTTTCGGTCGTCTCCAAGGGCTACACCGCATTCCAGCAGTCGATGATCACCATTCCGGTCGAGTTCTCCGAGCAGATCATCGACAAGGATAACGAGCGGGCCACCAATCCGCAGAAGCTGGTGTCGGCCAACTATCCGGTCGTCGCCCGCAATGCGCTCGCCAAGGTGCTTGGCGTCGGCGAAGACGACCGTGCCGGCCTTCGGGCTGTCAACGGCATGATCTCGGACAGCGTCCGCACCCAGCTGCGCGATCTCGTCACCGCCGATCCGTCGATCATCGGGACCACGCAGACCGTAACCTTCCTTGCGCACGGCGACCTCGATTCCGCCTTCAAGGGCCAGATCGATCTTGCCGTCGCCGAGAACAACCGCAAGATCTCCGACAAGCAGATCGGCTGGATGAACCAGCTTGCCGAAAGCGGCGCGCTTTCCAAGCACTTCAACACCGGCATCTTCCTGAACGGCGCATCGAGCCGTCCGGAGGCCGCCGGCGTGGCCGTCGCTGCCGTCGGCTCGCTCTACATGATGCTGATCGTGCTGGTGCTTGCGCTGCCCATCGGCGTCGCGGCCTCGATCTATCTCGAAGAGTTCGCGCCGAAGAACCGCTTCACCGATCTCATCGAAGTCAACATCAACAACCTCGCCGCCGTGCCGTCGATCGTCTACGGTCTGCTCGGTCTCGCCGTCTTCGTCAACTTTGCGGGCTTCCCGCGCTCGGCCTCCCTCGTCGGTGGCCTGGTGCTGACCCTCATGACGCTGCCGACGATCATCATCGCGACCCGTTCGGCGCTGAAGGCCGTGCCGCCGTCCATCCGCTCGGCAGCGCTTGGCCTCGGCGCCTCGAAGATGCAGACCGTGTTCCACCACGTCCTGCCGCTCGCCATGCCCGGCATCCTGACCGGCACCATCATCGGTCTCGCCCACGCGCTCGGCGAAACCGCGCCGCTGCTGCTCATCGGCATGGTCGCCTTCGTCGCCGACATCCCGTCGACGCCGCTCGAACCCGCAACGGCGCTGCCGGTGCAGATCTACATGTGGGCAAATGAGGCGGAGCGCGCCTTCGTGGAGCGTACATCGGGTGCTATCATCCTCCTCCTCGTCTTCCTCATCCTCATGAATGTTGGCGCCATCCTGTTGCGCCGCCGCTTCGAGCGGCGTTGGTAGAAGGACCAAACAGATGAACATGATGTCAGAAGCAGCAGTCGAGAAAGCGCTGGACAAGAAAATGAACGACATTTCCTACAAGATGATCGGCAAGGACGTTTCGGTCTACTACGGCGACAAGCGCGCCCTCTATGACGTGAACCTCAACGTTCGCCAGAACACCGTGACGGCGCTCATCGGCCCGTCGGGCTGCGGCAAGTCGACGTTCCTGCGCACGCTGAACCGCATGAACGACACGATCGAAGGCTGCCGCGTCACCGGCCGCATCACGCTTGACACGGACGATATCTACGATCCGAATATCGACGTCGTGGAACTGCGCGCCCGCGTCGGCATGGTCTTCCAGAAGCCGAACCCGTTCCCGAAGTCGATCTACGAAAACGTCGCCTACGGCCCGCGCATCCACGGCCTCGCCAAGGCGAAGGCCGACATGGACGCCATCGTCGAGTCCAGCCTGCAGAAGGCCGGCCTGTGGAACGAGGTGAAGGACCGCCTGCTCGAAGGCGGCACCGGCCTCTCCGGCGGCCAGCAGCAGCGCCTGTGCATCGCACGCGCCGTCGCCGTCAGCCCGGAAGTCATCCTGATGGACGAACCCTGCTCGGCGCTCGACCCGATCGCGACCGCAAAGGTCGAGGAACTGATCCACGAGCTGCGCGCCAACTTCACGATCGTCATCGTGACGCACTCGATGCAGCAGGCGGCCCGCGTTTCGCAGCGCACCGCCATGTTCCACCTCGGCAACCTCGTCGAGGAGAACGACACCGACAAGATGTTCACCAACCCGGATGACCAGCGCACGCAGGACTACATCATGGGCCGCTTCGGCTGACGCCATCGTCGCCGAACCCCCTGAAAATCCGAGCGCATTAAGGACACAACCATGTCATCGACCCATATTGTCTCGATTTATGACGAAGAACTGAAGTACCTCTCCCGCCGCATCTCCGAAATGGGCGGCACGGCCGAGCAGATGGTGGCGGATTCCGTCCGCGCGCTCGTCACCACCGATGGTGCGCTGGCGCAGAAGGTGATCTCGGAAGATGTCATCCTCGACACCGCCGAGCGCCAGATCAACGACAAGGCGATCGTCACGATCGCCAAGCGCCAGCCGGTGGCGGCGGACCTGCGCGAAATCATGGGCGCGATCCGCATCGCGGCCGAACTGGAGCGCGTCGGCGACCTCGGCAAGAACACTGCCAAGCGCGTCATCGCTGTGCAGAGCTCGGGCATGCCCCGCAAGCTCACCCGCGGCCTGGAGCACCTCGCCGAACTGACGCTGATACAGCTCAAGGAAGTGCTCGACGTCTACGCCACCCGCTCGGTGGAAAAGGCCAAGGCGATCCGCGAGCGCGATGACGAGATCGACGCGATCTACACCTCGCTGTTCCGCGAGCTCCTCACCTACATGATGGAAGATCCGCGTAACATCACGCCCTGCACCCATCTCCTGTTCTGCGCCAAGAACATCGAGCGCATCGGCGACCATGCGACCAACATCGCGGAAACCATCTACTACATGGCGACCGGCTCGCAGCCCGAAGGCGAACGCCCGAAGGACGACACCTCGACGTCAGTGGTCACTGCCGACGTCACTGAAGCCTCCGAGTAAGGAGTTTTGCCTCCATGGTGCCCAGAATCGCCGTCGTAGAAGACGAGGAGGCGCTAAGCGTCCTCCTGCGCTACAACCTCGAAGCCGAAGGCTTCGAGGTCGATACGATCCTCTCCGGTGACGAGGCCGAAGTGCGCTTGCAGGAGCGCATGCCGGACCTCCTCATCCTCGACTGGATGCTGCCGGGCGTTTCGGGCATCGAACTGTGCCGGCGGCTGCGCCAGCGGCCGGAGACCGAACGCCTGCCGATCATCATGCTGACGGCACGCGGCGAAGAGAGCGAGCGCGTGCGCGGGCTCGCCACCGGCGCCGACGACTATGTCGTCAAGCCGTTCTCGACGCCCGAGCTCGTCGCCCGCGTGCGCGCCATGCTGCGCCGCGCCCGGCCGGAAGTCGTCTCGACGGTGCTGCGCTGCGGCGATATCGAGCTCGACCGCGAGACGCACCGCGTGCATCGCCGCACCCGCGAAGTCCGCCTCGGCCCGACGGAATTCCGCCTGCTGGAATTCCTAATGACCTCGCCCGGCCGCGTCTTCTCGCGCTCGCAGCTTCTCGATGGCGTCTGGGGCCACGACATCTATGTCGACGAACGCACGGTCGACGTGCATGTCGGCCGCCTGCGCAAGGCGCTCAACTTCGCCAACATGCAGGACGTCATCCGCACGGTCCGCGGCGCAGGCTATTCGCTGGAAGCCTGAGCGACCCCTTTCCTCCCAAGGACGAAAATGGGCCCTTCGGGGCCTGTTTGCGTTTCGGAGTGTGGTCCGGCCCTGCACCACAAACGAAAACGGACCCTTTCGGGTCCGCATCGCATGTGCTGTCGTGGAAAAGATCACCGCATCCGGCGGCGCTCGGCCGAGGGCTGGTAGGCGAGGCGCTGGTGGTAGGTGCAGTAGGGCGAGTTGTCCGGGGACTCGTTGCCGCAGAAGTGGAAGTCGTCGTTCAGCGGGTCGCCGATCGGCCATTTGCAGGTGCGCTCGGTGAGCTGGGTCAGCTCGAGGCGGCGCGACATGGGCACGACCACGTTGTTGCCGTTGGACGGAACCGGAAGCTGCTCGCGCTGCGTCTCGAAGTCCGTCTCGACCTCTTCCTTGGTAATGGTGTTGCCGGCCGGGCGCACGACGGAGCGGGCGGTCACGGCGCGGGCCTGGAAGGTCGTCGCGGGGCGCGGGGCTGCCGGCACCGGGCGCTTGGGGCGCGACGCGCTCTGCGTGCCGCCGGCCTTGGCGCGGCCCGGCAGGTTCAGCCGGTGCACCTTGCCGATGACCGCGTTGCGGCTGACGCCGCCGAGCTGTGCCGCGATCTGGCTCGCGCTCAGGCCCTCGCTCCAGAGCTTCTTGAGTTTCTCGACCCGCTCGTCTGTCCAGTTCATCTCTCGTCTCCGCTCGACGCTCGCAATGCGGGAATCCCTCATCGCGTTCCGGACGGGTCCGGAATTTGAACGCCCTAACTCTTTTGGTGACTAGTTCCGCCGCATGCAGTCTAGTAATTGGTCTTTAACCTAGAGTTTGGGGGACTCTGTGACAAGAGTCGCAGGAATCCGGGCGAATCGATTTCCGAGTTTTCCCCAACTTGCTGGCCGGGTGTGACTCGATAGCGACACCTTCCGCGCGTGGCGTGAATCCTTACCTTGCGGGAGGTTCAGCACTATTTCGGGGTGCGATTTGTTGACATCCCGGCCTGAAATGCCGATAGTGCCGCATGCCGCCGAAAGGCGGCTTTTGATTTTTCTGGAGCCTAGAAAAATCAAGCCGCGTTCACGTTTTTCCGCATCTCTTTTTCGGAGGATCCGCGCCATGGCCGATGCCGCGCCGCTCTATGAAACCTATATGCGTGCACCGCTCCGGTTCACGCGCGGGGAGGGCGTCTGGCTGATCGCCGAGGATGGCGAGCGATATCTCGACTTCGCCGCCGGCGTCGCCGTCAATTCGCTGGGCCATGCGCATCCGCATCTCGTCGCCGCGCTGAAGGACCAGGCCGACAAGGTCTGGCACCTGTCGAACCTCTATGAGGTTCCGGGCCAGGAAAGCCTCGGCCGCCGGCTGACGGAGGCGACTTTTGCCGACAAGGTGTTCTTCACCAATTCCGGCGCTGAAGCACTGGAATGCGCGATCAAGACGGCGCGCCGCTATCATTTCGCCAAGGGCCATCCCGGCAAGTTCCACATCATCACCTTCGAAGGCGCCTTCCACGGCCGCACGCTCGCGACGATCGCCGCCGGCGGCCAGGAAAAGTACCTCGAAGGCTTCGGCCCCAAGGCTCCCGGCTTCCTCCAGGTCCCCTTCGGCGACATCACCGCTGTCAAGGATGCGATCACCGAGGAGACGGCCGCGATCCTGATCGAGCCGGTGCAGGGCGAGGGCGGCATCCGCCCCGTGCCGAAGGAATTCATGCAGGAGCTGCGCCAGCTCTGCGACGAATACGGCCTGCTGCTGGTTCTCGACGAGGTACAGTCCGGCGTCGGCCGCACCGGGCGCCTGTTCGCCCATGAATGGTCGGGCGTCACGCCGGATATCATGGCGGTCGCCAAGGGCATCGGCGGCGGTTTCCCGCTCGGCGCCTGCCTTGCCACGAACGAAGCGGCTGCCGGCATGGTCGCCGGCACACATGGCTCCACCTATGGCGGCAACCCGCTCGCCATGGCGGTCGGCAATGCGGTGCTCGACGTCGTGCTGGAAGAGGGCTTCCTCGACCATGTGCGCGACGTGGCGCTCGTCTTCCGCCAAGGGTTGGCGGCGCTGAAGGACCGCTTCCCCGAGATCATCGAGGATATCCGCGGCGAGGGCCTGATGCTCGGCATTAAGGCAAGCATTCCGACCGCCGAACTGCTCAAGGCCGTGCGTGCAGAAAAGCTGCTCGCCGTGCCGGCGGGCGACAACGTGCTGCGGCTGCTGCCGCCGCTGACGGTGACCGCCGAGGAGGCGCGCGAGGGGCTTGCGCGCATCGAGCGGGCTGCCGAAAAGCTCAGCGCCGCCAAGGCGGCCTGAGCACTGCCGCGCCGCGCGTCACTCGTGACGCGCAAAGGTCGCTGCAGCATCAAAGGACCGGACAGACAGGACACTTCATGGCCAAGCATTTTCTCGACCTTTCCGCCGTTTCGGAAAGCGATCTCCGCGTCATCATGGATGATGCGCACACGCGCAAGGCCGCCAGCAAGGCCGGCACGGAGGCAAAGCCGCTGGCCGGCAAGATACTCGCCATGATCTTCGAGAAGCCCTCCACCCGAACCCGCGTCTCCTTCGACGTCGGCATGCGCCAGCTCGGCGGCGAGACGCTGTTCCTGTCCGGCACGGAAATGCAGCTCGGCCGCGCCGAGACGATCGGCGACACCGCCAAGGTGCTCTCGCGCTACGTCGATGCCATCATGATCCGCACTACCGACCATGCCCGGCTGCTGGAACTTGCCGAACACGCCACCGTGCCGGTCATCAATGCGCTGACGGACCTGACGCATCCCTGCCAGATCATGGCCGACATCATGACCTTCGAGGAGCATCGCGGCTCGACGAAGGGCAAGACCTTCGCCTGGACGGGCGACGGCAACAACGTGCTGCATTCCTTCGTCGAGGGTTCGGCCCGCTTCGGCTACACGATGAAGATGGCCGTGCCGATGGGCTCCGAGCCGGACGACAAGATCCTGAACTGGGCGCGAGACAATGGCGGCAACATCCTGCTCGGCCATGATCCGGACGCCATCGTCGAGGGCGTCGACCTCATCGTCACGGATACTTGGGTCTCGATGAACCAGGAACACCGCGCGCGCGGCCACAACATCTTCCAGCCCTACCAGGTGAACAAGCAGCTTATGGCGCGGGCGAACGAGAATGCGCTCTTCATGCACTGCCTGCCGGCGCATCGCGGCGAGGAGGTCACCGACGAGGTGATCGACGGCCCGCAGTCGGTAGTCTTCGACGAGGCGGAAAACCGCCTGCATGCGCAGAAATCGATCCTTGCCTGGTGCCTCGGCGCCGTCTGACGCCATCTTGAAAAACGCCGTGCGCGGCACGATCTAGGGGCCATTACGGAGCGCTGTAAGGCGCTCTCTCTGGCGCATGCCCGCTCTCTATGGAATTATCGGGCGGCAGGAGCGCGAAATCACGGTAGAACGCCGGTCTGACCGAAGCGGGGCCTCTGGCCCGGCGGCTTCCCGGCGTGCAAGGAGCAGGATGATGATGGCTGAGAATGCCCTGAAACTCGGAGAGCCCGGTTATGCCGGCGACGATCATGTCGTGCCGTTCCAGGTGGAGGGCCTCGACGTGCGCGGCCGCGCGGTCCAGCTCGGCCCCATGCTCGACGGCATTCTGGGCCGTCACAACTATCCGGCCCCCGTCGCGCGGCTGCTTGCCGAGGCGATTGCGCTGACCGTGCTGCTCGGCACCTCGCTGAAGTTCGAGGGCAAGCTGATCGTCCAGACCAAGGGCGACGGCCCCGTCGACCTGCTGGTCGCCGATTTCTCCGCGCCGGAGAATGTGCGCGCCTATGCCCGCTTCGACCAGGAAGCGCTCGACGCCGCGATTGCGGAAGGCAGGACCGAGCCGCACGAACTGCTCGGCAAGGGCATCCTCGCCTTCACCATCGACCAGGGCGCGCATACCCAGCGCTACCAGGGCATTGTGCCGCTCGACGGCCATACGCTGGAAGAGATCGCCGGCGTCTATTTCCGCCAGTCGGAACAGATCCCGACCAAGGTGCGCCTCGGTGTCGCCGAACTGTTCGATCGCGATGCGGACGGCAAGGTGCGTCATCGCTGGCGGGCCGGCGGCATGGTCGCGCAGTTCCTGCCGCAGGCGCCGGAGCGCATGCGCCAGCCCGATCTTCCGGGCGGCGACGGCGACGAGGCCGGCCACAAGATCGCCGACGACGACAACTGGGCGGAAGCCAAGGCGATGGTCGAGACGATCGACGCCGATGAGCTGACGGACCCCAATGTCGGCACCGAACGGCTGCTGTTCCGGCTCTTCCACGAGCGCGGCGTGCGTGTGTACCAGCCGCAGCAGGTCTTGGACCGCTGCTCCTGCTCGCGCGAGAAGCTGAAGGGCGTGCTCGCAGCGCTGAGCGCCGAGGAGATCGCCCATACGACGGACGACAAGGGTGAGATTGAGCTCACCTGCGAATTCTGCTCGACCACCTACCGCTTCGAGGCGGCGGAAGTTTTGCCGCAGTAAAAGGGGTGCGCGTCCTTAGTTGAGGACGCGCGGCTGTCCTGGCGTATCCAGCGAGAAGGCGGGGATGGCGACGTCGAAGGCTTCGCCGTTTTCCGCTTCCATGCGGTAGCGGCCGAACATGATGCCGGACGGCGTTTCGAGCGGGCAGCCGGAGGAATATTCGTAGGTATCGCCGGGGCGCAGCACCGGCTGCTCGCCGATGACGCCCGGACCGTTGACCTCGTCCACCTGGCCGTTCTGGTCGGTGATGTGCCAGTAGCGCGTCATCAGCCGGACGACGACATCGGAATGGTTCGCGATGACCACCCGGTAACCCCAGACATAGCGGCTGTCGTCAGGATCGGACTGATCGGCCAGGTAGTACGGCTCTACGGTCACTTCGATGTCGCGGGTAAGCGCACGATACATGGGCAAGCCTTGAACTGATTAGCTCCTGCTATTCTACAGGAATATGGTTTCGTCAAGGATAAGCAAAGAAAGCACCGGCCGCTTCGGCCGGTGCTTCCGCATTTGTCCGTTTCGCGATGTCGAGGATCAGGCGTTGATCTTCGCAAGGGCGCGCGAAAAATCCTCGATCAGGTCTTCGCTGTCCTCGATGCCGGCCGACAGGCGCACCGTGCCGGCGGAAATGCCGAGTTCGGCGCGTGCCTCGTCCGTCAGGTTCTTGTGCGTGGTCGTCGCCGGATGGGTGATCAGGCTCTTCGCATCGCCAAGATTGTTGGAGATCTTGATCACCTCCAGCGCATCCTGCAAAGCGAAGGCCGCTTCCTTGCCGCCCTTCAGCTCGAAGCAGACCAGCGTCGAGCCGCCCGTCATCTGCTTGGCAATGATGTCGGCCTGCGGATGGTCCTTGCGGCCCGGATAGATGACCTGGGCGACCTTGTTGCTGTCGGCCAGGAAATCGGCGATGCGGCTGGCATTCTCCGTCTGCTGCTTGACGCGGAGCGGCAGCGTCTCGATGCCCTTCAGCAGCGTCCAGGCATTGAACGGCGACATGGCCGGGCCGGTATGGCGGAAATAGTCGTGCAGGTTCTCGTCGATCCACGCCTTGTCCGACAGCACCACGCCGCCGAGGCAGCGGCCCTGGCCGTCGATATGCTTGGTGGCGGAATAGACGACGACATGCGCGCCGAGTTCCAGCGGCTTCTGGAAGAGCGGCGTCGCAAACACGTTGTCGACGACGACCTTGGCGCCGACCTGGTTGGCGAGCTTAGCCACGCCGGCGATGTCGATCACTTCCAGCGTCGGGTTGGTCGGGCTTTCGAGGAAGAACACCTTGGTGTTCTTCTGGATCGCCTTTTCCCAGTTGGCGAGGTCGCGGCCGTCGATCAGCGTGCATTCGATGCCGTATTTCGGCGCGAGCGTCTCGACCACCCAGCGGCAGGAACCGAACAGCGCACGGGCAGCGACGATATGGTCCCCGGCCTTCAACTGGCAGAGGATCGCGGCGGAAACGGCGGCCATGCCGGAGGCGGTGGCGCGGGCATCCTCGGCGCCTTCCAGCAGGCACATGCGCTTTTCGAACATGTCGTTGGTGGGGCTGCCGTAGCGGGCGTAGATGAAGCCGTCCGTCTCGCCCTTGAAGCGGGCCTCGGCGGCCGCGGACGTGTCATAGACGAAACCCTGCGTGAGGAAGATTGCCTCTGCGGTTTCGCCGTGCTGGGAGCGGGTGGTTCCGCCGTGAACGAGTTGGGTGGCCGGGCGCCAGGACTTGCTCATGTGATCGTTGCCTTCAAACAAAAAAACCGGCCGCAAAAGCAGGCCGGTTTTGAACCCGGCCTTTTTAGCTACTTGTTTTACGTGGCTGCAAGCCGGCCGGCCAAATCACCACGGGATAACTTTGCTAATACTGCGCGCCCGCGCTTGCGTCAATTGCCGGCATTTGGTTTTGTGCGGCCTTCTGACGGGACTTTATGATGATGGGTGGCTCTGCGGTGCGCAGCACAGGTATTCTGGCGGACAACGCCATTCGTGGCTTGTTCGGCGGCGGCCGGCTGAAGAGCGAGGCCCCGCTCGACGACGACCAGATCCAGCCGGCGAGCCTCGATCTGCGCCTTGGCACGCGGGCTTTCCGTGTGCGCGCCAGCTTCCTGCCGGGGCCGTCGCATCTCGTCGCCGACAAGCTCGACCGGCTGCAACTGCACGTCATCGATCTCTCGGTCGGCGCGGTGCTGGAAACCGGCTGCGTCTATATCGTGCCGCTGATGGAAAGCCTCGATCTGCCGGCCGAACTCGCCGCCTCCGCCAACCCGAAAAGCTCCACCGGCCGCCTCGATATCTTCACGCGCGTCATCACCGATCGCGCCCAGGAATTCGACAAGATCCCGGCCGGTTATTCCGGCCCGCTCTATCTCGAAATCTCGCCGCGCACCTTCCCGATCGTCGTGCGCCGTGGCTCACGTCTGTCGCAGATCCGCTTTCGCAAGGGCAATGCCCTGCTCGGCGAAAGCGAGCTTGTCGCGCTGCATGGCAGCGACACGCTGGTGGCGAGCGACACGCCGAACGTCTCCGGCGGCGGCATCGCGCTGTCGATCGACCTCAAGGGCACCGGCCCGGAGGGCCTCATCGGCTATCGCGGCAAGCACCACACCTCCGTCGTCGATGTCGACCGCAAGAACCAGCACGATATCTTCGATTTCTGGGAGCCGCTGTTCAGCCGTGGCCGCAACGAGCTGATCCTCGATCCGGACGAGTTCTACATCCTCGTCTCGCGGGAAGCCGTGCACGTCCCACCGCTCTACGCCGCGGAGATGACGCCGTTCGACCCGCTCGTCGGCGAATTCCGCGTGCACTATGCCGGCTTCTTCGACCCCGGCTTCGGCCATGCGCCGGCCGGCGGCTCCGGCAGCCGCGCGGTACTGGAGGTGCGCAGCCATGAAGTGCCTTTCATCCTGGAACACGGCCAGATCGTCGGCCGCCTCATCTACGAGCACATGCTCGACGCCCCCGAAGGCCTCTACGGCACCGGCCTCGGCTCCAACTACCAGGCGCAGGGCCTGAAACTCTCCAAGCATTTTCGCGCGGGGTGACGGGCGGCCTTCCGCCTCGGAATTTTCCGCTTTACAAATGAAGTTAAACGTTTTTGTTGTCATGCAGACGTTTAATGAAGGCTGGACGCCCGAGCCGAGACGCGATGCAGCGACCGACGATCAAGACCATCGCGCAGGAAACGGGCCTTTCGATCGCCACCGTATCGAAGGCGCTGAACGACAGCCCGCAGGTGCGGCCGGAAACCCGCGCCATCGTCGTCGCCGCCGCCGAGCGCGTCGGCTACCAGCTCAATATGCATGGCGTGCAGCTTCGCACCGGAAAAACCTACCAGGTCGCCGCCATCATGACGGCGCCCGGTCCCAAGCAGAACGAATGGGAAGGCGTCGAATACGCCCAGCTCTTGAGCGGCATCTCCTGGGCGCTGGAGGAAAGCCCCTATCGCGTCTCGCTTTACGCCGTGCGCAATTTCGAGGAGAGCCTGGCTACCATCCGGCAGATCGTCTCGCTGAAGAAGGCGGACGGCATCATCGTCTCCGGCACGCGGGCCGACGACCCGCGCGTGCGCATCATGCAGGCGGCGGATTTTCCCTTCGTCACCTACGGCACGACGATCCACAATGCGCCGCATGCCCATGTCGATGCCGACAACGAGCAGATGATCCGCCATTCCGTGGCGCGGCTTGCCGAACGCGGCCACCGCCGCATCGCGCTGGTCAACCCGATGGCGGAGCTGACCTATGCGATCACCCGGCTCGAGGCCTATTGCCGGGCACTCGAAACGGCGGGCCTCGCCTTCGATCCGGCACTGGTCGCGCACGGTCCCCTGACGCCCGCCTTCGGCCGGCAAAACGTGCTGACCATGTCCGAGCTTTCCGACCCGCCAACCGCCTATATCTGCGCCAACGAGGCCTCGGCGCTCGGTGCCTTTTCCGGTTTCCATGCCCGCGGGCTGATGCATGGGCGCGACGCGGTCATCAACGCGACGGACGACCTGAACGTCAGCCAGTATTTCGCCCCGCCGATCACCACCTATTTCCTGCCGATCCACGAGCCGAGCGAGATGCTCGGCAGCTATATCCTGCGCCGCATGGAAGGCGAGCCGCCGGAAGCGCTGCAGACGCTCATCATGCCGAAGCTGATCG
This sequence comes from Shinella sp. BE166, assembly GCF_051201095.1. Classification (NCBI taxonomy): domain Bacteria; kingdom Pseudomonadati; phylum Pseudomonadota; class Alphaproteobacteria; order Hyphomicrobiales; family Rhizobiaceae; genus Shinella; species Shinella sp. BE166. The sequence goes on along the minus strand of NZ_JBPEHL010000005.1, from coordinate 67,641 downwards.
AGCGGTCGGACGACCGGTTGGTGAAAATTTAAGCCGGCTAAAGAATGAAATCGCTCTTCGTGAACGTGATGGCAGCGTCGAATTGGATGGAAAAATCAGCCTTGCCATCGCCGTTCACGTCGCCAAACACATATGTATCGCCAGCCTTGGTCTCATAACGCAACTCGCCCGCCTTTTTGTGGAAGGCCTGGGTGCCGATGAAGGCGAAGGCCTGGTCGCCGGCGGACTTCGTGCTCGCGTCGATAGCCTTCAGGTCGATCCTGTCGCCGTCCTTTACCGAAAAATCGCCGATCGTGTCGCGCCCGGCGGCAGCGACCGTCGAATCCTTGATGGACTTGAAGACGAAGGTATCGGCCCCTGCGCCACCCTTCAGCGTGTCCGCACCGGCGCCGCCCGTCAGTGTATCCTTGCCCGCGCCACCATAGAGCCAGTCGCTGCCGGCCCGGCCGTCGATTCTGTCATTGCCGGCCAGCGCATGGATGGTGTCCGCGAGCTTCGAGCCGCGCAACACATCCGCCTTCGCCGAAGGTTTTATATAGGCCGGATCGCCGTCATGGGTGCCGACCAGCCGGTCGAGATCCCGGTCCGGCGAGGCGAAGGGGATGAAACCGTCTTCCAGCACCATCTTGTTGAAGTCGGCGACCCGCTTGCTGCCGTTGATGTAGTCGACGACGAAGACCGGTATGCCCTTGTCCAGAAAATCCCGCTTCAGGGTGGCGATGGTTTCCTCGTCCGAGCGCAGCGGATTGTTCTCGTCCGCATCGCCGCGAAAGTAGAGGTCTTCCACCGCAATGCCGCCGATGGCATCGAGATAGGCTTTTTTGCGCGCGGTGTCGGAGCCGAGATCGTCGAGGATCCATGCGCCGTTCTGCGGGATCACGAAGAAATCCGGATTGCTTTCGCGCGCATGTGCGGTCAGGTCCACGATGAAATCGACCATGCGCTGCGCTGCCTGTTTCACGTTTGCCGGGTCGCCCACCTGCTTGTCCTTGGCGGAAACCTCCGCGCCCCAGAAATAATAGCCGTCGACAATATCGAGATAGGCCGCGTCAAAACCTGCCTTGACGATGGCATCCACTTCGCCGGTCTTCTGGTCGTTGAAGATGTTCTTCTGCCAGTCGGAATCCCAGTAGCGGACCTTCCGGCTCTCCGGCCAGTCGGGATTGACCGGTCCCAGCCAGTCCGGCGCTTCGCCGGTCAATCGTCCCGTCGCCGTGCCGGTGGTCGTCCAGTCCTTGTCCCAATAGTCGCGGAAGTCCGAGGCTTCGCCGATCGAGGTATAGGAGACGACGACGGTGCGGCCGCCCATGCCATCCTTCATGCGCGTGATCTCGTCTTGCGAAAACCGACCGGCATCGGTTCCGTCCCGCGAAGCGTCGATCACCAGCAGGTCATGAGTCGCCGAGGCAAGAAGGGCTGGATCAAGCGCATTGCCATTCAGGCCTTGCAGTTCGTAGCCCCAATTTTTGACCGAGACCGTCCCGGTGGAGGTGGTGAACTGGATCATAGGTTGTTTTGGCTCCGAACGAATCGATGAAATCCGGACGCCAATCTAGTATAGGCCACCGGGCATGTCGCGCGCTTGACACGCCGGGCGAACTGTTGAATGACTGCGCCGTCGCGCTGCCTTGCGGGTATGATGTAATGGTAGCCTGTCAGCTTCCCAAGCTGAACGCGCGGGTTCGATTCCCGCTACCCGCTCCAGCCGCCCGACACCGCTTCCCCATATTTTTCCTCCTTCACCGGCTGCACAACCGCGCGTGACGCATGCTGGCAAGGTGCACATTACGCAAAATAAAAACGTTTATATTTGCTATTGAAAACGTTTATATTCCTTGTTACCGTTTCTGCCAGGATGAGAAAGCCGCACGATCTGCCGTGCGCAAAAAAGTTGTCGAGCGCTTGCCGGGAGTGGCGGTCGCCGACGGTTGAGGAGGAAGAGATGAGGAAATTCGTTGTGACAATCGCGCTCGCCGTCTTTGCGGTAGGCAGCGCGCAGGCGGCCGATCTCGGTGGCAAGCTGCTGAAGGTTGGCTCCGATACCACGTCGCCGCCGATGGAAAGCATCGACCCGGCCTCCGGCCAGATCGTGGGCTTCGATGTCGACGTGGTCAACGCCATCTGCGCCAAGATCAACTGCCAGGCCGAATTCGTGACGACCGGCTGGGACGGCATTTTCGCGGCCCTCGACCAGGGCAGTTTCGACCTCGTCGCGTCCGGCGTCTCGATCACGGATGAGCGCAAGAAGGCGATGGACTTCTCCGAGCCCTACATCATCAACAGCCAGGCCGTGCTGACGCGCGCCGAAGATCAGGGCATGACGCTCGACATGTTCAAGGCCGAGGGCAAGAAACTCTCCGCCCAGGCCAACACGACGGATGCGCAGGTGGCGGAAGGTGTCGTCGGCAAGGAAAACGTCGTCGCCTATGACAGCTTCAGCGCCGCCATCGTCGCGCTCAAGAACAAGGACGTCGACGGCGTGGTGATTAATGGCGCCAACGCTGCTGCCTATGAGCGCGAATTCGCCGGCGAACTCGTCGCCTCCATCAAGGATCTCGAATCCGATCCGCTCGGCCTCGTCTTCCGCAAGGGCGACGAGAATGTCGCGGCCTTCAACGAGGGCCTGACGGCAATTAAGGACGATGGCACGCTCGACCAGATCGTCGCCAAATACTGGGGCCTCAAGTAAGGCTGTCGCCGGGAGCGCGCGGCGCGCACTCCCGGTTTTTCCCCGATCGTGACGCCGGAGGCGGGAATGTCGTTCGTCAGAAGCGTGAGGCCCAGCAATCTGGTAATCCTCGCCGCGCTCCCCTTCATCGTCTACCTGTTCGCCTCGTCGCCGGATTACCAGCGGTCGTTGCGCGCCATTCTGGGTGTCGAGCTCGGCTCGGGCGCCTTCGTGCCGGGTTTCCTGGTGCTGGCGATCGCCTTTTCCGCTGGCTTTGCCGTGCTCGTCCTATCGCGGGGAAAGGTGGCGCGGCCGCGCCTGACCATTGCCGCTGGCCTCGTGAGCCTGCTCGCGACGGCGGCCATCCTCGCGGGCGATCTCGTCCATCCCTTCATCGTTTCGGTCGTCGCGAACGGCGTCGATTCCTTCAAGTCCGATCTCGTCGTCAAGGGCGCGACACCGCGCCAGCTAACCGAAGCCGCGGACCTCTGGCTGCGCGGTGTGGAAGCCTGGCTCTGGCCGGCTTATGCGGTGCTGCTCCTCGCCGGCTTTGGCCTCACCTTCGCCGGCAGCCGCGCGCCGGTCCCGTCCGAGAGTCTTGCGCGCCGGGCGGGGGCCTGGATCGTCGGCCTCGTCAACGGCGCCGGGCTCGTCTTCGTCTTCCTTTTCGCCCATCTCGCTTTCGCCTCCGGGCTCGCGACGACCATCCGCGCGGCGATCGCCGCCTATATCCTCGCGGCCATTCTGGGCCTCGTCTGGGTCGGCTTGTTGAAGCTGCGGTATACGCGGCAAAGCCTCGTCTTCTTCGCTGCGATGACGCTCGCGCTGGCGGCGCTTTCCGCCTGGTTCCTGCTGCAGCCGCGCGACGGCTACGTGCTTGCCGGCACGCTGGAGGGCAAGATCGGCATTGTCACCAACACGCCGTCCGGCCTGATCGGCGCGGTGCGCTTCGGCCAGTACGAAGGCGGGCCGACGACGGAGACGCCGGTGCGCACCTTCGTCAGCCCGGCGCAGGCGATCGAGGCCGTCGGCAAAAAGGAAGACGTCAGCGGCGCGCTGCTGCCCGCCGCCGCGGTGCCGGCCGATTGGCCGCGCCTCTGGGAGGTCGAGGCGCTGAACGACCGCGATCGTGCGGCCGGCATCACGTTTGCCGTGCTGGCCATCGTGACCGGCCTCCTGACGCTTGGCGGCGTCCTGCATCGCCGCCATCCGCTGTCGATCGGCTCGGAATTCATCGTCGACACGATCCGCGGCATCCCCATGCTGGTCATCGTGCTCTATGTCGGCCTGCCGCTGTCCGGCGCGCTGAAAGATGCGACGGCGGGTGTCTTCGACCCGCCGAACCTCGTGCGCGGCATCGTCGCCATGGCGATCGCGTATTCCGCCTATCTCGCCGAGATTTTTCGCTCGGGCATCAATGCCATTCCGGCCGGCCAGGTGGAGGCGGCGGCCAGCATCGGGCTCAACCGCTGGCAGACGGCGCGGCTGATCATCCTGCCGCAGGCCTTCCGCATCGTCATTCCGCCGCTCGGCAACGAGCTGATCGCCATCCTGAAGGACACGTCGCTGCTCTCCATTCTGTCGATCCGCGACATCACGCAGCGCATGCGCGAGTTCCAGTCGGCGAGCTTCCTGCCCTTCGCGCCCTATAATTCGGCGGCGATCCTCTACATCCTGCTGACGCTCGCGGCCGCCAGCCTCATCAGCCTCATCGAGAAGAAATATGACGTCAAGCACCGGTGACGCCGGCACGGTGCTCGTCACCGGTGCCTCCCGCGGTCTCGGCCGGGCGCTTGCCGATCTCTATGCGGCGGTGGGCTTTCGCGTGATCGCCTGCACGCGGCAGGGGACGACCGACGCCTTGCCGCTCGATGTCGCGGACGCCGCCTCGATCGCGGCGCTCGGCGAGACGCTGAAGGGCGAGCCGATCGACGTCGTCATCAACAATGCCGCGGTCCGCGGCGATACCGGCGGCCTCGACACGCTGGAAACGGGCGATTTCCTGGAGGCGATGCGGATCAATGCGCTGGCGCCGCTGCTGGTCGCCCGCGCGCTTCGCTCCAATCTGCGCGCGACGCCGCGGCCGGTGCTGGTCAATATCAGTAGCCGCGCCGGCTCGCTGGCCGAGGGCACGATCGACGACGAGGACGGCGACTACGCCTACCGCTGCTCGAAGGCGGCGCTGAACATGGCGACGGTCAAGCTCGCGCAGGATTTCCGCAGCGACGGCATCGCCGTCATCGCGCTGCATCCCGGCTGGGTGCGCACGGATATGGGCGGGTCGGAGGCCGCGATCGACGTTGCCGAAAGTGCGGCGGGCCTGAAGGTGCTGATCGACGGAACGACGATGGCCGATACCGGCAGTTTCCGGGCCTATGACGGCGGACCGGTGCTTTGGTGACCAGATTGAATCGTGACGAAAGCGGCGCCCGGTTCTCCGGCGCCGTGAAGAATGAAGGACAGACCCGTGCATAAGCCGCTCCCCAAACAGAACCGCTTCGACACCAGCCGGCAGGACGCCAGCATGCTCGAGCTTGGCGTCTGCTATTATCCGGAGCAGTGGCCGCGCGAGAAATGGGACGAGGACGCGCGCCGCATGGTGGAACTGGGCCTTGCCTGGGTGCGCATCGGCGAGTTCGCGTGGTCGCATATCGAGCCGCAATCCGGCGCCTTCCAATGGGAATGGATGGACGAGGCGATCGAGGTGTTGGGCTGCGCGGGGCTCAAGGTCATTCTCGGCACGCCGACGGCGGCCCCGCCGAAATGGCTGGTCGATCGTTACCCGGATATCCTGCCCGTTGATGAACGCGGCGTGGTGCGCAAGTTCGGCGCGCGCCGGCACTATTGTTTCTCCAGCCGGCGCTACCGTGTGGAGGCCGCCCGCATCACCGAGGCGATGGTCCGCCGTTACGGCGAAAACCCCTTCGTGCACGCCTGGCAGACGGACAACGAATACGGCGACCACGACACGATCCATAGCTATTCGGACGAGGCGCTGCGGGCCTTCCGCGAATGGCTTGCTGCCCGCTACGGCACGATCGAGGAGATGAACCGCGCCTGGGGCGCCGCGTTCTGGAGCATGCGGTACAACGCCTTCGATGAGGTGGACCTGCCCAACAATCTCGTTGAGGAGCCGAGCCCAACCCATCTGGTCGATTATTTCCGCTTCTCCTCCGACCAGGTGAAGAGCTTCAACAAGGCACAGGCCGATCTCATCCGGAAGCACTCGCCCGGACGCCCAGTCACGCATAATTTCATGTCGCAGAATACCGACTTCGATCACTACAAGGTTGGCGAGGATATCGATATCGCCTCCTGGGATGTCTATCCGATGGGCGGGCTCATCAATGGGCGGCTCAGCGCCGAGGAAAAGGCCCGTTATCTGCGCGTCGGCGATCCGGACCAGACAGCCTTCAATCACGATCTCTACCGTGCGGTTGGCAGCGGTCGGGTCTGGGTGATGGAGCAGCAGCCGGGCCCAGTCAACTGGGCGTCCTACAACCAGTCGCCGGCTGATGGCATGGTGCGGCTGTGGACCTGGCTCGCCTATGCGCACGGCGTCGACATGGTCTCCTATTTCCGCTGGCGCCAGGCGCCCTTCGCACAAGAGCAGTTCCATGCCGGGCTGCTGCTGCCGAACAGCGAGGTGGACCAAGGTTATCTGGAGGTGGCGCAGGTTGCCGAGGAAATGGCGCGGCTGCCGAAGGGAGAGGTGCGGGAAAAGGCCTCGGTCGCCATCATGCTCGACTATGAGTCCCGCTTTGCCACTCGAGCCCTGCCGCAGGGACGCGGTTACGCTGCCTCTTCCATCGCGCTCGACTGGTATTCTGCCGTCGCCCGCCTCGGTGTGGATGTCGATTTCATCGGTCAGCATTCCGATCTCTCCGACTACAAGCTGGTGCTGGCGCCCGATCTCCTCATTCCCGATGCCAATTTCATTGCCCGGCTAAAGGCCTCCGGCGCCAAGGCGCTGCTCGGCCCGCGCAGCGGCAGCAAGACGCGCGACATGCACATCCCCGCGGATCTTCCGCCCGGCCCGCTGGCCGCATTGCTGGATTTCCGCGTAACGCGCGTGGAATCCCTGCCGGACTTCCACAGCGAGCAGGTGCTTTATGGCAATACCAGCCATCCGGTGACCGGCTGGCGCGAACGCATCCGCACGACCGAGCCGGTGCTGGCGACCTTCGAGGGCGAACATCGCCCGGGCTCGCCGGCGGTTATCGGCAATGAGCGCGCGCGGTATGTCGGGACGTTGCCGCGTGGCGAATTCCTGTCGAAGCTGATGGGCGATACGCTCGGTTGGGCCGACGTGAAAAACTTGCCCGACCTCGGCGACCTCAGGCTCGCCCGCCGCGGCAAGCTGCATTTCGCCTTCAACTACGGCAGCAGCGCGGCCAGCGTGCCGGCCTTTACGGACGCGACCTTCTTTGTCGGCACAAGGGAGCTTGCGCCGGTGGATGTGGCAATCTGGATGGAAGGGTGACGGCCGAACCGTTTATCCGGCTTCCGCCTCGGTCACCGTCTGCGCCGGGCGGTGAGTCGTCTTGTTCCAGAAGAACGGGTCGTTGCAGAGTTCCTTGACCGCGCGCCAGGCGGCAAATGACAGGAACAGCCAGTACACCGGCGTCAGCGCCCAGCGCCAGCCTACGGAGGCCTGCTCGCCGGGTGTCATTCCACCCCGCCCGAGGGCGACGAAGACTGCGTAGCTGCCGAAGATGTTGACCATGTCGATGGTGAACATGGTGAGCTCGAATGGCCCGACCGTATAGGCGGACTTGAAGAACAGCGACCACGTGATCACGCCGATATAGGCGATGATGAGTGGATGGGCGAGTGAGGAGAGGATGAGCCCGCCGATCAGCACCTGAAAGACGAAGCTCGGCCAGAGGCCCATCTCCTGCACCAGCCGCGAAGGGCGCCGCATCAGCACCAGCCAGGTTTGCAGCCAGCCCTTGAACCAGCGCGTGCGCTGGCCAAGCCAGGCGTCCCGCCCGCTCGGCGCCTCTTCATAGGTCGGCCGGGTGATCGTGCCGCAGCGATAGCCGAGCCGGTAGAGCCGCAGCCCCAGGTCGGCATCCTCGGTGACATTGTAGGGATCCCACCCGCCCACTTGCTGAAGCACGCGCGTGCGAAAATGGTTGGAGGTGCCGCCGAGCGGCATGGGCAGGCGGGCGGCCGCAAGCCGCGGCAGCAGCACCCGGAAGAGCCCGGCATATTCGAGCGCGAAGAGGGCGCTCAGCCAACTCTCCCGCACATTGGTGATGACGAGCGGCGCTTGCAGACAGACTATCTCCCGAGGACCGCTCTCGAAGGTGCGCCAGGCTTCTTCAAGCTGGAGGGGATCGATCCGATCCTCCGCGTCGTAGATCACCAGATATTCGCCGCGCGCGGCACCCAGCGCATAGGAGAGCGCCTTGGGCTTGGTGCGCGGCCGGCCGGGCGGCACCGCGACCACCTCATATTGCCGGCCGAGCGGTATGGCCGCCAGCGCGTCGAGCGTCTCCTGGTCGTCGGCCTCGCAGATCAGCTTGATGTCAAGACAGGCGGCCGGCCATTCGATCTTGTTCAGGGTCTCGATGAGCTGCGGCACGACCGCCGCCTCCCGGTAGAGCGCGACGAAGACGGAATAGACCGGGCGCGGTCGGGCAGGGGGACGGGCCAGAGCTCGTCCTGCCTCCCGCTTTTTGGCGACAAGCGCCACGAGACGGACCAGGAAGGTGGCGAAGAAAAGCAGGGTCGTCACGATGTGCAGGAGGATCAGGGCGAGCTTGGGCGCAGCTGTGGCGAGCGAGAGCAGGAGCGCCAACACGATGCCGGTGTAAAACCCTTGCCGCCCCCAGAGCGTGATGCGGGCGCTTGCCTCCGGCATCGTAGCAAAAAGCTGGTCCACCGTGTCGCGCACCCGCCGGTTGCAGCCAGCCTGCCAGAGGGCGGCCCTCAAGGCCGAGGGCGTGGTCGCGGCCATCATCGTGCGCAGGGCCGGCGCATGGGCAAGCCGCTCGGTGAGATAGCCCAGCCGCTCGGCGCTCGGAACGATCGCCGTCGTTGGCGCGCGGGTGGGATGGCGAAGCCGCACAACGGTGGGCTCGACGAGCTGCGTATCCACGCCGGGAAGGTCTTCGAGCTGGGTCGGGTCGATACGGGTGAGAAAGGGAAGATGCAGGATTTCGGCAAGCGCCTCGTAATAGATCTCTTCCGACACTGCACCGCTCGCCAGCAGTTCCGATTCCAGCGTCGTTCCGTGCTGGCTGGCGCGCACCAGCATGGTCGAGATCAGCGTCTTCGACAGGCCGAGCCGACGGAAGAACCGGGCTTCCGTCATCAGGCGCGGTGGGATGTGTTCCTCGCAGGGTGGGCCGCATGGCCTCGGCAGGATGCCGATTGCGGTGGCGAAAGCGATATCGTCAGGATATTCTGCCAGTCGCATGCAGCTATCGCTCCCGTTTATCGGTGCTACCCTTTTTTAACCCTAAGTTGATTGTAATGAGACATAGCGAAATTTCACCTCTCAAAATCTATGGGTTTTTTGCGCTTTGCCTGGTGATGGCGGTGATGATGCCGCGGGCCGCTGCGGCGCAGGAGCGCTCGGCGGTCGATCTGCCTATCCTGTTCGACACGCGCGAGCGCATCGCGCGGCCGGATCTCTCGGGTATCGTGCGCCTGCGGTTCCTGACCACGGTCGATTTTCCGCCGTTCAATTTCATCGACCAGACCGGCAAGCTCGCCGGATTTCATGTCGATCTCGTGCGCGAGATCTGCCGGGAATTGGCGCTGACGGAGAAGTGCCAGATCCAGGCGGTGACCTTCCCGGAGCTGGAAAAGGCGCTGGTCGACGGCAATGGCGAGGCTGTCGCCGCGGGCGTGGCCGTGACCGCCGATCTGCGCAAGCGGTTCCTCTTCTCCCGCCCCTTCATGCGCTTGCCGGCCCGCTTCGCTGTGACGAAGAAGGCGCCGCCCGCGGGTGAGACCGCGGCGGCCCTCGATGGCAAGCGTGTGGGGGTCGTTGCGGCCAGCGCACACGAGGCGATGCTGAAGGCGTTTTTCCCGCGCCTGAAAGCGGAAGTCTTTCCCGATCGCACGGCCCTGCTCGCAAGTCTCAAGGACGGCAAGGTCGACGCCGTTTTCGGCGACGGCATGCAGCTCGCATTCTGGACGAACGGCACGGAATCCGCCGGCTGCTGCCGCCTGTTCGACGGGCCTTACGTGTCGGAGCAGTTCCTCGGCGAAGGCCTGACGATCATGTTCCGCAAGGAGGACACGGCGATCGCCGGCGCCATCGACCATGCGCTCCTGGCGCTGTCGCGCAACGGCCGTCTGCAGGAGATCTACCTGCGTTATTTCCCGGTCAATCTCTACGGCGGTTAAGAGCAATCCCAGCAAAAGTGTATAGCGGTTTTGCGTTGGGAATTGCGGAGACACTTTAAGGACCGGCGTCCTATTGGCTCGCCCAGATGATGCGGGCGATCCAGTCGACCTCGTCCATGTCGAAATTGCGGTTCGGGTGCTCGGGATTGAGCGAGACGAGCTCGATCGTGCGCGGGCTCTGGCGGTGCAGCACCTTGGCCATGACCTCGCCTTCGCGGGTCTTCACCACGACCCGGTCGCCGCGGCGCACCTGCGCGCCGGGCTCGACGATCAGCACGTCACCGTCGCGGTAGAGCGGCATCATGCTGTCGCCCTGCACCTCCAGCGCATAGACGCCGGCCTTGCGTTCCGGCCCGGCGGGGAATTCGACCACGTCCCAGCCCTGGCCGGCGGGAAAGCCGCCATCGTCGAAAAAGCCGCCGGCGCCCGCCTGCGCGAAGCCGAGCAGCGGGATGGTGCCCGTCTGTGGCGGAAAAGCGCCCTGCGGTAGCGCGATATCGCGCGTGACGTCTGAGATCGTGAAGAACTCGTCGATCGAGGCGCCGGTCGCGTCGAGCACCTTGGCGATCGATTCCGTCGAGGGCCAGCGCTGGCGGCCGTCCACACCCTGTCGCTTCGATTTGTTGAAGGACGTGGGATCGAGCCCGGCGCGGCGGGCAAGGCCGGACGGGGAGAGCCGGTTGCGCTCGGCGAGGGCGTCGATTGCCGCCCAGATCCGGTCGTGGGAGAACATGCTGAGAAACCCTGCCAAGGCGGCGGACCGGCACGCGCCGGTCCGATTACCCGGAAGCATAGCGAAGGACGTTTTCCGAGTAAAGAAAAAAGGATTATTTTCCTGTTTCATTTCCGGACGATTTTTCGGCCGCCCGCCGCCGCGCCACCACGCTTTCGCGCCAGATGGTGAAGATGCCCGCACCCACCACGATGGCCGAGCCGACGACCATGTTGAGGTTCAGCGTCTCTCCGAAGACGGTGACGCCGACGATCGCCGCCAGCACGACCTGGAGATAGGTGAGCGGCTGCACGGCCGCCGCATCAAGCAGGTCGTAGGCGCGGATCAGGAAATAGTGGCTCGACATGCCGGTGATGCAGACGATGCCCATCCAGACCCAGTCGACGGGAGCGAGATTGGTCCAGTAGAACGGGCCGATCAGCGAGATCGCCACGGCACCGGCGACGCCGATATAAAAGAAGCTGGTCGAGGCGCTGTCGTCGCGGCTGGCAAGGCGGGTCGCTATGACATAGATCGCGAACATCAGCGCCGAGAGGAGCGGCAGCAGCACGGTGAGGTCGAAGGCGACGCCGCCCGGATTGACGATGATCAGCACGCCGCAAAGGCCGACGCCGATCGCCGTCCAGCGCCGCCAGCCGACGCGCTCGCCGAGCAGCGGCATCGAGAGCAGTGCCACGAAGATCGGCCCGGAAGCCAGGATTGCCTGCGAGCGGGCGAGGCCGACGGTCGTAAAGGCGGTGATGGTGACGACGATCTGGAACGCGAGGATGGCGCCGCGCATGATCTGCAAAACCGGCCGTTTCGTCGCCGCTGCCGCCCGTAGCCCGCCCGGGCTGCGCGCGCCGAGCACGATGGCGAAGGCCGCGAACGCCCAGAAGCGTATCATGGCGACGAAGACCGGCGGATAGACGCTGCCGAGATGTTTCGAGATGGAGTCCTGCAGGCTGAAAATCAGGATGGCGAGCAGGGTGAAGACATAGCCGAGTCGTTTGGAGTCCATGTCCCGCGCATATACCCGTCACGCCCCGCTTGCACGCTGAAATTTGGCGCCCGGCGGACTTTTCGCGGCGGGTCGCGGGAGGTGCGTGGCAGGGTGGGAAAAATTTCCTTCAACCCGTGATTTTCAGCCACTTTCGCTGCAACGAACTGCGCGCTATCAAGGATTGCGCGGCTTCGTCGCGTTTTCGAGGTCCATCCCGTGCACAAGACCGTCACTTCCGGCATTTTGCTGACGTCCTTCGCCTATTTCCTGTTTTCTGTGCAGGATGCGTCGGTCAAATGGCTCGTCGCGGCGCTGCCGGTTTGGCAGATCCTTTTCGTGCGCAGCGTCACGATCTTCTCGCTCTGTCTTGCCTGGGGCGGTCGCCCGCTTCTGCGCAGCGCGCGCTATTCGCCGGTGCTGAAGCCACTCTTTTTGCGCAACCTGCTGCTCCTTGCCGCCTGGCTTTCCAACTACACCGCCGCGCGCGACCTCGGGCTCGCCGAGCTGACGACGCTCTACTATGCCTCGCCGATCGTCATGACGATCCTCTCGGTGCCGATCCTCGGCGAGAAGGTGCCGGGCTATCGCTGGCTTGCGGTGGCGACCGGCTTTGTCGGCGTGGTCATTGCCTGCGGCGTGGCGGTCAAGGGGCTCGAGCTGTCGCTGCCCGTGTATCTCGCCTTGCAGGCCGCCATCTTCTGGGCGATCGCGACGGTCCTGCTGCGCAAAACAGCGCTGCACGAGCGCACGCCGGTGCAGATGACCATATCGAGCGGCTTCTTCGTGTTCTACACGGCCCTCGCCATGCCCTTCGTCTGGCAGTCGGTCTCGGCGACCGATATTGCGCTGATGGCGGGAACCGGCGTGGTAGCCGGCATCGGCCAGTTCGCGATGTTCGAGGGCATGCGCCGGGCGCCCGTCTCGGTGCTCGCCCCCTTCGAATATTCCTCGCTCGTCTGGGCCTTTGTGCTCGGTTATCTCATCTGGAGCGACGTGCCCGGCTCGAACGTTTTCGCCGGCGCCGTGCTGATCATTTCGGCCGGCATGATCATCATTGCCAGCGAACGCTTCGCCGGACGTTTCCGGGAACGTGTTTGAGCTGTTAAGTCGCGAAACAACCAAAAGATTCCCCTTGTACTTGGCGCCAGTCAGTTGCATGCAGGCCCTATAACGATATTGTCGCCGTCCTGTGGACGGCTCTAACCGGGGGGTGGAATGCCGATATCGAACGCCGCATTCGTGCGCTCGACGATTATCCTGCTCATCGCAGGCATGATTGCTTTGCTCGGCATCGTGGGCACGTCGCTTTTGCTCGGCAGCAAGGTGCAGGCCTATTTTGCCGAACTGATCGAGATCCGCGCGACGCGCAGCGCCGCCGCCGACCTTCTGTCCACCCTCAAGGACGCCGAAACCGGCCAGCGCGGCTTCGTCATCACGGGGGAAGCGGGTTTTCGCGCACCCTATGACGATGCGCTGAAAGCCGTTTCCGAGCGGCAGAAGTCGTTGGCGGAAAAGGCTGCGCGTTTCCCCGAATATGCTGCACGCATTCCCACAATCGATCGCCTCATCGCCGACAAGCTCGGCGAGCTTGCCGATACGGTGACGGCCATCCAGGAAGGTCGGTCGGCGGATGCCGTAGCCCAGGTCAAGACGGATCGCGGCCGCATCCTGATGGACCAGCTCCGCGACCAGCTCGGCAATATCATGGACGATGCCGACCGCCGCCTTCAGGAGGGCGTGGTCGATATGCTGTGGTCGGCCGGTGCGCTGCGGTGGACGACGATCATCGGTGCCATCGCCATCATCGGCGTCATGGGGGGCGCGGCCACGGTCGTTGCGCAATATACCCGCGACATCGTCGTTGCTCGGCGTGAAGTGGAGACGCTGAACGCCACGCTGGAAAGGCGTGTCGACGAGCGTACGGAAGAACTGATCCGCGCCAACCAGGAAGTCCAACGCTTCGCCTATATCGTCACGCACGACCTGCGCGCGCCGCTCGTCAACATCATGGGTTTCACCAGCGAGCTTCAGGCCTCGCTGTCCTCCATCCAGAACTATGTGCTCGCCGATGGCAAGACGCCGAGCGAGGCCGACATCCTCGAAGCCCGCCGCGCGGCCTCCGAGGACCTGCCGGAAGCGATCGGCTTCATCCGCTCCTCCACCAAGAAGATGGACGGGTTGATCAACGCCATCCTGAAGATCTCGCGCGACGGCCGGCGGGAACTGCGGATCGAGCGGGTGGACCTGAAGGCCCTTGTCGAAGGGGGCGCTGCCGCGGTCAACCACCAGGTCAGCGAATCCGACGGCGAGGTCACCATCGACGGCAATCTGCCGACCGTCATTTCAGACCGGCTGTCGCTGGAGCAGGTGTTCGGCAACCTGTTCGACAATGCCATCAAATACCAGTCGCCCGGCCGGCCGCTGCGCGTTTCCGTCAGCGCGCGCAATGGCGGCCGTGCCGGCTTCGTCATCGAATTCACCGACAACGGCCGCGGCATCGCGCCGGAAGACCACGAGCGGGTCTTCGAGCTGTTCCGCCGCTCCGGCACCCAGGATAAACCCGGCGAAGGCATCGGCCTTGCGCATGTGCGTTCACTGATGCGTAATCTTGGCGGCGATATCGTCATCCGATCGGAACTCGGGCAGGGGACCACCTTCGTGCTGCGTCTGCCGCCCGACCTCAGTAAAGTAGTCAGGAGTATGCAGGGATGAACGGAATGGGCAAGGAAGTCACCATCGTCATGATCGAGGACGACGAGGGCCATGCGCGCCTCATCGAGAAGAACATTCGCCGCGCCGGCGTGCACAACGAGGTCGTGCCCTTCACGAACGGCACGGAAGCGCTCGATTTCGTGCTCGGCAAGGATCGCTCCGGCCTCGCCAGCGCCGGCCGGTTCCTGCTGATCCTGCTCGATCTCAACCTGCCGGACATGTCGGGCATCGACATCCTCCAGAAGATCAAGACCAACACCCACACCAAGCGCCTGCCGGTCGTCATCCTCACGACGACGGACGACGAGCGGGAAATCCAGCGCTGCTACGATCTCGGCGCCAATGTCTACATTACCAAGCCGGTCGAGTATGAGAGCTTCGCGCACGCGATCCGCCAGCTCGGCCTGTTCTTCTCCGTCATCCAGATCCCCGAGACGCAGTAAATGAAGGAAGGTCCTGTCCGCATCCTCTATATCGACGACGACCCGATCCTCGCGCGGCTTGCCGAGCGGGCGCTTGGTCGTCTCGGCTATACGGTGCTGCATGCGGAGGACCTGGAGCGCGGCCGCGAGCTGCTGGCCGAAGGCGACATCGATGCCGTCGTGCTCGATCACTTCCTGAAGGCGGGCACGGGGCTGTCCTTCCTGAAGGAGCTTGCGGATGCGCCGGGTGCGGTGCCGGTCGTCTATGTGACGGGGTCGAACGACGCCCAGGTCGCCGTCGAGGCGCTGAAGGCGGGTGCTGCGGACTATGTCATCAAGTCGGTCGGTGACGATTTCATCCCGCTGCTCGCCAATGCACTGGGCCAGGCGCTGGAAAATGCCGAGCTGAAGCGGGCGAAACTCAAGGCGGAGCTGGAGATCCGGCTCGCCAAGGAGCGCGCCGAAGTGCTGCTCGCCGAGGTCAATCACCGCGTCGGCAATTCGCTGGCGCTCGCTGCGGCCCTTATCCGGCTACAGATGTCGAGCGCCTCCGACGAGGCCGTCAGGCAAGCGCTTTCCGAGACGCAGGCCCGCATCACCGCCATCGCCGGCATCCACCGTCGACTTTATACGTCGGAAGACGTGCGCCATGTCGATATGGGCGCCTACCTTTCGACGCTGTTGTCGGAGCTCGACACGTCCATGCAGGGCCATGGCCGCAATGTCCGCCTCAACCGCATGCTGGAGCCGCTGCACGTTCCGACCGACCGCGCCGTCTCGCTCGGCGTCATCGTCACGGAACTCGTCACCAACGCCTTCAAATATGCCTATGGCGAGGCGGGGGGCGAGGTGCGCGTCGGCTTTACCCGCCTCGATCCGGAAAACGCGCTGCTCTTCGTCGAGGATGACGGCATCGGCTGGCGCGGCGAAGGCCCGGTGCGCGGCACCGGTCTCGGCTCCAAGATCATCGGCGCCATGGCCTCCAGCCTCGGCGCCAAGCTCGCCTACGCCACCCGCCCGGTCGGCACGCGCGCGGAGCTGCTGGTGCAGATGGCCGAGGCCCCGCGCCCGGCGTGATCCACACGGCAAAAGACCCGGATGCAGGGGAACATCCAGGCCTTCGGGGAGGTCAGCGGGGGGCGCTTACTTGCAGATCTTGATCTTCTTGACGATCAGGTTGCCGTAGTAGTCGTAGGAGTGGATCTTCTTGACGAAGCAATGCGGCTTGTAGCCGTAGCTGTAGTAACCGGCCTGCGACGGGGCGGCGAAGGAAACGGCTGCGACGAGGGCGACGGTGGCGGAAACGATGATCTTGCGCATGGGGGTCTCTCCTGATCTCTGTGAGGGATGAGCCTCTCTCATCCAGTGATCAGACTTTCCCACATCGACCCGCCGCCCGCTGTTCCGGATGGAACACGGTCTCGCCGTTGACGGTTTTCGCCTGCGACCTAGCTAAAAGGCTTTCTTCGTCAAGGGAGCTTCAGGCATGGAAACGCAGGAACTCTATCGCGGTCGCCTCATCGACCATATCCAGCTCGTGGTGCGCGACCTTTCGGCAAGCCGCCGGTTTTACGAAGCCATCTTCGATGCGCTGAAAATTCCGATCGGCGGCGTCGGGGAGGATTTTTTCTGGGTCGACGAGTTCGTCGTCTCGAGCATCGACAGCGAGGCGGCAGCGGGCAAGCTGACCGGTCGTCACCACGTCGCCTTCCAGGCGACCGACAACGCCATGGTCGAGGCCTTCCACCAGGCCGGCCTCGACGCCGGCGGCAAGGACAATGGTGCGCCCGGCCTGCGGCCCTATCACCCCGGCTATTACGCCGCCTTCCTCATCGATCCCGACGGCAACAATATCGAGGCCGTATACCACGGCGAGGCGCAACGCAGCGCCCCTTCGATCAAGATCACCTTCTAGGGGCCGCGCTTCTGCTTCGATCGGTCAGTCCCGCGTCATGAAGAAGGGAAGGCGGCTCAGGCCGCCTTCTTCTCCTGCGGTGCGAAGCGGCTGTAGAAAGTCTCGCCCTTGGCGGCCATGTCCTTCAGCAGCGGTGTCGGCTGGAAGTGGCTGCCGTAGCTGGCGGCGAGCTTTTCGCAGAGCGCGACGAAGGTTTTGACGCCCATGCCGTCGATGTAGGACAGCGTGCCGCCGGTATAGGGGGCGAAGCCGAAGCCGAGGATGGAGCCGACATCGGCCTCGCGCGGATCGGTGACGATGCCCTCTTCCATGGTGCGCGCCGCTTCCAGCGCGATGGTGACGAGCAGGCGCTCCTTCAGCACCTTCACGTCGACATCGTCCGCCTTCTGCTGCGGATAGAGGTCCTTCAGGCCCGGCCACAGCTTCTTCTTGGCGGGCTTTGGCGGGTAGTCGTAAAAGCCCTTGCCGGCCTTGCGGCCGAGGCGGCCTTCGCCCTCCACCAGCTTCGTCACCAGGTCCAGGTGGCGCGGATCGACGGCCTTCTCGCCAAGATCGGCGATGGCGGCCTTGAAGACCTTGTAGGAGAGATCGACGGCCACTTCGTCGTTCAGCGACAGCGGGCCGACCGGCATGCCGGCCATCTTGGCCGCATTCTCGATCATCGCCGCCGGCACGCCTTCGATCAGCATGTCATACGCTTCCGCCATGTAGCGGAAGACGCAGCGGTTGACATAGAAGCCGCGCGTGTCGTTGACGACGATCGGCGTCTTCTTGATGGCCGCGACATAGTCGAGCGCGGTAGCAAGCGCCTTGTCGCCCGTCTCCTTGCCGAGGATGACTTCCACCAGCATCATCTTGTCGACCGGCGAGAAGAAGTGGATGCCGATGAACTGCTCGGGGCGCTTCGAGTTCTTGGCAAGCCCGGTGATCGGTAGCGTCGAGGTGTTGGAGGCGAGGATCGCGTCCTCCTTCAACACGGCCTCGATCTTCTCGGTGACTTCCTTCTTGACGGTGCGGTCCTCGAAAACGGCCTCGATGACGAGGTCGGCATCGGCGAGGCTGGCATAATCCGGCGTCGGCGTGATGAGGGAAAGCAGCTTCTCGCCGTCTTCCTTCGACATGCGCCCCTTGCCGACGGCGCCGGTGATGAGGCCTTCGGAGACGGTCTTGCCCTTGTCGGCCGCTTCCTGGTCGCGGTCGACGAGCACGACCGGAATACCGGCTGCCGCCGTCACGTAGGCGATCGACGCACCCATGAAGCCTGCGCCGATAACGGCGACCTTCTTGAACTCCGCCTTCGGCACGCCTGCCGGGCGGCGCGCACCCTTGCCGAGTTCCTGCATGGAGATGAACAGCGACCGGATCATCGAAAAGGCTTCGGTCGTCTGGAGGATATGGGTGAAGTAGCGCTGCTCGATCTTCAGCCCCGTCTCGAAGGGCACTTGCAGGCCCTCATAGACGCACTTCAGGATGGCGAGCGCGCCCGGATAATTGCCCGCGGTCTCGCGGCGCAGGATCGCGGGTGCTGCCGGCCAGAGCTGCGCCGAAGCCGGCGTCCAGATGCCGCCGCCGGGCGCCTTGAAACCCTTCTCGTCCCACGGCTGCACCGGCTTGAGGCCGTCCTTGATCATCTGCCTGGCGGCCGGGATCAACTGGTCGGGCTCGACAACCTGATGCAGGAGGTTCATCGCCTTGGCACGCGCAGCCGTCAGTGAAGAGCCGGTCGTCATCATCTGGAGGGCGTCCTGCGCATTGGCAAGCCGCGGTACGCGCTGGGTGCCGCCGGCGCCCGGGAAGATACCGACCTTGACTTCCGGCAGCGCGATCTTGACCGACTTGGCGTTCGAGGCCACGCGCCCATGGCAGGCGAGCGACATCTCGAAGGCGCCGCCCATGCAGGTGCCGTTGATGGCGGAGACCCACGGCTTGCCGCAGGTTTCGAGCTTGCGGAACAGCCAGGTCATGCGGCCGGTGGCTTCAAACAGTTTTTCGACGGCCGTCGCCGGGTCCTTCGCTTGCGCGTCCTTCAAGAGATCGAAGCTCGCCTTGATCATGGAAAGATCGGCGCCGCCGGAGAAGGAGGATTTTCCCGACGTGATGACCACGCCCTTGACGGCGCTGTCGGCCACGACCTGGTCGATGATCTTGTCCAGCTCGTCCATCACCTCGATGGTGAATACGTTCATCGACTTGTCGGGCATGTCCCAGGTAACCAGAGCAATGCCGTCGGCGTCGGTCTCGATGGTGAAGTTCTTGTAGCTCATGATGGGATTCCTCTTCCCTGAAATCTATCTGGCTTCACACGCTGTCCTCTCCTCCGTCATGGTCGGGCTTGACCCGACCATCCAGCTCCGGGTGATGGATCCTCGGGTCAAGCCCGAGGATGACGACCGGAGAGAGCGTGGCTTACCTCTCTCAGACGCGTTCGATGATCGTCGCGGTGCCCATGCCGGCGCCGATGCAGAGCGTGACGAGGGCGGTGTTGAGGTCGCGGCGTTCCAGCTCGTCGAGCACGGTGCCGAGGATCATCGCGCCGGTGGCGCCGAGCGGGTGGCCCATGGCGATGGCGCCGCCGTTGACGTTGATCTTGTCGTGCGGGATATCGAAGGCCTGCATGTAGCGCAGCACCACGGCGGCGAAGGCTTCGTTGAGTTCGAAGAGGTCGATGTCGGCAAGCTGCATGCCGCTGCGGGCGAGCAGCTTTTCCGTGACATCGACCGGGCCGGTCAGCATCAGCGCCGGGTCGGAACCGATATTGGCGAAGGCCTTGATGCGGCCGCGGGCTTTCTTCCCGAGGATGTTGCCACCCTCCTTGGAGCCGAGCAGCACGGCGGCAGCACCGTCGACGATGCCGGAGGAGTTGCCGGCATGGTGCACATAATTGATGCCCTCGATTTCCGGATGGGCCTGGATGGCGACGGCTTCGAAGCCGCCCATCTCGCCGGGCATCTGGAAGGAAGGGTTGAGCGAGGCAAGCGCCTGCATGTCGGTGCCGGGGCGCATGTGCTCGTCATGGGCAAGGATCGTCAGGCCGTTGATGTCCTTCACCGGCACGACGGAATTCTTGAAATAGCCGTTCTGCCAGGCATGCGCGGCGCGCTTCTGGCTCTCGACGGCATAGGCGTCCACGTCGTCGCGGGAGAAGCCGTACTTGGTGGCGATGAGGTCGGCCGACACACCCTGCGGCATGAAATAGGCCGGGAAGTTGACGGACGGGTCCATGAACCACGAGCCGCCCGACATGCCGAGCCCGACGCGCGACATGCTCTCGACGCCACCCGCAATGACGATATCATCCGCACCCTGCGCGATCTTCGCCGCGCCGAAATTCACGGCATCGAGACCGGAGGCGCAGAAGCGCGAGATCTGCATGCCCGGCGCCTTGGTCGAGTAGCCGGCCTCGAAAGCGGCGGCCTTCGGGATGACGGAGCCCGCATCCATCACCGGATCGACGCAGCCCATGACGATGTCGTCGACCTTGGCGGTATCGAGCCCGTTGCGGTCGCGCACCGCTTCCAGCACCTTGGCCGCAAGGCGGACGGACGGCACTTCGTGCAGCGAGCCGTCCTTCTTGCCCCGCCCGCGCGGCGTGCGCACATGATCGTAGATGAAGACGTCGGTCATTGGTCTCTTCTCCCTAGCGGCGCCGGGCGCCGTCAAACTCGCAATGGGTCGCCTGATTCTTCGAGGCTAGAACGCTTCGGCCGCCAATTCCATCGTCGTGTCGGCGCCGGCCTCGATGCGGGTCTTGCGCAGCGCGGTTTCCGGCATCAGGCGTTCCATGAAGAACTTTGCGGTGATCAGCTTGTTCTTCAAGAAGTCCTCGCGCTCGCCGGCACCTGCCGCAAGGCCGTCCTCGGCAGCCTTGGCGATCTTCGCCCACATATAGCCGACGGTGACGAGGCCGAAGAGGTGCATGTAGTCGGTCGAGCCGGCACCGGCATTGTCGGGCTTGGCCATGGCGTTCTGCATGAACCACATGGTTCCGGCCTGGAGGTCGTTCAAGCCCTTCTTGAGATGCTTGGTGAAGAAGGCGAGCTTCTCGTCATGGCGGTTCTCCTCGCAGAAATCGCCGATTTCCTTGAAGAGCGCAATGACGGCGCGCCCGCCATTCATGCCGAGCTTGCGGCCGACGAGGTCGAGCGCCTGGATGCCGTTGGCGCCCTCGTAGATCATGGCGATGCGCGCATCGCGCACATACTGGCTCATGCCGTGCTCTTCGATATAGCCGTGGCCGCCGAAAACCTGCTGGGCCATGACGGCGTGGTCGAAGCCCTTGTCGGTGAGCACGCCCTTGAGGATCGGCGTCATCAGGCCGAGGATGTCGTCGGCGGCCTGGCGTTCCTTCTCGTCGGCAGAGCGGTGGGCGATGTCGGATTTCAGCGCCGTCCACAGCGTGAAGGCGCGGCCGCCCTCCGTCCAGGCCTTGATGGTCATCAGCGTGCGGCGGATGTCGGGGTGCACGATCAGCGGATCGGCCTTGCCGTTCGGGTTCTTCACGCCGGAGAGCGAGCGGCCCTGCAGGCGCTCGCGGGCATAGTTGGCGGCGTTCTGGTAGGCGATTTCGGCGATCGACAGGCCCTGCAGGCCGACGCCGAGGCGGGCCTCGTTCATCATCACGAACATGGCGTTGAGGCCCTTGTTCTCCGCGCCGATGAGCCAGCCTGTCGCCTCGTCATAGTTCATGACGCAGGTGGCGTTGCCGTGGATGCCCATCTTGTGTTCGATCGCGCCGCAGGAGACGCCGTTCTTCGTGCCCGGCGTGCCGTCATCCTTGAGGATGAATTTCGGCACGATGAAGAGCGAAATGCCCTTGGTGCCCTCCGGCGCGCCCTCGATACGGGCGAGCACCAGGTGCACGATGTTCTCCGACATGTCGTGGTCACCGGCGGAGATGAAGATCTTCTGGCCGGAAATCCGGTAGGACCCGTCGCTCTGCGGCACGGCCTTGGCGCGGAGCAGGCCGAGGTCGGTGCCGCAATGGGGCTCCGTCAGGTTCATCGTGCCGGTCCAGGTGCCTTCCACCATCTTCGGCAGGTAGGCGGCCTTCTGCTCGTCGGAGCCGTGCACGAGGATCGCGGCGATCGCGCCCTGCGTCAGGCCCGGATACATGGTCAGCGCCATGTTGGCCGACGACATATATTCGCCGACGGCGGTGTGCAGCAGATAGGGCAGGCCCTGGCCGCCGAATTCTTCCGGCACCGCAAGGCCGATCCAGCCGCCCTGGCGGTAGAGGTCGTAGGCCTGCTTGAAACCCTTCGGCGTTTTCACGGTCGCGTCGTCGTTGCGCGTGCAGCCTTCCTGGTCGCCGGAAAGGTTGACCGGGAACAGCACCTCTTCCGCCACCTTCGCGGCCTCGCCGGCAATCGCCTCCACCATATCCCCCGTCGCGTCGGCAAAGCCGGGCAGGTTGTTGTACCGCTCCAGCGCCAGAACGTCGTTCAGGATGAAAAGCGTGTCATTCACGGGGGCCTTGTAGATCGGCATCTTTCGCGTTCCTCACCTATCCCACGGACATGAGTCCGGTCCTTGGCAAGGGATACTATAAAACTTTGACGTTTGCGTAAACGTCAAAACGCAAGGGCGTGGAATTTTTCGCCGGAGAGGGATGGGAGAGGAGGGGAGGCGCTGCGCCCACGACGCCCGCTGCTGTGCCGCAACCGGTCGCCTTTCCTCCCGAACGCCATTCTATGAGCAAATCGTTAAAAAATTTCCGCGGTGATTAACCCCTTGTTTACCACGTTTCGTGAATTGTGGCGCTTGAGGGCGTGGGATCGGGAATCAATTCGTTTCCCTCTGTGCATTCCGGGCGGCAGGCCGGGGATAGACAGGGACGATACTGTTTCCGACGGCTGACGGCGGCGGGCGAAGGCCCGTTCCGGAGTGGAAATAAAAGGGCGCAGCCGGGGCGGCAGTGCCTTCTAGGGTATCTCCCGGCAGGCTGGATGGCCGCCAAAGCGAGGCGAAAGATGAACGGATCGCGAAACCCGCAACGTCACGGCGAAAGATCCTCGCTCGATGCGCTCAATCGCACCATCGAGGGGCTGGAAGCCCGTATCGAGGGCCTGATGGCGAACGGCCGCGAGGCGCGTGGGCGGACGGACGAGCGGCTCGCGCCGCGCGGCGAAACCGCCCGCTACGAGCCGGCGCGCAACATTCCCCTGCGCGACGATCCGGTCTCCGAGATCATGCAGCGCCAGCGCGCCATCGAAGGCACGCGCGAGCGTGTCGTCCCCCGCATGGAGCGCCGCCCCGTTTCCAGCGATCATTATGCCGCCGCCCAGCAGGCGCACACCGCCTATGGCACCTCCAGCGCCGGTTATGCCGCTGCCGCCGCACCGGCGCGCGCGGAAGGCTCTGTCGAGGACATCGCCAAGGCGCTCGTTTCGCTGCGCCAGGACCTGAAGAAGGACATTGCCGACGGGCTGGAGCGCGAGATGCAGTCGCTGCGCTCGGAAATCCGCGGCATCCGCCAGGTGGCCGAAGGCCGCAATGGCAATGACGACGTGCGCGAAGAGCTGCTGCGCCTTTCCACCGGCATCAACCAGCTCGGCCGCCAGTCGGGCCAGACCGACGGGTTGCGCGTCGAGTTCGACGAGCTGCGCTCCGTGCTCGACGGCCTCGCCCGCGAGGATTCCGTGCGCCGCATGGAAGACCGCTGGAGCGGCGTCGAGCAGAAGCTGACCATTTTCGACCAGACGCGGGACGACGAGCTGGTGGCGCTTGCCTACCGGCTTGACGAGCTGAAGACCCAGATCGGCGGCCTCAGCGCCACGCCGGCCATCCATGCGCTGGAAGGCAAGCTGGAGACGATCGCCCGCGCGATCGACATGCTGGCCCGCCAGTCCCAGCCGGACGACGGCCGTTTCGTCTCCGCCGTCACCTCGCAGTTCGAGGGACTGGATACGCGCCTCGACGAGATCAGCCGGGCGATTGCCGCCGCCGGCCGCATGCAGCAGGCATCCGTCACCGACAATCCGATGATGCAGCGCCTCGAAGGCCGCATCGCCGATCTCGCCGGCCAGCTCGACATGATCGCTCGCCGCCCGGCCCCGGTGGCGCCGGAGCAGGGGCTCGGCCTGCGCATCGAAGCGCTGGCGAGCCGCATCGAGGAAATGTCGAACGAGCGCGCAGCCCTTCGCCTGGAAGAGCGCATCGAGCAGCTTTCGCTGATGCTGGAGCAGAGCCAGCAGGCCGCACCCGCCCAGACCCAGGACAACGAAGAGCTCGCCTATTACCTCTCCGACATTTCCCGCAAGATCGACGCGCTCGACCAGGGCAGCGTCACCGGCGAGCTGGCCGAGCGCCTGGACGCACTCGCCCGCCGCATCGACGGCCTCGACGCGCCCGTCGGCAGCCCGTTCCAGGAAGACCGCTTCAACCATATCGAGGGCCGTCTTTCGGCAATCGCCGACCGGCTGGATGCGACCCGCACGGCGCCCGTCGGCGACCATGAGGCGCTGCGCGGCCTGGAAGCCCAGATCGCCCATCTCTCCACGCTGATCAGCACGCCATCGACCGCCGTCGTGCCCGTCGAGGTCGAGAACCGCCTCGCGACGATCGAGGACTACATGGCGACCAACGACGAATATATCGTCGAGGCGGCCCGCCAGGCGGCGGAAGCCGTGATGGAAGCCTATCGCCATGCCGGCCCGGCTGCGGCCGCGTCGACCGATATGGAAGCGATCGCCGCCCTTGCCGACGACCTGCGCGTGCTCGAAGAGCTGACCCGCTCCAGCGAGGAGCGCACGGCGCGCACCTTCGACGCCCTGCACGACACGCTGGTGCAGATCGCCGGCCGCCTGGAACAGCTCGACGCCCCGCGCGAAAATTTCGGCCGCCGCGAGAGCCCGATGCCGCGCGCCGAAATGCCTGCCATGGCCATGGACATGGACCGCGGCAACG
The DNA here is from genome assembly GCF_051201095.1 of Shinella sp. BE166. Classification (NCBI taxonomy): domain Bacteria; kingdom Pseudomonadati; phylum Pseudomonadota; class Alphaproteobacteria; order Hyphomicrobiales; family Rhizobiaceae; genus Shinella; species Shinella sp. BE166. The sequence goes on along the minus strand of NZ_JBPEHL010000005.1, from coordinate 42,939 downwards.
AGCGCGCCTCCAGCCAGTATGGTAACGACTACCCTTTTGACGATGACGGCTTCGGCGCCGGCGAGACCCGCAGGGCCGAAGTCGCGGAGCCGCGCGAGGAAGAATCCCGCTTCGCCGAGATCGAGGTCGAGACCATTCCGGTTCCCGAGCGGCCGGAGCCTGTCGAGGCGATCGCGGAAGAGACCGTGGCCCTTGCTGTCGAGCAGCCGGCGGAAGCCCAGAAGAAGGTCGGCCTGCTGGCCGGGCTGAAGCGCCGCTTCAAGCCGGGCCGCAAGGAGGTTGCACCCGTCGTCGAGCGTCGCCAGATCGACCCGACGCCCTCGATCGACCCCACTGATGAACTCGCACCGGAAGAGGCGAACCAGCTCCTGGAGCCCGGCTCCGGCGTGCCGGACGTCCGCCGCATTCTGGAGCGCGTGCGCGCCGGCCAGGCCTCGGGCAATCGCACGGCAACGGCCGGCGAGGGCGACCGGGTGGCCGCGCAGATCGCCGCCGCCCGCCGCGCCGCGAAGGTCGCAGCCGAGGAAGCCGACACGATCTCCCGCGTCGCTCCGGCCAAGAAATCGGACAAGGTTGCCAAGGCCGATGCGCCTGCCTCCGCGCTGTCGCGCCATCGCCGGCCGATCCTGCTTGCCGTCGGCGCCATTCTGCTGGTGATCATGTCCTATCCGCTGGTCAGCACGCTGGTGACCGGCGACGAGGCCCCGGTCGTCGTCGAGCAGACGGCGATCAACACGAATGAAGCCGCACCGGTCGACACGGTGACGGGCACGGGCGAGGCCGTGACGGCGAACACCGCCGCCGCACCGGTTGCCGGTGAAGAGACCGTAACGGAGCCCACCGGCGACAGTGCCGTGACGGAGCCCACGGGCGACGCCGCCGTGACCGATCCCGCCCCCGTCGAGGATGCCGAGGAGCGCGGCCTTGCCGGCACGGACAACGACCTGGTCATCGAATCGCCTTCGACGGAGACCTCCGCGACGGGCTCCGACGCCCTGACCGCTCCGGCCACGACCGACGACGCAGCCACCGCAGGCTTCGAGCCGGTCACGACACCGGAAGCCGAGCCGCTTGCGGAAGAAAAGGACACGAGCGCTGCAACTGAGACAGCGCCGCTGGACCAGACCCAGACGGCGGCGATCGTCGTTCCGGAAGCCATCACCCCGGCCTCGCTTTCCAAGGCTGCGACCGAAGGCGACGCGCTGGCGCTGTTCGAGATCGGTGCTCGCTACACGGAAGGCCGCGGCGTCGCGACGGATCTGGCGGAAGCCGCCCGATGGTACGAGCTTGCCGCCGCCCGCGGTTTCGCGCCGGCCGAATACCGCCTCGCCAACCTCTATGAAAAGGGCCAGGGCGTCGAGCGTGACCTCGCGCGTGCCCGCGAACTCTACGAAATCGCTGCCAACAAGGGCAATGCGAGCGCCATGCACAACCTCGCCGTCCTGCTCGCCACCGGCATGGGCACGGCGCAGCCGGACTTCGACGGTGCGGCAAAGTGGTTCCAGAAGGCATCCGAGCTCGGCGTTCGCGACAGCCAGTTCAACCTGGCGATCCTCTATGCGCGCGGCAACGGCGTGAAGCAGGACCTGGAAGAATCCTACAAGTGGTTCGCCATCGCCGCCCGCGACGGCGACAACGATGCGGCGCAGAAGCGCGACGAGGTGGCGAACGCCATGCGTCCCGAGCAGCTTTCGAGTGCCAAGGCCAAGATGGAACTGTGGAAGCCGCAGCCGCTGGACGAGAAGACCAACTCGGCCGACCTGCCGGATGAATGGGTCGGCAAGCCGACCAAGACCGCCAGCGTCGACATGAAGAAGGCGATCCGCAACATCCAGGCGATCCTCAACAACAACGGCTTCAAGGCCGGCGCGCCGGATGGCGAGATGGGCAAGAAGACCGTCGCCGCCATCAAGGCCTTCCAGAAGTCCGTCGGCCAGAAGGAAACCGGCGAGATCGACGACGCGCTGGTGACGGAGTTGCTGAAGCGCAACAAGCAGCCGAGCTGATCGGCCGATCGCCGGAGAACCTCGTTCTCCGGCTTTAACCTAACCTGCGGGCATGACACCCACCACAGCACCGCGTGTCGTTAATGATACGCAAAGGTCGCTGTGGCATTTTGTATGCGCTGCACGTCTCATCCTTAAATCGGCCCTGATTTCAGGAATTATGCAGTAGAAAAATTACGTGTCGCTCCAAGATGATACGCGTCGCTGAGACGTCTTATCATGGAGGACGGCAACGTGACCGATCCTTGTGTGATGCAAGGTGCGACCGGCCGATGGAGGGGGCCTCCCTTCCCGCGGCGCGGCGTTTCCGTGCATCCGCAGCTTGGCCGGACGAGGAAACTCGGCGGCGGGCAGAACAGGTGAAGCGACTGCTGGATAAATCCGCGCGTGCGGGAAAAATATTGCCGATCGGGGTATCGTTGTGACTGTCTATCTGCCCATCGCAGAGCTCTCGGTGAACATCTTCATCATTCTCGGCATGGGTGCGGCCGTCGGCTTCCTGTCCGGCATGTTCGGCGTCGGCGGCGGCTTTCTGATCACGCCGCTCCTCATCTTCTACAACATCCCCCCGATCGTCGCCGTCGCGACCGGCGCCAACCAGGTCGTCGCCTCCTCGATTTCAGGTGCGCTCTCGCATTTTAGGCGCGGCACGCTGGATGTGAAGCTCGGCTCGGTGCTGCTGGTCGGCGGTCTTGCGGGCGCCACCGCGGGCATATGGGTCTTCTCGATCCTGCGCAGCATCGGCCAGCTCGATCTCGTCATCTCGCTGCTCTACGTGGTTCTTCTCGGCACCGTCGGCACGCTGATGCTGCTCGAAAGCATCCGGGCGCTGCGCCGCGCGGCGAACAACCAGCCCGTCTCGCTGCGCCGGCCCGGTCAGCATAGCTGGGTGCATCGCCTGCCGCTGAAGATGCGCTTCAAGAAGTCGAAGATCTATCTGAGCGTCATTCCGGTCATAGGCCTCGGCTTCGGCATCGGCATCCTCACCTCCATCATGGGTGTCGGCGGCGGCTTCATCATGGTGCCGGCCATGATCTACCTGCTGCGCATCCCGACAAACGTCGTCGTCGGCACCTCGCTGTTCCAGATCATCTTCGTCACGGCCTACACGACCATCGTGCAGGCGACGACGAACTATTCCGTCGATATCGTACTGGCGTTCATCCTGATGGTGGCGGGCGTGATCGGCGCGCAATATGGCGTGCGCGTCGGCCAGAAGCTGCGCGGCGAACAGCTGCGCGCCCTGCTGGCGCTGCTGGTTCTCGCCGTTGGCGCCCGCCTTGCGGTCGATCTGGTCGCCACGCCCGCCGATATCTATTCCGTCGTCAGCGAGGGGGTCTATCGATGAGAGCGCTCCTCGTCCTTCTCTTCGCCCTCGGCCTTACCTTTCCGGCCGCAGCCCAGGTGCTGGAAGACCCGCCGGTGGAATTTCCGGAAAAGCTGGAAATCGGCATTTCGACCGACGAGATCGCGATCTCCTCGGATTTCCGCGGCGCCGACCTCACGATCTTCGGCGCCATCGAAGGCTACGACCCGGCGCTGCTTACCCAGCGCAAATACGATATCGTCGTGGCGCTGGAAGGGCCGAAGGACAACAACACGGTGCGCATCAAGGAGCGCATCTTCGGCATCTGGGTCAACCGCCGCTCGATGACCTTCGAGCTGGTGCCGGAATCCTATTCGCTGTCGAGCACGCGGGACGTCGAGACGATCGCCGAGCCCGCGATGCTGAACGGCGTGGGCGTCGGGATCCAGCATATCCGCCTTTCGCCGGTCGGCTTCCTCGGCGACGGCAGCAACATCACCGAATTCCGCGAGGCCTTCCGCAGGCTCAAGGAGAGCGGCGGCTTCTACCAGCGTGATCCGGGCGGCGTGCAGTTCATCAGCGCGAGCCTGTTCAAGGCGACGGTGAAGCTGCCGGCAAGCGTGCCGAACGGCACCCATGTCGTGCGCGCCCACCTTTTCCGCGACGGCGTCTTCATCGCCGAGAAGGCGCTGCCGCTGCGCGTGATGAAGACCGGCATCGAGCAGATGATCTCGAATGCCGCCTATAACAATTCGCTCGCCTACGGTGCCTTCTCCGTTTTCCTCGCTCTCATCACGGGCTGGCTGGCAAGCGTCGTCTTCCGCAAGGATTGATCAGCAGGCGGCTGTGGCCAGCCGCCGTGCCACGGTCGCCTCATAGGCGGCCTGAAGCTCGCCGAAAACCGAGCGGGCCGGGCGCGGTGCGCCGAGATGGATGGCGCGCAATTCTTCCATGAAATCGTCCCATAGCGCGGGACCACCGTCTTCCAGCAGTTCCGCGCGGATCGACAATTCTTCCGTCACCGGCAGGAAGCGCCGGCCCCAGGCGCCCATCATGGCGAAGACCGGCACCAGCGCGATGCCCATCTCGGTGAGGCTGTAGAGCGATTTCTGCTTGTGGCTCGGATCGTCCGCCTTGCTGATCAGGCCCTCCTCGACGAGCCGGCGCAGCCGGTCCGCCAGGATGTTGGAGGCGATGCCTTCGTCGGATTTCGTCAGCAATTCGCGAAAGTGGCGGCGGTTGCCGAACATCATGTCGCGCAGCACGATCAGGCTCCAGCGGTCGCCCAGGATTTCAAGCGTCAGGTTGATCGGGCAACCCGAGCGGCGGGCATCTTTCATGCGATTCTCCAAAAACTGCTTGCATAGTACAATCAGTTTCGCTATCCATCAACCAGTTGCAAATCGCAACTGGTTAAGTTTCACGCGGCTCATGCCGCAAGGGAGGACGGAAAGATGGCAAAGGTAATCGTCTGGAATCTCGTGACGCTCGACGGCTTCTTCGAGGGCGAGAAGAAATGGGACCTCGACTTCCACAACAGGGCCTGGGGGCCGGAACTGGAAAAGCTCAGCAGCGAATTCGGCGAGAGCGCCGGCCTGCTCGTCTTCGGCCGCGTGACCTATGAGGGCATGAAGGCCTACTGGACGACGGCGGAGGGCGAGGCCGAGGTGAAAAACTATATGAACGCGCTGCCGAAGCTCGTTGCCTCGCGCACCATCACGGCCTCCGACTGGAACAACACCGAGGTGACGGCCGACATCGTCGGCGAGGTCGCCCGGCGCAAGCAGGCGCTCGACAAGACCATCTACGTCTTCGGCAGCGCAGACCTGGTGAACGCGCTCCTTGCGGCCGGGCTCGTCGACGAGGTTATGCTGGCGATCGTGCCGGTGCAGCTCGGCAAGGGCACGCCCTTCTTCAAGCAGGGCGGGCGGCGCGACTTCAACCTGATCGAGGCCAAGCCACTTTCCAACGGCGCGATCCTGACGCGCTATGCGCCGACCGCAGCCTGAAGCCGATAACCATTTCTTGAAGACATGTGTTGAAACAAATCATGGTGCCGACCCCTTCGGAGATTAAGGGCGGATTGCGGATGCGCGATCCGCCGTCTCGTTGCGATCGAACCCAAGGGAAACAGCCATGCGCACGACCTCTCTTCTTGCCGGAACCATGCTCGCCGTAACCCTCCTTTCCGCCCCGGCCTTCGCCCAGACGGCGGAGACCGAGGAGGCCAACGCGCCGGACCAGAAGCCGGCCTTCGAGAACCAGACCCGCGCGGCCCTCCCCGCCGCGGTGCCGCAGATCAGCGTCGATGTCGTGGCGGAAGGCCTGCCGCAACTCTGGGCGATGGAATTTCTGCCGGACGGCCGCATCCTGGTGACGACGAAGGAAGGCGCCATGCACGTCGTCTCGCAGGAGAATGGCGAGGCGAGCCCGCCGATCGAGGGCGTGCCGGCGGTGATGTCGGAAGGGCAGGGCGGCCTGCTCGACGTGGCGCTGGCGCCGGATTTCGAAAGCTCCAACCGCATCTATTTCTCCTTCTCCGAACCGCGCGACGGCGGCAACGGCACGTCGGTCGCCTCGGCTGAGCTGACCGAGGAGGACGGCAAGCTCGCGCTCAAGGACGTGAAGCTCATCTTCCAGCAGATGCCGACCTATGACGGCGACAAGCATTTTGGCTCGCGGCTCGCCTTCGGGCCGGAAGGCCAGCTTTATGTGACGGTCGGCGAACGCTCGGACCGCGAGACCCGCGTCGGCGCGCAGGATCTCGACAAGGGTTTCGGCAAGGTTTTCCGCATCGATGCGGAAGGCAAGGCGCTCTCCGACAATCCTTTCGTCGGCACGGACGGCGCACTGCCGGAAATCTGGAGCTACGGCCACCGCAACCTGCAATCCGCCGCGCTGGATGGCCAAGGCCGTCTCTGGACCGTCGAGCACGGGCCGAAGGGGGGCGACGAGCTGAACCGCCCGGAAGCGGGCAAGAACTACGGCTGGCCCAGGGTGACCTACGGCATCGAATATAGCGGCGGCCCGGTCGGCGAGGGCATCACCACGCTGCAAGGCACCGAGCAGCCGGTCTATTACTGGGATCCGGTGATCGGCCCCTCCGGCATGGCCTTCTACGATGGCGATGCCATTCCGGAATGGAAGGGCGCCTTCCTCATAGGCGGCCTCGTCAGCCAGGGTCTCGTCGTGCTGCACATGGATGGCGACAGGGTGCGCAACGAGGAGCGCGTGGCCCTCGACGCCCGCATCCGCGACGTCAAGGTCGGACCCGACGGCACGGTCTTCGCGATCACCGAGCAGCGCGGCGGCGAATCTACGATCATCCGGCTGGTGAAGGCGAGCTAGCCGATCAGGTTGGCAAAGCGTACCGAATAGATGCGGTCGCGGCCGAGCATGTGGGCGACGAGGCTTGGCCGGTCGAAGAGACCGGTCATCGCCTTGTGGCGCAGATCGAGGCCGCCCGTCATGATGCCGAAGGCGGGCATCAGCATCCGTTTGCCGTCAGTCGCGAAACACGGGCGGCGCACCGCCTTGTCGCGGCGGACGACGGTGGCGGCGGGGTGCAGGTGCCCGGCGATCTCGCCGGCCGGCGAAAGCAGCGACGGTTCGTGGCGGAAGGCGAGGCCGGCATAATGCAGTTCGTCGGCCGACTGGCCAGGCAGGTCCACGGTGCCGTCCGGATCATGGTTGCCGTTGATCCAGATCCAGTCGCGCCCGCGCGCGAGCTCCGTTATCTTCGTGCGGAACATCTCCGGCAGGTGGGAGGAGCCGACGCGATCGTGAAAATTGTCGCCAAGGCTGACGACGATCGCCGGATCGTGCCGGGTGATCACGGCTTCCAGCACCTTCAGCGTCGCCAGCGTATCGTAGGGCGGCAGCAGCATGCCGCGGCGCGCGAAGGCGGCACCCTTTTCGAGATGCAGGTCGGAGACGACGAGCAGGCGGGTTTCCGGCAGGTAGAGCGCGCCGAGCGGATCGCACACGGCTTCCACGCCGGCAACGACGGTGCGGGCCGAGATGGCACCGAAATCCTGTATCTCCATCGATGCCAGAGCGAGCCTCTGCATGCGGTCTTCAATCCCTAGATCTGTGTCTCGCCCATCGCCTCGGCGATCAGGTCCTCCGCCGCTTCCGCCAGCAGTGAATCCTGCGCCTCGCCCGCCACCAGTTCCTTGCCGATTTCGAGCATGATCGGCACGGCGAGCGGCGAAATGCGGTCGAGCCGGCGGTGGGTGATGTGGCCCTTGATTCGCACCAGCATATCGCCCAATCGCTGAATATCCAAAAGCCCCGCCGCCGCATCGTTGCGCGTGGCTTCCAGCAGGATGTGGTCCGGCTCGTGGCTGCGCAGCACGTCATAGATCAGGTCGGCGGAAACGGTGACCTGCCGCCCGGTCTTTTCCTTGCCCGGATGGCGCTGCTCGATAAGACCGGCAATCACGGCGCAATTGCGGAAGGTGCGCTTCAGCATGAAGCTTTCATCGAGCCAGGCCTCCAGGTCGTCACCCAGCATGTCCTCGTCGAACAGGCTTGAAAGCGACGGCCGTTCGACGGCAAACGTATAGCCGAGATCATCGAGCGCCCAGATGGCAAGCGAATAGTCGGTGGCGACGAAGCCGAGCGGTCGCCGGCCGGCGCGCTCCAGCCGGCGGGTCAAAAGCATGCCGAGCGTCTGGTGCGCCAGCCGTCCCTCGAAAGGATAGGCGACCATGTAGTGCCGGCTGCCGCGCGGAAAGGTCTCGATCAAAAGCTCGTCGCGTTTCGGCAGGGTGGATACATCCCGTTGCAGCGCCAGCCAGTCGCGCACCTGGTCGGGAAGCGCGCCCCAGCGCTGCGGATCGTCCAGCATGCCGCGCACCTGATCGGCGAGATAGGTGGAGAGCGGGAACTTGCCGCCCGCATAGGCGGGCACCTTCGCATCGAGCGAGAAGGCCTGGGAGACGAGACATTCGTTCTCGCGGATGCCTTCGAAGCGCAGCACCTTGCCGGAGAACAGGAACGTATCCCCGGGCGCCAGCATTTCCAGGAAATACTCTTCCACCTTGCCGAGCGACGCGCCGCCGCGGCCGACCACGCCCTTTGCGCCGCGTTTGACCATGCGCACGTTCAGCATCGGCATTTCGACGATCGTGCCGAGGTTCAGGCGATATTGCTGGGCGATCCCAGGGTTGGACACACGCCAGAGCCCGTCCGCCGTCTTGCGGATGCGGGCGTAGCGCTCATAGGTCTTCAGCGCATAACCGCCGGTCGCGACGAACTGCACGATGCGGCCGAATTTTTCCCGTGAGAGCTTGTTATAGGGCGAGGCGGAGGTGACTTCGGCAAACAGCGCGTCCTCGTCGAAGGGCGCGGCGCAGGCCATGCCGAGCACGTGCTGGGCGAGCACGTCGAGCGCGCCTTGCCCGACCGGCGGCGTATCCTGCGCGCCGAGATAATTGGCGTCGAGCGCCGCCTGGCACTCCATCACCTCGAAGCGGTTGGCGGGCACCAGGATCGCGCGGCTCGGCTCGTCCATGCGGTGGTTGGCGCGGCCGATGCGCTGGGCCAGCCGTGAGGCGCCCTTCGGCGCACCGACATGGATGACGAGATCGACGTCGCCCCAGTCGATGCCGAGATCGAGCGTCGAGGTGGCGACGACGGCGCGTAGCCGGTTCTCCGCCATGGCCGCCTCCACCCGGCGGCGCTGGCCGACATCGAGCGAGCCGTGATGCAGCGCGATCGGCAGCGTATCCTCGTTGATGTTCCAAAGCGCCTGGAAGAGGATTTCTGCCTGGCTGCGCGTATTGACGAAAAGCAGCGACGTCTGGTGCGCCTTGATGGCCTCATAGACCTCCGGCATGGCATATTTCGCCGAATGGCCGGACCACGGCACCCGCTCCTCGCTCTTCAGGATGGTGATGATCGGCTTCGCCCCACCCGGAGCCGTGACGAGCCCGGCATGCATTTCCGCGTCCGGCGCCTGCTCGACCAGCCAGCGGCGCAGGTCCATCGGCTCGGCCACGGTGGCCGAAAGCCCAATGGTGCGAAGCCCGGGTGCAAGACGGCGCAGCCGCGCGAGGCCGAGCGACAGCAGGTGGCCGCGCTTGGAAGTGACGAGCGAATGCAACTCGTCGAAGATCACATATTTCAGGTCCTTGAAGAAGCGTTCCGCCTCGCCGTTGGCGATCAGCAGCGCCACCTGCTCGGGCGTCGTCAGCAGGATATCGGGCGGGTTCAGCCGCTGGCGCTGGCGCTTGGCCTGCGGCGTGTCGCCGGTGCGCGTCTCGATCAGGATCGGCAGGCCCATCTCGGAGACCGGCTTCATCAGGTTGCGCTCGATATCGACGGCGAGCGCTTTCAGTGGCGAAATGTAGAGCGTGTGGATGCCGGTGAAGGCGGAGCCGGGTGGGATTTTTCCACGGCGCGTGAGATCGGTCAGCGCGGGAAGAAAACCCGCGAGCGTCTTGCCGGCACCGGTCGGCGCGATGAGAAGCAGGCTTTCGCCGGCCGTGGCGCGGGCGAGCAGTTCCATCTGGTGCGCGCGCGGTTGCCAGCCCTTGGCCGCGAACCAGTCGGCGAAGGGTTTTGGCAGGACGGCAAGGCCGGTGGCGGTTTCGCCAGAGATAGAATCGAAGCTGTTCACGCGTTTAAGCTAGTGACGGCCCATCGAATGTGAAGCCGCGCCCCGCGAAAAATAGGATCACATGGCAATATAGCGGTCGGCGCGGTGGTTGACGGTGAGGAACAGGTTGAGCACCACGGCGCCGACGACCGAGCAGAGCACGATGAAGGGCGGGGCGACCAGGAAGGCGGCGACCAGCACGAAAAGATCGAAGGCGAGCTGCACGAGGCCGGCGCGGATGCCGAAACGTTCCTGCAGGTAGACCGCCAGCACGCCGACGCCGCCGAGGCTGGCGCGGTGGCGGTAGAGGCCGAGCAAGCCGAAGCCGAGCAGGATGCCGGCCAGCACCGCCGTCCACATCGGATCGATGCTCTCGATGCGCACGAAATGCGGTTGCAGCTCGGTGATCAAAGAGGTGAGCGAGACGGCGATGATGGTCTTGATCGTGAAGGCCCAGCCGAGGCGTTTGAGCGCCAGCACGTAGAAGGGGATGTTCACGACAGTATAGAACAGGCCGAAACTGTAGCCGGTGAGGTAGTGCAGGATGAAGGCGACGCCGGCGGTGCCGCTGGCCACCAGCCCGGCGCTGCTCATCAGCGCGAGGCCAAGCGCCGCGATCATGCTGCTCGCAAACAGGCCCTGCGCATCTTCCAGCGGCGTATGGCGGGTAGGGGTGGGGTTCCAGAAGCCGAAACGCCGTTTGTCCACGTCCATGCCTGATCTCCGATGGTCTTTTGCTGTTGTATAGCGCAGCGCTGCCGGCGCAAGCCTATGCCTGCCGGCGCGCCAGGAAGAGCAGGCCATGCACCGGCTGGCCGGCATCCTGCCGGATCACGCTCTTTTCGAGGGCGAGAAGGTCGAAACCGTTCTCCGCCATCCGCCGCCGGATGAAGGCTTCCGGATGGGCATAGCGCAGCGACGGGCGCAGCAGCGGCGCGTCTCCCTCGCCGCCATCCTCCACGGAAAAGGCGAAAAGGCCGCCGGGCTTTGCAAGTTGCGCGGCGCTCGCAAACACCTCAGCGAGATCGCCGAGATACATCAGCACATCCGCGGCGCTGACGAGGTCGGCGCGGGCTTCCGGCGCATCGGCAAAGAGGCCGCTGTCGCCCGCCGGCCGCGACAGGTCGGCCTGTGCCAGATGGTCGTAGACGGCCTTCTCCGCTGCCTTGGCCAGCATGCCGGCGGAAAGGTCGAAGCCTTCCAGCCGGCCGGCATGGCCGCGGATTTCCACGCCGAACAGGCCGGTGCCGCAGCCGATATCGCAGACGAGGCCGAACTGCGCCTCATCGCCCTCATACTGACGCACGAGCCGGGCGAGCGTGCGCGGCACCGTGTATTCCAGCCGCTCGACCAGCGCCGTGTCGAAGCGGTCGGCATAGTCGTCGAAGAGGCGCGCGACATAGGGGCTCGGGGGTGCTGCAGGCGCGGTCGCGGCGCCGAGCACGGCGAGTTTCAGGCCGGCGCCGAAAATGTCGGTGGGGTCGAGGGCCAGGACTTTTTCCAGCGCGGCCGTCGCCGCCTCCTTCCGGCCCGATTTTTCCGCATATTCGGCGAGCCGGAACCAGCCGGCGGCCCACATCGGCACCTGCTCGAGCGCCTGTTCCATGAGTTCCTGCGCCTCCGCGAACTCGCCCGATTCCGCGAACATGCGGGCATAGTCGGCGCGACGGTCGGCGATGAGATCGCCGGAGGAGAAATGCGGGCTCGTCATCTGGGCCTGTGGAAACGGGGAAACTGGCGGAGCTACATGGCAGGGCCGCGGCAAAAGGCAAGCGAATTCTCGAAGGCAGGCCGCTTGCTTGCCGCGGGACCGTTGACAGCTTATCTGGAAGCGAACGAATTTTGGAGAATCAGCCCATGTCCAATGGCGTGAACGGGTTTCTCGGCGACACACCGCTGCGCGTGTTTATCAAGCTCCTGATCCTGTCGGTGGCCGTGGGCTTCCTGATGTCGGTCTTCGGGCTCTACCCGGACGACATCCTCTTTGCCGCCCGCGATTTCGTGGTCGACCTGTGGAACACCGGCTTCAAGGCGCTCGGCCGCATCGGTGATTACCTGCTGCTCGGCGCCGTCATCGTCGTGCCGGTCTTCATCCTCATCCGCATGCTGAGCTATCGCCGCTGACCATGGTTTCCCGACGCACCCTTCTTGCCGCCTCCGTGGCGGCCGTCGCAGCACTTGCCGCGGGCTGTTCCACCACCAGCGTGCTGACGCCATCCGCCGGCACCGGCAGCGACCAGACGCCGCCCTCGCTCGCCCTGATCAACAAGCTTCGAGCCGAGCGCGGCCTGCCGGCGCTCGCCATCGACAAGGCGGCGAGCCGTGCCGCGATGGACCAGGCAAGCCGCATGGCGGCCGCCGGCAAGATGGAGCACAATATCGGCTTCGGCGCGAATTTCCTGAAGCGGATGAAGGGCATGGAAGTCGCCCTGCCGGCGGCTGAAAACATCGCCGCCGGGCAGGACAGCGCCGCAGATGCGTTCGACGCCTGGTATCGCTCGCCGAAACATCTCGAAAACATGTTGGGCGCCGGCTATCGCGGCCTCGGCGTCGCGGTCGTCTCCAATCCCGCAACCGGCAACCGGCCCTATTGGGCCATGGTGCTGTCGAGCTGAACTGAAGCCGAGAGCGGGGCGGGACCATGAATGCGACGGCAGCAGGCGAAAACGGCGAGGCCGGTCCCTTCGAGGTGACGCACCGGCTCGTGCTGGCGATCGCCATTCCCATGACGCTCGGCTTCCTGACGACGCCGCTGATCGGGCTTACCGGCACGGCCGTGGCCGGCCGGTTGGGCTCAGCGGATGCGCTGGCCGGAATGGCCGTCGGCGCGGTGATTTTCGATCTCCTCCTCGGCAGCTTTAATTTTCTGCGCGCCTCCACGACGGGGCTGGTCGCACAAGCCTTCGGCCGCGGCGACCGGCGCGAGGAGCAGGCGGTCTACTGGCGCTCGCTGACGATCGCGCTCTGTTGCGGGCTGGCGATCGCGCTGCTGTCGCCGCTGCTGCTCTCCGCCGGCCTTTTCCTGATGGCGCCCGGTACGGGCGTTGCCGCGGTGACCACGACCTATTTCACGATCCGCGTGCTCTCCGCACCCATGGCACTTGCCAATTACGCGCTGCTCGGCTTCGTGCTCGGCCGCGGGCAGGGCACGACGGCGCTGCTGCTGCAGGCGATCATCAACGGCATCAACATCGTGCTGTCGATCACGCTGGGCCTCGGGCTCGGCTGGGGCATTGCCGGCATCGCCTGGGCAACCTTCGCCGGCGAAACCATCGGCATGCTGGCCGGCCTCCTCATCGTCGTCTCGCGCTTCGACCGGGCGAACCGTCCGACGCGTGCGGAAATTTTCGCCCGCGCGCGGCGGAAGGCGCTGTTCTCGTTGAACCGCGATATCATGATCCGCACCTTCGTGCTGATCGGTGCCTTCGCCATCATGACGCGCATCGGCTCGTCCTTCGGCCCGCTCGTGCTCGCCGCCAATGCGGTGCTGATGAACATCTTCCTCGTCGCCGGCTATTATCTCGACGGCATCGCCAATGCGGCCGAACAGCTTGTGGGTCGCGCGTTCGGCGCGAATTTCCGGCCAGCCTTCGATCGCGCGGTGAAGCTGACCATGCTCTGGTCCTTCGGCCTCGGCGCCTTCACCACGGCGCTGTTCCTCGTCTTCGGGGCGGATGTGATCGGCCTGCTCACCACGACGGAAAGCGTGCGGACGGAGGCGGCAGCCTACCTGCCCTGGGCGGCGCTGACGGCGATCACCGGCGCGCTCGCCTTCCAGATGGACGGGGTATTCATCGGCGCCACCTGGTCATCGGCCATGCGCAACATGATGCTGGCGGCCTTTGCCGGTTATCTGCTGGCGCTCGCCGTCTTCGTGCCGCTCCTCGGCAATCACGGCCTCTGGCTGTCGCTCAATCTGTTTCTGGCATTTCGCGGGATTTTCCTGGCCTTGCGGCTGCCGGTGCTGGCCAGCCGACAATTCGCCTGAAGCATTCCCGGTTGACCGGAAATGCTGCCGGTTTTTGTTTTGCCGCATTATCCGACGCCGAAGCGATGCCGCTTCGGCTGGAAATGCTCCGGCTCGTCGGGCCGGAGCGCAACCCCGGCCCGGGCGCTCGATCGTCAGAATGGCTGGTCGAGCTGGGTGTCGATGTCCCGGACATCAAGCGGCTTTTTCGCAGGCACCGGCGTCAGCCGCACGATGCGTTCGGGATTTTCCGCCGTGGGATTTTCCGGCACGGTGCCGGGAGGAAGCGTGCTCTGCGCGATATCGGCCTTGCTGGCCCGCTCCGCCCCTGAGGTCTCCGCCTCGTTCACGTCCGCCCGGGCGCGCAGCCAGTGCGAATATTCGCGGCCTTCCGGGCGACCTTCTTCTTCCCAAATTTCGTGGGCCCTTTGCCGGATCCTTTCGTTGTGATCGTCCATGGTCTTGTCCCTTCCTGCCTTTTTGGCCGTTATTGGGCGGGATCGGTGCAGGCTACCGTCGATCGTTATCGGCTTCTGCCGCGCACTCCACCCGCAGGAGAGAAACCCTGTCGGACGAGTTTGGTTCCGTTGTGGCGCTCAGAGGGGCCGGTCGGCCCAATGGGTGACACGGGTTCCACGAAGCGCGGAAATCGAGGCGATCTGCTCGCGATCACAAATGCGCGAGAGCCCGCCGACGATCTCGCCGGCCAGCCCCGGACCGGCATAGACCATGCAGGAATAGAGCTGGACGAGGTTCGCGCCGGCGCGGATCTTCTCCGCCGCCGTCTCGGCGGATGAGACACCGCCGACGCCGATGAGCGGCAGCGTCTCGCCGACGCGCCGGCGCATCTTGGCGAGCACGGTGGTCGATTTCTCGAAGAGCGGCTTGCCGGAAAGCCCGCCCGCCTCACCGGCCTGGCGCGTATCGCGCAGACCTGCGCGCGACAGCGTCGTGTTGGAGACGATGAGGCCGTCAAGCGGATGGGCGAGCGCCACCTCGGCGATGTCGTCGAGGCCCTCTTCCGTCAAATCCGGCGCGATCTTCAGGAAGACCGGCACTTGGCGCCCGCTGCGCGCCGCTTCCTCCGCACGGGCGGAAAGCACGGCGGAAAGCAGGGCGTGAAGGCTATCCTTCGCCTGGAGATCGCGCAGGCCCGGCGTGTTGGGCGAGGAGATGTTGGCGGTGAAATAACGCGCGACGTCGTAGAAGGTGCGGATGCCCGCGACATAGTCCGCGACCCGGTCGGCGCTGTCCTTGTTGGCGCCGATATTGACGCCGATCAGCGCATCGCGCCGGCAGGCCTTCAGGCGCTCAAGCGCGGCGGCATGGCCGGCATTGTTGAAACCGAGGCGGTTGATGACGGCGTCGTCCTCGACAAGGCGGAAGATGCGCGGCTTCGGGTTGCCCTCCTGCGCGCGCGGCGTCACCGTGCCGATTTCCGTGAAGCCGAAGCCGAGGCGCAGCAGCGCTTCCGGCACGTCGGCGTTCTTGTCGTAGCCGGCGGCCATGCCGAGCGGGTTGGGGAAGGTGAGGCCGGCGATGGTCTGCGCGAGACGCGGATCGGTCTTCGCCGGGCAGGCCGGCACGATGCCGGTCTTCAGCGCGGCGATCGACATGCCATGCGCGGTTTCGGGATCGAACAGGAAGAGGCCCTTGCGGCCGAGCGTCGAAAGCAGCGACATCACGCATTCATCTCCGGAAACTGGTGGGCGCCATCGGGACCGAGCGGCAGGGGCTTTTCCCAAAGCACGGCGTCAAGCGGCAGGGCGGCGTAGAGATGGGGGAAGAGATCGCCGCCGCGCGAGGTCTCGTAGACCAGCTTTTCGCCGAGGGCGTCGCCATCGACGGCGACCAGCAGGAGATCGCTCTGGCCGGCGAAATGGCGGGCGGCGGTCTCGATCGCCTGGGCGCTGGTGGAGAAATGGATGAAGCCGTCGGTAAGGTCGATCGCGGCGCCCTCGAAAATCCCGGCTGCCTTTGCTTTTTGCCACAGACTTGCCGGAACGATCTTGTAGATTGTTTTGGCCATCTCGCCCGTTTCTCCCTTGCCTGCCGTTCTCAACGGTAGCGCTTGCCGCAAAGAACGGCGAATGTCCACCGGCGACACGCCCGGGAACCGGTCCTTGGAGGATTTTGCATGCGAATTCGCTCTCTGCCCCTCGTCTTCGTCGCTGTCCTCCTGGCGGGCTCCGCCCAGGCCGAGGGCGAAGGCCGCTATCGCATGGACAAGACCGACAGCGGCTTCGTGCGCCTCGATACGGTGTCGGGCGAGGTTTCGCTGTGCCGGGAGCAGGACGGCCAGATCGTCTGCCGCATGGCGGCTGACGAGCGCGCCGCCTTCGAGAAGGAACTGGACCTCCTGACCAAGCGCGTCGAAGCGTTGGAAAAAGGCGGCGCAACCGGGCAAACGGCCGTAAAACCGTCACTACCCACGGATGAAGAGATTGACCGGACCATGAGCATCATGGAAAAGATGATGCAAAGGTTCATGGGCATCGTGAAAAACCTGGAGGACGGCGAGGAGGAAACCGCCCCCGGGACGGACGTGATCCCCGAAAAGACCTGACGGAGCATCCTTAGCCGGCGAAGACCGTGCCGCATCCGTCGCGAGGTCCATACTGGTCTTTGTACTCTGGGGAGGGAGCGCATGGCATCGGCACTCACGATCATCATCGCGGATGACCATCCGCTGTTCCGCGGCGCCTTGAAACAGGCGCTCACCGGAATGGCGGGCAATCCGGATATCGTCGAGGCGGGCGATTTCGAGGCGGCGCGACAGGCGGCCACGGCCAATCCGAACGCCGACCTGCTGCTGCTCGACCTCGCCATGCCCGGCGTCAGCGGCCTTTCCGGCCTGATCTCGCTTCGCGCCGAATTCCAGAGCCTGCCGGTCGTGGTGGTCTCGGCAAGCGACGATCCGGCGACGATCCGCCGCGCGCTCGATCTCGGCGCCTCCGGCTTCATCTCCAAATCCGCCTCCATCGAGGATATCCGCGAGGGCATCGGCTCGGTGCTCGACGGCAATATCTACACGCCGGGCGGCTATGTGCGCGGGCCGGAGCAGGACAGCGAGGTGGCCGATCTCATCGCGCGCCTGCGCACGCTCACGCCCCAGCAGTCGCGCGTGCTCGCGATGCTCGCCGAAGGCCTGCTCAACAAGCAGATTGCCTACGAGCTCGGCGTCTCCGAGGCGACCATCAAGGCGCATGTCTCGGCGATCCTGTTGAAGCTCAACGTCGACAGCCGCACCCAGGCCGTCATCCAGCTCGGCAAGATCGGCAGCGCGCAGGCGGCTGCCTAACCTTACTCTGCGGCGGCCCGTTCCAGCGCGGAAAACTGCGTCAGCCAGGCCCGCATCGAGGCGGGGCGCACGGGTTTGTTCTGCACGAGGATATTGTCGCGTTCCGCTTCGGCGCGCACATCCGGCGTGCGGTCTGCCGTGACGAGCAGTGCCGGCACTTCGCGTGCCGCCGCGCGCCGTAGCGTGGCGATCGCGGCAATCCCCGTGCCATCGTCGAGGTGATAGTCGGCAATGACGGCATCCACGGCGGGCGGCCCGGCCGCCACCAGCGCCTCGACCGCCGCCACCGATTCGGCCAGCGTCACCGCGCAGCCCCAACCGGAGAGCAGGAGCCGCATGCCGTCGAGGATCTTCGGCTCGTTGTCGATGCACAGCACGCGTAGGCCCCGGAGCGGCTCGTCGCTCGCCGGCACGATCGCCGGCTTGTCGGCGACAGGGCGGCTTGCGGCGGCATCGACCGGTACGCGCACCTTGAAGCTGGTGCCGCGCCCCGGCGTCGATTGCAGCTCGACGGGGTGGGAGAGCACGCGCGAGATGCGATCGACGATGGATAGACCGAGGCCCAGGCCCGGCGCGGTGCGCGCACCCTCGTCGAGGCGGGCGAACTCCTTGAAGACCGTGCGGAATTTCGAGGCGGGAATGCCGATGCCGGAATCGAGCACCTGGATAAAGGCCTGCCCGCCCTTGCGCCGCACGCCGACCAGCACCTTGCCGGAATTGGTGTATTTGATGGCGTTCGAAACGAGGTTCTGCACGACGCGGCGCAGCAGGTTCGGGTCCGTGCGGATGGCGAGCGACGAGGGCAGCACGGTGAATTTCAGGTTCTTCGCCCGCGCCATCGGCGCAAAATCGGTCTCGATGCGCTTGAGCAAATCCTTGAGGGGAACCGTCTGCACGCGCGGCTTCATCGCGCCGGTATCGAGGCGCGAAATGTCGAGCACCGCGCCCAGAATGGCCTCCACCGATTCCAGCGAGGAATCGATGTTGTGGATCATTTCCCGGTTTTCCGTCTCGCCGAGCCGCTCGACGAGGGAGGAGGAATAGAGGCGCGCGGCATTGAGCGGCTGGAGGATGTCGTGACCGGCGGCGGCGAAGAAGCGCGTCTTGCTGATATTCGCCTCTTCCGCGGCGGCGCGGGCTTCGGCAAGCTCGGTGTTGACGCGGGTCAGTTCGGCGGTGCGCTGGACGACGCGCTGTTCCAGCGTCTCGTTGACCTGTTTCAACGCGCGGTCGGCCGCCACCCGGTCGGTGATGTCGGTATAGGTGGAGACGAAGCCCTTTTCCGGCATGGCGTTGGTGCGCACTTCGATGATGCGCTCGCCGCCCGAAAGCACCAGCGCGAAGGGCTCGTCATAGATCATGGTGCGCGTCACCGCTGCCTCGCGGTCGGCCTCCGCGATATCGCCGCGCTCCACGAGGATGTCGACGATATCGGCCAGCGGAAAGCCGACCTGGCCGACATATTCCGGCAGGTCGAGCAACTGGCGGAAGCGGCGGTTCCAGACCGTGAGGTTGCCGGCGCTGTCGAAGACGGCGATGCCCTGGTCCATCTGGCCGAGTGCTGTCTGCAGCATGTCCTGGTTATATTGCAGCGCCTCGCTCGCCTGGTCGAGCAGCCAGTCCGTATCCGTCGGCGTGTCGTCGATGCGCTGGAGCACGAGGGACAGCACGAGGCGCGCGGACGACGAGCCGATGGCGCTGCCGAGCAACTGTTCGGAGAAGTGCACGATCGCGGCGTCCGCCGGCGCATTGTCCTCCAGCCACCGGCCGACCTGGCGTTCATAGGTGTGGAACGAGCGCTGCATGCGCTCCTCGCCGAGATATTTGGCGATCGTCGTCTTGAGGTCCTTCACCGTCACCTTGGTGCGGCGGCCGCGGAAGGCGCGTTCGAGGCGGGGCTTGGAGGGGATGAAGGTGGCGGCCTGGAGCCGCTCCAGCGAGGTCGGGTTGCGCGTCAGCGAGCCGACCACATAAGCACCGATATTGACCATCATCGCGACCAGCGTCGCGTTGACCAGTGGATCGGCATTGTCGCCGGTGAAGATGGTGGAGCCCGGGAAGAGGAAACCGAGCACCGTTTCGGCGACATAGGCATTGTCCGCCACGCCGATGCTCGGCAGGAACAGCAGATAGGCCCAGACGACGAGGCCGGAGATCATGCCGGCCATGGCGCCACGCGCATTGGCATTGCGCCAGAACAGGCCGCCGAGGAGCGTCGGCGCCACCTGCGATATGGCGGCAAAGGCGAGCAGGCCCATCGAGGCGAGGCCGGCATTGGCGGTCGCCGCCCGGTAATAGGCATAGCCAAGCAGCAGCACGAAGAAGATCGCGAGCCGCCGGATGCGCAGCAGCATGCGCGACAGGTCGTCCTGTTGCTCGACGCCGCCGATGAGGTTGCGGCGCAGCACCACCGGGATGACGATGTCGTTCGACACCATGATGGAAAGCGCCACCGAGGCGACGATGACCATGGCGGTGGCGGCGGAAAAGCCGCCGATGAAGGCGACCAGCGTCAGCACCGGCTGGTCGAGCGCGATGGGCAGCGTCAGCACATAGAGGTCGCCGTCGCCCGTGCCGTTGAAGGTCAAAACGCCGCCGATCGCCACCGGCAGCACGAAGAGATTGATGGCAACGAGATAGAGCGGGAAGAGGATGCCCGCCATGCGCAATTCGCCCGCCGTGCGGTTCTCCACCACGGTGACGTGGAACTGGCGCGGCAGCATGACGATGGCGAAGGCCGACAGCACGATCAGCAGGATCCAGCGGGCGACCGGCGTCTCGTAGCTCAGCGACTGCATGACGCGCTCGTTTTGCGATGCCTGTTGCCAGAGGTCGCCCGGCCCGTCGAACATGAAATAGATGACGTAGATGCCGATCGAGGCGATGGCGACGAGCTTCACCAGCGATTCCATCGAGATGGCGAGGATCAGGCCGTCCTGGTGCTCGGTCGCGTCGGTGTGGCGCGTGCCGAAGACGATGGCGAAGCAGGCGAGGAAGAGCGTCACGACCAGCGGCAGGTCGACGAGGCCGCCTGAGGACGCGATGCCGAAGCCTGTCGTATCGACCATGGCCGAGACGGAGCTCGACACCGCCTTCAGCTGGAGCGCGATATAGGGAATGTAGCCGATCAGCGAGATCAGCGCGACGACGGCGGCAACACCCGGATTCTTGCCGTAGCGGGCGGCGACGAAATCGGCGATCGAGGTGAGGCGCTCGGATTTCGCCAGCGTCACGATGCGGCGCACCAGCGGCATGCCGAGCGTGAACATCAGGATCGGGCCGATATAGATGCCGGCGAATTCCAGGCCGTGCGTGGTCGCGAGGCCGACGCCGCCGAAATAGGTCCAGGACGTGCAGTAGATCGCCAGGCTCAGCGCATAGACCAGCGGCCGGCCCTTGGATGTACGGCCGGAGCGCTTGGCCTTGCGGTCGCCGTAACTTGCGACCGCGAAGAGCAGCAGCAGATAGGCGAGCGCCAAGGCGAATATCAGCGAGCCCGGCATGCTTCCTCCCGCAGTCCTTCGGCCTTCTTCGCGCAGAATAGGCCAAAGATGCCGGGAAGGAAATTGCGTCTAAGGTTGGGGGTGGACATGGACGGTGTGTAAACCCCTAGATATTGATAGGCCCCAGTTTCCTCCCGTGAAAAACTACACTAGGTTGCCCTTGCGTCGCAGCAAAAGGAGACCCGCATGCTCAATGAGTTCAAGGCGTTCATCGCCCGCGGCAATGTTATGGACCTCGCCGTGGGTGTCATCATTGGTGCAGCCTTCAACAAGATCGTCGAATCCATCGTCAACGACCTCGTCATGCCCATCGTCGGTGCTTTGACCGGGGGTGGTTTCGACTTTTCCAACTACTTCATCGCGCTCTCCGGCAATGTGACGGCAACGTCGCTCGCTGCCGCCCGCGAGCAGGGCGCCGTCTTCGCCTATGGCAGCTTTATCACCGTCCTCATCAACTTCCTGATCCTCGCCTGGATCATCTTCCTGATGATCAAGGGCGTAAACCGCATGCGCGCATCGCTGGAGAAGGAAAAGGCCGCCGGTGCCGCCGAACCCGCGCCCCCGCCGGAAGACGTGCTGCTTCTCACCGAAATCCGCGACCTCCTGAAGAGCCGTCCGGCCCTCTGAGGTTTCGCCCCTATAATGCGAATGGAAGGCCCGGTTCGCCGGGCCTTTTTACATTGCGGGCCAGCCCGTCGCGCGGGCCTGTTCGAGCGTCGCGAGCAGGGCATCGGCCGGGGAAAGCCCGAGCCGGTCGGCCTGCTGCCGGAGCCAGCCGGCATGCACGAGGCGGATTTCGACCGGGATGCGCTCGATGCCGAGCGCCAGCGCCGCTGCCATGCGGTGCTTGCCGTTGGTGTGGCGGACGAGACGGCCTTCCGCATCGATCGCCACCCCGATGTCGCGTTCGGCGAGGTCCTGCCAGAGCGTGCGCGTCCAGCGGTGGCGCCGGCCGGTCTGGCCGAGCAGGCCGAGATCGGAATGCGGCACGATGCCGTTCGTCTCGATGTCGGCGATCAGCGCCAGGTAATATTCGAAATAGTTGTCGAGCTTGTCGATCGTGTCGATCACGATGCGGTTGCGCTTGACGACGCCGCCGTCATGGATGCGTTTTGCATAGCCGCGATAGCGCTTGCCCTCGCGAAAATCCTGCCGCGTATTGATGAGCTCCAGGATCTCGGCGTGCGAGGAGGAGTTTTCAAGCGGTTCGACGATCCGGCTCCAGTCGCTGCCGTCGAGAAAATGCGTGCCGATCCAGCGCAGCCGACTGCGATCGGAAATATTGTCGCGAAGCCGCGTCGTGAGGCTCCTTGCGGCGACGGGGATGACGAGCTGTTCGCCGAAATGGAAGTGGCTTTGTGCCGCCGGGATCGCCGGGCCGCCCTCGCGATCGAGCCGCTTGACCGCGCGGTTGAACCGTCCGGTAAAGCCCGCGTGGGCCGCCAGAAAATCGCGCATCGGCACCCAGTCGAGCACCTTCTGGACAAAGGACGGCGCGGGCGGCCGCGCACCGGGCGGCACCCTTTGATAGACCGGTCGTGGAAGTTTCTGCTGGTCCGTCAACCTTTGCCCGAGCCCGTTGCCCATAGCCGTCGACGCGGGTGGGCGGCAAACAGCGCGGTCATCCATGACAAATAAACGACGGTTTTGCAAAGTAAGGCGGCCGAACGAGGCTTCCGCCCGGCCGAAACCCCCGAGATTTCAGGCTTTGCCGGAGCGGGATCATCCGCCCCGGCCAGAGCCTTTTTGTCGCCCGGCGTGCCATGCCTGCGAATCAGGCCGTCGCGCCGGCCGTCTTCGTCTGGTGGATTTCGATGAGGCTCGGGCCGTTGCGCCCGCCCGCCCGCTCCAGCGCCGCCGGCAGGTCGCGCACGTCCGCGAGCCGTTCGGAGGGCACGCCGTAGGCGGTGCCGATGGCGATGAAATCCGGTGCAGAGGGTTTGACCCCTTCCGGCGTGATGCCGGCACCCACCATGTAGTTCTCGATCTCCTGGTAACCGTCATTGTTCCAGACGAGGAAGATCACGCGCGCCTCCGCATCCGCCGCCGAGCCGATTTCCGACAGCGAGAATTGCAGGCCGCCATCGCCGACGAGGCAGACGATCGGCGCATCGGGTTCGGCAAGGGCGGCGCCGATCGCCGCCGGCGGGGCGTAACCGAGCGCGCCATAACCGGTCGCCGCATTGAACCAGCTGCGCGCGCGCGGTGCATCGCAATAGTAGTTGCCGGCATAGACGGCCTGGGTGGAATCCCCGACGATGATCGCCTTCGGCAGCGCACGGTAGACCGCGTCGATGACGCCGACTTCCACCTGCATCTTCGGCGTCAGTTCTTTCCAGGCGTTCTTGCGCGCGGTTTCGGCGCGGGCAGCGCCATTGTCGATCGGCTTGTGGCCTTCGAGGAAGCCGAGCATGCCGGCCGCCGCCGTCTTGGCGCTGGAAAAGATCGACAGGCCGGATTGCGGCGTGCGGGCGAGCTGTGCGGCATCGATATCGATTCGGATCAGCGTTTTCAGCCGCGGAAAACCGCCGTCGACATTGATGTCGTAGTCGGTCGGCCCGAACTCCGTGCCGAAGGCGACGACGAGGTCGGCATCGGCAAGCAGCCGGCGCACGGCCTTGAGGCTCGGGCTTGCCGGCACGCAGAGCGCATTGCCGGCGAGCATGCCGCGGGCATTGACCGTGGTGACGACCGGGGCGCCGATGCGCTCCGCAAGCTCACGGATTTCGTCTTCCGCCGTCACCGCGCCGCCGCCGGCGAGGATGACGGGGCGCGTCGCATTGGTGCAGAGGATCGCCGCGCGCTGCAGGGTTTCCGCATCGGCACGCGGACGGGTCGCGACGGCGCGTGGGAAACTGCCGGTCTCGATGGGCTTGGCCATCACGTCGGTCGGGATTTCGATATGCACCGGGCCGGGACGGCCGGAGAGCAGGACGGCAAAGGCACGCTCGACGACGAGCGGCAGGTCGGCGGGGTTGAGCAGCGTGTGCGAATAGAGCGCCAGCGTCTTCATCATGCCCTGCTGGTCCGGCAGTTCATGCAGGAGGCCGCGGCCATGGCCGAGCGAATCGCGCCGGTTGACGCCGGAGATGACCAGCATCGGCACGGAATCCTGCCGCGCCTGCGCCATCGCCGTGATCGTGTTGGTGAGGCCCGGACCGGTGATCACGAGCGCCACGCCGGGCTTGCCGGAAACACGCGCATACCCATCCGCCATGAAGCCGGCGCCCTGTTCGTGACGCGGCGTGATGTGGCGGATCTTCGAGGCGGCGAGGCCGCGATAGAGCTCGACCGTGTGCACGCCCGGAATGCCGAACACGACGTCGACGCCATTGGCCTCCAGGAGGTCGACGAGAACTTCGCCTACGGTTTTGGTGGTCATGCGCGGCGCTCCTTGGGGCTTGCGGATCGGGCGGCAAGCGCGGTGATGCGCCGGCAGGCCTCGTCGATATGGGCATCGGGTACGGTCAAACTGAGGCGGATATAGTCCTCCGCCTCGTCGCCGAAGGACGAACCCGGCATCACGGCGACCAGCTCCTCGCGCAACAGCGCCCAGGCGAAGTCCTCGCCGCTCATGCCGGTTTCGGCGACGTCGACGACGATGAACATGCCGGCCTCCGGCGGCAGCGGCACAAGGCCGGGCGCACGCGAAAGGGCGGCGACGAAGCGGGCGGCGCGCGCCTTGTAGGTCTCGCGCATCGTGGCGGCGGTGGCGATCGGGTTGTCGAGCGCATAGGCCGTCATGTCGGCGATGAAGGGCTGGCCGCCGAACAGCATGGTTTCGGACACCGAGAGCAGCCGCGTGCAGAAATCCGCCGGCCCGATCGCCCAGCCGCTGCGAAAGCCCGGCGCAGCGTGCGACTTGGAGATGGAGGAGACGACGATGGTGCGCTCGGCAAGGTCCGCATTGTCGAAGGGCGAGGCGAAGGTCGCGCCGAACACCAGTTGTTCGTAGACTTCGTCACAGACGATCCACAGGTCATGCTTGCGGCAGACCGCGCCGATTTCGGCGATTTCCTGCGCGCTCAGCACCGCGCCGGTCGGGTTGTGCGGCGTGTTGAGCAGCAGCACGCGGCATTCCGGCGTGATCGCCGCTTCGAGATCGGCCGCCTTCATGTGGAAACCGTTTTCCGGGCGCAACGGCACGGCGATGCGCTCGGCCCCCGTCGAGCGGATGACGCCCTCATAGGTCGCATAGAGCGGGTCGCCGACGAGCACGGCATCGCCCGCCTCCACAAGGCCGAGCATGACGGCGAAGAGGGCGGTCTGGGTGCCGGGGAAGCAGAGCACGTTGGCGGCGGTGACGTCGCTGCGGCGCTTGCGGTACTTGCGCACCAGGGCATCGACGATTGAGGGCTCGCCGCGGCCGTTGGAGTACCGGTAGCGGCCGGCATGCATGGCCCGCACGGCCTCGGCCAGCAGCACCGGGTCCGGCGGCACGTCCGGTTCGCCGATGGTGAGCTCGATGATCGGTTTGCCCTCGGCCTTCATGCGCCGCGCTTCGGCATGGATGGCCCATTTTTCCGAGCCGAGATTCTGAAGCCGGTCTGTGATGGATGCATAGCGCATGGCCGTTCTCCGCATTTCGATTGATGTCGTTTAGTTGCCGGCGCTCGTCGCGTCGACCGGCCTCAGGCGTAGTCCCAGCAGCGTCTCGATCGAGTTGAGCGCGATTTCGACCAGCTCGCTCTCGCCGAAAAGTTCGCCGGCAAGGCAGCCTTCCAGCCACAGTCCGTCGAGCAGGCCGTTGATGGCGATGGCCAGCGTTCGGCAGCGCTCCGGCGAGGCATCCTGGCCGCGCTCCGTCAGGAAATCGGCAAGCAGGCTTTCCAGCGCGTTGCGAAAGCTCAGATAGCCTTCGCGGTGGATGGCGGCGAGTTCGGGATCGACGCTGACCCGGCTGATGAACGAGGCCCAAAGCGAGAGGCTGCGGCTGTTGGCGACCGGCTCCGTCAGGTTGATGACGATGAAGTCGCGCAGCCGCGTTTCCGGATCGCCCGTCACCCGCTCGGCCTTTTCGGTGAGCCGGCCGATGACGATGCGATAGGCCTCCTGAAGGATATGCTCCTTCGACTGGAAATAGTGCCGGATGAGGCCTGCCGTCACCCCCGCCTTGATGGCGATCTGCCGGACCGTCGCACCCTCCAGGCCGTATTCGGCAATGCAGTCGAGCGTCGCCTCGATCAGGTCGTGGCGGCGTTCGGCTTCTGGGGCGCGATGGAAGGTCCGGCGGGCCATTTTTCCTCCGTTAGGCCGCGCGGCGCAGCACCGGCCGCGTCAGGCAGGTCGGGCCGCCCTCGCAGGCGATGCACAGCGCATCCGCCTCGAAGGTCTCGACGGTGCAGCCGGCCGCTTCCATCGCCGCCTTGGTGGCCGGGAACCCTTCCACCATGATGACCTCGTAGGGCTTGGTTGGCAGCACGTTGAGCGACAGGCCGTTGCTGGCGTGGAACTCGTCGGCCGGCGCCTCGATAAGGCGGATGCCGCGCTTCTTGAGGAGTTGGTAGAAGGCTGCCGGCAGCAGCGGCGCGAAGACGAGCGCCAGGTCTTCGGCAAGCGGGCTCATCACGCTCATCAGGTGCAGGCAGGCCTCCTCGCCATGCCAGAGCGGCAGGTCATAGGCGAGCACGGTGATGCCGTGCGGCGCGAGGATGGCGGAAATCTGGTCGATGCCTTCCTGGTTGGTGCGCACGCCGCGGCCGATGACCAGCGTCTTGGCGTCAAGCCAGATGCAATCGCCGCCCTCGACGGTGCCTTCGCCCTGGATGCGGCCGAGGATCGGAATCTGCCGCTCGGCATAGGCTTTTTCGTGCAGCGCCGTTTCGGCGACACGCAACGGCTTGCCCATTCGCAGCAGGATCGCGCCATGGTCGGACATCAGCGACGGGTCATGGGTGAACATGGCGTCGGCAAGACCATCGCCCTCGTCTTCCAGCCAGATGATCTCGGTGCCGGATTTTTCGACCAGCTCGGCGAAGGCCTTGTACTGGTGCACGGCGCGCGCGCCGTCGAAGGTCGGGCCGTAATGCCACTTGGCGGCGTCAGCCCCCTTCAGGCTCTCGCCGGGGCGGCGCATCAGAACGCGCATCAGGGGGGCCGACATTTCCTGCGAACCGTAGGCGGTCATTCAATGCTCCTGCTGGAAATTTGATCATGGGTGGGCGCTGCCAGAAAAGTCAGCGTTTGACCTATTATACGCTTGAATAATTTCTTAACAAGTGCCACGATGCTTTCCACAAGACGCCACGACGGGCCGAAGATGCCCGCGGGAACGCTGAAAAACAGGGGAAGTTTGGCATGATCCATGCATCGATTTTCCGTGCGCTGGAGACCTCTCCACGATGACGGAACGCGCCGAGGCTATCGCGGTCAGGGACCTGCACAAGCGCTTCGGGCCGCTTGAAGTTCTCAAGGGCGTATCACTCACCGCGCATGAGGGCGACGTCATCGCCATCATCGGCGGTTCGGGTTCCGGCAAGTCCACCTTCCTTCGCTGTATCAACATGCTGGAGCTGCCGAGCGCCGGATCGGTGACGATCCATGGCGAGACGATCGCCATGAAGAAAGACGGCCATGGTGGCATGACGCCATCGGACCGCAAGCAGGTGCAGCGCCTGCGCTCCCGCCTCGGCATGGTGTTCCAGAGCTTCAATCTCTGGCAGCACATGACCATCCTCGAAAACGTCATCGAGGCGCCCGTGCATGTGCTGGGCGTCAAGAAGGACGAGGCGATCAGCCGCGCCGAGGCGCTGCTGCGCCGCGTCGGTCTCTATGAGAAGCGCGACGCCTATCCCGCCTTCCTCTCCGGCGGCCAGCAGCAGCGTGCCGCCATCGCGCGCGCACTCGCCATCCAGCCCCATGTCATGCTCTTCGACGAACCGACATCCGCGCTCGATCCCGAACTGGTGGGCGAGGTGCTCTCCGTCATCGGCGACCTCGCCAAGGAGAAGCGCACGATGATCCTCGTCACCCACGAGATGAAGTTCGCGCGCAACGTCGCGAGCCACGTCGTCTTCCTGGCAAACGGGGTCATCGAGGAACAAGGCCCGCCGGACGAACTGTTCGGATCGCCGAAATCGGAGCGGCTGAAGAAATTCATCAGCTCCATCCACTGAGAACCAAAAAAACCAACAGAGGGAAAATCATGAAGAGTGCCTTGAAGACAATCGCCCTTGCTGCCGCGATCGGCCTTGCAGCCATTTCGGGCGCGGCCGCCCAGCAGGTCCGCGTCGGTTTTGCCGCCGAGCCCTATCCGCCCTTCACCTCGCCGGATGCCTCCGGCAACTGGCAGGGCTGGGAAGTGGACTTCATGAAGGCGATCTGCGCCGAAGCGAAGCTCGACTGCGTCATCACGCCGGTCGCCTGGGATGGCATCATCCCGGCGCTGACCACCAACAAGATCGACATGATCATCGGCTCCATGTCGATCACGGCAGAGCGCCTCCAGACGATCGACTTCTCCGACAAATATTATAACTCGCCTCCGGGCATCATCGGCGCCAAGGACGTGAAGTTCGACGCGACGCCGGAAGGCCTCTCCGGCAAGACGCTCGGCGTACAGGTCGCGACCATCCACCAGGTCTATGCCAACAAGTATTTCGGCGAGGCGGGTGCCACGGTCAAGGAATACCAGACGCAGGATGAGGCCAACAACGACCTCGCCGCCGGTCGCATCGATGCGGTGCAGGCCGATTCCATCGCGCTTACCGACTTCCTGAAGACCGAGCAGGGCGCCTGCTGCGACATGAAGGGCACCGTGAAGGACGATCCGGAAATCCTCGGGCTGGGCGTCGGCGTCGGCCTGCGCAAGGGCGAAACGGAGCTGAAGGACAAGATCAACGCCGCCATCAAGGCGATCCGCGCCAACGGCACTTATGACGAATTCTCGAAGAAGTATTTCGACTTCGACGTCTACGGCGGCTGATAGTCTGCCCTGTCCCTGATGCCGGCGGCACTTGCCGCCGGCCTTTCTCCTCGAATGGACACGAGACCCCATGGCCGATGCCGGATCGCTGATCAACTGGAGCCTGCTTGCGCTTGAACCGCCCGGCTGGGGCGGGGTGATGCTGGCGGGGCTCTGGCAGTCCCTCCAGATTGCCGTCGGCGGTTATGCGCTCGGCCTGATCCTCGGCACCGGCGGCGCCATGGGCAAGCTCTATGGCGGCCCGGTCACTAAGGACCTCTTGGAGGTCTACACCACGCTGGTGCGCGCGGTGCCGGAGCTCGTGCTGATCCTCATTCTCTACTATGCCGGCACGGATGTGCTGAACCAGTTGTCCGCGCTCGTCGGCTTCGGCCCCGTCGATATCAGCGGCCTTGCGGCCGGCATCTTCGTCATCGGCGTCGTGCAGGGCGCCTATTCCACCGAGGTTCTGCGCGGCGCGATCAAGGCGGTGCCGGCGGGGCAGATGGAGGCGGCGCGCGCCTATGGCATGTCGCCGTTCCAGGTCATGCGCCGCATCACCCTGCCGGCCATGCTGCCGCATGCCATTCCCGGCCTTTCCAATCTCTGGCTGATCGCCACCAAGGATACGGCGCTCCTCGCCGTCGTCGGCTTCAGCGAGCTGACGCTGGTCACCCGCCAGGCGGCGGGCAGCACCAAGGCCTACCTGCTGTTCTTCTGCGCGGCCGGCGTGCTCTACCTGATGATCACGCTGGTCTCCAATGTGCTGATCGGCTTCATCGAGCGCCATTATCGGCGCGGCATGGCGAGGACCGCCTGATGAGCGATCCGACAATTGCCGCCCTCGCGCTGACCGAATTGCCGACGAAGGCGAGCATGTTCAAGCCGCATCGCATCGTGCTGATGGCGATCGCCGCGATCCTCGTCTTCTGCATCGTCTGGTTCATGCGCTGGGACTGGGTGCCGAAATATTCGGGCCGCCTTGCCTATGGCGCCGGCGTGACGCTGCTGATGCTGTTCTCGACGGCGATCCTCGGCTTCATCCTCGCCGTGCCCATCGGCCTGGTGCAGGTGACGGGGCCGTGGCCGCTCAAGGTGCTGGCGCGGATCTTCTGCACGGTCATCCGCGGCACGCCGCTGCTGTTGCAGCTCTGGCTGCTCTATTACGGCCTCGGTTCGCTCTTCCCGCAGTTCCCGGAAATCCGCAATTCCTTCCTCTGGCCCTATCTGCGCGAGGCCTGGCCCTATGGCGTGGCGGCGCTGACGCTCTCCTTTGCCGCCTATGAGGGTGAGGTGATGCGCGGCGCCTTTGCCGGCGTACCGCCGGGCGAGCTGGAGGCCGCGCGCGCCTATGGCATGAGCCCCTTCACCGTCTTCCGCCGCATCTGGCTGCCGCGTGCCGTGCACCGCGCCCTGCCGACGCTGAACGGCGAGACCGTGCTGCAGCTGAAGGCGACACCGCTTGTGGCGACCATCACCGTCATCGACCTCTATGCCGTCATCTCCAAGGTGCGGCAGGAGACCTACATTACCTATGAGCCGCTCCTGCTGCTGGCGCTCATCTATCTCTGCCTGACCGCCATCCTGGTGGTCACCTTCCGCTACTTCGAGAGCAAAATTCCCACGCGTGGTGCCTGAAATGACGATCCATACGACGCTGCAAAATTCCATGCCCGAAATGGTGGCGATCCGCCGCGACCTGCACGAGCACCCGGAACTGGGCCTGGAGGAGGTGCGCACCTCCGATGTCATCGCGCGCCATCTGGAAAGCTACGGCTACAAGGTCACGCGCGGCCTCGCCAAGACTGGCCTGGTCGCGACGCTGACGAACGGCACCAGCCGCAAGTCGATTGGCATCCGCGCCGATATCGATGCCCTGCCGATCTTCGAGGAGACCGGCCTTCCCTATGCCAGCAAGACGCCGGGAAAAATGCATGCCTGCGGCCATGACGGGCACACGACCATGCTGCTGGGGGCTGCGAAGGCGATTGCCGAGCGGCGCAATTTCGACGGCACCGTGCACCTGATCTTCCAGCCGGCCGAAGAGAATTTCGGTGGCGCCAAGATCATGGTGGAGGAGGGGCTGTTCGACAAATTCCCCTGCGACGCCGTCTTCGCGCTGCATAACGAGCCGGGCCTGCCCTTCGGCCAGTTTGCGCTGCGCGACGGCCCGATCATGGCGGCAGTCGACGAGGCGCGCATCACGGTGAACGGCGTGGGCGGCCACGGCGCGGAGCCGCAGGAGACGCTTGACCCGATCGTCGGCGGCGCCTCCATCGTCATGGCGCTCCAGACCATCGTCTCGCGCAACATCCACCCGCTCGATCCGACGGTGGTGACGGTCGGCTCCTTCCATTCGGGCTCTGCCAGCAACATCATCCCGAGCCGGGCCGAAATCGTCGTCGGCATCCGCTCGTTCGATCCCGCGGTGCGCGACGAGCTGGAGCGCCGCATCCGCCTCATCGCCGAGCGCCAGGCCGAAAGCTACGGCATGACGGCGACGGTGGATTACCAGCGCTTCTACGACGCGACGGTCAACCACACGGCCGAGACGGACCTGGTGCGCCAACTCGCCACCCGCTTTGCCGGCGCCGACAAGGTCGTCGACCTGGAGCGGCCCTTCATGGGCAGCGAGGATTTCGCCTATATGCTGAAGGAACGGCCGGGCACCTATTTCTTCCTCGGCGGCAAGGGCGGCGAGAACGACAAGTCGCTCCACCATCCGGGTTACAATTTCAACGACGACCTGCTGCCCATCGGCGCCGCATTCTGGACGGAGCTTGCCGAACACTACCTTCGGGCCGGCTGATCGCCACAATTCGAACACAATTAAGGCTCGCCAAAGCGGGTCTTTCTGCCGATTTTTGGGGCGTCACACATTCGTGAAGCCCTTGAAATCGGCACGACGGATTTTTACCGCCACAATCGTTAACGGCGCAGCGTCTCGCTGCACCTTTTCCTCGCACGACCTTCGATCGTGCGAGGAGCGTTAAGATTTCCCGTTTGAAATCAGAACATTGCTGACGTGCCAGTTTTACAAAAAAACCGTCCATCCGGACGGTTTGTTTGTTTTCATGCGCCTTCGGTTGTGCTCCGCGAGCCCGGTTTTCATCGTTCAATAAACGTTGACGCCTGTTTCCAATTTAAGACCCTTCCATCCTTCAATTTGAGGGACCATCTTTATTTCACGAGAGCGACATAACGCTCCCGGAAGGACTGATGGGAAACGACGATGTCGAAGCGCGCCGACCGAAAGACCGCCCTGGACGCCCCAGAAAAGCGCTCCGCACCGACCCCGCCACCAGCGCGCGATGTCACGCGGCCGCGGTGAAATTCACCCGCCAGTTTTGAAACAGAGACATATCAAAAGCGCATAGAGAAGGACCACCACAATGACCAAGACCCTTAACACGACCTTTGTCGCCGCCCTTGTCGCCGCCTCCGTCTTTGGCGGCACCGCAGCGTTCGCCGGCGGTGACGGCGACTACTATTCGGGTGTTTCCCGCGAGCCGACCCAAAGCCAGAAGATCGACCGCTTCACCACGCAGAGCATTCGCAACGGCCATGCGGTGACCAGCACCCGGAGCACGGAAAACATCGGCCCGGCCAACGGCGACTATTACCGCGGCGTCGACCGCAACGACCGCTGACCCGGCATTTCTACCCAATACTCCTCCCAGGACTGAACCAGGACCATGACAATGACCAAGACCCTCAACCTAGCCTTTACCACCACGCTGGTGGCCGCCACGCTCTTCGGCGGTTCCGCCGCACTGGCCGGCGGCAGCTACTACGACGGCATCTGGCCCAGCGCGAAGCAGGACCGGATGATCGAGGAAAAGCGCCAGAGCAACCCGCGCGCCTATTCGGAATATACCAGGCAGGACGTCCGCGCGAAGCGCGTCGGCCCCGCCGATGGCGACTATTATCCGGGCCTCGACAGCTCCACGCTGGCCGATCGCTAAGCGGCAAAGCCCTTTCGTCATTCCACTCTCGAAGCTCCCGGTGCGAACCGGGAGCTTCTCGCGTTTAAGCCCGGCGGCGGCCGAAATGCCGCACGCGGGCGATTGTCGCGGTGCGGCAACGTGGGCCGCGCCGCCGAATTGACCTTTGCCTGTTTTGCGCCGCATTCTTTCATGCAGCCGCAACGTGCAGTCACCTGCGGCAGCCTCATGAAAGGACGCGGTCCATGTTCGAATCGCTGGACGCAACGCTGCTCGCCCGGTTCCAGTTCGCCTTCACGGTGTCGTTCCACATCGTCTTCCCGGCCTTCTCGATCGGCCTTGCGAGCTACCTCGCCGTGCTGGAAGGCCTGTGGCTCTGGACGAAGGACGAGGTCTATTTCGCCCTGTTCAATTTCTGGAAGACGATCTTTGCGCTCGCCTTCGGCATGGGCGTCGTCTCGGGCATCGTCATGTCCTACCAGTTCGGCACGAACTGGAGCGTCTTCTCCGACAAGGCCGGGCCGGTCATCGGGCCGCTGATGGGCTACGAGGTGCTGACGGCCTTCTTCCTGGAGGCGGGCTTCCTCGGCGTCATGCTGTTCGGCCTCAACCGCGTCGGCCCGAAGCTGCACTTCTTCGCCACACTCATGGTCGCCGTCGGCACGCTGATCTCCGCCACCTGGATCCTCGCCGCCAATTCCTGGATGCAGACGCCAGCCGGCTTTGCGGTGAACGATGTCGGCCAGTTCGTGCCGGTCGACTGGTGGGCGGTGATCTTCAACCCGTCCTTCCCCTATCGGCTGGTGCACATGGTGCTTGCCGCCTATCTCACGACCGCCTTCGTGGTCGGCGGCGTCGGCGCCTACCACCTCTTGCGCGGCGACGCGCCGAAGCGCGCGAAAAAGATGTTCTCCATGGCCATGTGGATGGCGGCGATCGTCGCGCCCATCCAGATTTTCGCCGGCGACATGCACGGCCTCAACACGCTGGAGCACCAGCCCGTCAAGGTGATGGCGATGGAGGGGCACTACCAGAGCCATCCGGACGGCGCGCCGCTCATCCTGTTCGGCATCCCGAATTCGGCCGAGCAGCGCGTCGATTACGCAATCGAGATCCCGAAGCTTTCGAGCCTCATCCTGAAACATGAGCTGAACGCTCCGCTCGCCGGCCTCGATTCCGTGCCGAAGGAGTTGCATCCGCCGGTCGGCATCGTCTTCTGGGCGTTCCGCATCATGGTCGGCATCGGTTTCGCGATGTTGAGCATCGGGCTCTGGTCGCTGTGGTGTCGGTGGCGGGGCACGCTCGGCGAGAACCGCTGGCTGCACCGCGCCGCCGTCCTGATGGGGCCCGCGGGCTTCGTCGCCGTGCTTGCCGGCTGGGTGACGACGGAGGTCGGCCGCCAGCCCTATACGGTCTACGGCCACCTGCTGACGGCGAATTCCGTGGCACCCATCGATGCGCCCGCCGTCGCCACCTCGCTCATCGCCTTCATCGTGGTCTACTTCCTCGTCTTCGGCGCCGGCACCTTCTACATCCTGCGCCTGATGGGCCGCCTGCCGCGCGATCCCATGCCGGATTTGCAGGACGGTCCGCTCCGCACCGCCGGCATCACGCCCGCCATCGCCACCAAAACCGGGAGCCACCACCATGGCGCTTGACCTTCCCTTCATCTGGGCGGCCATCATCGCCTTTGCGGTGCTCGCCTATGTCATCCTCGACGGCTTCGATCTCGGTGTCGGCATCCTCTTTCCCTTCTTCAAGGAGAAACACGACCGCGACGTGATGATGAACTCCGTCGCCCCCGTCTGGGACGGCAACGAGACCTGGCTGGTGCTTGGCGGCGGCGGGTTGATGGCGGTCTTCCCGCTCGCCTATGCGACGATCCTGCCGGCGCTCTACATGCCGCTCGTGCTGATGCTGCTCGGCCTCATCTTCCGCGGCGTCGCCTTCGAATATCGCTGGCGCACAAAGCGCGGCGAATTCCTCTGGGACATCGCCTTTGCCGGCGGCTCGATGGTCGCCGCCTTCTCGCAAGGCGTGGCGCTAGGCGCCCTGGTGCAGGGCATTCCGGTCGCCAACCGCGCCTATACCGGCGGCTGGTGGGACTGGCTGACGCCGTTCTCCATCGCGACCGGCTTGGCACTCTTGATCGGCTATGCCCTGCTCGGCGCCACCTGGCTGGTGATGAAGACGAGCGGCCCGCTTGCCGAACGCGCGCGGCGTTATGCGCTGAGGGCCGGCATCGGCATGCTTCTGGCCATGGGCATCGTTAGCCTGTGGACGCCCTTCCTCGAACCGCTCTACTTCGAACGCTGGTTCGGCTGGCCGACCGTCATCTTCAGCCTGCTGGTGCCGCTGCTCGTGCTCGGCTGCTTCGCGCTGCTGATCCACGGCCTGCGCACGGAGCATGATTCCCGGCCGTTCCTCGCCGCGCTCGGCCTCTTCGTGCTGGGTTTCGCCGGCATCGGCATCAGCTTCTATCCCTATATCGTGCCGACCTCGCTGACGATCTGGGAGGCAGCCGCGCCGCATGAAAGCCTTGCCTTCCTGCTGGTCGGCGCGGTCGTGCTGGTGCCCATGATCCTCGGCTACACGGCCTATGCCTACTGGGTTTTCCGCGGCAAGGTCGATCCGGAGGAGGGCTATCACTGATGACGGAGAATTCCACCGCGCGAAAACTTCTGTGGTTCGTGGGGCTCTGGGCGGGTGGCGTGCTGGCGGTGACGATCCTCGGTTTCGCCATCAAGCTCGCCATCGGCACGTAACCTAACGTAACGTTAAAATAGCCAGCTTCGCGCCAGCTTATATGCCTAGGTTCCGCCTCGGCCAGCATGCAGGCCCGCAAGTGGAAGACAGGACCGCACCCTCCTTTCGCTTAACCCCCGGGCCTGCATGTGGCCTAGTGTCTCGCGACAGAGAGATACCTTTCCCCCCAAACATTCCTCTGCTATCCGGTTCCCCATGAAGGAGACCGGCATGGCGAAGACCGCGGCAGACTGCACGACGATGACGGACATCCGGGAAAACATCGACCGGGTCGACCAAGCGCTGATGGCGCTCTTCGCCGAACGCTGGAGCTTCATCAACCGCGCTGCCGAGATCAAGGTCGGCCTCGGCATCCCCGCCGACGTGCCGGAACGCGTGAAGGAAGTGCGCGACAACGCCCACCGCAACGCGACGGAGCACGGCCTCGACGGCGATTTCTACGAAGGCATCTGGGCTCAGCTTATCCAGCACGCCATCGAGCACGAAAAGAAGCTGCTCGGCGAGGGATAAACCTCAGAGCTGATTGCGCTTGCCGAGATGATCTTCCCAATCGAGCGCCGTACGCACGATGAAGGCGAGGTTGTCATGCTCGGGCTTCCAGTCGAGTTCCTGCATGGCGACCGACGGATTGGCGACGATGAGCACCGCATCGCCCGGCCGGCGGGCGGCAAAACGCACCGGGAATTCCACTCCGGACACCGCCTTCACCTGCTCCAGCACCTCCAGCACCGAGAAGCCGCGGCCATAGCCGCAATTCGCGACGATCGAGCCGCCACCGGCCCGCATGCGCTGCAAGGCCTTGAGATGCGCATTGGCAAGGTCGGTGACATGAATATAGTCGCGCACGCAGGTGCCGTCCGGCGTGGGATAATCCGTGCCGTAGACGTCCATGCCGTTGCGCTTGCCGAGTGCGGCTTCGCTCGCGACCTTGATGAGATGTGTGGCGCCCGCCGTCGACTGGCCGGTGCGCCCGCGCGGATCGGCGCCCGCGACGTTGAAATAGCGCAGTGCCGTATAGGTGAAGTCGTGCGCGGCGGCGGTATCGCGCAGCATGATCTCGGTCATCAGCTTGGAGGAGCCATAGGGCGATTCCGGCCGAAGGGCTGCGCTTTCCAGCACCGGCTCGGTGCCATCCGGCGTGCCGTAGACGGCGGCGGTGGAGGAGAACACGAAATGTGGCACTTTCGCCGCGACGGCGGCCGCGATCAGCGCCCGTGACTTGACCGTGTTGTTCTCGTAATAGGAGAGGGGATCGGCGACCGATTCCGGCACGATGATCGACCCCGCGAAATGGATGATCGCATCGATGCTGTTTTCCGCAAAGATCGTCGAAAGCACAGCGGGATCGGCGATGTCGCCCTCGTAGAACCGCGCTTCCGGCGCCACGGCCCAGCGGAAGCCGGTGGAAAGCCGGTCGAGCACGACGACCTCTTCCCCGGCATCGACCAGCGCCCAGACCATGTGGCTGCCGATATAACCCGCGCCACCCGTAACCAGAACCGCCATGCCAACCTCCGAATCGTCCGAATGGCAGGCATATCACCCCGCACACCGGCCGGACGCAACCCCGCGCACGCCCCTCGCTTCAAAGGATAGACGAAATGTCCGACCGTTTCATCGTGCTCTCCGGCTGCTCCGGCGGCGGAAAATCCACCCTGCTCGAAGCGCTCCGCCAGCGCGGCCATGCCGTCGTCGAGGAGCCCGGCCGCCGCATCGTGCAGCAGGAACTTGCAACCGGCGGCAGCGCCTTGCCCTGGCAGGACCTCGCGGCCTTCGCCCGCCGCGCGATCGACATGGCGCTCGCTGATAGAGGGACAATGCAGGACCATCCCGGCCTCGTCTTCTTCGACCGCGGCCTGATCGATGCCGCATCGGCACTTGAGGCGCATAGCGGCGAACCCGCTCTGGCCTCGCTCGCAGCTGAACATCGCTACAACCGATTGGTTTTCCTCACCCCGCCATGGCCGGAAATCTATGCCGGCGACCCGGAACGCCGGCACGGCTTCGACGCCGCAGTCGCCGAATACGAGCGCCTGAAAAGCGTCTACCCGTCGCTCGGTTACGAGGCGATCATCCTGCCGAAAGTGACGGTCGCCGAACGCGCCGATTTCGTGCTCCGCCGCCTGTCCTGACGGTCAGCGCGCCGCGATATAGCGGGCGAGGCGATCGGCGGCTTCCGCAACGTCCTTCGGATCGCGCAGGAAGCAGGCGCGCATGAAGAGCCCGCCGCCCGGGCCGAAGGCCGTTCCCGGTGCCAGGCCCACATTGGTGCGATCGACGATGTCGAGTGCCGTGAGCCGCGAATCCGTGACGCCATCGATCTTCAGGAACGCATAGAGAGCCCCATCCGGCTTCAGCGTTTCCACCCGGTTGGTGGCGATCAGCGCATCGCAGAAGACGTCGCGGTTCTTCGCCGCCTTGTCGATATTCCCCTGCACGAAGGCGTCGCCCTCGTCGAGCGCCACGATCGCACCCTGCTGCAGGAACTGCGGCACGCCGGAGGTGGAATATTGAATGAGGTTTTCCAGCACCTGGCCGATTTCCGGCGGCGCGACGATCCACCCGACGCGCCAGCCCGTCATCGACCAGTTCTTCGAGAAGGAATTGACGAAGACGACCCGGTCCCCCTCTGCCATCACGTCGAGGAAGGACGGCGCCCGCCCTCCCGCATAGTGATAAAGCGCATAGATCTCGTCGGCCATGATCCAGAGGTCATGCCGCCTTGCGATCGCCAGCAGATTGGCAAGGTCCTCCCGCGTCGCCGTCCAGCCGGTCGGGTTGGAGGGCGTGTTGACGAAGAGCACACGCGTCTTCGGCGTGATCGCCGCTTCCACCCGGTCGAGATCCACCTGCCAGCGCCCGCCGGCAAAATCGAGCGTCACCGCGATGGGATTGGCGCCGGAAAGCTCTGCCGCCGCCGCGAAATTCGGCCAGGCCGGCGTCAGGTAGACGACATCGTCGCCCGGCGAAACGAGCGCCTCGATGGCAAGCTTGATCGCCTGCATGCCGGAGCCGACGACGTAAAAATGCTCCGCCGGCAGCGCCGCTCCGAAGCGACGGGCATAGTAGCGCGAAAGCGCCGAGCGCAATTCCGGAATGCCCCGCTGCCACGTATAGAAAGTCTCGCCGCGCAGAAGCGCATCGGAGGCGGCGCGGGAAATGAACTCCGGCGTCGGCAAATCCCCCTCGCCGACCCACAGCGGGATCAGCCCCTCGCGCCCGCGCGCATAATTCACCACCTCGACGATCCCGCTTTCCGGCGCCTGGAGCGATCGCGGGCTGAGGCTTTCGATAAGGGTCATGCAAATCACTCCGGCAAGATCTCGCCCGCGCAGGGGCGGACAAGCTCTAGCCGGTTTCGTGCGCCGGTTCACGCCAGTTTATCTGACGCTCCCATTGAATTCATTGATGGAAGCGCTTGCATATTTGAGAGGCCGCATCGGCTGGTGTCGCCGTTCCGCCACGCGCCGCGAAAGCAAGCGCGAAAAGAGGCGCGACAGGGCATCGAGCCCCTGCCATTCCGGCCGCTCCAGCGGATCGGCAAGCGTCTTCCTGCGTTCAGCGTTCCGCCTCGCGGCGGTATCGAATGCCATCATCCATTCCGGGCTCATGATCTGCTCCTTAAAACGTTGTTTCGTGTTGCAGGAGAGATAGGCGGGTGCGCCGGGGGATCGTAGACGCAAGCATGAAACGGCCGTTTCAGCCGCGTTCGATGCAGGTGGGCGGACTTTTCGCTATAGTCCGACCCATGGCGTGGAGACGAACGTGAACGAAGTCGACTGGGACGATCTGAAGCTCTTCTATCATGTGGCCGCGGAGGGCGGCCTCGCCGGCGCTTCCATGCTGACAGGCATCAGCCCGCCGACGATCGGCCGCCGCATGCTGGCGCTGGAACGCACCATGGGCCGCACCCTGTTCATCCGCAGCCAGCAGGGCTACCGGCTTGCGCCGGACGGCCAGATCCTGATGGAACACGTGCAGACGCTGCGCAAGACCGTCGCAGACATCACCCAATGGCACGGCGATGCCTTCACCCTGCCGATCGTCTCCATCGCCGGCGATATCTGGCTTTCCGGCTTCGTCGCGGAAAACACAGCAGCGCTCCGCCATGCGGGTGACGCTTTCCGTCTCTGCTGCAAACGCTGGCTGCCGGAGGACGACCTGACCTTCCGTCGCGGCACTGTGGCGCTTTTCGCCGCCGCGCCGAAGAGCGGCAATTTCGCGGTGCGGCGCACGGTCGATGTCGCCTATTGCGCCTACCGCGCGGTCGCGGCCAACACCAGCGACGACCTGCCCTGGATTTCCATCGGCACCGAAGTCGCCCTGTCAGAAGTCGAAAAATGGGTGTTCCGCCATCGCGAAGGCCAGATCCACACCTGGACCAACGCCCCCGAACTCCTGCCGAAGCTGATCGCCGGCGGCGCCGGCCGCGGCGTGCTGCCCGCCTATCTCGGAGACAGCATGCCCGCCCTGATGCGGGAAGGCGAGCTCATCGAAGACCTAACCCACCCCATCTGGCTCGCCGTCAACGACGACGACCGCCAACGCCCCGAAGTCCGCACCACCCTCGACCGCCTGGCCGCGCTGCTGAAGCGCAACGAAGCGCTGTTTTCCGGAAATCAGCCGAGGTTCCCCGCCGCGCGGGTCGTTTCGCGAGCGGCGGAGTAGAACGCCTAGTGCGTCGTCGGCACGTCATCTTCTTCCAAGAACGAACGAATGCCATCCCGCGCCACGGTGGCCAGGAATTCATCGAAGGCCTCACGGTCCGTGGCGAATGGTTCGTCCCATTCAAACAGGTCCTCGTTCTGCGTGACGACCTCCAGCTTCCAGTCGTTCTGGGTGCCGGCCGGCCTGTAGATATCGACGAGCACGGTAATGTCCTCCTCGGTATATTCCCCGGAGAGTTCGGAATGTTCCAGTTTCGGTTGTTTGGCCACGGCAGAAGATCCTCGAAAAGCGCGTCTCCCGATCAGGGCACCCTTGGTGCCCTTATCAGGGAATGCGACAGAACAGGACGGCCAGCGTGATCTCGCGGCAGCAACGTGACGTCAATCGGTCGCCCGACCCCGATCTAAAACTATCGGCAGTCGCGTCCAAACTGGTTGTGGCAGACGCAAAGCATTTCGTCCACCCTTGTGCGTGGAGGGCGCAGAGGACGCGTAGTAAAACAACGTCTGTCAGCGCAAACAGACTCAAATTTTTTAAAATTTCAATGATTTTAATGGCTTAGAGTGGTGCCCGGAGGCGGATTTGAACCACCGACACGCGGATTTTCAATTGGCTGAAGCAGTCGATATCCCTTTGTATCGACTGGCGTCAAGCTCTTTGTGCGCTAGAAATGCGCTAGTTTTGAGCCGGGGGCCGTTTTAATTCAGCAATGATTTTCGCAGCGCGCGTGAGAGCATTTTCCGCCGCAGTTAGTTCAACTGAAATCGTAAACAGGTCTCGCTCAGCAAGTGCCAAGAACGTCTTCAGAACTGCGTCAGAATGACGAGCAAGGATTATCAATTGCCGACCGTTGGGGCACCGCTCGCCCGCTAGCCAGTACTTCGCAGCTCTATCACTCGCTCCCGTCCATCTGGCAATCGTCTTGATCGCCCTAGTGCTGCCGCCGAGCTCTTCGCGCAAGGCAACGGCAATGGCCGCGCCATACTCCACCGGCAGAACATTTGTGCCTCTCTTCGGAACCATTGTTCCTCCCGCAACTGATATAGTTCTGCTTTGCCGCTAGTTGTGTCCTGGCCGATGGTGGTGTGCGTGGTAATCGACTGGATCCAGAAAAAGACCGCCGGACAAGGCACTGAACCGGGAGAGCTCACTCCAGCAGCGGCTTACGTCCGTATGTCCACTGAGCACCAAAAGTACTCGACTGACAATCAGCTCGACATCATCATGAAATATGCGGAACGCAACAACTTCGAGATCATACAGCAGTATGCAGACGAAGGAAAAAGCGGTCTTCGATTAATCGGCCGAGATGCCTTACAAACACTTATCTCGGACGTCGAAAGCCGAAGCGTAAAGTTCAAGGCGATCCTTGTTTACGACGTAAGTCGGTGGGGGCGGTTTCAAGACCCTGACGAAGCCGCGGAGATCGAGCTACGTTGCAAACGGCACGGTATCAAAGTGCATTATTGCGCCGAGCAGTTCGAAAATGACGGTAGCATTGGGTCGTCGATTATCAAGACCGTGAAGCGCGCGATGGCCGGCGAATACAGTCGGGAACTGTCAGTTAAGGTTCGGGCTGGGCAGGCTAACCTTATTCGACTGGGTTATCGGCAGGGAGGCGCCCCCGGCTACGGTCTCCGCCGGATGCTTGTGGATCAGACCGGCATGTCAAAAGGTGAGTTGCAACGCGGCGAGCAAAAAAGCATCGCGACCGACCGAGTTATTCTGGTACCGGGTCCGACCGAAGAGATTTTGGTCGTTCAGCGGATTTACGATCTGTTCGTAAGGCAAGCAACCGTCGAAGCTGAAATTGCCGAAATCCTGAACCGGGACGGCTTGCGAACGGATTTGGACCGGCCTTGGAGCCGGGGCACCGTGCATCAAATCCTAATAAACGAAAAATACGTCGGGAATAACGTTTGGGGTCGGACGTCCTTCAAGCTCAAGCAGGTTCATGTCAAAAATCCGCAAGAGGAATGGGTACGTGCTGAAGGAGCTTTCACCCCGATCGTTTCTCAAGACCTTTTCGATGTTGCACGGGCGATCATTGATGCCCGTTCCGACCGCTTCACCGACGACGAGATGCTTAAAAAGCTGGCGGAAATCTTCGAGCGCAACGGCTACCTGACCGCGATGATAATCGACGAGACTGAAGCGTGCCCATCAAGCAGCTCTTTCGGAACAAGATTTGGAGGCCTTCTGCGGGCCTACGCTCTCGTCGGGTTCGTACCTGATCGCGACTATCGATACCTGGAGGTGAACCGCGCGTTGCGGCGAATGTACCCTGACTTGGTAACGGAGATACTAGCGGGCTTGACGGCGGCTGGCGGGTCGGCCCATCAAGATCCGGCCAGCGATCTCCTATCGGTTAATGATGAGTTCACTGCCGCAATAGTTATTGTCAGGTGTATTGAGACAGCATCGGGCACTCTCCGTTGGAAAGTTCGGCTCGATACTCCCTTGAAGCCTGACCTGACGGTTGTTGTAAGAATGGCCCCATCGAACCAGCAGGTTTATGACTATTATCTTTTGCCACTGCTCGACATGCAAAACGCAGTGGTCAGGCTATTCGAGCTCAACGGGCTTTCCCTCGACGCGTACCGCTTTGACACGCTCTCACAATTCTACGCCATGGCGGCTCGTCGATTGTTGAAGGAGGTAGCGTAATGCCTGCGGTTCCTGCTCAAAAAGTTGAAATGATCCCGCTGGATAAGATCGTCATCGTAAATCCTCGGGATCGTAACAAGAAACTTTTCAAGGAGATTGTCGCAAACATCGGGCAGATTGGACTGAAACGCCCAATTACCGTCACCCGACGAATGGAAGCTGACGGACCATTCTATGATCTTGTTTGTGGCCAGGGTCGTGTAGAGGCCTGAATAGCCCCTAGATTTGTAGACGCCTTCTTTCCTAATTTTGAGGCAGGAAGAGCATCATGAGCAAATCGAATTTCAGCGAAGATTTTAAGCGT